>NSJL01000018.1 GCA_002634385.1 Nitrospira sp.
ACCAGATTTCGCAATAATCACTGGAGAGCCGGATGCATAACGAAAGGTGCATGTCCGGTTCGGAGAGAGGTCAGAGGAAACCGGCGACTAAACCGCACGGCGCCTCTGACCTACTTTTACCGTATATCCCGATGGCAAAGGGGTTTTGTTATCTGGTGGCGATCATGGGACTGGGCAAGCCGGAGGGTGCTGTCCTGGAGGCTCTCCAACACGCTGGATACTGCCTTCTGCATCGGGGCGCTTGAAGAGGCCATAAAGAGATTCGGAGCACCGTACATCTTCAACACTGACCAGGGAAGCCAGTTCACCTCGGATGCGTTCACCAGCATGCTCCTTTCTCAGGGAATCAGAATCAGCATGGACGGCAAGGGGCGCTGGAAGGACAATGTGTTTGTGGAGAGGCTGTGGAGGAGCCTGAAGTACGAAGAGGTGTATCTCAAGGCGTATGGATCACTGAACGAAGCACGCAGAGAGATCGGACCGTATTTTGAGTTTTACAATCATCGGCGAAGGCACCAGAGCCTTGACAGAAGAACGCCGGATGAGGTTTACTGGACTACGCTGCCGCAGAGAGTGGCAGCATGAAACGGGGCAGCTTATCACTTATGAAACCATGTTTCCTGTCCAAACCATCCCGACCACCTCTGTAATTCCACTTTTCTCCGCAGTTTTGATGAGTGACGCCGATCTGGAACCAACTACCGGGATACCGCATCATGTTTCCTCCCTTGTGCGGGGGGATTTTCAATAGCTTTACCCCGCTGTAGCTGTATTCTTCCAAAGAACACTTATGCTTCTACATACTTACTACCTCCTACAAAGAGAATATGGTATAACGTTTATACGAATGGGCATTGCACATTGGAGCTGGAAAGGCAGGAGAACTCCATTTAACCTGGGCCATTGAGCCCTTAGAGGAGCCTGTTCCCTGCCTCCCAAAGCCATGATAGGTTGATTGGGTCACTGAATCCTTGTCACCATGGAGGATTGGTCGGGAGGCTTCCCCTGCCCTGCACAAAGAGTACTCTTGTAAGGAGGTAACACGTTGTACACGCTGTTTGTCGGTATCGATGTATCCAAGGACACATTCTCCGCCACCGGGTTCGATGCAAAAGGGGAAGTGAGATTCACCCTCAGTGTCCCGATGGACCAGAGCGGCTTTGCCGCCCTGCTGAAAGCCATCAGGGCCCGCGCTCGGGACCTCACCACTGTTATGGCCGCCATGGAATCCACCGGCTGCTACCATATCAATCTTTTTTCCTTCCTCTGCAACCGAAAGATCACCACTGTTGTTCTGAACCCTCTTTTGATCTTCAACTTCGCCAAGCTCTCTTTGAGGAAGACCAAGACCGACAAGAAAGACTCCCTCACGATCGCCCGGTTCCTGCTTGTCCACAAAGACTCTATCGAGCAGTTCACCCTCTCTCAGCCGATCAAAGATCTCCGGGAACTTGCTCGTGAGCGGGAGTCCCTTACCCATCTCATCGCAGCCACCAAAAACGAGATCAAGAGACTTGTGCAGACCACGTTTCCGGAACTGGAAGGCATGGCGAACGTCTTTACCACTACCATGCTTCTTTTCCTCAAAGAATACCCCTCGGCATGTCTCATCAAGACAGCGGGCATCAGTGCCGTTGCCGGTGCCCTGGAACGCTCCGGCAGGGACAGAAGGGTTTCCGTCAGCGCCGAGGACATCATTGCAGCGGCGAAACGTCCCGTAGCCTCTTTCAGTGCCGCACGAGAGCTTATCCTTCCGGAGAAGATCAGCACCTTGCTGCATTTGATGGAGCAGGTGGACCACATCTCCGATATGCTTACTGAAATGTGCCAGTCCATGGTGATCGAGGAGATGCAGATTATCACCTCGATCGATGGCATCGGGGACACTGCGGGAGCAGCCTTCCTGGCGGAGATCGGAGCCATCGACAACTTCCCTTCCGCCAAGGCCCTGATCGTCTTTGCCGGGCTCGACCCCACGGTCTATCAGTCCGGTAAGTTCGAAGGCACCAGCAGGATTTCCAAGCGGGGCAACCGGCACCTCAGGCGTATCATCTACCTCATGGCCCTGGGCGTTATCCGGGTGAACAAGATATTCAGAGAATATTTCCTTATGCGCCGCAAGAATGGTCTGCCCTACAGAAAGGCTGTCCTTGCCACTGCCCATAAACTGGTGAGAGTTATTTTCGCTATGCTTTCTCATAAATCCTGTTTCCGTGCTAAGGAGAATTCTTTATAGTTGACTCCTCTTTGTTGATACTTCTTGTCCCGCTCCTCCAATCTCTATTTGGACTCCTTGACACACAATCGCGTAAGTCCTAGGAAAAAAAAGAAATTTGTAATATAATAACTTCCGAGATATAAGGATATAAGTTAGAGAGGTTTCCCATGACAGGCGACCTTCAACAACTCCTCAACTATGTAAGAAACCAGCGGGCAATAGACTTTGCTGCTTACAGGCTGGATACTATAAGGCATCGGCTGGATCTCAGACTCGCGGCAACGAGCATGCCGGATTATGCCTCCTATCATAAATATGTCATCGAAAACCCCCCTGAGCTTGATGCCCTGGTAGATTCTCTTACGATCAAGATAAGTCGTTTTTTCAGAAATTCGCTTGTTTTCGAAGCTCTCAGGGAAGTTGTCCTCCCGGATCTTCTCAATGCATTCGGTAAAGATACAATCAGGATATGGTGCGCCGGCTGTGCCCGGGGAGAGGAGGCATATTCTATAGCCATCCTGGTTAAAGAAATTTTCGCACAGGAGGATTTTCCCGCAAAGGTCTTTATCATAGGGACCGATTTAGACAGCGAGGCGCTTGCCAACGCCAAAGAAGCTCTATATAAATCCGATGCTCTTGTAGAGGTCAAAAAAGACTATCTTGATAAGTATTTTGACTTCGTAGATGGCATTTACCACCTGAAGGATGAAATAAAATCTCTGGTCACATTCGCCTACCATGACATTACGACACTTACCGCTCCCAGGGAAGGCATATTCTCGAACTATCACCTCATACTCTGCAGGAATGTTCTTATCTATTTTAACCAGGAAATTTCCCTGAGTATTAGGAAGAGCCTTTCCGATGCCGTTGTTAAAAATGGTTATCTTGTACTTGGTGAATCAGAGACTGTCGGCAAGACTCTTACAATTGACTACGAAGAGATTATGAACAGGACAAAAATCTTCAAAAAAAGATGAATGCTGATACGTAGAGTAGGTGGGTGAAATGAAAAACTGGATTTTGAAGAAGAAATGCAGGATTGTCCTGTTTGGAATATTGATCGTAGCAGTACCTCTTGCCGGTCTTGCTTTTTTTGTGAATTTTGCTGTAACCGCCGCTATCGAGGGAAGGATAATCAGGGAGACTCAAGGGTTATCTAAGGCAGCGTCGCACAATATTACACGGCAGCTGGAAGGTAATATCAGACTTGCCGAGCTCTTCGCTACAAGACCGCTTCTTTTATCAGCTTTGAAAACTGGAAATAAGACCGAGATGTCTCATCATCTCAGAATGCTGGTTGGAAACGGTGGTTTGATTGAAAGGGCTTTTATCGCATCAGGAAAAGGAGTGGAGCTTGCTGCCTGTCCCGAAGACCCTTCAGCTATTGGCAAAAATTTTTCGCACAGGGATTGGTATAAGGGTATTTCAAAAAACTGGTCGCCATATGTCT
Organism: Nitrospira sp.; assembly: GCA_002634385.1. Lineage (GTDB taxonomy): Bacteria > Nitrospirota > Thermodesulfovibrionia > Thermodesulfovibrionales > Dissulfurispiraceae > Nitrobium > Nitrobium versatile. The sequence goes on from NSJL01000018.1 coordinate 3,672, forward strand.
CAGATTTTTATTTAAGGGCTGGCAAGCCGCAAAGGTATCTTTTTGCCATAGTGGTACCGATAAGAGTGGCCGGGCAGGTTAAAGGGATTCTGGTTCTGCAACCAAATGCGGATTATATAAAAGAAGCCTTAAGCAGTATTGAAGTAGGTGAAGGACGTATACATCTGGTGGATAAAAAAGGCAGTCTCATATACCGTTCCGGGTCTATTGTAGACAAGACAATAGATTTCACAGATTATCCCATGGTACCGAAGTTGCTTAAAGGCCTGAAAGGCGTTGAAAACATAATCGACCCTGAATACAAAAAACCGCTTATCTCAGCTTATTACCCTATTAAAGAATACGGCTGGGGGGTGATTGTGGACAAGCCAATGGATGTCGTTCTGGCTCCCGTGAGGAAGCTAAACGAGATGGTATACGCTATCAGCGGGCTGATGCTTCTTCTCGGCGGCGTTCTTGCCTATGGATTCAGCAAAATGTTTATAGCTCAGAAAAAATCATTGGAAGAGCGTGACCGGGTATTCAATTATTCGCTCGACATGCTTTGTGTAGCGGGGTTTGACGGATATTTCAAGCAACTGAACCCAGCTTATGAAAAGACCCTCGGGTGGTCGAATGAAGAGCTGATGTCCAAACCGTTCCTTGACTTTGTCCACCCCGAAGATCGCGATCTGACCGTTGAGGCAGCCGCCAGTCTGTCAGGGGGGAGACCGATTAAAATATTCCAGAACCGTTATCTTTGTAGAGACGGATCTTACAAATGGTTATCCTGGAGTTCGTATCCTCTGGTTGAAGAAAAGGCGATATTCGCCGTAGCCAGGGACATTACCCGGCACAAGGAGCTCGAGGATCAAAATGCCCAGCGCGCTGCTCAACTCGAAGATGCCAATTCCGAGCTTCTGGCTATGAATGAAGAAGTCCAAGCAATGAACGAGGAACTTCAGAACCAGCAAAAAGAGCTTACAGCCACGAATATGAGGCTTCAGACTGCAACGCGGGCCAAATCAGATTTCCTCGCCAACATGTCCCATGAACTTAGGACCCCTCTCAATTCGATCATCGGTTTTTCGGAACTTCTCCAGGACGAGTTATATGGGAAGTTGAATGAAAAGCAAAAGGAATATATTGCTGACGTCCTGGACAGTGGCAAACATCTTTTACAGCTGATCAACGATATCCTGGATCTTTCAAAGGTCGAATCAGGCAAGATGGAACTTGAACTGAGCAATTTTGTCTTAAAGGATGTTCTTAATGCGGCCATGATCATGCTCAAGGAGAAGGCCATGAAACACTCATTACAACTTGAGTTGGAAATATCTAGCGATGCCGATATCGATATAGAGGCGGATGAAAGAAAATTCAAACAGGTAATGTTCAATCTTTTAAGCAATGCCGTCAAGTTCACGCCGGAGGGGGGGAGCGTGTCAGTGACTGCAAGGATTATCCCGGATAATAAAAATTCGATAAATAATGACGTGTCGGATGGTTTTGTCGAAATCAGCGTTGCCGATACGGGCATTGGCATTAAATCCGAGGACATGAGTAAGCTCTTTCACGAATTTTCACAGATCGAGTCACCCTATACAAAAAAATACGTAGGCACCGGCCTCGGGCTGGCCCTGACGAGGAGGATTGTAGAACTTCACGGCGGGAAGATTTGGGCTGAAAGCGAATTTGGCAAGGGAAGCAGATTTGCATTCAGTATCCCTCTCAGGCAGCGGAGAATCAGCGAAACTATGCCGCTCACAATGAGACAGGCAGGAATTGCAAATGCCGATAAGAGACGTGTGGTCGTAATAGATGACGACCCCAGGACCCTTGAAATAGTGGATTCGGCCCTGACTGCAGAGGGTTACATAGTGACCAGGGCCTCCGGCGGCACAGACGGCATTGAAGCAGTAAGGAAAGAGCACCCCGAACTGATAGTGCTCGACCTCTTGATGCCCGGGATGAACGGTTTCGAGGTGGTAGATATTCTGAGATCGGGTGAAAGGACATCGGAAATCCCTATATTGATCCTTACGGCTAAAGACCTTTCTTCAGAGGAAAAAAAGAGGCTCGAAGGAAAAATAGATCATATAGCCGAGAAAGGAAGTATCACTCAAGAGAGTTTTATCGTGGAAATGAAGAAATTGTTAGTACGAGAATAAGGGAAGAGGAAACATGCCCAAAAGAATACTCGTAGTGGAACTTGCGGCAGGCGCAGATGAATACATTTCAAAACCAATAAATACCAGGCAACTGTCGGGGCTTATAAAAAGGCTTCTGGAGTAAAAAGGGGACTTTGTTATGAACGACCAAAAACCGAGAATATTATGCGTCGACGATGACCTGAGAAATCTCAAACTGCTTGAAGCGATACTCGCAGCGCGCGATTATGAGCCTATTAAGGCGTCGAACGGCAGTGAAGCTCTGGAGATGATTGCCGGGCAGAGTATAGATATCGTACTGCTGGATGTGATGATGCCGGGGCTGAGCGGTTATGATGTATGCAGGAAGATAAAAGAAAACGACATGCTTAGAAATACTCCCGTTATTATGATAACCGCCCTTACGGCCAAGGAGGACAGGATTAGGGGAATTGAAGCTGGCGCCGATGATTTCATATCCAAGCCTTTTGACCAGGCTGAGGTGCTCGCAAGGATCAAAATGCTTTTGAAGATGAAGACCCTCAACGACAGGCTGAGTCAAGCCTACGATACCCTGATAGCGCTGAATGCCCATGGAGAAGCAGATATTAGAGATTTTAATCAGATGGATTTCGATTTGATCTCGAAGATAGATCGGATTGTAAATCTTGTTATCAGGCAGCGTAATAATATTCCGGATAAGCCCAGGTTCGTTCTCGTGCGATTGCTTAATGCCTATAATAATTATGAGTGGTATCAGTATGAATATGTATTCGACAACGTAAGCCGGGCCCCCATAGCTCTTAATGCCATGTTGGAACAAGAGATGGTAAAGGGATCACAGACATTTTTCTGTAATCAACAGGAGGTGAAAAAACAATTCAAAAATTTTTCGGAAAAGCTAAGCGAATTCACTATTCAGATCGAGAATATGGTTTGCTATTTGAGCAATACCCTCTGTATATTCGGTATCAACTATGGAAGGGATGTTTCAAAATATGACGCCGCGGTATTGAACAGTCTTGTCATGCATACGCTTTTTTTAAGGTCCCTGGCCATCGAAATTAAGGAAGTGGATGATGCCTTTGCTTACACGGTATATTCCCTTGCGAGGGCGGCGGAAGCAAATGATGAGGATACGGGAAATCACGTCAAAAGGGTGGGCGAGTACTGTGCATTGCTCGCTCGCCGAATCGGCATGCCGGATACGTTTGTTGAAAATATCCGGACACAGGCACTGCTGCATGACGTAGGCAAAATTCATGTGCCCGAGTTATTGAGAAAACCAGGCGCACTGTCACCCGGGGAATGGGAAACAATGAAAAAACATACCCTCTTTGGAGCAATGATTATCGGTAATCATGCAAAATTAAATATGGCAAAAGAAATTGCCCTCACTCATCATGAACGATGGGACGGCAGTGGATATCCTTATGGTCTGAAGAAAGATCAGATACCGATTTCCGGGCTGATATCAAGTATGGCGGACCAATACGATGCACTCAGAAACAAGAGAGTTTACAAACCCTCTCTTGATCACAAAATGACATGCAAGATTATCACTGAGGGCGATGGAAGAACTCTGCCCCATCACTTTGCTCCTCAAGTTCTGAAAGCATTCAGGGATGCGGCTTCTCAGTTTGATGAAATATATGAAAAGTTGAAGGTATAATCAGCTTTGTATGACGTAATTTCTTCAGCAACAACTTTAAAATTCTTGACAGCCAATTGCAGTTGTGACCTCTCAGACAGGAGTTTAAGGGATAACGGTAATATTTCGCGTAGAGTCAATAACGACTGGGATTTAGCGGGATTTGGGACGTAAGACCCCATCGGCATCTACGAAGTGTCCGAAAGCCGATAGGACTTCAGCTTGGGTCTTCATCGGTATTTCAGTGCGGCGTTCCGGCTTTCTTCCTCCCTGTCAGTTTTCTCCCGGCCAGCTCTGTCCCAATGTCCCGAAGACCTTCTTCTTTATTTCCTCATTTTCAAAAGCCAATGCAGTGCTCATTTTCTGCTCCTTTCCTGGTAAGGTCACGGTCTTATTTCTGTCATTTGACTTTAGTTTAACGACAAATGGCATTAAATGTAAGTGCTGTTTTATTGCGAAAAACCTACTGTTCTTTTCTGATATACTCTACCTATATCTATGATCGGATCGCCACAGGGCGCGGTGAAAATGTTAAACATCCCCGAGGATCTGCTGAAAGAGGCAATGCAAGTGTCCAAAAGCAGGACAAAGACAGAAGCAGTTATTGAGGGACTCAGGGAGTTGCTACTGCAAAGGAGGATCGAAAGAATCCTCTCCTCAGTCGGCAAACCGGAATTCTGATGAAAAAGCAGCTTTTTCAAGGAGGACAAAATGTGCGAGTCGGCAGCGGGTGCAAAGAAAGATTCCGAAAGCGATCAGAACACTACTTCTTGTAATGGCCACACGCCGTCTGTGCGTATTTTTTCGAAATGCACTTCCGGCAGGCGTCCTCATATATTCACTGTTCTGTGCACCTCGGGCTTTGATCGTGTTCCGAACGTGCACTCTGCGCTGATGCTCGCCTCGCTTGCCGCCTCAGCGGACTACCGGGCGATCCTTTTTTGTCAGCAGGGCACGGTAGACGTCATGGTAAAGGGGGCGATCGAGAAGAACGAAAAGCCGGAGCCGGGGGCTCCCACTCTCTCCGAGAAGCTTGCTGAAGCCATGGAACTGGGGGTAGAGGTCCAGTGCTGTGCGCAGACGATGATGAGCAAGGGGATTACTGATGCGGACCTGGTTCCGGGGGTAACGGTAGCAGGTGCCATGACACTTATCGACCTTGCCGTAATGGGTCAGGGCACCTTGTGTTTTTAAGAGTGACAGGGGAGCAGTCCGAAAAATGGGGTCAGTTGAGCAGATCTTTTACAACCGGAGAAATGAGTATGGCAGACCAGGTTCCAGGAAGTTCTGAGCAAGCTCTTTGCATCCCTCTTCTCAGGCTATCTCCTGCTCACCGCAGACGGAAATCTCTCCCTAGACAGCAGGCTCTCCCTCATCGCCTTCGGGCTCTCTATCCGGAGTGACTATGGCCTGAGAGCCTTCCATCTCGGCCTTCGCCTCGGCAGCCACTTCCTTTAGCGTTGCGCTGACACTGGCGATCACTCCCGATGCTGTCCCGTAGAGCATAAAACCTCCCTTTATTGCCGCTTTTGCCAGAGGCCGTACCGTCCGCGCCAGAACGGAAGCAGCAGCCGGCGCAACAACCAGCGCGCCGATACCGACAGCGAGGCCGGTGAAAATATTACCCTTCAATCCATGTCCGAGCAGTCCCATAGCTGCACCTCCCCCTACTTGCACAAGGTTAATGATCCTGTACTTCAATTGTAGCGCTCCTGTCGAGAAATGAAAACAGCGGCTGGTCCGAAAGGCTCCAACAGAATACCCGCGCCTGGCGCCGCTTCCCCTTCCGGCCCGCTGCCATACCGTTTGCCGCTGTCGTCTTTTAAAAGTGGCACATTGTGGGTACCTGTCAAATAATATCAGCTTTGAAACACGGCATAGTTTGTAGGATTCTTGAAACTTCTGGCTCTACAGGCATTTGTGCGGGATATTGCCACTGATCCGGATGACCGGGCGATCATCAGTGCAGTTACCGCCATGGCACAGAAAATGAAACTCAAAGTTATTGCCGAAGGAGTAGAGACCGGGGAGCAATTGGAGTTTCTCCTCTCCGCAGGATACCATGAGGTGCAGGGCCACCTCTTCAGTAAGCCCCTGCCTGCGGAGGAGTTCAGAAAACTGATAATGAACGGTAAAGAGCGATAGCGGCCGGCACTTACGCTATATAAAAGCAAAAAGGCCTGTCCCTTTTGGAGCAGGCCTTTTCTCTATCAAATGCTGCCACCACAGCAACCCCTCGTTCCTATTTTCATAGGACAGGTGGCTTTGTGCCATACAGTTACCTGTACTTTACCTTGATTGCAGTGGCAGTCTCGTCTTCTTGATTTAACCATATCACACTCCCGGAGGGCTGTCAATACCCCCCCCTTTTTTGCCTTTCCCCCTCTTCCGAATAGGTATGGACATAGTTACCTGGTAGGAGGGGAGGCGGAGAGGGGAAAAGAGGGAAAGAGAGGGATACGGATTAACTGACGAGTGTCTTCAGGGTATCAATATTGCAGATGACGATTCTCCCCGACTCTTCGGAGATCAGGCCTAACTTCTTGAATTTACTCATTACCCGTATCGTGGTCGCCGTTGTGGTGCCGACCATCTCCGCAATGTCCTGTTTGGTAAGGCTGATGGTGATGGCGGCTCCGCCCCCGGCGAGCAGCTCTCCCGCCTTGAAGGCGAGCTTCACCAGCAATGCCGCAATGCGTGCCTCCACTTTTGCAAGGGCGATATTGGTGAGGGTGTCGTGGAGCTCATGTATCCGGTAGCCGAGGCTTGCAGTGAATTCATACAGGGTTGCGGGAAACCAGTCGATTATCTTGAGAAAGCTCTCCTGCGTAATCTTCAATACCTAGGAATCCTCCATGGCAACAGCGTTGGAGAGATAGGGAATCCCTTTGAGGACGGGGAAGCTTCCGAAAATATGGGGCGGAGATATCAGTTCCAAGGTGATTTCTTTTCCGTCGTGGGATATCTTGGTGATCTTTACCTTGCCGCTGACAAGGAGGTAGAGCCATTCGGGGAGGGTGCCTTCCAGGAAAATACTCTCTTTTTTCCTGAACTTCTCCAGGACAACATGCTCTTGGATCTCTCGCAGCTCCTCGTCGGAGAGAGAGGAAAAGATGGGCAGGTTCTTCAGGCCCTGTATATCGTACCCTTTATTTCTTCCCACAGGTCGTCTGAGTTGTGCTCGGTCCCCTTTCCTAAATTCTAGCACACAAGGGGAGAATCGGGTGCTTTACCATGGCAGTACCGGACCTTACCGATGCCGGCTCATTTTACAAATTCCCGGGACTGCAGGGCAAGCATTTCGGGAGGCGCTTTTCTCCGCTTATTCCACTTGCCTCCCTTTCTCCCTCCCTGTGTCCCTGCTCACCAGCTCTTCCATGGAGAGGGTCTCGTCCGCCAGGGCGACCACTTCCGGGGTGTGGGAGATAAAGAATTCCCTCTCGTACTCTCCAAGCTCCAGCACCCGTCTTTTTATGCGGATGAAATCCTTTTTCTTCTCTGCATCGAGACCTCCGTCCTCCTCGTCCGTGAAGAGCGTGCCAAAGGGGATACCGCTTCTCCGGGCGTTGAAGATGCAGAGGGCGTTTTTTACCGCGGCTTCGATCAGGATCTTTTCTCCGCCGGACATGGACTTAAGGGATTTCTGCTCGTTCCGTTCCGCGTCAAAGACCACGATATCGAAGATCTCTTTCGTACCGTTGCCCCTTGCCTTGTCGCCCTGCGTATCGATCCGTACGGAGAAACGTCCGCCGAAGCAGGTGTGGATCAGGTCGTTGGTGATTCCTGCTACGGTGGGACCCGCATCGTCGATTTCGAGGGCGATCAGCCCGTCATTGCCGAGGGCCTTTTCGAGGAAGGCCCATTCCGCGATATCCGTATTTACCTTTTCGATCTCCATATCCACTGCTTTCATGCGCTTCCCTGCAACGGCCGCCTGCCGGAGCTCCTCCTGTACCCTTCCCCGCATTTCGAAGAGCTGCATCTGCTCCGTCCGCGATGCAACAATGCGCCGCATGATCGTTTCGATGAGGCGCTGCGCCTTTTCCCGTTCCTCTTCGAGTCCTTGAGAGGCTTTCAGGGAATCGAGCTCCTTTTTAAGAGAATCCCTCTCCCTTTCGAGGAGCGTTACTTCCTTCCGGAGGCTCTCCAGTGCCTTGCTCCCCTCCTCAAGGAGCTCCCTTTCCTCCTGCTCGAGGAAGGGAAGCGCCCTTTCCACCGCCTCTGCTTCGGGGAGTTTCTTCGCTTTCTCACGGAGGAGAAGCAGTTTCTTTTCGAAATCCGCCAGCGTCTTTTTTGCCGTTTCTCTTCCGTCAAGACACCTTTTTGCCTCGGATTCGAGCTCTTGCTTCCGGGAGACCGTTTTCTCAAGGGCTGCGATCTGTTCCTCAAGGCGCTCCTCGGAGGGATCCTCCCTGTTCAGCTCGCGAAGGCGTTGCCGGAGGACGGGCAAGGAGGCGCTCTCCGCAACCGCACTTCTTACGAAAGGGCATTCCGCGGCAAAAGCGGATGCGGGAGCCCGCCTTTCTCCGCAGGGCACCTCTTTGAGCTTCTTCTCCGCCTCCTCTGCATGCCGGATGCTCTGCTTCAGCATCTCCTTTGTATGGGCGCGACGGAGACGGAGGGTGTCGAGCTGCTTTCCGACCTCCTTCACCTTTGTTTCGGTCCGTGCGATTTTGGTGAGGTGCGCAGAGTAGGCAATGTACCGGCTATCGAGCTCCTCCTGTTCCGCCCTGAGTGCTTCGAGGGCCTGAAGAACGGAAGACTCTTCCTGTGCGGCATTCCGGAGAATAGGGGCGGACTCTGCGATTTTCCGGGTTTCGCGCAGCTTTACGGAAATGGCGCGATACTTGTCGCTGTAGTATTCTTCTTTATGCCGAAGCCGGGAGCCGAGATCATGTATCCTCTCCTCCTTTTCTCCGATATTCCTCAGCAGGTGCTCCCTGTTCCTCTCGCTGTCGTGCTGGAGCGTTATCCGGACCTCAAGGGTTTTGACCTGCTCCCGGAGGGAGTGTATCTCTTCCTCGGAGGTCCTGATAGAGCTTTCGAGCTCTGCGAGCTTCTTTTCGATGTCAGCCCGCTCACTCCTTTTCCTTGCAGCGGCGGACACGGTCTCTTCAAGTCCCTTTCTCTCCTGCCGGAGCTTTGCGAGGGCGCCAAGGAGGGCATCCTTGCGCTCCCTGGACAGCTCCGCTTTCTTTTTGAGGTCCTCCACGTCGAGGAGCTCCGTGAAGATCTCCTTCATCTCCCCTTTTGTGTAGCCGCTCAGTTCCCGGGCCCTCTGGTGGCGGTACACATAGGTAAAGAACCCCCGGGGGCTCCCGAGGAGCTCACGCACGGCCCTGTCATACTCGTCGAGCTTTCCGTCCTCCGTGTTGCCGTAGGGGAACCATTCTCCCCCTTCCTCGCGGTACAGGTAGGCCTCCTGGCCCTTCCTCTCGGCATCGATGACGACCACGCTCCTGAACATGCGCTCTCCCACAAGGAACTCCAGCTCCTTGCGGGCATCGGTGCCGTAGGTCTCGCTGTAGAAGCTGAACGACCTCTCTGTGTAGTCTCCGGCCCGGTAGGGCATGATCCGGTACGGGTGCAGATTGTCGAGGAGCGTCGTCTTTCCGCTTCCGATGGGACCGGTTATCGCCACCAGCCCCTTCGGAAGACGGGAAAGATCGAGCTCGATCTCGTCAACGTCCCACGCGGATCTGATACCCTTGAAACCTTTCAGGCGCACTTTCAGCGGTATCACGTCTCCTCCGTCTGCGCTTCCGGGGAAGGGGAGGGGGAGGAGGAGGGTGCTCCCGCATCGTTCCTCCCCTGGAGCTCTGCCAGCTTCGAAAGGATTCCTTCCGTCAGGACCACCCCGTTGATTTCGGCGTACCTTCCCAATTTTTCCTCGATGGTGCGTGCCTGTGAGATGCCCGCAGCGCGCACCCTATGCTGGGGGATCACCGACCGCTCGAACCTGACCTCCAATGCCCCCCTTCTTCTAAGCTCTCTTTCCAGCGCTTTCTCGTCGATGGAGGCTACCTCCTCCTGCCTGACCCGGTATTTGATACGCACCCATCCGGCGGGGAGTGTTTCGGGAAGAAGAGAGGGGTCCGGCAGTGCATCAAATTCGAAGGTGACGCGGGGTCTCGTGGGTATCCCGACAAAACGCGACAGAAGACCTTCGCGGGAAAACTCGTGTACCCAGAAGCCCTTTTCCTCCTCCTCGCCGTAATTGAGCCGCGTAATCGAACCGGAATAGAAGATGTCGTCCCAGTACTGCATTTTATGGATATGGCCGAGGAGGATGAGATCCGCCCCTGCATGCCGCAGATCCCCGGTGCCGATCTCCAGTGTCTTCCCCATCATGTGCTGGCCGGTGCTCGAGACAGAGCCCCTTACCGTAAGGTGCCCCGCCATGATGACCGGGATTCCCGCTTCCCGTGCCGTTGAGGAGAGGTCGCCCCAGAAGGAGAGCGTATCCCTGAGCAGGTCGGCGGCATCCGCTCTGTTGTCCCGCCTCTGTCCAGGAAGGGGGTCCTGCGTCCGGGTAAAGAGACCTGCCTTACTCACCGGGGGGATGGCGTACAGGAGCGCATCCAGGGTATCCACCTCCTCAATGCCGGTGAATTCCCCGTCCCGGAACCCCACGCTTCCGATACTGTCCATGACGCAGACAGGATGCCGCGCCCCGATACGGGAGAAGACCTCTATGGTGAGGCCGTCGTGATCGGAGGTCCCCTGGAGCACAAGAACGGGAGCGATATCGGCAAGGGACTTTATGAAAGAGACCGCTTCGCGGAAAGCGGGGGTATCATAATACTGCCTCTCGTCAAGGAGGTCGCCTGCCGAGATGATGAGGTGCGGCATGCCGTATTTTGCTCTCTCAATGATAAAGGCGGCGCTCTTCCTGGTCTCCTCCAGGTCCCTGTCCCTGAAGTGCTCGTCCGCCACATGGAGGACCCTGAGGGTTCGGGTTCCCCCCCGGTACGTGCGGGAGCGTACTACCAGACCGCATGAAAGGTTTCCCGTGGAATCCGGCGGAGCACCTGCCGGAAACGAGGTGATGCTGTATCCCATAGAGAGGATGAGCCCCTCTGCCTGGGGCTTCAGCTCGTCGGGCAGGGAGCTGTAGTGGTCGATCAGGACATCCACCCTTTCCTGAGTATTTTCGATATCCTTCATGAACGCAGTCCAGAAGGAAACCGCCTCCCGGGTGTTTCCCACCGGCGGGAGGGTGAATTCCTTGACGAGCCCCGACCACGAAAGGCGCCGGCGTCGGGCCTTGAGCCTCTCGAAGCCCCTCTCTCCGCCGATTGCCTGGTATACCCGGTAGACCTGCGGCAGGAAATCGGGGGGAACGGGGCAGCCTTTTTTTGCGAGGGCAATGGCAAGACCGGAGAGCTTTTCCTCTCCCTCTCCGTTGTACCGCGCATGGAGGATCTTGCCCAACCGGATGTTCGTGTGGGCCACCTCCATAATTCCCTCGGATCGCTCCTGCAAGAGCTGTTTCAGTTTCTCGATAAAATCAGACATGCTTGCTAGTGGCTACCGGCATCGGTTACTTTTGCTTCTGCAGATGATCGATAAGAGCGCTCGCCTGCCCTTTCGTCAGCTCCTTGAGGGATTCAATCGCCATGAACTCCAGGCCGAGGCTGAGGTCGAGGAACTTGTTGGCTTCAACGATCATCGCCTCCTCCTCGTATCCTTTGCTTCTCATTATGGCGAAGATCGCCTTTATCTGTGCCTCCGTGGCCGGTGCATTCGGTTCTCTTATCGTGCCTCCGCTCTTTGCCTGCGGCTGCTTGAGGGGAGGTCGCGGTGAGTTGCTGGCCGGTTTGCCGCGGTCGAAAAGCTCCTCGGGCATATCTTCGATATCCTGCGTGAAGATATCCGAAGCGGCGGTGGAGGTAAGAACGGCATCAACCAGGGCTCTCTTTTTTGCCATCTTGAGGATGGTATTCGCGAGCTCATAAGGGTTGGTCCTTACCTGCCTGAGCTGCCGGTCGCGGGAGTACTTGATGCGCCGCTGCGTTTCGGGAGTCGCCTCCCACTCTTCATCGCCCGTCGCAAGCCTCCATTTGTACTTTTCCTCCTCACTCGAGCACTCACCCAGGCCGGCCCCGAAGAATATGCCGCTCCTGGTGGTGAGCCTGCATTTCACCCGGTAACGGATGATATCGTCATGCGAGAGGTCTACCACTTCCGGGTCGGCTGAAAGCCTGAAGAGAGCCATGATCTTTTCGGCCCCGGGCTTGAACAGGGTGGGCTTGTCCCCTGCACCGGGGATCTTTCCGTAATGCTGACCCTCCTGCATTACCGTGCGCATCACTTCCTGTATAAGGTTGATCTGTTCCCGTATATCTTGTGCGGTCAAAGGCTTCTCCTCATATACCGCCAACTCTGTATTCATCTTTCTCCTCCTTTGATGATTCAGTGTTGTCTCTTTTATAAAGGCCCTTCTTTGCATACCCTTATAAGAGATAAAAGAGGGCAGGCATGCAAGCAGAGCGTGCACTATGCCGATCATTATGATGCCGGTGGATCTATCCGTGCTGTTCCGTGGCAGACACCGTGGGAAGAGAAGAGAGAATAGAGCAATAGAACTGGTGAAACAGGCAGAATACGGCAAGATCTATTATGACGCATTTGGCAGGCAAAACGCAAGTAGAAAGCGCATTATCGATCATAAGACATAGCAGGGAAAGCGGGATGCTCTCCCGGGGATACCGGACACACCGCGAATCCGCTGATCTATAGGAGAGACGGGGGAGAGACAAAGCGGCATCTTCCCCCTGAAGAGAAAAATGTTGACTTCCGTCCGGTGAATACGTATCTTGTTTATCTTATGCTTTGGCTTATGCTTTGGCGTATACTTTGGCCCGGGCTTCGGGAGGAGGTACCATGGGTTTTACAGCAGCGTGGGATAGGGTAAATAAGGATGGAGCGCGCGGTGTCTTTGAGCGAGGGGATTCGGAAGGGAAGGGGGGCAGATGGACACTCAGATAATACCGGTCTCACCCTATCTTCTGAGTACCCCGACCTTTGTGGCTGCTGTCGCCATCTTTCTGATGGGATTGCTCGCCTTTCTTCGGGAACGGTTTTCCATGGTGAGCGCCGCCTTCTTCTGCATGACCCTCTTCCTCGCTATTTACTATATCGCCTTCTCCCAGATGTACCGTGCTGCTACTGAGGATGCGGCGCTCAAATGGGCAAAAGCCGCGTATCTGGGGGTCCCCTTCATCCCCACCGCCGCCTATCATTTTGCGGCTGCCGCCCTCGGGATCTACGAAAAGCACCGGAAGGGCCTGGTGGTTACCTGGATGCTTTCCTTTTTGTTTTCAGCGGTAATCATTGGAACCGACACGGTTATCGGCGGAATGTTCCACTACCGGTGGAGTTACTATCCGAAATACAGCGCATGGAGCATTCCTTTCCTTGTCTTCTTTTTTTCCGTGACCGCATTGAGCCTGTACCTCTATGTCAGCGAGTACCGAAAGGCGTCGGACGGGGCGCAGAAACACAGGATCAGGCTTTTTATCGTCAACACCGCCATCGCCTATGCGGGAGTCGTCGATTTTATTCCCAAATTCGGAATTTCCGCCTACCCCTTCGGCTATCTTCCCATGTTCATTTTTGTCGGATTGTCGTTGAATATCGTGGTGCGCTATTTTCTGGTGGACATTACTCCTGCCTTCGCAGCGAAGGAGATTATCGATATCATGGATGATGTCCTGCTTGTCCTCGATCATAAAGGGATCATCCGGCTCGCTAACCCGGCGGGGGCCAGGCTGTTCGGATGTACCGAAAATGAGCTGAAGGGAAAGCCGGCAGGAATATTTTTTGATGACCCGCTCTTTTCGGAGAGGTTTGATGTACTGATCGGGGGCGGTACGCTGAGGAACTACGAGGTATCCATCCGGAAAGGGCAGAGCGCTCCCTCCACGCTCAGTCTTGCCGCAACGGTGAAGAGGGACAAGGAAGGGAAGCCGGCGGCGGTTATCTGTATTGCACGGGACATCTCCGAGCGTAAAAGGATGGAAGAGGCGATCAAACACCAGGCATACCATGATTCCCTCACCGGTCTTCCCAACAGGGTACTGTTTGCGGACCACCTTGCCCTTGCACTCCGCCAGGTACATTACCACGAGGGAAAGCTGGCGGTCATGTTCCTGGATCTCGATACGTTTAAATCCATCAATGATACCCTGGGGCATGCCTTCGGAGATAAGCTGCTCCAATCAGTTGCCGCGCGCATAAAAGGCTGCATACGCGGTACCGATACGGTGGCCCGGATCGGGGGAGACGAATTTATTGTGCTCCTTCCTTACATCGTCCAGGAAAGAGACGCGGCAATGGTGGCCGGGAAGATCCTTTCCCTGATGAAAGAACCGTATCGCATCGAGGGGTGTGAGATATCCGTGACTGCCAGCATCGGGATCAGTATCTGCCCTGATGACGGAGAGGATGGGGAAACCCTGATGAAGAACGCCGATAGCGCCATGTACCATGTAAAAGAACGGGGAAGAAATAATTATGCCTTTTTTTCTGCGTACAGGGAGGCCGGGGCGGCGGCAAGGGAATAAAGCGGGAGAGCGCCTCCTGCACCCACCGGCAGGGAGAATTATCCGGAAATGCTCTTTAAGCGGTCTTTCAGGAGGGTATATCTCTCCTGCGGCCTGTTATTCCGGATAGCGATTCCGACGGCCTTCCTGGTTCCCACCAGAACAACCAGCCGTTTTCCCCGCGTAATGCCGGTATACAGGAGATTCCTCTGTAAAAGCATATAATGCTGGGTGTGGACGGGCATTACCACTGCGGGATATTCGCTCCCCTGGGACTTATGGACGGAGATCGCGTACGCCAGCACAAGCTCGTCGAGATCGTTGTAGTCGTACCCCGCCGTCTTTCCGTCGTAATCCACGGTAATTTCCTGCATTTCCCTGTCTATTTTCGTGATGATCCCTATATCTCCGTTGAATACGTCTTTATCATAGTTGTTCACCGTCTGCATTACCTTGTCCCCCTTCCTGAAGATGCGGCTTCCCCGCGCCAGCTCGTCGGCGGAGGGATTGAGGGTCTTCTGCAGTTCCGCATTCAGGGTGCCGGCCCCGATGATGCCCCGGTGCATGGCGGTGAGCACCTGGATATCCCGGACGGGGGAATATCCAAACTTCCGGGGAATCCGCTCCGCGCACAGGTCAATGACCTTATCCAGGATCTTTTCGGGCTCTTCCACTTCGAAAAAATAGAAATCCGGGGAGGTGCCCGCCTCGAATCGCAGGTGGGGCATTTCTCCTTTGTTGACCCTGTGGGCATTGACAATGATGAGGCTTTCCTTCGATTGCCTGAATATCTCGTTCAGCGTGACGGTGGGAATGACCCCGGAGGCGATGACGTCCTTCAGTACGTTTCCCGCCCCGACGGAGGGGAGTTGGTCCACATCGCCCACAAGGAGCACTGTCGCCCGGATCGGAACCGCTTTCAGGAAATGGTGCATCAGGATGGTGTCCACCATGGAGGTCTCGTCTATCACGATAAGGTCGACCTCGAGGGGATTCTGCTCGTTCCGTTTGAATCCCCCTTCCTGGGGACTGAATTCGAGGAGACGATGGAGGGTCTTTGCCTCCAGTCCCGTGGCTTCCGTCATTCTCTTCGAAGCCCTGCCGGTGGGGGCCGCAAGGAGAATTTTCTGCCCCAGCCTTCCATAGATCTTTACGATCGACTTGATGATGGTGGTCTTCCCGGTGCCGGGCCCTCCCGTGATGACCATGACCTTATGGCGCAGGGCCTCCTGTACGGCCTTTGCCTGGTTCTCCGCCAGGGTGATCCCCAGCTCGCCCTGCACCCATGCCAATGCCTTGTCCGCGGCGAAGGGCCGCAGCGCCTTGTCCGCGTTGCGGAGTTTCATAAGACTTTGCGCGACGCCCGTTTCGGAGACATGGAACTTGGTCAGAAAGACAGCCTTGTTGTTCTCCTTTATCTCTTCCCCGTTGATGTCCTCGATCATGACCCGCTTTTCGAGGGCCAGGGCGGCGACGGCTTGCACGATGAGCTCCCGTTCGACCGTGATCTTGCTCTCTTCCTCCTCTGCGGCGAGGATCTTCCGGCACTCTTCGATCAGGAGCTCATAGGGGCAATAGACATGCCCCTCGTCCGAAAGCCGGTGGAGTGCATAGATGATGCCCGCTTCCGCCCGGATGAGGGAGTCCCGCGGGATCCCCATTTTTTCGGCGATCCTGTCGGCGGTGAGGAACCCTATCCCGAAGATGTCGTGGGCCAGGCGATAGGGATTTTCCTGTACGGTCCGGATGGCAGCCTTTCCGTAGTGCTTGAATATCCTGGTAGCGTACGCGGAGCTGACCCCGTGACTCTGAAGGAAAAGCATCACTTCCTTGATTTCCTTCTGTTCCGCCCACGCTTTTTTGATCATCTCCACCCGTTTCGGGCCGATCCCCTCTGCTTCCTGCAGTCTTTCCGGGGCGCTTTCGATGATGTCGAGGGCCTCCGTACCGAACCGGGCGACGATGCGCTGCGCCATGACCGGGCCGATCCCCTTGATGAGTCCCGAACCGAGATATTTTTCGATGCCTGCGGCGGTGGCGGGGGTTACGGATTCGTAGGTAAGTACCTTTACCTGCTCCCCGTACTTCGGATGATGGAACCACTCCCCCCGTATCTTGAGGATTTCTCCCGTGTTGATCGAGCTCAGGTTGCCCGCAATAGTTACGAGGTCCCTGTGGCCTTTGGTCCTGATTTTCGCAATGGTATAGCCGTTCTCCCCGTTGGTGTAGGTAATGCGCTCGACCTGTCCCTGGATTTCAATCTGCATACAAATAGTATACCTGTTGTCAATGGGTGAAGGAAAAGCCTGTCTTGGCGGCGGTGAAAGGGAGATGAAAATGGTGGTATACTTGATCGGGGGCAGGCAGCGAAGAGTCATCGCTTCCGCGGGAGATTTCTGCATCTCTTCATAATGCACTCTGAATAATGCGCTCTCCTTCGGGGAGGATCGGGGCAGGGGGATTCCTTCCCTTGCAATGCGACAGAGGTAGTGTATTCCCTCGCTGATGCCTGTTGTCTGATTCCCGTCTTCTCCGGGAAGACTCACCCCTGACCTCTCCCCTCTGTGTCAGGGAGTCAAGGAGTCCTTCGCTCCCCGACCTCTTGTTCTGCCTCTCTACCGCTCACTCCGTTACCACAGCGCAAACTCGCTTCCGCTCAAACATGCACTGTGGTGGCCACTCCGTTTCACGAAGAGAGGAGACGAACAAGAGCTAAGGTCCGCTCAGAACTCCCCTCCTCCCTTGCCCCTCACCCCTCAGACTCACTTCACATGCATTCCCTTTGGAAAGAAAGGGGGAGGCTGTTCCTTTCCTCTGTCGTCATCCCGGCGGATCCTCTGAGCCGGGATCCAGTCCTTTTCCGAAAGACTCCGGTTCAGAGACTCTGGACCCCGGCTTTCGCCGGGGTGACGGCTTTGAGGGATTCCGACTCTCTCCGGGGTGACGGCTTTGAGGGATTCTGACTTTCTCCGGAGTGCAGGATTCTGAAAGGGAGTGTGTACGGGGGCATGGGGGTATCCTCTTCTCTGCAGCGAGTGTCTGGGATAGCAGAGGGGGCAGGACACCCTCCCCTTTCTCCCCTCCCCTCGAGGGAGGGAAATGAGGAGATCCCCTGAGAACAGGGAGGAATTCACTCGCAAAGAAAGAGTTTTCCCCCTAGCCCCACACCAGAGGATTCCTATTCATAAGGGAATGCCTTGAAGCGGCTTCGCCGGCCCAGGTGTCATTTCCTCAGAGCAGGGGGAGGGGTGGAGCGGGCTGTCGTAGCCTCCCTCTTAACCCTATACCCAAGAGTATCTGTTCGATATCGCTCCTTCCCCCTGCTGTCTCCCCTTTCTTTGTGCCACCATTTTTGATTTTGCCCTCGTATTTTGACTTCAGGAAAAGGGAAAGGTACTATTGAAATAAGACGAGGTGCGTACCTGTATCCTGTTGTAGTGCGGGACTGAGAAGGAGAGTACAATGAAAAGCGGCGGCAGCGTCCGCTCACATTCCTCCCGGGAGGTGTTCATGAGGACGTATACGGAGCGCATCGTTATCGTGGATGAGGAAGACAATTGTATCGGCGAGGAGGACAAGGAGAAGTGCCATGACGGAGAAGGTATTCTGCACCGGGCCTTTCTCGCCATGGTTTTCAATAAGAAGGGGGAGCTGGTGCTCGCCCGGCGGAGCGGAAAGAAGCGGCTATGGCCGGGGTTCTGGGACGGCACCGTGGCTAGCCATCTCTTCATGGGGGAGGATTACGAGCAGGCATCGAGGAGAAGGCTCGCCGAAGAGATAGGCCTGGCCGCCGGAAGGATACAGTATCTTTTCAAATTTCATTACAAAGTGGGATATGAGGACAAGGGTACGGAAAACGAGATATGCGCGGTCATGATGGTTGGGGGCATCGATGAAAAGGATCTGGTCCCCGCGCATTCGGAAATTTCCGAAATCAGGACGCAGCGCCTCGATGACCTCGCCCGGGAGATAGCGGAGAGCCGGGACAAAAGCGGATACGTGCCCTGGCTGATCCTTGCGGTGGAGCGGATGAGCAAACACTGCCCTGCAGAAGCTGCTGCCGTAGCGGACGCTTCCTATTTTTCCGATATGCGGGATTTCCGGTGCTGAACATAGGCATCCTTGATCGCAAGATAGGGATCGATGGCTGCCTCTTTCAGGTCTTCGTAGTCCCCTAACTGCAGAGAGGTTTCGTTAAGGGTATCGTAAGCGCGGATTGCCACCGAATCCCGCATCGGGGTCACGTAGTTTACGGGATCGAGGAATGCATCGCCCACCCTTCCGAAGGTATCCCTGAGGGTGGAAGGACCGAAAAAGGGCCAGACGAGATAGATTACCTCACCCATCCCATAATGTCCCAGGGTCAGTCCGAGATCTTCTTCCTGTGCACGAAGGTCGAACTTCTTCTGGGCGACATCGAAGAGCCCCGCAATTCCCAGGGTGGAATTGACCCCGAAGCGGGTCGCCTCTATGACCGCGGATTTCGGCTTCCCCTGCAGCAGGGAGTTCACGAAGCGGATAGGGGTAGTGATATTATGAAAAAAGTTACGCACCGAAACCCGCGCTCCCCTCGGCACTACCGCATTATATCCCTTTGCCGCCGGTTTCAGCACCCAGAAGTAGAGCTTGTCGTTAAACTGGAACATCAGCCTGTTCCACGGCTCGAGGGGGTCGGGTGTGA
The DNA here is from genome assembly GCA_002634385.1 of Nitrospira sp. Classification (GTDB taxonomy): domain Bacteria; phylum Nitrospirota; class Thermodesulfovibrionia; order Thermodesulfovibrionales; family Dissulfurispiraceae; genus Nitrobium; species Nitrobium versatile. The sequence continues at coordinate 22,680 of NSJL01000018.1, forward strand.
TAATTTCCTCCTCGAATTCCTCATCCGCCGCGAGAGGTTCTTCGGGCGGCGCTTTTTCTGTCGGGACGGGCATCACCTTCGTCTCGGCAAGGGTAAAGGACGGATGCAGGAGCAGGATGAGGGCGACCAAACAAAACAGGAAGAGCTTCTCCGGGATCTCCCCCTGCCTGAGGAGTGCTTCCCTCTCCCGGCGATCATGCTGCACAAAAGGAACTCTATTTCTCTTCACCACGGGCATACCCCTTTATCTTTTTTTTCAGCTGGGACACCAGAGCATCGAATCCGCTGTTTTTTATAGTATTCACAAATTGGGACCGTGTCAAGGCAAGCTGACTGACACCGGAAATCTGAATATCTACTATACGCCATTTCCCTTCGATTCTGCGCAGTCGATAATGAAAGGCGACTACCTCCCCGTTCTCCTGGATCATCCTGCTGACCACGGTAGCCGTTCCCCGCGGGGACTTCGACTCCTGCTCCACCTCGAAGCGCTCTCCGGAATATCCGTCGAAGCGTCCCGCATAGGAGGCGATGGTCCATTCGGTGTAAAGGTCCAGGAAAGCATCCTTTTGTTTCTCATCGAGCGTTCTCCCGTATCGTCCTATGGAGACGTTTGCCATATAGGGGATGGCGAAGGAGTCCTTGATGACGGGCTCAAGGAGACGGAAGCGTCCCGAATATCCGAGCTCGCCGGCCCTCTTCATGGCCTCGAGGAGGGCGGCGTTGAATCTCCTGATGACTGCTGCGGCGCTGTCCTGCTCTGCTTGTAGAGGGACCGGGCAATAGACCGCACAGAGCTGAATGACGAAAAAGAACAGCACCAGGCGCGTTTTCCTGCCGGCAGAGGTGCCGTCGTAAGGTGCCCCTCGCATATCTCTCCTCCGTAAAAGCAGGGTGCTCCGGGTGTCTGCAGCTCTTTTTCCTGCTATTATTAATCATAGCAGGAAAATTGCGCTTTGCAAACATAGTGTTGGAGTAGAGATACGGCGATGAGCAAAGGGGACTGGACTCTACAGGGAGCAGATGGGGTGATCGTGAAGTGGGTTGCCTTTGTACAGCGCAGGCACCGCATGGTTCTTCTCGCCGCCCTGATCCTCACCGTGAGTGCGCTTCTTTACTCCGTGCGCACTTTTGCCATCAACACGGATTTCAACAGCATGATATCGGGCTCGCTCCGCTTCCGGCAGCTCGAGCGCGACTTCTCCCGGGCCTTTCCGCAGATGAGCGACACCATAGTACTGGTGATCGATGCCGATACCGCAGCCCATGCCCGTTCAGTCCGTTCCCGCCTTGCCGGTCTGTTGCGGAAGGAGGGGACGTTTTTCAAATCCGTGTACGAACCGGGAGGCGGAGAGTTTTTCGAGAAGAACGGTCTGCTCTACCTGAGCGTAAGCGAACTGGAAGAGCTTGCGGATGCCCTCGCTGCAGCCCAGCCCCTGCTTGCTTTCCTGGTCGACGATCTGAGCCTGAGAGGGCTTTTTACCGTGCTCGGCCTTGCGGTGGAACAGGCAGGGGGAGGCGGAGAACAAATGCTGGAGGTAAAGAGTTTCAGTCCGCTTTTCTCTCATCTGGCCGCCTCTTTCGAAGGAGTCGTTGCAAACAGGCCCTATCGCGTGCCCTGGGAGAGCATCATGCTCGGGGATACGTCCGCACGGGACGAGCGGCGCCAATTCATCATTCTCCAGCCGGTTCCCGAAGCAAGCTCCCTTTCCGCAGGGGAAGCCCCCCTCGATGCAGTACGGCGCATCATCAGAGAGGCGGGGATTGCGGGAGAACAGGGGGTGACGGTACGCATTACCGGTGATGCGGCCCTGGCCCGGGAGAATCTTTCCGAAGTGGAGAGGAGCGTCGGACTGGCGACCCTGGCATCCCTCATCCTTGTGGGCATTACCCTCTACCTTGGATTCGGGGGGTCCGGACGCCTGATTTTCGTAAGCCTGCTCACCCTTCTTATCGGGCTGATCTGGACGACGGGGTTTGCTCTATTCGCCATCGGCAGTCTCAATCTCATTTCCGTCACCTTTGCCGTGCTCTTCATCGGCCTTGGCATCGATTACAGCATCCAGTTCTGCCTGCGCTACCGGGAGCTGATCCGGGGTGGGGCGGAGCAAAGGGAGGGGGTGGCCGTCACCGCCAGGGGAGTGGGCAGGAGCCTCCTCCTCAGCTGCATTACCACCGCTATAGGGTTTTACTCCTTTATCCCCACTGCGTATGCAGGGGTCGCCGAGCTGGGTCTGATATCAGGGACGGGCATGTTCATCAGCTTTTTCACGAATCTCACCGTGCTTCCCGCCCTGTTGACCCTCTTTCCCCTGAAGAAAGGAAAGGAGGTGCTGTCGGCAGGGGGTGCCCTCACCTCCTTTCCGTACCGCCATTCCCGGACTATCCTCGCCGCTGCCGTTCTCCTTGGGGCGGGCTCCGTAGTGCTGCTGCCGAAAGTCTATTTCGATTATAATCCGCTGAACCTCTACGCGAAGACATCGGAGGCCGTCGTAACCGTAAAGGAGCTCTTCAGGGAAACCGAAGCAAAGCCCTGGACCATCTCGGTTCTCGTCAGGGGAAAGGAGGAGGCGCAGCGGCTTGCGGAAAGAATAAGCGTCCTCAAGGAGGTCAGCATGACCCTCACCCTCTTCGACTTCGTTCCCGGGCGCCAATCCGAAAAGCTCGCCCTGATTTCCGAAATAGCCCTCTTCATGCCACCAGGGCTGGGGAGCCCGGGAGGCGTTGAGCTGCCGTATGGGCATAAGGATAAGGCATTGGAGGATTTCGCAAGGATACTGAAGAAATCCCCCCTTGTCGCTTCGAAAAATCCCGATCCCTCCGCCGTGCGGCTCTCGAAAGCCCTGGAGCGCTTTATGAGTCTCTTTTCCGGCCCGGGGCAGGGACGTACCGCATGTGCAGAGCTGGAGAGAAGCGTTCTTTCCGACCTGCCTGCCCTTTTCAGGATGCTGGAACGCTCACTGGAGGCCCGTGCTTTTACGGTGGAGGGTCTGCCCCGCCCCCTGGTGGAGCAGTATGTGGCGCGGGACGGCAGGTACAGGGTACAGGTATTCCCCCATGAAAACATTCTCCAGGTGGATGCCCTGGCGCGCTTTGTCCGGGCAGTGCAATCCGTCGCCCCCGATGCTACCGATGCACCGGTGGTCATTTATGAGTCAGGGAGGGCGGTGATCTCCTCTTTTCAGCAGGCGACGCTCTCCGCCTTTGTGGTGATCACCATTTTCCTTCTCCTTGAATTGAGAAATCTCCCTGTCATCGTGCTGATGTTTATTCCGCTCCTGTTTGCGCTGCTGCTGACAGGGGCATCCTCCGTTGTCCTCGGGCTTCCCCTGAACTTTGCCAACGTGATCGTGGTCCCCCTTCTCGTGGGAGTGGGCATCCACAGCGGAATCATCTTCATCCTCCGCTACAGGGTGGAACCTCCCCCTGACGGGAATATGCTGAGGACCAGCAACGCACGAGCAGTCCTCTTCAGCACGCTTACCACCCTCATCAGCACCGGCAGCCTGGCCTTCTCGCCCCACCGGGGGCTTGCGAGCATGGGGATACTTCTCACTCTCTGTTTCGGCTTTCTCCTTACGGGCGTACTCCTCCTTCTTCCGGCATTGCTTAAGAAGTACCCGCTCCGGCGGTGAGCTTTTTCAAGGTGTTCGGTCCGTTTTCCCTGTATTCGCGCTTGCTTGCAAAAAAAAAATGTGTTGCTATAATTGAAATTAATTGAAGGATATCTCTCTGTGCAGTGCTGCGTTTTTCGTTTCGTGCTCTCCGGTGAAACGCCAGGGTGTGTTTGCAAACACACCCTGAATTTGGCAAAAGGAAGATCCATGCGCACTTTGCTCCTCAATCCGCCGTCGTACGGGGATTTTGACGGGGGGGCCGGCGCCCGGTATCAAGCCCGGCGCGAGATCCGCTCGTTCTGGTATCCGACCTGGCTCGCCTACCCGGCGGGACTGATACCGGACAGCAGGCTCCTGGACGCACCGCCCGAAGGTCTGGAGGTCGGGGAGGTCGTCCACCAGGCAAAGGGATATGAGCTGATTGTCCTCAACACGAGCACCCCCACTGTCGAAAACGATATCAGAATAGCGGAACTGCTCAAGGAGCACTATCCTGGTATCACCGTCGGATTTGTGGGACCGCACACCATGGTGCTTCCCATGGAGACGCTGGAGCGTTCCCGGGCCGTCGATTTCGTCGCTACGGGGGAGTTCGACTATGCAGTAACGGAAATAGCGCAGGGCGTTCCCTTTGAGAAGGTCGACGGAATCGCCTTTCGCCGGGGAGGGACGATCCGGCGGACACCCGGCAGACCCCCCCTGGAGGACCTCGATGCGTTGCCCTTTGTCACCGATGTGTATGCACGCGACCTCACTATAGAGAGGTATTACAATGGGTACCTTAAGCACCCCTATGTCTCTTTCTACACCGGAAGGGGATGCAGGGCCCGCTGTACGTACTGCCTTTGGCCCCAGACGATCTCCGGGCATGCCTACCGGGTGAGGAGCGTGGAAAATGTGTGCGCTGAGATGGCCCGGGCAAAGAGCCTCTTCCCCGGGGTAAAGGAGTTCTTTCTGGATGACGATACCTTTACCGATAATCCCCCCCGTGCCGTGGAGATTGCGCGTCGGTTCAAAAAGCTCGGAATCACCTGGTCGTGCAACGCCAGGGCGAATGTCGCCAGGGAGGTCCTGAGGGAATTGAAAGAGGGCGGTCTTCGCCTGCTTACCGTGGGAATTGAATCAGGAAACCAGAAAATCCTGAATACCATCAAAAAGGGGACCCGGATCGAGCAGATACGCACCTTTGTCAAAGAGGCGAAGGAAACGGGAATCCTCCTTCACGCCGCTTTCATTCTCGGACTGCCGGGAGAAACGCCGGAAACCATTGAAGAGACCATTCGCTTCGCCCTGGAGCTGGATCCCTACAGCATTCAGGTATCCCTTGTCGCCCCCTATCCGGGAACCGAGCTGTACGCGCAGGGGATACAGGAAGGCTGGATCGTCCGGGAGGGAGAGGGCCTCGTCAGGGAGGGAATACAGGACGCGGCGATCTCGTATCGCGGCCTTTCCCGGGAGGATATCTTCGAGGCAGTGGAGCGCTTCTATCGCCGCTTTTATCTCAGGCCGCGCCCGGTGCTCAGAATTCTGGGGGAGATGCTCCGTGACAGGAACGAGTTCGTGCGCCGGATCCGGGAGGGAAGGGAATTTTTTTCCTTTATGGCGAAAAGGAAAGAGGTCATCGAAGCCTCATGAAGCAGAACGGTGCGCACCAGCAGGGGAGAAAGTATCTTGTCGTCGTTGCCGATGATTTCGGCCGTACCTCCTCCGTCACCTGCGCCGTTGCAGAAGCCCATGACAGGGGAATCCTGAAAGCGGCGAGCCTCATGGCGGGGGGAGATGCTTTTTCAGAGGCGGTACGGGTCGCACACACACGCAAGGGCCTGTCGGTAGGACTTCATGTAACGCTGTGCGACGGGAGGGCGGTGCTGCCTCCTTCCCGCATACCGGGACTGGCGGACCGGGACGGCTTTTTCGAGAAAAACCCCTCTCTCGCCTGGGTACACTACATGAAACCGGGGCTCCTCTCGCAGATTGTGGAGGAGGTGGACGCGCAGTTCTCCTCCCTGGAAAGGGCCGGAATCCGTCCCACTCATGTGGACGGGCACCACCATATCCATATGCACCCTCTGATCTTCGAGGTGGTCTGCCGCATGGCGTGGCAAAGAGGGGTGCGGTGGATACGGCTTACGAAGGAGTCCCTGTCCATGGTAATCCGGTTTCGTTCCGAGGAGCGCGGCGCATTACCCTTTGCGGAGTGGGCGGTATTGGGAGTATTGGGGCTCTATAACCGGCGGATAGCACGAAAATACGGCATGCGCAGTCCCTATTACCTGTACGGGCTTTCCGGAATGGGCGGCATCGACGAGGAGTACCTCCTCAGAATGCTGAAACATATGCGCTCCCCCCTCTCCGAGCTTTTTACGCATCCCGACGAAGGAACAGTCCAGGGGAGAAAGGAGCGGGAGGCGCTCACTTCCATCAGGGTGCGCACCCTGATGGAATCACGGGGTATCACCCCGGTCGGGTACGGTGGGCTGTATGGAGAGGATACCTCCCCGTCCTGCGAGGAGAGGTGGTGAAGACTTTTTTTGTCATTCTCCTTGCGACCCTGAGCGCTGCCATCGGAGAGGCTCTTTTAAGCTATGGGATGAGGAAAGGGGGAGTGGTCGATCTCACGGAACCCTCACAGTGGCTTGCGCTGGTGCTGTCGGTGGTGCGCAACCCGTACGTCTTTGCCGGTGTGCTGTTCCTTGCCGTCTTTTTCTTTCTTTACCTGGCCGCGCTGTCATGGGCCGATCTCAGCTTCGTCATGCCCCTTACGGCCATGTCGTATGTCTTCGCGGCGCTCCTTGCGCGGTTTGTCCTGAAGGAGGACGTATCATGGTTCCGCTGGAGCGGGACCGTCATCATCACGATAGGAATTGTCCTTGTTGCCCTTGATTCCAGGCAGCGCACCACGGATGAACGGACGGGCGGATACCACATCGCAAAGAACGCATCCGGAGCCCATTCCTGCAGCAGGAAGGAGGGATTGTAGGGCGGGATATTCCTTTCAGAAGAGAACAAGGGGTTTTGAATGGATATACGGACGGGACAGGATACCATACGTTTTTTCAGACAGCTTTTCGTCGCCAGGGCTGGGGTGGCCCCCCGGAGGACGAAGGAATGGAGCATCCCCTTTTCGGGGCACGCCCGGCTGAGCGAGAGGATCGGGGAAGCGGTACGGAAGACGCACTCCTACTACCTGGAGCAGCAGCACCGCGACGGCTATTGGTGGTATGAGCTGGAATCCAATGTGACAATCACCGCGGAATACCTGATGCTTCTCCATTTCCTGGGCCTGCAGGACAGGGAAAAAGACGTAAAGATCGCGAACCACCTTCTGCAAAATCAGCGGTCGGACGGCACCTGGGCGATCCATTGGGGCGGCACGGGGGATCTCAGTACCTCCATCGAGGCGTATTTCGCCCTCAAACTTTCCGGCCTCTCTCCGGAAGAGCCGACCATGAGGCGGGCCAGGGATTTCATCCTCAGCCAGGGGGGGGTGGAAGCCTCACGGGTATTCACCAGGATATTCCTTGCCCTCTTCGGAGAGTTCGACTGGAGGGCGATCCCTTCCATTCCTGTCGAAATCAACCTCTTCCCTGCCTGGTTTCCCCTGAGTATTTACGATTTTTCGAGCTGGGCACGTTCCACCATTGTCCCCCTTTCGCTGGTCCTCGATCTGAAACCGGTCCGGCCCCTTCCTCCTGGAAAGGGGGTGCGTGAGCTCTACCGTGAGCCGCATACGATCCCCCCGATCACGACACAGAAGGTATCTCCCTTTTCATGGAAGGGGTTTTTCGTCCTCCTGGACCGGATTGTCAAAGCCATGGAAGAGAAACCGGTGCGCCCCCTGCGGGAGAGGGCCCGGAAAGTGACCGAGAAATGGATCCTGGAGCATCAGGAGCCCACCGGAGATTGGGGGGGGATCCAGCCCGCCATGGTGAACTCGGTCCTGGCCCTGGTAACCCGCGGATATGACCTCTCGCACGACAGGGTCAAGAGGGGGCTGAAGGCACTGGAAAACTTTACCATCGAGAGAAAGGGAGAGCTGGTGCTCCAGTCGTGCATCTCCCCGGTGTGGGATACGGCCCTCACTACCCTGGCCCTCCTTTCTTCGGGTATGGACAGGGAGCATCCGGTCCTTGTCAGGGCCTGCACCTGGCTTGCGGCAAAACAGATCTTCAGAAGGGGGGACTGGAGTATCAAGAGGCCTGATCTTCCGCCGGGAGGATGGGCCTTCGAGTTCGAGAACAGCTGGTATCCCGATGTGGACGACACCGCCGTGGTGCTGATGTTCCTTAACCAGTATGCAGGAAAAAACTTTGTCAGTGCCCGGAACCTGGAAAAGGGGCTCCGGTGGATTCTGGGAATGCAGGGAAGAGACGGGGGGTGGGGTGCGTTCGATGCGGACAACGATATGAGGATATTGAACTACCTTCCTTTCGGGGACCTGGAAGCGATGATCGATCCGGGCACCCCGGACCTCACGGGCAGGGTTCTCGAGCTGCTCGGACAGGTGAAATATCCCGTAGAAAGCGATGCGGTCCGGAAGGCGATACGGTTCCTCAGGAAGAGGCAGGAAAAGGACGGGTCATGGTGGGGGAGATGGGGAGTCAATTACCTCTACGGGACCAGTTCCGTGTTGTCCGGCCTCCATTCCATAGGGGAGGATATGGCAAGCGCCTATGTGCGGAGGGCGGTGGAGTGGATCAAGAACATACAGAATGCGGACGGCGGATGGGGGGAATGCTGTGAATCGTACAACGATCCAGCGCTGAAGTGCCGGGGAATGAGCACCCCTTCCCAGACCGCGTGGGCTCTTCTGGCGTTGATTGCCGCGGGGGAGGGGACCGGTGCGGAAGCGGTCAAAGGAATTCAGTACCTCCTGGGGCAGCAAAGGGAGAACGGCACCTGGCCGGAGGAATGCTTTACCGGAACAGGGTTCCCCAAGTATTTCATGATACGGTACCATAATTACCGGAATTGCTTTCCCCTTATGGCCCTCGGCAAGTTCAGGTCATTGCTCTCGGAAAAGGGGCTGGTGCGGTGAAGGTGCTCGTAACGGGGGCGACCGGATTCGTCGGGTATCATGTGGCGAAACTCCTCTTGGAAAAAGGCCTCCCTGTCCGGGCCCTGGTGCGGTCGAAGGAGAGTGCCGTTTCGTTGAGAAGGCTCGGGGTGGAAACTGTCACCGGTGATGTAAGGGATTTCGGGTCCCTCACGAGGGCGCTGAAAGGCTGCAGCCAGCTCTATCATCTCGCCGCGGACTACCGGCTCTGGGTCCCCGACCCGGAGGTCATGTATGCGATCAATGTCAAGGGGACCCGTAATATCATCAATGCGGCCCTGGCACGGGATGTCGAAAGAATCATCTATACCAGCACGGTCGGAACGCTGGCTGCGAGCGCAGAGGGAATCCCCGCGGATGAGAATACGCCCGTCTCCTTCGGCGATATGGTCGGACACTACAAGAGATCGAAATATATCGCAGAAAGGGAGGTGTGCGCTTCCATAGAGAGGGGAGTCCCCGTGGTGGTGGTGCACCCCTCCACCCCTGTAGGGCCTATGGACAGGAAGCCCACTCCCACCGGCCGGATGATTGTAGACTTCCTCAACGGCAGGATACCCGCCTACCTCGATACGGGATTGAACTTCATCGATGTGGAGGATGTGGCTGCCGGGCACTGGCTTGCCGCCCGGTACGGCGAGGTAGGGCGGAAATACATCCTGGGGAACAGGAATATCACCCTCAGGGATTTTTTCGGCATCCTTGCCCGTCTCACCGGAAGGAAGCCTCCCGCGGTGCGGCTTCCCTACCTCCCGGTGCTGTGCGCCGCCTTTGTCGATGAGGCGCTGTCCGGTATCCTGCGGGGGAGACATCCAAGAATCCCGGTGACGGGAGTAAGGATGGCGAGGAAATACATGTTTTTCGATTGCTCACGGGCCGTAAAGGAGATCCATCTGCCCCAGAGCCCCGTGGAGAATGCACTGGAAAAGGCAGTACGCTGGTTTCGGGAAAACGGGTATGCGGAAGGCTGGAAGGAGGGCACTCATGTCTGAGGGAAAGACAGACCGACCGGAAGCATCTCAGGAGACACCCCCCGGAGATCCCCCCAAAATGCCGAAAGACAGGAAGCTCGGAAACGAATGGGCGGACTGGAAGGGAGAGGCAGGCTCTCTTGAGCAGGACCTTGATGAAAGGCTGTCGGTCTTTTTTCTGCTGGCTGTCGGAATTGTAATATTTCTTATCATCCTGCTTCCCGCGGTATGGTATCTGGTACGCCCGAGGATTATGCAGCTGCATCCTGGTGCCGCGCAAGGGGCGGAGTGGCTGCTGGGAGGGGGCGCCGTGCTCTTCATGATCCTGGTTTCCGCGGAGGGGATATCCCTTTTTTTCTTCGAAAGAACCCTGCTTCCCTACCGTTGGACGGAAAAGTTTCTCCTCTTTCTTCTTCCCGGAGCCGTGTGGCTCGGGGCGAAGCTCGGCATCAGCAGGGACCGGGTGGGGAATTCCTTTATCAAGGTGCACAACCTCGTGACACGGCTGAGCACTGCCTCGGTAAGGGCGGAAAAGCTCCTGGTCTTGCTGCCGCGCTGCCTGCGGAAGGAGATACGCACCGGGATCATACGGAGGCTCGAGGGGTATGAGGCCAGCATTGTCACGGCAGGAGGCGGGGAAGAGGCCAGGGAGGCCATCAGGCAGTACCGTCCCACCCTCATCCTGGCCCTGGCGTGCGAGAGGGATCTGATGAGCGGCATTAAAGACGTAGCCGAGAGGATCCCCGTGATCGGCATCCCGAACAAGAGGCCGGAGGGCCCCTGCAAGAACACCCATATTTCCTTCGAGGACCTCGAGGAAGCGTTGCACTGTATACACCTCAGCAGGAAAAAAGAGTAAGGAGCCGGTACGTGCGTTTCCCCATGAGTCTCCCGGTATCACTGACAGCGTATATGCTGAAAAACGCATTGAAAGGGAAAAAGAGATTTCCCCTGGTGCTCATGCTCGAGCCGACGCATCGATGCAATCTCGCCTGTGCGGGCTGCGACAGGATACGGCTGCATGACGAGATGCAGTCGGAGGACCTCTCCCTTAAGGAGTGCCTTAATGCGTCCGAGGAGGCGGGGGCTCCGGTGGTGACCGTTACCGGAGGGGAGCCCCTCCTGTACAGTGAATTGAAGCCCCTGGTTGCCGGGCTCCTCAGGAGGAAGCGCCACGTGTATCTCTGCTCGAACGGGGTCCTTACCGAATCCTTCATCGAGGAGTTTGCTCCCCACGCGCGGCTTACCCTGAACTTCCACCTGGACGGCCTTGAGGAGACCCATGATGCCATTGCCAACCGGGAAGGCACCTTCCGGAAGGCCATACAGGCGATAAAGAGTGCCAAGCAACGGGGGTTCCGGGTGAGTACGAACACCTCAGTATACCGGAATACGGGCGTCAAGGAACTGGAGAGGCTCTTCTCCCTGCTGAAGAGCCTCAACGTGGACGGGAACCTCATTTCTCCCGCCTTCAGCTACGAGAGCGTGGAGGAAACGATCTTCCTCGACAGGGAGGGGGCGGTGAACAGGTTCTGCCAGATGGAAAGAATCTTCGAGAATTTCCCTTTCATGAATTCCCCTCTCTACCTGGACTTCCTCCGGGGAAAACGGCGGCTGTGCTGTACTCCCTGGGGCAACCCCACCCGCAATCCCCTGGGGTGGAAGTCCCCCTGCTATCTGATCACGGACTCTTACTACTCCTCCTTCGAAGAGATGATGCAAAAGACCCGGTGGGAGAAGTATGGCCCGGAGAACGATCCGCGCTGCAGGAACTGCATGGTGCATAGCGGCTATGAGGCCACCGTGACCCGGGGCGCTTTGGGGAATCCGGGGGACCTGGTCCGTCTCCTGCTCTGGAACCTGAAGAGGCCCTGATGGAATCCCTGCTCTCTCAGTCGGCCGGCACCCTTCTCCTGAGGCCGTACGTATTTCTCTTTCTCCTTGTTTACCTGGTGGGGTGCTCGCTGCACCTGGGTATGAAAAGGGCGCTCCTTTTCTGTGCGGTGGGCTATTTCATCGCATGGACTTCCGAATATTCGTCCATTCATAACGGTATCCCGTACGGAGATTATTATTACCTCGACGCTACAAGGGGAAGGGAGATCTGGGTTCTGGGGGTCCCTTTCATGGATTCCCTGAGCTACGTGTTTCTGGCCTATGCGAGCTACTGTATGGCACTTGCCGCTCTTTCCCCGGTCATGCTGGCAGGGAGAACCGTCTATCTGCTCGAAACGAGGCGCATACGGTGTTCATCGTCTGCGCGGATCCTCGGAGCGCTTTTTTTCGTGTATCTCGATGTTATCATCGACCCCGTTGCCCTGAGGGGAGACCGTTGGTTTTTGGGACAGATCTACGGGTATCCCGGGGGAGGAGTCTATTTCGGGGTCCCCCTCTCGAACTTCATCGGGTGGTTCGTGGTGGGCTTCCTGATGCTGTATGCATTACAGACGATCGACAAGGTGCTGTACAGAAGGGGTATTCGGGACTATGCGGGATACCGCTATCCCTGGAGATACCTCGCAGGGCCCGCCCTCTATGCGGGAGTGGTGCTCTTCAATATCTTCATTACTTTTCTCATTGGGGAGCATACGCTCGGATGGGTGGATGTCTTTATTGTCCTCTTTCCCGGAACCCTGCTCTACTTTATGATAAAAATAAAGCTTTCCCTGGCCGATATCCCCGCCGCCCTGCGGAAGCATCTCGATGATTTCCCCGAAGCCACCCTGTCCCGCATCCTTTACGAGAGGGCGTGAATGACAAGACAGGTGAGGGAAAGAGAGCGGAATTAAAAGACGTAAAATCAATAATGCGCTCTTCTTCAGGGAAGGGAGTGTCAGGGGGGATTCGATGTCCTTGCAATGCGACAGGATCACCGTATTCCCTCGCGGATAGTTGATTCTGATGCTCGTATCCTCCGGGTAGGCTCTCCGCTGACTCCTACTCTCCGTCTCAGGGGAGTCGTGAAGTCCTTCGCTCCCCGACCTCTTGTTCTGCCTCTCTACCGCTCACTCCGTTACCACAGCGCAAACTCGCTTCCGCTCAAACATGCACTGTGGTGGCCACTCCGTTTCACGAAGAGAGGAGACGAACAAGAGCTAAGGTCCGCTCAGAACTCCCCTCCTCCCTTGCCCCTCACTTCTCTCAGACTCACTCCACACGCATTCCCTTTGGAAAGAAAGGGGGAGGCTGTTCCTTTCCTCTGCCGTCATCCCGGCGGATCCTCTGAGCCGGGATCCAGTCTTTTGAATAAGGAACTGGACCCCGGCTTTCGCCGGGGTGACGGCGTAGAGGGGCTCCGGCTGTCTCCCTGAGTGACTGATTCTGAAACGGAGTATGTACGGGGGCATGGGGGTATCCTCTTCTCTGCAGCGAGTGTCTGGAATAGCAGAGGGGACCAGACATAGGGTAAATACGTCTGTCCCCCTTGTATGCGTGAAGGGGATCAGGAGTATTATCATGATCAGGAGATCCCCTGAGACCACGGAGGAATTCGCTCGCAAAGAAAGAGGGTGCCCCCTTGCCCCTCGCCAGAGGATCCCTATGCAGAGGGGCACTGTTTCAGGAGAGGGTTTCGATTACCGTCCGGAGTCCGCGCCAGAGATTCTTTGCTGCCAGGGAAGATGCCTTTCCCAGTCTCAGGGCCGAAGGGATGAGTCCGGGACGCAGGAGCAGAAGCCCGAATGCCCGGGTAGTTCGGTACATACCCGAGTCATCGACAGTGCCGAAGAAGGCTTCGGGGATGTCCTCATGGTGGAGGTCGGTAACGGCGCGGAGCGCGAGAAAGGGAAGTGCCCTCTGCTGAGAGAGCCGGGCGAGGGCATAGGTCTCCATGTCACACACAGGGGCGACCATATCGGCCGTCAGGATCTTCTTCAATTCCCCTTTCCGGACCCTTCGGGAGAGGGTAATGATACATCCCCCGGTCGTACCCGGTATCTCTCCTTGTATGCCTGCACCGGGAAACGCGGCGCCGGGGGCCAGCAGCAGTTGCTGTTCTGCCGGGAGAAACGCCCTCTTCCCCTCATCACGGCAGAGCAGCACGCGGGTGCCCTGTATGAGGTCGCCGATGGCAGCGTTTTCGTAAAGGGCGCCGCAGAATCCCACGGAAATCACGAGGTCCGGCGTCTTCATTTCAAGGAGACGGCACAGCGCCGCCCGGGCCCGGTGAAGCCCCATCCCGGTCTGTACCAGATCGATTTCCAGCGAGAGGTGCTTTGCTGAATACCAGAGGAAGGGATGCCTGTTTTTTGCCACGGCCCGGAGTTCGCTGACAGCATAGCGTAATTCCTGAGGGTAGGCGGCTAAAAGCGCTATTCTCATGGAATCTTCCGGTCCCCTCCTGATCCTTTCTGACATCCTGTCGGACGTATTTTCGTACAGTAAGCTCCCCGCATCCGTGTCCCCTGTTTTTCTACAGCATACGGCAAATAAATGATAACGGCAATACCTTATGATACATTCCGCAGAATCCGTCACCCCGGCGGAAGCCGGGGTCCAGGGAAAATAAAGGGATTTCGGGTCAAGCCCGGAACGGCGGCTATGACTTTGCCGCCAGTGTCCCACGAATTACTCTTGAAGTTCATCCCGGTTTCTGGTAGTGATTAAGTATGGGTTTTTCACGCCGGAGAGGATATTTTCCGCAATGAGCTTTCAGGATCTTGCCGCTGCACTCCTCCTGCTCCTCACCGCGGTCTCGGGTGCCTACGGCCTTTTTGCGCTCTACTGTGTCCTTGCTTTCTTCGGCAAGAGTGAAGAGCGGCCGGCTGAAGCGCCCGACATGCCTGTCTCTGTCCTGAAACCCATGAAGGGGACCGACTCTGAACTGCAGGAGAACCTTCTGAGCTTCTGCGGGCAGGAGTACGGCGAATATGAAATCCTCCTGGGATGCATGGACCCCGCCGACCCGGCGCTGGTCGTAGCGGAAAGGGCCGCAGCAATGGGAAAAGGGTGTCCCTTCCGCACCGTTGTCAGCGGGAGACCCCTTGGAGTGAATCAGAAAGTTTCCAATCTGCAGGGGCTTGTCGAACTGGCGCGCTATCCCTTTCTCGCCATAAGTGACAGTGATATGCGGGTGGACGGAAAGTACCTGAGGACAGTTGCCGCCGAATATCAGCGTGAGGAAAATGCAGGCCTCGTCACCTCGCTCTATGTAATCCGGGAGCCCGCATCCGCCGGCGCCGCCCTGGAGTCCCTCACCATCGCCCTCGACTTCATCCCTTCAGTGCTTGTGGCGAGGAGAGTGGAAGGCGTCACCTTCGGTCTGGGGGCGTCCCTGTTCCTTTCCAAAAAGGCCCTCGGTGACATCGGGGGGCTTCCCGCCGTAGCCGATTACCTGGCGGACGATTATCAAATCGGCAACAGGTTGTGGAAGAAGGGTTATACGGTGGTCCTGTCACGGTATGTAATGGAAGATGTTGCGGGGGCCATGAGTATCCGCGGGTATGTCACACATCAGATACGCTGGGCCCGTACCTACCGGGCGTGCAGACCCGGCGGCTTTCTCGGGTATGGAGTGACTCATTTCCTTCCCCTTGTGTTGCTGCTCCTTGCAGTAAAGGGCCTCACCCCCCTTTCGGGAGTCCTCCTCGCCTCGGTTTTCGTCCTGCGCTACGGTCTTGCCTTTGCGGTATACGCACGGGTGATACGGAAAAGGGCATGGCTGAAGTGGCTTCCTCTAGTCCCTCTCAAGGACCTGGCGGGCTTTTTTATCTGGATAGGGAGCTTTTGCGGGGACTCCGTCTCCTGGAGGGGAGATCGCTACCGGATCGGGAGGGGAGGTAAAATACGGCCTGAAGGGGTGCGCGATGCGTCTTTCCCGCAGACGGTAAAATGAGAGGAAATCCCTTTGTTGCATGCCTTCCGGTAATGTGCTATGTAATAAGAAAACAATCATGAACCGAAAGGTATGCCGGCGGCAATCGGGGGGAGAAAGGCGATGGCCTGTATCAAAAGAATTGTTCCGGTTTTCCTTCCGGTCCTGATCTCCCTGGTCCTCTTTTTTTTCGGGGATGAGTCGGGTGCCGGTGCTGTCGAGAGGGGAAAGCTGCTCTTCCGGCAGAAATGCGCCTCATGCCATACGGTTCACGGCGGAGACGCGAAAGGTGTGGGCCCTGATCTGAAGGGCATCACCCGGAAGAGAGACAGGAAGTGGCTCTTGGATTTCATTGTATACACGGACCGGATGCTTGCTTCCGACCCTTTGGCACGGCAGCTTCTGAAGGAGTATGGAAACGTGCCCATGCCCACCATGGGGCTAACCGAAGCGGAGGGCGCAGCGGTCCTTGAATATCTCGAATACCTGGATTCGGGGCAGGGCGGGAAAGAGGCTCTCCCTGCGCCGACCGGCGGGCGGGAGGTATCCCCGGGAGATGCGGAAAGGGGAAGGGATCTCTACCTCGGGGTGCTGCCCTTTCAAAAAGGAGGGCCCCCCTGTTTTCCGTGCCACGCTGCCGCGGGAGACGCATTCCTGGGAGGGGGGACCCTGGGACCCGATCTGACCGACAGCTATACCCGTTACGGTGAGGAGGGACTTTCCGGTGTTTTGGCGAGCCTTGCCTTCCCCACCATGGAGCCGCTGTATGCAAACCGCCCTTTAAGCCCGGAAGAGCGAAACGACCTCAAGGCGTTTTTCCGGCAGACAGCGTCCCTGAAGCCGGTCAACGCGACAGGGGAAGTAAGCGCTGCGGCAGCCGGAACCTTCCTCCTTCTCGTGCTCCTCTCGTATCTGATTTGGCGCAGGAGGTTCCGTAGTGTACAAGAGCCGCCGGTGAAATCCCGATGACGGGATCTCTGCCGGGGAAAGAAAAGAAAGAGCGTCTTTCAGCGCCATAAGGAGGGTTAGACCTTGGATTTCTTTCTCTTTGCCGTGTTCCCCTATTGTGCTGTTGCCGTGGCGGTGCTGGGCGGGATCTACCGGCATTTCAGGAAACGCTCTTTCTTTTCCGGGGCTTCTTCCCGTTCCCTTGAGAAACGCTCCTTTTGGGGGGAGGGGGTTCCTCTTCATTACGGTATTGTGCCGGTACTGGCGGCCCATATTCTTTCGGCGCTCTTTGCGCGGCAGGAGGAAGCCTTTCTGCTCGGACATCTGCTGCGCCTGTACCTGGTGGAGATCGTTGCCGCGGCCCTGGGTATTCTTACGGTTTTCGGCACTGTTGCTCTGAGTATCCGGCGTCTGACGCACCCCTCCGTTTCAAGGGAAACGACGGCGGCGGATTGGGCACTGCTCGCAGCTTTGCTGCTGCAAACGGCTGCCGGAACGTATATTGCCCTCTTTCAGCGTTGGGGTGTCCTCTGGTACCACTACACGGCAGTACCCTGGTTCTCGTCCCTCGCGGTCCTTGCTCCCAGGATAGAATTCATGACAGCGCTCCCCTGGGTTATCAAGTTCCATGCGATCAACGCGTTTGTCGTCATAGCGCTCCTTCCCTTTACCCGCCTGCTCTACCTTTTCACTATTCCCGTCGCCTCATGGTGGCGCCCCTTTCGGGCGCTCACAGGGAAAAAGAAAAGTACAGGTGTGCATAGTGCTACCCCGGCGAAACTGCGCCTCTTCCCTCCCGCCAGCGGGAAAGCTCCCTGAGCGCGAACCTGTCGGCGAAACGTTCGATGGAGTTCTTCAGCGTGGAAAGCTCTTTCCTTCTTTTGGCGGAACGCCTGCCCCCCGAAAGGGCGTGGTTCACCACAGCAGTGTAGAAATTCTGGTTCCCCGCATGGGTGGTGTGTCCCACCTCATGAAGAAAGAGAAAGGGATATACCTCCGAAGGGGAGATGGGGGTCTGCAGTTCCCAACTGAGAGTCGTGGAAACAGCCTGCATATCCAGGTTCGGATTCAGATAGATATTGTATCCACCTTTGTAGCTGCTGCTCATCGCGCAGTACGCGAGCCTGCCCGGACTCCAGGAGCCGTCCTCCATATCGCCTTCCGTTCCTATGTAGTTGATTTTGAACTCACTTGAGTATTTCAACACGAAATCGAGGTCGAGGAAACGCTTCAGTCTCTCTATATTCCGGTTGAGCTCCAGCAGCTCTTCGATGACGATCCCCTGGTATTTCGGGAGGGAGGGCAGCGATGTTTTCCCGATGCAGGGGACGCGGAGAGTGAAAGTGTTGTCCGAGTTCTTTATTAGTGACGCTTTTCTGAACAGGAACCGGGCAAGGACGATTCCGGCGAGAAAGCTTCCTGCCAGAGCGGTAATCAGAATTACTATTTCTCTATCCATAAAGCATACCTCCTTTAAGGATATGGTGTTTGTTCTCGTTCTGTCCCCTTCTATTTAATTATATGACGATTTGGGAGAATGTATTCAACGGTGGCTGCTGGCGGGGGAACTCACCGGCGGTCTTGGATGGACGAGGGGAAGAGGGGTATGGTTGGAGACGTCATGTTTCCCCCCGGATACGCCGATGTTCGGGTTACGAGGTTATGCACCATCCCATCGGATAACTACTTTGATCTCGTCGTCCTTGTGTGTGTGAAAGATCTCTGCGGAACCGGCGGGGTCAAGACGATGGGTAATGAGCCTCTCCACCGCTTTTCCCCAGCGCAGGCTTGCTACGGAAAGGTCCTGCACGGCCATGCGGAAATGGCCGGGAGCGGCGTTGACGCTTCCCATCATGATCTGATTGTTCATCACAAGCCTTCGCATGAGCTCCTCTCCGGGGATCTGCACGGAACGGCTTCCCTCCGGTACCCCGGTGAGCACATACACGCCATTGATGGCGAGGGCATCCAGGAGATTGAATGCCAGCGACGCAATTCCTGCCGCCTCGAAAACCAGTTCCATCGGACCGAGGGCGTCGGCGACCGTATCGGGACGAAGCAAGCGGCCATCCACGTACGTTCCTCCGATTTCGGCCAGCCAGCGGGGTCTTGCCGTCTCCCTGTCCACTACGTCCATGCCGAAAACTTCGGCCCCGCGAAGGCGGAGCGCGAGGGCTGCAAGGAGCCCGATGGGACCGAGTCCTGCCACCAGGCACCGGCGGCCGTACAGCCAGTCGGGAGAGGCCTGGGAATGGGGAAGACGCGCTGTCTGCACCTGCACCGCCCCTTGGATGGCTTTCTCTACAATGGAGAGGGGTTCGGTGAGAACCCCGGTTTCTTTCAGATCAGGGGGGACGGGGATCAGGTGGACCTCCTTATCCACCACGAATTCCGTCTGGTATCCGTCCAGACCCATAATGCCCCGCTCGCTGTATCCTCCGGTCTCGCACATATCGGAACGGTTCATCATGCAGGGCATACATCTGCCGCATCCCCTGCGCACCGTGAAGACCGCATAATCACCGGGTTTGACCCGGGTAACCGCCTCGCCGGTCTCCACCACACGACCGAACATTTCATGGCCGATGACCAGGTTCTGACGGCCCTCCGGCGGCCGGGCGCGCCCCCCCGAAACCTCCTCACGGTCCGTTCCGCAGATACCGACCTGCAGTACCTGCAGTCTCACCTCGTCCGGAGAGGTGCGGGACGGCTCCGGACGGTCTACCAGAGTTACCTCCTTTGCTCCGGGATAGAGCGCGAGTGCTTTCATGGCGTATCTCTCATTTCTTAGGCATCCCCCGGTGGCTCCGGTTCCCCTTTCCCGCGGGTTATTTAAAGGTGTTCAATATGTACCCGGCGATCTTCTGCGCGTCTTTATCGGGAATGGTGGCCTTGTCGAACCGCGGCATACCCGGTCCGGGATTTCTCATTGTTTTTATGATGTCCTTGGCCGTGGTAATATTGTGCTCGGCCAGTGCCTTCCGATGGAGGGTCTTTTCGGGACGTATGGTATTGCCCCCGCCGGGATGGCATACCGCGCAATGCTTTTCGAAGAGCGCCTTTCCCTGAGCGGTTGCCTTCGACGCTGCCAGGGCGGGTAACGAGGACAAAAGAAAGAAAGCGGTACAGACGGACACCAGGATGATTTTCTTCATATTGTATCCCTCCTTGCTCTTGGGTGCATACGGCATAACCCTATTTTCAATTTATCACACTGAAATCAAATGTCAACAGAAGGAGAGACGGAAAGAGGCAGAGATACGGCAGAAAAAAAGCAGGGGTGAGGCAGGGAGGGACGGAAAAGACAGGGAGAAGACTCTATCTCCGACCCTTCAGCGCGGAGATGATTTTTTTCGCCAGGGTGTCGCAATTCACCGGCTTTATTATATAGTCGGTCACCCCCAGCTCCAGCGCTTTGATGATGAATTCTTTCTCCCTTTTCCCCGTTATCATGATGAAGGGCGTATCCCGCGTGTCCTCCTCGGAGCGCATCCACTGGAGCAGTTCGTCTCCTTTCAGGCTGGGCATTTCCCAGTCGCACAGGACGAGATCGAAGGGGATGCTCTGCAGCCTCTCCCTGGCGGAGGATCCATTGCTCGACTCTTCGGCATTGATCTCCGGAAAGGACATCTGTAAACAGCTCTTTATAAACTGCCGCATGAAGGGGACGTCATCCACAATAAGCACATTGATTGTCTTCATTCGCTTTCTCCTTGCGTGAATACGATTGTATCCATTCTGCTATTCGTATGCTATTCGTAATAAGGTTTCAAAAGGGACACCAGCGCCTCCGTTTCCGATTTGATCCTCCCGGGGTCTGCTCCCCCCCTCACGATACGATTCAGCACTGCCGCGGATTCGCCCTGCTCCGGAAGGCCGCTGTTCAGGAGAACCCCTTTCAGGGAATGGAGCGCCCGCTGCAGGGCGACGGTGTTTTCGTTTTTCAGGGCACTTTCTATTTCCCTGACTTCGGACCTGACGGAATCCATGGAGCTTTCGAGGAGGTGGCGGGCGTTCACTTCATCGCCGCCGAAGGTTTCGGTGAAATAGGCCAGGGCTGTCTCCCTGAGGCTTCCCCTTTCCGGGTGCTCTTTCCCTCTCTCATCCGCCATGGGGGCTGCCGGTACTTCACCTGCATTCTCTTTCGCCCTTTCGCCCCCCGTATATTTCTGAAGGATTCTCCCGATGCTTTCCTTCTTGACGGGTTTGATAATGTAATCGTCCATGCCGCTTCTACGGGCTGATTCCATGTCATCGGAGATCGCGTGTGCCGAAAGAGCGACGATGGGAGTGGTGATCCCCGCCTTTCTGATGGCCCGGGTGGCGCCGATTCCGTCGAGGAGAGGCATCTGTATATCCATGAATATCATATCGTACCTGTTTCCCTGCGCCATTGCCACCGCCTCGTTTCCGTCCCGTGCGATATCCGGCTCCAGGGAAAAGAACTTTCTGAATAGCTCCCTGATGACAAAGATATTCATCTCCACATCTTCCGCAACGAGAACCCTGAGGTGGCAGTACTTGTCCCGGAGCGAGAGCGGGTCCTGGGGCTCCCTTTTCCCCGGAGCGGTCTTCGGGGCTGTCTGCAGGGTCAGGCTTACATAAAAACGCGATCCCGTCCCCTCGCTGCTTTCCACCGTAACATCCCCGTCCATCATGCGCGCCAGGGACCGGGAAAGGTAGAGGCCGAGTCCGGTGCCGCCGTAGTGGGCGGAATGCACCTGCCGGAAGGGAGAGAAGAGGGAACCGATCCGCTCCGGGGGAATGCCGATGCCGGAGTCTTCCACACAGAACAGGAATTTCATACTGCCGGAAGGGGGCTCTTCGCGGCTGACCTGGAAAAGACGGATATGGCCCTCCTCGGTAAACTTGGCGGCATTTCCCAGGAGATTCAGAAAGATCTGCTTGATGCGCAGGGAGTCCCCCTTGACCAGGAAGTCCATGGGGGGGATATCGTGGAGCCACTGCACCTTTTTGACGGAAGAGGAGGAGACAATGGTAAGACACTCCCCGAGGAGCTCTTCGATATCGAAGTATTCACTCTTCAATTCCAGTTGTCCGGCGTCTATCTTGGAAACATCGAGTACATCATTGATAAGAGAAAGGAGGTGGTGGGCGCTCTTTTGTGAATTGGAAAGAAGGTGATTCTGGTAATCGTCGAGGGGGGTGGACAGCAGGATGTCCCCGAACCCGATCACGGCATTCAGCGGTGTCCTGATTTCATGGCTCATGGTGGCGAGAAAGCGTTTTTCCGATTCGAGGGCGAAGCGGAGGTCCTCCGAGGTCTTTGCGAGCTCACCGGTCTTTCTTCCGAGCTCCTCGGTGGTCTTGATGCGCTCGGAAAGCTCCTCCTGAAGCCTCCGGTTTGCCGCCTCGAGCTCAGCGGTGCGGAGGATGACCATTTTTTCCAGATGCAGACGGTGCATCTCCCTCTCTCTCCCCCATTTCTCGATCTGTTCGAGCATCTCGTTCAGGCCGAGGGCAAGGGTGCCCAGCTCATCGTCGCTGCGGAGCGGAACGCGGAGGGAGTAATCCTTTGTCCGGGAAACCTCCTGCATGACCCGGAAGAGGTCGAAAAGGGGGACGGTGAGCCTCTTCTGCAGTTTGGAAAGGAGGAGGAAAGCCACGACAAAGGAGAGGGAGGCGATGACGACTACGGTGGCCCCGTTTTTCAGGACGAGGGAGTAGAGACCCTTCAGGTCGGAGCGCAGGTAGAGGGTGCCGATCGTCTCATCGGCCAGGAAGATGGGGTGGAACACATGGAGCCGCCCTCCGCTGAAATGGTGCCGGTACTCGCCATTGAGGGAGCCGGAGAGGCGGGGAATGTCGCTTTGTACCCCGCTGCGACGGTACTGCGCGAACACGACACCTTCGCGGGAGTACATTACCGCCTGCTCCACAGTGGGGATGCCCCTCAGGGAGGAGAGGTTCTCTTCCGCCGCTTTCGGGTCATTGAAAGAGAGGGCGGCAGTGCTGTTCTTCCCGATGATGATGGCCTGCGTCACGATATTGTTCACCAGGTGCTTCTTGAATTCGGAGATGACCTCCACAACCAGCGCCAGGGTGAGGAGAAGAAAGGCGACCCCGAAGGCGATGAGGTTGACCCGTATCAGCTTCCGCTGTATGCTTTCCTTTTCACGCATATCTATTCCTGTACGATCCTCGCCAGCTTGAGCAGGCGGGAATCCAGTCGTAACCCGGCCTTTTTCACCGTCTTCAGGTTCACCTCGAAGCGTACCCGCTCCTCCTCGATATACATGTTTATCATCACGCCCTTCTGGGCGAAACCCTCCGAGTCTCCGATGGTAAGGAGGGGGAGGCCCCTGAGAGCCTCAAGGGTCTGGGCAAGATTCCCCTTTTCCGAAGCGGCGATAAAGAGAAGATGGCAGCCTTTGGCGTTCGGAGCGGAAAGGAGGTACCGGACGGCAAGCCTCTTTCCTCCCACGCTCTTGCTTTTCAGGTCATCCAGGTTCTCACCGAAAGGGTTTTCGCCGAGAAAGCAAAGGGTGAGGGAGGTGCTGTCCGGGGGAAACGCGGCAGGGGGCCACTCCGTGAACTTGAGAAAATTATAAAGGAAGGCCGCTTTGACGCGGTATTCTCCCCCCTCTGCGCGGGCGTGCTCGTGAACGGGGGCAAGGAGAAACGCCAAAACAAAGCATGCCAGGGAGGAAAAATACCATGACCATGACCGGATACGTTTTCTCATAGATCAGAAGAAACGATACGTAAGCTTCAGCCTGAAGTTCCGGCCATCCTGTTCGATGAGGGCTTGCGGGTGCTCATCTGAGGCAGGATCCTGGTACTTCCTGCCAAGGAGGTTGTAAATGCTCGCGGAGAATTCGAGATTTTTTACGAACTTCCGGGTGAGGATCGTTGTATTGACCAGGAAAGAATCCCCTGCATGCTGATCGTCCCTCGCCCTCCTTTTTCCCGTATACTGCGTCTCTATCCCCCAGAAGATCCTGTCGGGCAGGAGGGGAAGGATGATGTTGACCTTGGCAAGGTGGCGGGGCGAATTGGTGAGCCACTCACCGGAACGGTCGTCACGCGCGTTCTGGTAGGAATAGCTTATCCGTGCTGCCGCTCCGGTGCGCCATTTGCGTTCGAGCTCGCCCTCCATCCCCAGCGCCTCAGCCTGATCGGCGTTCTCGTAGACGAGGAGATCGTCGGCCGGGTCGGTCCGCAACGAGATAATATCCCGAATACGGTAATAAAAGGACGTGAGGGTCGCACGGTACTCTCCCCACCTCTTTTCGAGAACCGCCTCGTAAGTCTTGATGGTTTCGGGACGGAGGCCGGGATTTGCCTTTATGCTCAGACCGCCGTCATTGTAGTAAAGCTCATAAACATTGGGAGCCCTGAATGCCTCTCCATAGAGGAGCTTGAGGGTCGTGTCGGAGGAGAGAGAGTAAATGAGGGCAAGGCGGGGATTGAAGGTCCCGCCGAAGTCGGAATAGTGGTCATAGCGGACGCCCAGGTTTGCGATAAGGCGGGAGGTCAGGGAGATCTCGTCCTGGAAGTATACGGCCCATACTTTTGTATTCCTCGAATCGTCGAGATACAAGGCATACGGATCGGCGTCGTAGTTCTTTTGCTGCTGCTCTATGGCATCCTGGTACTCCATTCCCATGGTCACCTTGTGGGCGGAATGGGGTTTGAAGACGAGCTTTACCTCGCCCCCCCACCAGGTGCCGTTGTCCTTATCCTTATTGGTCACAAGGGTATCGGCGCTTACGATAGAGCCGCGGTACCGGTAGATGTCATAATAGACCCTCCCCGTTATCCCCAGGTCTTCGCTGAAGTTTTTCTCGTACCGCAACTCGACATACCCCCGTTCATCCCTGAAACGGTTGTCGGGATTGCCGAATTGTGCGTTATAGGGGGCTGTGGGAAGACCCTTGGTGCGCGCAGCGAGAGCCCCTTCCAGGGAAAAGTCGAGGTAGGAGATCCTGGTGAAAAGACTGTAGTTCCTGTCGTAATCGGTGCCGGAGGTGATCCCGTTTCCGGTGTCAGGGGAATCGAATTCCCTGAAGGAGAGGTCTTTACCCCTGCTGCGGTAGACGCTTCCGGAAACGAGGCCCTTGAACGACTGCCGTACTATTCCGAAGGAGGCCCTTTCCTTGAAGGTATCATACCCTCCGGCTTCCCCGGATACTTCAACGCCTTTTATCTCGCTGCCCGTCCGTGTGATGACATTGATGACCCCGAAGAAGGCACTGGTCCCGTAGAGGGAAGAGGAGGGCCCCCGTATGATTTCCACCCTGTCGATAAGGTCGATATCCAGGGGGAAGTCCGTCCCGATAAAGCCCTGGTTGAAAATGATATCGTTGATCCGGTGCCCGTTCACCAGGAGCAGGATACGGGTGTTATAGTCGCCGGGACGTGCAAATCCTCTTACCCCGGCAAAATGGTAAATACGGTCATAGGTAATGGAGAAGCCCCTGACGCTGCGGAGCAGGTCGGCAAGGGTACGGTAGCCGTATCTTTTTATTTCCGCAGCGGTGATCACCGTTACCGAGGAAGGCGCCTCCTGCGCGTCCTGCCGGTACTTCGAAGCACTGTACACGGTTATGTCCATGAGCTCCTCGATGCTGAGGGCGGTGAGGTCCTCCATCCGCGGGTCGGGCCGGGGTTCGGGTAATGCAGAGGCGGGGGAGAGAAAGAAGAAAAGCAGCGCAACAAGGGAAAGGGGGACCAGAATATCCGTCTTCCGTCGTCTCCGGGACACACGTCGCGGGTTCGGGAGAAAAAAAGCACCTGAAAAGCGGGAAGTCTGTATCGTTTTGTCTATTAAGCACATGCTGCCGGGAATTTCCCTCCCTTTTGCCCGGTTGTACGTCCCGTCAGAGGATGGACGCCTCTGCCCCGTCGGGACGGGTACAGTAGATGCAAAGACCGAATGGAAAGGATTGTAGTAAAAAAGATCTCCGTATTGCAAGTATTCAGGATTCGCCGGTTCACTCCGCCCCCCCCCACGATACCCTTCTCATAATGCGCTCTCCTCCGGGAGCTTCTTCGTGCCGCCGATTTTGATCGTACCTTATTTGCCCCCCCCGGCAAAAACATGCTAAGCTTTTGGTAAGAAACGGCTAGACTGCCTGCGCATCCTAACTATACAGGAGGAAAGGCGATGGAAAGCGGTCCTTACTCTTCCGATACCCTGCCCGACAAGGGGCCCGGCAACGGGCCGCTCGAAGGACAACAAGAGACCACGCGGCGCAGGTTTCTCTTGTGGATAGTGGGTTCCCTTGCCGCACTCAATGCCCTTATCCTGGGAATTCCCTTTATCAAGGCCTTGGTCGGATCCTCCTCCGCACCGAAAAGAGAGCCGTGGATACCGGTTGCGGATCTCGGTTCAGTGCCCGAAAGGAAGCCCACGCGGGTGCGTTTTCAGGTGGAGTCGGAAGAGGCTTTCTTTCATACGCCCGTCTTGCATTCCGTCTGGGTTATCAAGCATTCCCCCCGGCAGGTGACCGTCTTTTCGCCGATCTGCCCGCACCTGGGGTGCCATTTTCTATGGAACGGGCAGATGAACCGGTTCGAATGCCCCTGCCATGCGAGTGCCTTCGCACCTGACGGCCGGGTGCTCGGCGGTCCCGCTCCCCGTCCCCTGGATACTCTTCCTGTGCGGATCGAGAACGGCACCCTGCTTGTCCAATGGAAACGCTTCAAGGTAGGTATACCCGAAAAAGTTACTGCTTAGAAATACGACCCCGGCTCAGGAGGAGAAGATGCTTTCGCGCATTGGACACTGGATCAACGAGAGATGGCCTGTCGTACCCCTTATCCGCCTGGTCCTGGACGAGGAGATTCCCGGCGGCGCGCGTTTCGCCTATACCGAGGGCAGCGCTATTCTCACGCTCTTTCTGCTCCAGGCAGTAACAGGCCTCCTGCAGATTTTTTTCTATGTGCCCACCGTCGACCATGCGTACAACAGCCTCGGTTTCCTGAGGACGGAGGTGCCGTTCGGATGGCTGATACACAATCTCCATTACTGGGGAGCGCAGGTGATGATTATCGTCGTGGTGCTCCATATGGTACGGGTGTTTCTCTGGGGAGCGTACAAAAAGCCCCGTGAGCTGACCTGGCTGGCGGGTGTCTTCCTCCTTCTGACCACCATGGGGTTGAGCTTCACCGGGGGGCCCCTTGCCTGGGATCAGCATGGGTACTGGGCGGGAGAGGTGGGCACCAGCATCGCGGGCACGACCCCCGTTGTAGGGGATCTGGTAAAGCGCCTGCTGCGCGGCGGTGAGGAGATGGGGCAACTGACTCTATCCCGTTTCTTTGCGATGCATACGATGGTGTTCCCTCTGGGCCTGCTTGCTCTTTTCGGCGTCCATTTCGTCGCTTTCCGGCGTTTCGGCAGCGCGGGTCCCTGGGAGGAGGAGAAGAAGAAAGGCCATGAGCCCTTCTGGCCCCACCAGGCATTTAAGGATACGATCACCATCTCCGTGCTTCTGTTTTTGCTCATCGCCCTTTCCGTCTTCATTCCCCCCGCTTTTTCGGGTCCCGCCGACGTGCAGGACACTACCTATGTCCCGAAGCCGGAGTGGAACTTCCTTTTTCTCTATGAGGCGCTCAAGTATTTTCAGGGTCCCCTCGAACCGGTGGGGACGGTGGGTGTACCCACCCTGATGGTTTCCTTGCTCCTCCTCCTTCCTTTTATCGACCGTAATCCGGAGAGAAACCCCTTCCGGCGGCCCGTCGCACTGCTGCTCGGTCTGCTTTTCCTCGGAATCATTACCGTTCTTACTCTCATGGGGTACTACAGTCCGGGTTTTGCCCAGGGGGCTGTCGCCCGGACGGAAAGGACCGGGCCGGGAGAGCAGGAACGGAAAAAAGAGAGCATTCCCTCCGCTCCCGGCGTCTCTTCTGCGGGAGAGGGGAGGGTGTTGGGCCTGTTCAGGGATGCAGGGTGCACCGGGTGCCACCGCGTGGAGGGATCGGGTGGTACTACGGCGCCGGCGCTGAACCGGGGGGGCTTGAAGAACAGGGGAAGGGCGTGGCTTATCGAGCAGATCAGGAATCCGGGGGCGCATAATCCCTCCACCATCATGCCCTCGTTCGCCCATCTGCCCCGGGAACAAGTGAATGCGATGGTTTCCTTCCTGATGGGAGCGCCGGGGGAAGCTCCTGCTCCGGCCCCCGCTGCTTCTGCTGCACGGAAAACCCCCTCGCCCCTTTCCCGCAGGGCTGAGCTCAGCGGGGGGTCTTCTGTTCCGGATGCGGGGGGAGCGTCCGGCGCGGCGGCAGGCATCATCGGAAGCGCCGGGCGCGGAGGGGCTCTTTTTAAGGACTTTTGTGCTTCCTGTCATGGCCCCGACGGGGCGAAACCCGTGCCCAATCCCGGCTCCCGGGAGGGAACGGTTCCCCCTCTCAATCCGGTCAGGAAGGAATTATACAGTGCCGACCCGAAGGTGTTTGCGCGGAACATAGACCGGATCATCCAGAACGGTTCCGTTCCCGCGGGAGGAAAGGCCTCCCTGAGCATGCCGGCTTTCGGGGCAACCCACACCCTTACCCAGCAGGAGATCGCGAATATCGAGGCGTATATCCTGGAGCTGAACGGCGTGGATCGTGCGCAATTGATACGTCCGGGCATGCGGCCCCTTCCCTTTTTCTTTCTGGTGACTGCTGTCTATGTCCTCTTTATCCTGGTTCAGGGGGGACTCAGGATCAAAAACAATGTTCCCGATTCGTAAACGCTCAGGGAAAATACCGCTGACTCTTTCAAGGGAGACACCCGATGCAGATAGGCATGGTAGGTCTCGGTAAAATGGGCTTGAACATGGCGATACGGCTGCGCAGGGGAGGGCACACCGTGGTGGTGCATGACAGGTCCCCTGAAAAGGTTCGGGAGGCAGCGCGGGGGCAGAAAGGGACAAAGGGAGCCTATTCCCTTGAGGATATGGCCTTCCTGCTGAGGCCCCCGCGGGTGATATGGCTCATGATTCCCGCCGGAAAGCCCGTGGACGATACCGTCGATTCCCTGCAGGAAATCCTCGAGGAAGGGGATCTGGTCATCGACGGAGGGAACAGTTTTCATGGGGATGACCTCCGGCATGAGGAGCAGCTCGGAAAGAGAGGGATTTCCTACATGGATGTGGGGGTGAGCGGGGGGATCTGGGGCCTTAAGGAGGGATACTGCCTTATGGCGGGAGGGGAGAGAGGAGACTTCAAGCGGATAGAGCCCCTTCTGAAGACCCTTGCTCCGAAGGACGGCTACCTGCATTGCGGGCCGGTGGGAGCAGGGCACTTTGTGAAAATGGTGCACAACGGGATCGAGTACGGTATGATGGCGGCCTACGGAGAGGGTTTCCAGATGCTGCAGGCGTCACCGTACGCGAAACACCTGGATCTCGGGGGTATCGCCCACCTGTGGAATCACGGCAGCGTTGTCCGCTCATGGCTCCTGGAGCTCTGTGCCGCAGTGTTCAGGCGGGATGCTACCCTCTCTTCGGTCACGGGACATGTGGAGGACTCGGGGGAAGGACGGTGGACGGTGCAGCAGGCGGTGGAAATGGGGCTCCCTGTCCCCCTCATCGCCCTCTCGCTCTTCGGGAGGTTCCGCTCACGGCAGGCGGCGCCTTTCTCCGATAAGCTTCAGGCCGCACTCCGGAGGGAGTTCGGCGGGCATGAGGTGGTGAAGAGCGGGAGGCGGACAACGACAACAGGGAAAAAGAGTCCGAAGAGGACGGGCCCGGGCACCCGGTAGCGGTTGCCTTACGGAGTGCCCGGCAGAGCAGAACCACCCGGGGCGGCACCCCTGCCGTCCGTACGGGAAGAGTGGTTACGGGGAGTGGAACATGAAAAAGATTGCCTTCACCCTCTTCATGGCATGTATGCTCCTCCAGGCTGCGGCTTCCGGAGATTTCCGCCACACTGCCGGAAACCCGGGAGGACAGCCCGGAGCGGGACCAGGATCTGAAGCCGCCTTTGAGGAAAGGACGGGGTATTCCCTTCCCCTCGATGCGTTCCTCTACGACGAGGAGGGGAGGGGAGCGGCCTTGCGGGAGTTCCTTGGCACGCCCGCGATCCTTGTCATCACGTATTATCAGTGCTCCCATATCTGCCCGCAGGTATTCGGGGGCCTTGCCGATGCGGTGGGAAAGCTGAAATCCGAGCCGGGGAGGGACTTCAGGATACTCTCCCTGAGCTTCGATGCAACAGACACCCCGGAATATGCCCGCAGCAAGAAAGTCAATTATATCAAAGCTATCGGCAAGCCCTTCCCGGATGGGGCATGGAAATTCCTTACCGGCAGGAGGGAGGATATCCTGAGGGTAACGGAAGCGGCCGGGATACGGTTCAAACAGGTGCCGCACGGGTATATTCACCCGGAAGTCCTGCTCTTTCTTTCCCCTGAAGGGAAAATAACGAAGTCTCTCCCCGTCTCACGATATCAGTACGGCGCCGGGTACCCGGTGACTTTCTCCCCCGTCGAGCTCGAAAAGGCGCTTTCCGAGGCCTCCCGGGGAGAGGTGCAGAGGGGCGGCAAAAAGACGCCCTTTTATTGCTTCCATCATGAGCCTGACCTGCAGGATGCGTTTGCTGCCTTTTCACGGATAGCAGGGGGGGCAACCCTGACAGTGTTGGGAGTCCTCTTCCTGTTCCTGCGGGCAGAGGAGAAGAGAAAACGCACGAACGGAAGGAGAGAGTGAGGAGGAGAGGGATGGATATCGTTAGTTCTTCCGGCGAATCCGGCTTTTATCGGAACGAGGGGAAATGGAAGGGTATCCTTGCATGGCTCATGTCCACCGACCATAAGCGCATCGGCATCATGTATCTCGGGGCGCTCCTCCTCTTCTTCTGGGTGGGGGTCATCCTGGGGCTGCTTGTCCGGCTCAACCTCATCGCGCCCGGGAAGTTCATGGATGCGCACACCTACAACCAGATATTCACCACGCACGGGATCGTAATGATTTTTCTCTTCATCATTCCCGGTGCCCCCGTCGCCTTCGGGAATTTCTTCCTGCCGATCATGCTGGGAGCGCGGGACGTGGCCTTTCCCCGGATCAACCGGCTCTCCTGGTGGCTTTACCTGGCCGGGGTGGGGATCATCCTTGTCGCACTCTTCAGCGGTGGGGGACCTCCGGATACCGGGTGGACTTTTTATGCGCCCTACAGCTTCCAGACCGAAACAAACGTCGCCATAGCCGTTTTCGGAGTGTTCCTCCTCGGCTTCTCTTCCATTCTCACCGGGTTAAATTTCGTAGTCACCATTCACCGCCTTCGGGCGCCGGGCATGACCTGGTTCCGCATGCCCATCTTCGTCTGGACCCTCTACGCCACCGGATGGGTGCAGATGCTCGCCACCCCGGTGCTCGCCATTACTCTCATTCTGATCATATTCGGGAGGGTCTTCGGAATCGATTTCTTCGATCCGGCGCACGGAGGAGACCCTATCATGTACGAGCACCTGTTCTGGACCTATTCCCATCCCGCGGTGTATATAATGATCCTGCCGGCCATGGGAATCATCAGCGAGGTGATTCCCGTCTTTACGAAACGCTGGCTTTTCGGGTACAAGGCGGTGGCGCTCTCTTCGGTAGCCATCGCGGGGGTCGGCTACCTGGTATGGGGACACCACATGTTCACCAGCGGGATGAGCGATACTGCGCGGGTCATCTTCTCCCTGATCACCTTTCTTGTGGCCGTTCCGAGCGGGATAAAGGTGTTCAACTGGGTTTCCACCATGTACCGGGGCTCCATCGACCTGAAAGCCCCGTTTCTCTTCGCCCTCGGCTTTCTCTTCCTCTTCTCCCTCGGGGGACTTACCGGGTTGATCATCGGTGCCATCATCCCGAACCTGCATGTGCACGGCACCTACTTCATCGTGGCCCATTTCCATTACGTGATGTTCGGGGGTGCGGGCTTTGCCGTGCTGGCTGGATTACACTACTGGTTCCCCAAGATGTTCGGGAGAATGTACCGCGAAAAGCCTGCGGTGATCGGCTGGGCCATTCTGTTCGTCGGTTTCAATCTCCTCTTTTTCCCCATGTTCATTCTCGGCTATGACGGGATGCCGCGGAGGTACTTCGATTATCCGGAGAGATACTTCAACGGCAATCTGCTCTCCACCATCGGCTCGTGGGTGCTTTTCCTCGGGCTGACGATCATTTTTGCGAACCTGATCCTCGCACTCTTCCGGGGGGAAAGGGCGACGGCGAACCCGTGGGGCGGCAAGAGCTTCGAATGGCAGATTCCCTCTCCTCCGCCCGCGGAGAATTTCAGGGAAACCCCTGTCTACAAAGAGCACGGGTCCCGCTGGGAAGAATAGAAAAGGGGGGCGCATGGAACACCGGGATTCCACAGGGTCGAAATACGGGATGTGGTTCTTCCTTATTACGGAGCTCATTTTCTTCGGGGGACTGTTCCTCCTGTATTCGGTTTTCCGAGAATCGCATCCGCAGGATTTTCATACCGCCGCCCAGGACGAGAGCATCCTCCTCGGGACGCTCAATACGGCGGTGCTGCTCACCAGCAGTCTGACCATCGCCCTTTCCATTGCCGCATTACGAAAAGGGAGCAGTAGGCTGTCGTACTTCCTGCAGGGGGCTACGGTCCTGCAGGGCATGGTTTTTCTTGTCGTCAAGTATTTCGAGTGGAGCGACAAGATCCTCCGGGGTATCTATCCGGATTCCCCCGTGATGATGCAGAAGAGCCACGGGGAGATCATTTTCTTCAGCCTCTATTATGCGATGACGGGCCTGCACGGGCTCCATGTCCTCGTCGGGATCTTTGTCATCTCGTTCATGATGTATTACACCGCGAAGGGGAGTATCGGCGCACAGAATGTCACGCTGCTCGAAAATACGGGACTCTATTGGCATTTTGTCGATATCGTATGGATCTACCTTTTTCCGCTTTTCTACCTGGCAACATAAGGAGGGGAAATGGAACGGACACACCCGGGGAAGCAGTCCCCTGTTTTCGGCTACCGCACCTATTTTCTTGTATGGGGTGCCCTGGTGGTGCTCCTGGCGGTTACTGTCCTGGTGGCACGGGCCGGGCTTACCCGCTACAGCGTACCGGTCAACTTTCTTATCGCCTCTCTCAAGGCGGGACTGGTTCTGGAGTTCTTCATGCATTTAAAGCATGAGGACAGGTTTGTGAAAGGGATCCTTGCCCTGGGAATTCTGACCCTGACGGCGATTCTCGGGCTTACCTACGCGGATACATGGTACCGGTGAGGTGATCTATGTTTTCAGGACCTTCCAATACGGCAGGCACCATTGATACGCCCTTTTTCATTATCGTGGGCACCTGTGTCGTTCTGCTTTCCCTCATTACTTTCCTGATCATCCTGTTCCTGGTGAAGTATCATAAGAAAAGGAATCCGCATCCCGCGGAGGTGAAGGAACACCGGGTGCTCGAAATCGTCTGGACGGTGATACCCATCATGATCGTTCTGGGGCTGTTCTATGTGGGATGGGCCGATTTCGACTACCTGCGCACTCCTCCTGAAGACGCCATGCCGGTCGCGGTGGTGGGCAGGAAATGGTCCTGGGAGTTCGAATATGAAAACGGGAAAAAGAGCGACGTTCTCAGGGTGCCCGTGGGCAAACCGGTAAAGCTCGTCCTTACCGCGACGGATGTGCTCCACAGCTTCTACCTCCCCGCTTTCCGGATAAAGGAGGACACTGTTCCGGGTATGAAGACGCACCTGTGGTTTACGGCGAACGAGACCGGCACGTATGATATATTCTGCACCGAATACTGCGGGGTAGGGCACTCTCACATGATTTCGAAGCTGCTGGTCATGCCCGCAGGAGAGTTCGATACGTGGTACCGCGCAGAGAAAGCGGCGGCCCCCGGAGAAAGGGGGGCACAACTCCTGCAGTCGAAGGGCTGCCTCGGATGCCACAGCACCGACGGGACCAGGAAGATAGGCCCGACTTTCAAGGGGAAGTACGGCGAAAAGACAGTAGTTATTACTGGCGGAAAGAAAAGGGAGGTCATTATCGATGAGGGATACCTGAGGAAATCCCTCATCGAGCCGAATGCGGATATTGTCGAGGGGTACCCCGCCGCAATGCCGGTCATCCCCCTGACGGAGGAGGAACTGAATGAGATCGTGGAATACCTGAAATCGCTTCGATGAAACTCCATGAAATAATACGGGCGTATTGCGCCTTGTGCAAACCGAGAATAACCCTCCTCTCTACCGCATCCGCAGCGGCAGGGTTCCTCCTTGCGCCGCACGGCGGCGGAAGGAGCCTGGCGGGACTTACCGCGGGGGTACTGCTCCTTGCAGGCGGCTCCTGCGCTCTCAACCATTACATGGACCGGCACCTCGATCGCCTCATGCCGCGCACATGGAACAGACCCCTTCCTGCAGGGAGGATACGGCCATGCGCCGCATTGCTCTTTTCGCTGGTCCTTGTCGCGGCGGGCCTCTTGCTGCTTGTGCGGGGAAGCCTTGCTGCCGCCGTTCTGGGCGCGGGGACCGCGTTCTGGTACAACTGCTTCTACACCTACCTCAAACGAAAGAGCGCTTTTGCGGCGGTTCCCGGAGGAGTGGCGGGAGCGCTGCCCCCCGCCATCGGATGGGTGTCCGCAGGGGGAGGGCTGCCGGGGATGGAACTGGTGGCGGTATGTTCCCTCCTCTTTCTCTGGCAGATACCCCATTCCTGGCTTCTTGCGCTCCAATGGGGCCGGGAATACGAGGGGGCGGGTATTCCTTCGGTAGCTGCCCTCCTGAGCAGGGAGCAGTTGACGAGGGTGCTTTTCGTATGGATCAACGCCGCGGCGGTCACTTGCCTCCTGATTCCCCTGCACGCTGCCGCCGGCTCCCCTGTCTCCTGCTTCTTGTTCATAGCGGCCGCAGCCGGGCTCTCCCTGCAGGGGATACGGCTTTTCAGGGAGGACCGGGATAGCGGGGTTTACCGGGCGGTTTTCCGGGGGATCAACTTCTCCATGGCCCAAGTGATGTTCCTGATAATTCTAGACAAGAGTGGAGCCCTGGGCGGGCTGGAGCAGACGGTACGAACATACCTGTACGGCGCATGAGTCAAGAACGCCGGACATTTCTTTTACCCGCGCCGAAAGGCAGAGTCGTAGAAAAGGAGGTGTTCCCATGAGTCGCGCACGTTTTGTGGCCCTTGCATGCAGAATTCTCGCAGCGGCAGCTTTCTGTCTTGTCAGCGCAGGTTTTATCCCCGGGGTGAATAGCAGCTATGCCGAGGAAAAAGGGGTGTCGGGGGAGGCGAGGGAGTTCCTTTCACGCCTGAGCAGGTCCCTGTCGGAAATCGCCGAGGTAGCGAGCCCTTCGGTGGTGAATGTATCCACCGTGACAACGGTGAATATAGAGGAAACCCCCTTTGGGGAGTTTTTCAACGATCCTTTCTTCAGAAAGTTTTTCGGTGACCGTGACCACCCCGCCCCCGGGGGGAAGTTCAAGTCCGCTGCCCTCGGGTCGGGAGTGATCGTTTCGAGGGACGGCTATATCCTCACGAACCTGCATGTGGTACAGAATGCGGACGAAATCAAGGTAACGCTCAACGATAAGAGGGAGTTCAGGGGCAAGGTCATCGGCACCGACCCGCAGACGGACATTGCCGTGATCAGGATCGAGGCGAAGGACCTCCCCGCCGCTCGGATGGGGAAGTCATCGGCCCTCAGGACGGGGGATGTCGTTATCGCCATCGGAAACCCCTTCGGGCTGAACCAGACGATCACCATGGGCATTGTGAGCGCCATCGGAAGGGCGGACCTGGGGATCACGGATTATGAGGACTTCATCCAGACGGACGCCGCGGTGAACCCGGGCAACTCGGGGGGAGCCCTTGTCAACATCAACGGGGAGCTGATCGGGATCAATACTGCCATCGCTTCCACGAGCGGGGGCTACATGGGAGTGGGGTTCGCCATTCCCTCGGACATGGCGAATACCGTGGCGCAGAGCATCATCAAAACGGGAAAGGTGAGCCGCGGGTGGATGGGGGTGAGCATTCAGGACCTTACTCCCGATCTGGCGAAATTCCTTGATACCAGAGAGCAGAGGGGCGCCCTCGTGACGGAGGTGATGAAGAACAGCCCCGCGGAGAAATCCGGACTGCAGCGGGGAGACCTGATTGTGGAATTCGACGGAAAGAGAGTGGAGAGCGCTTCGTCCCTCAGGAACATGGTGGGCAACACGGCCCCGGGGAAGAGCGCCTCCCTGCGTTTCATAAGGAACGGGAAGGAGATGACGGGCTCGATCACTCTGGGAGAGCTCCCCGGGAGAAAGGTCGCGGACAGGGATACGGTGAGCAATGCCCTTATCGGGGTGGAAGTGCAGGAGCTGACTCCCGTTGCGAGGGAAAGGGCAAAGATACCGGACGAAGTAAAAGGGGTGATCGTTGTTTCCGTGAAAGAAAAGAGCCCCGCACAAGGGGTGCTCATGAAGAATGACGTTATCACGGAGATAAACCGGCAGCCTGTCGGAGGACTGGCGGACTACGAGAGGATCGTCACTTCACTGCGACCCGACGCAAACATTCTCCTTCTGGTGTACCGGAACGGAGGGTACAGCTATCTCATGATCAAGAGGTAGGCGTGCGGGAGCGCTGAAAACAGAGGGGGTGCAGGGAGAGGGGGCAACCGGCAGTAAGGATATATACTTTGTACTATGGGGCAGTCAGCAAAGAGTCATCGCTCTCACGAGAGATTTCTGCGTCTCTATGGCTCACTGCACTACCCCAGCACAACTCGCCTCCTTCCGTCGGCTCAGACAGTTGCTGGGGTGGCCGTTTCGTTTCACCGAGAGACGCAACGAAATCCTCTCGATATCGCTCCTCCCCCCTGCTGCCTCCCCGTCAGGGAGAGCTTTTTATTGTCTTGACTCAGGGAGATACGCTTCTTGACATTGACATAATTCGACGGTATGCTATCGTTTTAATAAATAACAAAACGAGAGGGAGAGATGTGTGAATAGCCCGGGAGCGTCGGATACGGCCCTGTGGCCGCTGCTGGTCTACACTGTAGCGGTCTTTGCGTTGATTCTTCTTATGCTCGTTCTCTCGCACCTCCTCGGCCAGAGGCACAGGGAGAGGGCGACGGGCGAGCCCTATGAATCGGGTATCGTCGCGACCGGGTCCGCCCGGCTGCGTTTCGATATCAAATTCTATCTTGTCGCCATGTTCTTCGTCATCTTTGACCTCGAAGCGGTATTCATCTATGCCTGGGCGGTTTCCCTGCGGGAGACGGGGTGGGCGGGGTACTTCGAAATGCTCTTCTTCATCGGGGTTCTCCTTGCCGCGCTTGTCTATCTCTGGAGGCTCGGAGCGCTGGAGTGGGGGACGGCGCGGAGGAGGCTCCGCAGGGGGGGCTACCGGGCCGGCCAGGGACCGGGATAGGAGGAGTTTCCATGGAGTGGTCACTGCAGAGGCCGGGAGGAGGCACCTCCCCCGGAGACGATCCCGTCGAAAAGGCTGTCCGGAGCAGCGTTTTGCTCACGAAGCTGCAGGACCTCCTGGCGTGGGGGCGCAAAAACTCCCTCTGGCCGTTCAACTTCGGGCTTTCCTGCTGCTATGTCGAGATGGCCACCTCTCTCACCAGCAGGTATGATATTGCGCGTTTCGGTGCGGAAGTGATCCGCAGTACCCCGCGGGAGGCGGACCTTATCGTGATCGCGGGAACGGTATTCATAAAAGCCGCCCCCATAGTGGAGCGGCTGTACCAGCAGATGATGGAGCCGCGCTGGGTGATATCCATGGGGTCCTGCGCCAACTCGGGGGGCATGTACGACGTCTATAGCGTCGTGCAGGGTGTCGATACCTTCCTTCCGGTGGATCTGTATGTCCAGGGGTGCCCTCCGCGGCCCGACACCTTCATGGAGGGGTTGCTGCTGCTGCAGGAGCTTGTAGGAAGCGAGAAGCGCCCCCTGAGCTGGGCAATCGGCCCGCAGGGGGTGGAGCGTCCTCCGCGGCCTGTCCTGCGCGACCGGAAAAGGGCCGAAAGGCAGAAGGTCACCCTGCTGCGGCCACCCGGCGAGATTTAGCAGCATCCGGCTGCCCCGGATTGCAATCGTTCTCTGATACGCTATGGAAATGGAATTGGATTGGGAAAAGGACGAAGGAGGCGGGAGGCATCCGGTGAATGCATCTTCGGATATAGTCCATGAGCTGCGGCAGAGGTTCGGCGAAGGGGCCTTTGTGCAGCAGGAGACGCGTGATGCCTTCCCGACTCTTTGGGTGCGGAAGGAGCAGGCGGGAGAGACCCTCCGGTACCTCAAGACGGAAACGGAGAGGCCGTACCGGATGCTGTATGATCTCACCGCCATTGACGAGAGGGTCCGTTCCCAACGCCCGGGGCAGCCCGGCAGCGACTTTACCGTCGTCTACCACCTCCTCTCCTTCGGGAGGAACGAGGATATCCGCATAAAAGTACCGCTGCAGGGAGAGCATCCCTCTCTCCCCTCTATAACCCCCCTCTGGCGCTCCGCGGACTGGTATGAGCGTGAAGTGTGGGATATGTTCGGCATTGCCGCAGAAGGACATCCGCATCTCAGGAGAATCCTGATGCCGCCGACCTGGAAGGGACATCCCCTCCGGAAAGAGCATCCGGCCCGCCGCACCGAAATCGGGCCCTACTTTTTCCCGGAGAGGAAGGACGAGAAGGAGGAGAAAGCCCTCCAGTTCCGCCCGGAGGAGTGGGGCATGCAGCGCCACCGGGACGGCACCGATTTCATGTTCCTCAATCTCGGGCCGCACCATACGGGGACCCACGGCATCCTGCGCATCGTGCTGGAGCTTGACGGGGAGGAGGTGGTGGATGCGGTCCTCGATATCGGCTTTCACCACAGGGCCGCGGAAAAGATGGGGGAGCGCCAGACGTGGCATACCTTCATCCCCTATACAGACCGCATCGATTATCTCGCGGGGGTGCTGAACAATTTCCCCTACGTGCTCGCTGCCGAAAAGCTTGCGGGCATCGAGGTGCCGGACAGGGCGAAGGTGATCCGGGTGATGCTGGCGGAGCTGTTCCGCATTGCGAGCCACCTGATATGGTTCGGGACATTCGCGCAGGATCTCGGGCAGCTATCCCCGGTGTTCTATGCCTTCACCGACAGGGAGCATTTCTATACCATTATCGAGGCTATCTGCGGGTTCCGCATGCATCCCGCATGGTTCCGCATCGGGGGGGTTGCAGCCGATCTGCCCAGGGGATGGGAGGGGCTGGTGCGGGACTTCCTGGCGTATCTTCCCGGGAGGCTTGACGAATACGACAAGATCGTTATGCAGAACCGTATCATAAAGGCAAGGACGCAGGGTGTCGGCAGCATCACCGTGGAGGAAGCCATCGAATGGGGGGTGACCGGCCCCAACCTGCGCGCCTGTGGTTTCGAATGGGACTTCAGGAAGAAGAGGCCCTATTCCGGGTACGAGCAGTTCGAGTTCGACATCCCCACCGCTCAGAGAGGAGACTCCTATGACCGGGCGATGGTGCGGATCGAAGAGATGCGGCAGAGTCTGAGGATCGTCGAACAGTGCCTGAAGAATATGCCTGACGGCCCCTTCAAGGCGGACCATCCCCTGACCACACCGCCGATCAAGAAATTCACGAT
This sequence comes from Nitrospira sp., assembly GCA_002634385.1. Taxonomy (GTDB): domain Bacteria; phylum Nitrospirota; class Thermodesulfovibrionia; order Thermodesulfovibrionales; family Dissulfurispiraceae; genus Nitrobium; species Nitrobium versatile. The sequence continues at coordinate 61,633 of NSJL01000018.1, forward strand.
GCAGGACATAGAGACACTGATAGCCCACTTTCTCACGGTAAGCTGGGGGCCGGTCATCCCGGCGGGCGAAGCGTCTTTCGGTATCGAATCGGCAAAGGGGAACACCACCTACTACCTCATCAGCGACGGGAATACGGTATCGTACCGGACGCGTATCCGCACCCCCTCTTTTCCCCACCTCCAGGTGGTTCCCGAAATGACCCGGGGGCTCGAGATCGCCGACCTCATCGCGATCCTGGGGAGCATCGATTTTATTATGGGGGATGTGGACCGGTGAGGAGAGGAGGAGGACTGAGGAGCTCATGCTGAGCGAAGAGGAGAGACAGGAGATCGAAAGGGAGTTGCAGCATTGCGACAGGAAGAGCGCTGCCTCTGTCGAGGCCCTGAAGATCGTCCAGAAGCATAGGGGGTGGGTCTCCGACGAGGGGATCCGCGATGTGGCGGAGATCCTCGGAATGACAGTGGACGAGCTGGACGCGGTCGCCACCTTCTACAACCTCATCTTCCGCAAGCCGGTGGGAAGGCATGTGATCCTGCTCTGCAACACGATAAGCTGCTGGGTGATGGGGTACGAGGGGATCCTCGACCACCTCTCGGGTCTCCTGGGCATTACCTGGGGGGAGACCACCGCCGACGGGATGTTCACCCTGCTCCCGGTGCCCTGTCTCGGGGCATGTGATCAGGCCCCTGCCATGATGGTGGACGGAGAGCTTTACGGCGACCTGACCCCGGAGGGGATCGACGAGATTCTCGGCAGGTACCGGGGAGAGGAGGGCGTATGGAACGTTCCCTGACACATCCTCTGACCTGGGCGATGCGGCCGGACCGCGAGCCCCTGACCCTGAAGGAGTACGAAGGGAAGGGGGGGTATGCGGCGGCGCGAAAAGCCCTGACGAAGATGACTCCCCAGGAGATACAGAAGACGGTGACGGAATCCAACCTGAGGGGGCGGGGAGGGGCGGGCTTCAATACGGGACAGAAATGGAGCTTCGTTCCCATGGGGCCGACGGCGGATGCTGCGCCCCGTCCCAAGTACCTGGTGGCCAATGCCGACGAAATGGAGCCCGGAACCTTCAAGGACCGCATGCTCATCGAGGGAAACCCCCACCAGCTCATCGAGGGAATGCTCATCAGTTCCTACGCCATCCAGGCGGACTATGCCTATGTATTCCTGCGGGGGGAGTACACAACGGCGGAGCGACGGCTTGCGCGGGCCATTGCGGAAGCGTATGCTGCGGGCTATCTCGGCGGAAACATCTTCGGGAGCGGCTTCCGCCTCGAAATGCGCCTGCACAGCAGCGCAGGGCGGTATATATGCGGCGAGGAGACGGCGCTGCTGAACGCTCTCGAGGGAAAACGCCCGACGCCCCGTGCAAAGCCCCCCTTCCCCCAGGTGAGCGGTTTGTGGGGGAAACCCACCGTGGTGAATAACACGGAAACCCTCTTCAATATCCCCCCTATCATCAGCAACGGGGCAGGATGGTACCGGGGACTGAGTCTCTGCGCGGACGGGGGGACGAAGATCTTCGGTGTCAGCGGCAGGGTAAAGAGACCAGGGCTATGGGAACTCCCCATGGGAACGCCCTTGGGGGAAATCATAGAAGAACATGCGGGGGGCATGCGCGAGGGATACACTTTTCACAGCGTCATCCCCGGGGGTGCCTCCACCGAATTCCTCCTCGAACGGCATTTCGACGTGAGAATGGATTACGATTCCGTAATGAAGGCGGGCAGCAGACTGGGAACGGGGACCATGATCGTCTTCGACCAAACCACCTGCCCCGTGGGAGCGGTGCTCAACCTGCAGCGGTTCTTCGCCCGTGAGTCATGCGGGTGGTGCACCCCCTGCCGGGAGGGGCTGCCGTGGGTGGTGAATATGTTGCAGGCGATCGAGAACGGGGAGGGTCTGCGCGAGGATATGGAGACCCTGGAGCGGCATGTCCATTTCCTTTCCATGGGGAAGACGTACTGTGCCCTCGCACCCGGTGCCATGGAGCCCCTCCATAGCGCCATGACTTTTTTCAAGGAGGATTTCCTCCGGCATATCCATGAAAAGCGCTGCCCCTGGAAGTGAACGATGCCCACTATCTATATAGATAATGTTCCCTACGAGGTGAAAGAGGGGGTGAACCTTCTCCACGCATGCCTCTCCCTGGGGTTCGACGTGCCCTACTTCTGCTGGCACCCCGCGATGAAGTCGGTGGGGGCGTGCAGGCAGTGCGCGGTAAAACAGTTCAGGGACGAGACGGATACGAAGGGGAGGATCGTGATGTCCTGTATGACCCCTGCCGCCGACGGGACGCGCATTTCCCTCGACGATCCCGAAGTGAGGGCGTTCCGGAAGAGCGTCATCGAATGGCTCATGATAAGCCATCCGCACGACTGCCCGGTCTGCGACGAGGGGGGAGAGTGCCATCTCCAGGACATGACCCTGATGACAGGGCACACGTACCGGAAGTATCGTTTCAGGAAACGTACCTACCGGAATCAGTACCTGGGCCCCCTCGTCAACCACGATCTGAACCGCTGCATCCAGTGCTACCGGTGCGTTCGCTTCTACCGGGACTATGCGGGGGGGCGGGATCTGGAGGTCTTTGCGGCCCATCACCATGTCTACTTCGGACGGCACCGGGAAGGGGTCCTGGAGAGTCCCTTCAGCGGCAACCTGGTCGAAATCTGCCCCACCGGGGTCTTCACCGATAAGACTCTCAAAAGGCACTATACCCGGAAATGGGACCTGCAGACGGCCCCGTCGGTGTGCGTGCAGTGCGGGCTGGGATGCAATACCATTCCGGGAGAGCGCTACGGCATGCTGCGCAGGATCCGCAACCGCTACAACGGGGAGGTGAACCGGTATTTCCTCTGCGACAGGGGAAGGTACGGGTACGAGTTCGTAAACAGTGACAGGCGTATAAGGCATCCCCTTGTGCGGGACCCCGGGGAGAGGGTCGTCTCCCGGGAGGAGGCCCTCGACTCCCTTGCCTCTCTCCTCTATTTCGGGGCACGGGTGATCGGCATCGGGTCGCCGCGGGCCTCCCTCGAGGCGAATTTCGCCCTGCGCTCCCTTGTTGGACCGGAGCGTTTTTACTCCGGGATGGGGACAGGGGAGCACCGTCTCGTTTCCCGTGCGGCGGACCTTCTGCGGGCGGGACCGGCCCGGTCGCCGTCCCTCCGTGATATCGCGCTGTCCGATGCCGTGCTGGTGCTGGGGGAGGATGTGCAGAATACCGCGCCCGTCATGGCCCTTGCCCTCCGCCAATCGGTGCGCCGGAAGCCCATGGAGAGCGTACGCCGTCTGCGCATCCCCGAATGGGACGACAACGCGGTGCGGGAAGCGATGCAGCAGGAAAAGAGTCCTTTCTTTTCGGCAACCCCCTGCCGTACCGATCTCGATCCCTTCGCCACACAGGTATATCATGCCGCTCCCGCCGATATCGCCCGCTTCGGTTTTGCGGTGGCCCGTGCCCTCGGAGACCCCACGCCCGCAACCGGGGAAATACCCGATGCAGTCAGGACCATGGCGCAGGAGGCGGCCCGGGCGCTCAAAGAGGCGGCGAACCCCCTGGTCGTATCCGGCACCGGATGCGGCAGCGGGGAGGTGCTGGAGGCGGCCTCCCGGATCGCCGGGGCCTTGTGCCGAGGGGGCGCCGCGGCTTCCCTCTCCCTGGCGGTTCCCGAGTGCAATAGCCTGGGGATGGGGCTCATGGAAGCCGGGGGCCTGGATGAGGCTTTTTCCGCGGCGGAAAGGGGGGACGCGGATACGGTGATCATTCTCGAAAACGACCTGTTCCGGCGTGACGATGCGCAAAGAGTGGAGGCGTTTTTCAGCCGGTGCTCCCATATCGTCGTAATCGACCATACCGCGACCCGTACGACGGAAAGGGCGGGAGTTGTCCTTCCCGCCGCCGTGTTCGCCGAAGGGGACGGCACCCTGGTGAATAACGAGGGCCGTGCGCAGCGCTTCTACCAGGTATTTACCCCGGCGCACGGGGCTCAGGAGAGCTGGCGATGGCTCCGGGACGTCATGCTTGCCACCCGGAGGGAGTTGGTGAGGGAATGGAAGGGATTGGACGATATCGGCTCCGCCCTTGCCGCGTCACTGCCCGTGTTTGGAAAAATTACGGAGATCGCCCCGCCTGCCTCTTTTCGGGTGGCAGGCAAGAGGATCCCCCGGCAGCCCCACCGGTACAGCGGCCGAACCGCCATGTTTGCAGACAGGACGGTGCATGAGCCAAGACCCCCGGCCGACCCCGATTCCCCCCTCGCTTTTACCATGGAGGGCTACGAGGGACAGCCCCCCGCGCCCCTGATCCCCCGTTTCTGGGCGCCGGGATGGAACTCGATCCAGTCCCTTACCCGCTTCCAGGAGGAGGTGGATGGTCCGCTGCGCGGGGGAGATCCGGGGAAGAGGCTCATCGAACCGCCTGCGGTGCCGGAGGCCCTCCGGTCCGGCAGTGTGCCGGAGGCCTTCCTTCCGCGAAAGGACGAATGGCTGCTGCTTCCCCTTTACCATGTTTTCGGCTCCGAGGAGATGAGTGTTCTCGCCCCCGGTATTGCCGAATTGGTCCCTTCCCCCTACATCGGTCTTCCCCCGGAGGATGCGGCGGCGCTGGGGATACAGGAGGGGGGGGAAGCGGAAGTCGGGTGCGGCGGCGCTCTCTATCGTGCGCCGGTCCGTTATCTGCCCTCTCTCCCGAAGGGTACCGCGGGGGTTCCGGCGGGACTACCGGGTGGATTGGCGGGCGGCTTTGCCGGGGTGGAGCTCCCCGCATGGGGGAAAATTACTTTCCCCGGGAGGAAGCAATGAGCGAGATCATCAGGCCCCTGTTAATCATCTTCGGGCTGCTCTTCGTCCTTACCACGGTGAGCGCGGGTCTCATCTGGCTCGAGAGGAGGCTGCTCGCCTTGTGGCAGGACCGGTACGGTCCCAACCGGGTGGGGCCTTTCGGACTGCTGCAGGTGGTGGCGGACATGATCAAGATCTTTGCGAAGGAGGACTGGATCCCCCCCTTCGCCGACAAACCCGTTTTCGTCATCGCGCCGGCGATTATCATGGTGGTAACGTTCCTCTCCTTTGCGGTGATCCCCTTCGCCCCGGGGATCGAGGTGGTGAGCCTCGATATCGGGCTTCTGTTTTTCCTTGCCATGTCCTCTCTGGGGGTATACAGCGTAGTGCTGGCGGGATGGTCTTCCGACAACAAGTATTCCCTCCTGGGGGGGATGCGGGCCGCGGCGCAGATGCTGAGCTACGAGGTGTTCATGGGGCTCTCCCTCATGGGGACGGTCATGCTCGCCGGATCGTTCAACATAAGGGATATTGTGGAGGCGCAGCGCGGTCTCTGGTTCTGCATTCCCCAGTTCTTCGGCATGCTGGTTTTTTTCATCGCCGGGGTGGCGGAGACACACCGTCTGCCCTTCGATCTCCCCGAGGCGGAGAACGAGCTGGTGGCCGGCTTCCATACGGAGTATTCGGGAATAAAATTCGGGATGTTTTTCGTGGGGGAGTACCTCGGCATTACCCTCATTTCGGCGCTCATCACCACCCTCTTCTTCGGGGGGTGGCTCGGCCCGGTACTGCCCCCGTTGGTCTGGTTCGCCCTGAAGACTTTTTTTTTCCTCTGTCTTTTTGTTCTTCTCCGGGCGACGTATCCCCGTCCCCGTTATGACCAGCTCATGGCGTTTGGATGGAAAGTAATGCTGCCTGTGGCACTGCTGAACCTGGTAATAACCGGCGGCATTGTGCTGGCAAGGGGAGCGTAGGAGGAGTTATGCTCAGTATGCTCCGTTCGGCGTGGCTTGTCTTTCTCCATATGTTCCGCAAGCGGGAGACGGTCCAGTACCCTGAAGAGAGAAAGCCCCTGCCCGCGCGGTGGCGCGGACGCATCATCCTCTCCCGTGACCCCGACGGGGGAGAGCGCTGTGTGGCGTGCTATCTCTGCGCGGTTGCATGCCCGGTGGACTGCATTTCCCTCCAGGCGACGCAGGACGAGAGCGGGAGGCGGTATCCGGAGTTCTTCCGTATCAACTTTTCCCGCTGCATCTTCTGCGGCTATTGCGAAGAGGCATGCCCCACCTACGCTATTCAGCTCACTCCCGATTACGAGATGAGCGAGTATATGCGTCAGTCGCTGGTCTACGAAAAGGAGGACCTCCTCATCAGCGGACCGGGGAAGTACCACGGGTACAATTTCTATAAAGTGGCGGGGCTGGCCATCGGCGGGAAGGACAAGGGAGAGGCGGAGAACGAGGAGCCGCCGGTGGATGTCAGGAGTTTGACACTGTAGGGTGCAGTCATGGATGCATGCGCGGGGCGCCCTCTCCCTGGCCCTCCCCTCTCAAGGGGGAGGGAAATGATTTGAAAGAGTCCCCTCTCCCCTTGGGGGAGAGGGTAGGGTGAGGGGTAAGGAGGAGGTATGGTCGGCATTTTCTATCTTTCCGCGGCAGTGGCGGTCCTCTCCACTGTCCTGGTAATTACGAGGCGCCACGCGGTGCATGCGCTCCTCTACCTGATCGTATCGCTGCTGGCGGTGGCGATGGTCTTCTTTTCCCTCGGCGCCCCTTTTGCGGCGGCGCTGGAGGTGATCATCTATGCGGGGGCCATCATGGTGCTCTTCGTCTTTGTCATCATGATGCTGAACCTGGGACCGGGGAGCCGCGACCTGTCGGGGGACCTCACGGGTTTTCCGCAATGGATAGGCCCCCTGCTGCTGGCGGCGGTTCTCCTGCTGGAGCTGCTCTACGCGGTGCGGGAGGGGGCTGTCGCCCCGGCGGGTCAGGGGGTCGTCGGCCCCAAGGCGGTGGGGATCGCCCTGTACGGCCCCTACCTGCTCGGGGTGGAGCTGATCTCGCTTTTGCTGCTTGCCGGGCTTGTGGGAGCGTATCATCTCGGGAGACGCGGGGGAGAAGAAGAATGAGGCCATCGGGGGGGAAGGAACGATGAATGCAATTCCCATGGAGCACGGATTGATCCTGGCGGGGATCCTTTTTCTCCTCGGCTTTATCGGCGTGCTGGTGCGCCGTACCATTCTCTTCATGCTGATGTCGGTGGAGATCATGCTGAATGCGGCGGGACTCGCTTTTATCGTAGCAGGATCGCGGTGGGGGCAGCCCGACGGGCAGGTGATGTTCCTGTTCATCCTTTCCATGGCGGCGGCGGAGGTGTCGGTGGGCCTGGCCCTCACCCTCCGTATTTACCATCGGCTCAGGACGCTGGATGCGGACGCAGCCAGCAGGATGAGGGGGTAGCATGCGAGAAATCCTTTGGCTGGTCCCCGCACTTCCTTATATCGGCTTTGTTGTTCTGGCTCTCTCCGGAAGGCGGCTCACTCCCTCCCGGGCTGCGGCGGTGGGGGCCGGTACGGTGGGGATTTCCGCCGCCCTTGTCCTGCTGCTGGCGGTGGAGTTCGTTACGGCTCCCCCTCCCGGCCATGCATACGTGCAGATCCTGTGGCGATGGATGGAGGTGGAGGGGTTCCGCCCTCCCGTCTCCCTCCGCCTCGACGCCCTTTCGCTGATCATGATGCTGGTGATAACGGGGGTGGGCTTCCTCATCCACCTCTATTCCTCGGAGTTCATGAGAGGGGAAGAGGGATATAGCCGCTTCTTCGCCTATATGAATCTCTTTGTCGGCTCGATGCTGGTCCTCGTCCTTGCGGACAATCTCCTGCTGCTCTATCTCGGGTGGGAGGGGGT
>NSJL01000019.1 GCA_002634385.1 Nitrospira sp.
CTCCGTTTCACGAAGAGAGGAGACGAACAAGAGCTAAGGTCCGCTCAGAACTCCCCTCCTCCCCTCTCTGAGAGAGGGAGCACTCACCCCCTGTCCCCTGGTTTATTCTTGTCAAGGACTCCCCTCTCCTTCTTCATCATGCATGCCCATCAAACATGCATTCCTTTCGGGGGAGAGAGAAAGAGGGGGTCCCTCTCCCCTCTCTTTTCTTCTGCCGTCATCCCGGCGGATCTTCTGAGCCGGGATCCAGTCCTTTTCCGAAAGACTCCGGTTCAGAGACTCTGGACCCCGGCTTTCTCCGGGGTGACGGCTTTGAGGGATTCCGGCTTCCGCCAGGGTGACGGCGTAGAGGGGCTCCGGCTGTCTCCCTGAGTGACGGATTCTGAAAGGGAGTGTGACGAGGGCAGGGGGTATCCTCTTCTCTGTAGCGAGTGTCTGGAAGAGCAGAGGGGGCAGGACACCCTCCCCTTTCTCCCCTCCCCTCGAGGGAGGGGAATGAGGAGATCCCCTGAGAACAGGGAGGAATTCACTCGCAAAGAAAGAGGGTACCCCCTTGCCCCTCACCCAATGATCCCTATTCTGAAAGTTCCGGGGTGGCCGTCTCATTTCGCTGAGAGACGCAACGAAATGCTCCCGATATCGCTCTTCCCCCCTGCTGCCTCCCCCTTGTCTGAATCTGAGAGCTTCCTCTTACCCTTACTTTCAATTGCACCCCGGAGCGCCCTGCCTCCCCCTTCTGGTATAATACCTGCGTACAGAAGAGCTGCCGCGCTCCTGCGCGGCTTTTTTCATGAAATGCAAACCGCCTCATTCAGGAGTTGAAAATGGGATCACATACACCCGAGATCACTTTGGTGTCACCCTTTGAAGACATCACTGCTTACGGAGTGAGACTTTTGTCCGCTATCCTGCGGCGGGAGGGCTATTCCACGAAGATCGTCTTTATGCCGTATATCCTCCGCGAAGGTGCGGAGGATTCCCTGGACGCCCTTGCCGAGAAGATACAGCAGATCTCCGCGGGCTCCTCGCTTCTGGGTTTTTCTTTCTTTACCTGTCACTTCCCGTTTGTTGCCAAATTGAGCAGCAAGATGAGAGAGAAGGTGAAGATTCCCATCGTGTGGGGAGGAAAGCATATCACCCCCCTCCCCCAGGATGCGGTGGGGTATGCGGATATCGTCTGCATCGGCGAGTCCGAGATATCCCTGAAGAGTCTCCTCCAGGCCGTCGGACGTGGGGAAGACTACCGTTCCCTTGCGGGGGTATGGAAGGTGGGGGAAGGTGACCCCGCGCAGAAAGCGCTCCCCCCGGTGGTGGAGGATCTCGATGCGCTCCCGTATCCCGATTACTCCCAGCAGGGCCATTATCTGTGGGACGGCAGCCGGATGCTGACCATGGACGACAAGGTCCTGGAGGCACATGTCTGGAAATCCCCGAACGGCAGGATCGTCTATCACACCATGGCATCGAGGGGGTGCCTGTACAGTTGCACCTACTGCTCCACTTTCAAGGACCTCTACAAGGGCCAGAAATATCTCAGGATGCGCAGTATCGAAAATGTAGTGGACGAGATCGGCGCGATGGTGGCGCGCTTTCCCTTCGTCGGCGAGGTGCACCTTTCCGACGACAACTTCTTCGCCATGAAAGACGAACAGCTGGAAGATTTTGCGCGTCTGTACAAGCAGAGGGTGGGCTTGCCCCTGCGGTGCCTCGGACACCCCCAGGACGTGACACGGAAAAAGCTCGAAGTCATGATCGATGCGGGGATGAACGAATTCCAGATAGGGATCCAGACGGGGTGCAAGAACACCCAGAAGCTGTACCGGCGCGGACCGTCGGCCGAAAAGGTGCTGGAGACAGTGAAGCTCCTCAACTCCTTCAAAGGCAGGCTGAGGCCCTTCTACGATTTCATCATCGACAACCCCTACGAGAGCAAGGAAGATGTCCTGGAGACCCTGCGCATGATCAACCAGTTCCCCCATCCCTACCATCTCAACGTGTTCTCCCTCATCTTCCTCCCCGGGACGGAGCTGCACCGGAAAGCGATGAAAGACGGGATGATTTTCGACATGACCCGTATCTTCGAATTCAGGAAAGAGAGTTACCTGAATATCATCTTCCACATTTACAATCTGGGGCTTCCCCGGTGGTTCACCGGGCTTCTCATCTCGAAGCCCGTGGTGGCGCTGCTGGACAACAGGCTGGCGGTCTCCGCCTTTTACTCCCTGCGGAAGATGGTGAAGAAGGTTCTGAAGGCCTGATGCCGATGGCGTGCGGCTGCCGGAGGGAAAAGGGATGGATGCGATTCTCCTGATTAAAACGCATGCCCTCGGCGATGTCCTGCTCACCACCCCTGCCATCAGGGCGCTCCGCAAGAGATTCCCGGAGGCGAAGATCTGTTACCTGACCTCCCGGTGGGCTTCGGGCGCCCTGGCGGGCAACCCGTATCTCGATGATCTCTTCATTGTGGACGATGATGCCCTTTTCGGCGGCAGGTATTACAAGCTCGTTCCGCTCCTCCTCCGTCTCAGGAAACAGCGCTTCGGGACTATCATCGTCTTCAGCGCGTCGCGGTTCGTTCATTTCCTGGCCTGGTGTATCGGCGCCCCGGTCCGCGCCGGCTTCGATCCCGGCCCCCTTCTGACCCACGGCGTGGAATCTGCGGTTCTCCAGAGGGACTATGCACCCGCTGCCTACAACACGCTTCTCCATGCCCTCTCGGTTCCCGATGACGGGACTCTTCCGGATTTCCGCACCAGGGAGCCGGTCTGTTCGCCGGAGCTCCGGAGGTTTCTGGAGAGATATCGGGGCAGGATGATCGGCCTTTTCTGCGGGGGGGGCAGGAACCCGCGGGACACCGTTTCCGCAAAGCAGTGGGGGAAGGAGAATTTTATCGCTCTTGCGGAAAGGCTCCGGGAGCAGGGATACGGCTTTCTGCTCTTCGGCTCCCGGCACGATGCCGCGCTCAACAGGGAGATAGCGGAGAGGCTGGGGGACAGCGCCTTCGACGGCAGCGGGCAGCACGAATTCGCGGAAACGGGGCATCTGATGAAGCAGTGCAGGCTCTTCGTCACCAACGATTCCGCCCCCTTTCACCTGGCGTATGCGGTGGGCGTCCCCACCGTCTGCATCTTCGGTCCGAGCAGCGCGGCGCTCCTGGCCCCGGAGCTTCCTTTCTGCTCCGCCGTGCAGAGCGGCGCGGAGTGCAGCCCGTGTTACGGAAACGCCCTGTTCCACGGCTGCAGCAGGCCTGTCTGCATGGAGACAATCACCGTGGATATGGTATATAATGAATGCTTCACGCTCCTTGCGGCTGCATGACGGAAGCGGTGCGGGAAACGCACGGAGACAGGCATTCCCTTTTCCGGTGTGCGTGGAAACAGGGAGAAGACAGAATGCACGATATACAATCAGGAAAGAAGATACATGAAAATAGCTTTTCTTAATCCGCCGTTTCTGAAGAACTTTTCCCGTCCCCAGAGGAGCCCGGCAGTGACCAAAAGCGGGACGCTTTATTATCCCCTGTGGCTCTCCTCTGCAGCGGCCCTTGCGGAAAAGGAGGGGCACGCCATCGATCTTATCGACGCTCCTGCGGACGGGTTCGATCTCGGATATGTCCTGCAGAGGCTCCGGGAGTTCGGGCCCGGGCTGATCGTGGTGGACACCAGCACACCGAGTATCTATAACGATGTGGAGGTCTGCGGGAAGATCAAGGAGGTTCTGCCCGGGAGCTTTCTCCTCCTCGTGGGGACCCATGTGTCCGCCCTGCCGAAGGAGTCCCTCATGATCGGCGACGCCGTGGACGCTGTCGCTTCGGGGGAATACGACTATACTGTCCTGGAGGTTGCGGAGGCCGTCGAAAAGGGGAGAGAGCTGCGGGATGTCAGAGGTATCTGTTACCGGGCTCCCGAAGGTGCGGTCTGCACGGAGCGCCGGCCCCTCATCGAGGACCTGGATGCGATCCCCTTCGTCAGCAGTATGTACAAGAGGTTCCTGCATATCGGGAACTACTTCAACCCCAACGCCCTCTTCCCCATGGTGACCATCACCACCAGCAGGGGATGCCCCTACCAGTGCATCTTCTGTGTCTATCCCCAGACCATGATGGGGCACCGGATGCGGCTGAGGAGTGTGCAGAACGTGGTGGACGAAATCCAGTATGTCGTGGAATCCTTTCCCGGGGTGCAGTCCATCTTCTTCGAGGACGATACCTTTACCGCCCTGAAGCACCGCTGCATCGAGATCTCCAACGAGATCCTGAAGAGGGGCATCAGGATCGCGTGGACCGCCAATGCGCGGGCCGACCTCGATTATGAAACCATGCGGGTCATGAGGGCTGCGGGGTGCCGCTGCATGTGCGTCGGCTTCGAGAGCGGGAGCCAGACCCTGCTCGATACCATCAAAAAGAAGATGGACACTGAAAAAATGATGCGCTTCATGGAGGACGCCCGGAGGGCCGGCATCCTCGTCCACGGCTGTTTCATGGTAGGACACCCCGGGGAGACGCAGGAGACCATGCAGCAGACCCTCAACCTCGCAAAGAGGCTCAACCCCGATACGGCGCAGTTCTATCCCATCATGATCTATCCGGGCACCGAGGCCTACGCCTGGTACAAGGAGAGGGGGCTGATCTCCACCGGAGACTTCTCGAAGTGGCTCACCCCCAGCGGACTACATAACACGGTGATCAGGACAGAGAAGCTCTCCGCCGCGGACCTGGTGCGCTTCTGCGACCATGCGCGGCGGGAATTCTATCTGAGACCGCAGTATCTGTTCTACAAGGCGAAACAGACGCTGCTGAACCCCCGGGAAATGAGGAGAAATCTCAAATCCGCACGCACTTTCCTGAAATACCTGGTGCGGGGTACCGATGTATCGAAGAGCCTTCCGTAGCGGGCCGTATGCGGTGAAGACGGGGGAGATGCTGAGGTAGATCCGGATGTGTATACCGCGCCTGACTATTCAGCCTATGCATAATCGCCGTATCCGGGGAGAAGGAAGCCGCACCGTCAGGTCGTGTCTCCTTCTGTTTTTTTCCCTCTTCTTTCTCGGCAGTGCCGGATGCGGAGGAGGAGGAACGGGCGGAGAAGCCGGCGGGGAATCGGTCATGCTCAACCGGCCAGTGACCCTGACAGAGGAGTGGGTCACCTCCCGTAATGGGAACAAAGTGTATGTGCGCACGGTCTACCCTTTTCGCTCCTCTACCGAATCAAAATTCCCGGCCGTTGTCATCGTCCCCGGGGGGCTGTCCGGCAGCACCCCGTTCCTCGATAACGGGTTGTCCGATCTCGCCGAACGCGGGTACGTCATCGTCACCTTCAACCCCCAGGGGAGGGGGAGCGGCGAAGAGGGCGACCTGCTGAGTGAGGGGGAAGAGGATTACAACGGATATGTGCATCAGGATGACCTCGAGAGCGTGATAGAGGACGCGATGCAGGACCCCAATATCGATGCCGGCCGTATCGGTATCGTGAGCTATTCCTTTGGTATTACCATGGCTGCCGGCTGCCTGGCACGATACCCCGAGTTGAAGATCAAGTTCCTGATCGATTACGAGGGGACCTCCCTCAGCGATACCACTATGGGAGATCCCTGGCTCCTTGACGGTATCGATGCGAATGACAAGACGAGGCCTCTTTACGAGCTGTTCGGCCACCTGAGCATCGAGATGGACCCCTCGCCCTCCAACATCCAGTGGTGGTCGGAGAGGCAGGCCCTGGCCTATATCGGCCATGTGGAAACGGCGTATCTGAGAATACAGTCCCAATGGGACCACATGCAGCCCCCCAGCATGGACTACCCTTCCGGGTTTGACCAGCCGCCCCTCTGGTACCGCAACAAGCATGCCATCGATATGGTAAATGCCGCAACGAACGGGAAAGCGACCTGGACCCGGGTAAACGAGGCGTGGATCGGGAACAAGGAGAACGTCGTCTACAGCTACGAAAATCCTCCCTCTTACTATGTTGATTCGCTGGACGTGGAATCGGAGGTGTTCAAGGACGTGCTCAGGAATCTCATCGAGGAGATGTTCGTCCTGCCATGATACGCTATTCGGTTATTGTTCCGGCGTTCAATGCGGCTGCCACCCTCGACGCCTGCCTGCAGGCGCTCCTGGCCCAGACGGCGGACAGGGAGGTTTACGAGGTAATCGTTGTCGACGACGGCTCCACCGACCGGACCGGGGAGAGGGCAGGAAAGTACCCGGTGCGGGTAGTGCGGCAGGAGAACAGGGGGCCGGCGGCGGCCCGCAACCATGGGGCGCGGGAGGCGAAGGGGGAGATCATCCTCTTCACCGACTCCGATTGCGTGCCCTCTCCCGATTGGATCCGGGAGATGATAAAGCCCTTTGCCGACCCTGCCGTGGCTGCGGTGAAGGGTGCCTACCGCTCTTCCCAGCGCTCCCTGGTGGCGCGATTCGCCCAGGTGGAGTTCGAGGAGCGCTTCGAGATGCTGAAAAAGGCCGATTCCGTCGATATGGTGGACACCTATTCCGCCGCCTTCCGGCGCGAAATCTTCCGGGGAGAGGGCGGATTCGACGAGTCCTTTCCCGTGGCGAACAACGAGGATACGGACCTCTCCTACAAGCTTTCCGCGGCGGGCCACCGGATGGTGTTCAATCCCGCCGCCATCGTGTCCCATCTGCGCCACCCTGATTCAGTCCGGCGGTATACAAAGCAGAAATTCGGACGCGGGTACTGGAGGATGGTAGTCTACGAGAAGTTCCCGGAGAAGATGGTGAAGGACACCTATACCCCCCAGAGCCTCAAATTCCAGATACTCTTCCTGTTTGCGGTGCTTTTTTTTGCCGGCCTCTCCCCGCTGGTCCGTCCGAGTGCCTGGCCCGCCGCCTTTTTCTTCCTTGCCTATCTTGGTGCAACATTCCCCTTCACGCTCTTTGCCCTCCGCAGGGACGCTGCAGTGGGCGTGCTTTCCCCCCTCTTCCTCGCCATGAGGGCCCTTGCCATCGGAAGCGGGGTCCTGTATTTCCTCGGGAAGAAGTATCTGCGCCGCTCCTTTTGACTCCCTGCAGAAAAGGGTCCTCCGTCCGTATCCCTCTCATCGCCTGGTGATCCTGACAAGGAGCATTCTTTTTGCCTTGACAAAAAAACGAATACCCCTTATATTTAATCAGGAACCATTCCGAACATGAAACGCTTTCCGGAACCACAAGATATTGAGCGGCAAATGATAGCAAGTCTCCGGGAGAAGGGATACAAGCTGACACGACAGAGGCTTGAGATCATCAGGCTTCTGTCACGTGACAGATCCCATCCGGGGGCCATGGAGATTCTGAAACAGGCCAGGCGGGGATCACCGCGGATAAGCATGTCAACGGTCTATTACACACTCGACATGCTGAAGAGGGAGGGGCTCATCCGGGAACTCGAATTTTACGACAGGGACAACCGATATGACATCAACGCTTCACCCCATCTCAATCTCGTCTGCACAAAGTGCGGGAAAATAGAGGACTTTGAGGGTGAGGTGCCTGCATTCTCCGAAGTGGTGGAGAAAAGAACCGGTTTTAAAGCGATGAATCTGCGTTTCGAATATTATGGCCTTTGCAAGGAGTGTGTCGGCATAAAGGGCTCTTAAATTTTTTTTGTTTGTTATTCAGGAATGATTCCTGTTTGTGGGAAGTACGGACCCTGCTTTGCAGGGTTCCCCCTCACTTCTCAGATGTTTTCAGGGTAAACGACAAAATTAAGGAGAGTACTATGCAGGAAAAGAAGAGACTTACCAACAGAAACGGGGCCCCGGTCGCCGACAACCAGAACAGCATGACTGCCGGGAAGCGCGGCCCAATGCTGCTCCAGGATGTCTGGTTTCTCGAGAAGCTTGCCCATTTTGACCGGGAAGTGATACCGGAGCGCCGCATGCATGCCAAAGGCTCCGGAGCCTACGGCACCTTCACTGTCACCCACGACATCACCCGCTATACCCGGGCCAAGATCTTCTCCCAGGTAGGGAAGAAGACCGATCTCTTTCTCCGCTTTTCTACGGTGGCCGGCGAACGGGGTGCCGCCGACGCGGAGCGTGACATCAGGGGCTTTGCCGTAAAATTCTACACGGAGGAAGGCAATTGGGACTTGGTCGGCAATAATACGCCGGTCTTTTTCCTGCGTGACCCGCTCAAGTTTCCGGATCTCAACCATGCGGTCAAGCGTGATC
The DNA here is from genome assembly GCA_002634385.1 of Nitrospira sp. GTDB lineage: Bacteria > Nitrospirota > Thermodesulfovibrionia > Thermodesulfovibrionales > Dissulfurispiraceae > Nitrobium > Nitrobium versatile. The sequence goes on from NSJL01000019.1 coordinate 8,173, forward strand.
CCCGCACCAACATGCGCAGCGCCCTCAACAACTGGGACTTCTGGACCTCCCTCCCTGAGGCGTTGCACCAGGTAACCATCGTCATGAGTGATCGGGGCATCCCCGCCACCTACCGCCACATGCACGGTTTTGGCAGCCACACTTTCAGTTTCATTAACGCCCGGAATGAGCGCTACTGGGTCAAATTTCACTTCAGGACACAGCAGGGTATCAGAAACCTCACCGATGAAGAGGCAGAGGCGATCATCGGCAAGGACCGGGAAAGCCACCAGCGTGACCTGTACGAGAGCATCGAGAAAAAAGATTTTCCCCGGTGGACTCTGCTTGTCCAGGTGATGCCGGAAGGGGATGCGGCAAAATACCGTTTCCATCCGTTCGACCTCACCAAGGTCTGGCTCAAGAGGGATTATCCGCTGGTCGAGGTGGGCGTCCTCGAGCTGAACCGCAACCCTGAAAACTACTTTGCCGAGGTTGAACAGGCAGCCTTCAATCCGGCCAGCATTGTGCCGGGCATTGGTTTTTCCCCCGACAAGATGCTGCAAGGACGCCTCTTCTCTTACGGCGATGCACAGCGTTACCGGCTCGGGGTGAATCATCACCAGATCCCGGTCAATGCGCCACGCTGCCCTTACCACAGCTATCATCGGGACGGAGCCATGCGGGTTGACGGCAATTACGGGAGCATGCCCGGCTATGAGCCGAACAGTTTCGGCGAGTGGCAGCAGCAGCCGGAGTTTGCTGAACCGCCCCTGTCCCTGGAGGGTGCTGCGGACCACTGGAATTACCGCGAAGAGGACAATGATTACTACACACAGCCGGGCCTGCTGTTCCGTCTGATGGACCCTGAAAAACAGGCGCTCCTTTTCGCCAACACGGCACGCGCCATCAACAGCGCGCCGAGGGAGATCCAGGTCCGTCATATTAACAATTGTCTGGAAGCCGACCCGGCCTACGGCAAGGGGGTGGCCGATGCGCTTGGCATCCCGATGAGCGATATATCCAGGACGGTATAGGGCGGTGCAAAAAGCGGGATGCACCGGTATCATCGAGCCCGGGTCGGAGCGCTCGGCCCGGGCTCGCACCGTTCAGTCAGGACGATGATTGAATCCTACCCCCTCGGCCAGTACATGATGACGAGCACCCCGAGGAGCGAGATAAAGCCGCCGATCAGGTCGAATCTGTCCGGAGGGGTCTTGTCGACCTGCCAGCCCCATAAAATGGAGAGGACGATAAAGACGCCGCCATAGGCTGCGTAGACCCGCCCGAAATGCGCGGGCTGCAGTGTTGGCACTACTCCGTAAAGCACCAGCACGACCGCACCGGCCAGGGCATACCAGGTGCTCTTTCCCTCTCTGATCCAGAGCCATACCAGGTACCCCCCTCCTATTTCGCAGAGTCCGGCAAGGAGAAAATAAAAGAGGGATTTCATTATCTCAATCATGGTTCGATCCTGGGCGCCCTCCTTGCGGGAGTGGAGAGCGGGGAAATAACCGCTGAAAAAAAGGGGCGAAACCTCACCCCTCCCGTGAAGTGTGGCAGTGCATCCCGTTTTCTATGCGGCGATGCTGATCCCGGTGCCGGAGACGGCGCTGGAGACCTGCTTCAGCATGTTCAGGGTCTTATTCAGCTCCATCATCAGCGGGCTTGCGGTGTTCAGTTCTGATTTGTCCGCTTTTCCGTCGCCGTTTGTGTCGATTTTCGAGAAGTCGTCGTTGGTGAACCCGAGCTCCGACGCGGTCAGCAGGCCGTCCCCGTCCGCGTCTTTGACGCTGATGAGATGGCTGCTCAGGGCGTCTATTTTCCGGGCGATGAAGCCGCTGTTCAACTCGCTGCTGTCGAGCTCGCTGTCCCCGTTTGTGTCGATCTTCGAAAAAAGATCCTTGAAGATGCCGGTGGCCTCGCCGGAATCCATGACACTGTCGGCGTTCGCATCCTTCTTCTGGAGGATTTTGTCGGTCATGGAACTGAGCTGGGAGACGCCCGAGAAGATCGTGTTCATTCCGCTTACACTGTACATACGAACCTCCTTTCTCTTGTTTTAGTGTGTGACTGCATACTGTCTTCTCCATTGACCGGCTGCAGAGTCCCCGGACTCCACCCCAAAGAATCGTTGATTCTTCGGGGACCCTTGTCCTTGCCCAGGAACTCTTCGCTCGGTTTCGCAACGAACACGGTGTGCAAACACACCCTAGCATGAACCGTGCCAGAAGTGGGAGATGGCGTATAGTCAGGCTTTAAGAGGAAGAGTGCCGGAGAAGAGACCCGGAAAAGGGCCTGCAGGGGGAAATATTTTCCTAGCGCTGGCGGAAGTTTTTTCCGGAACAGGGTGTGTTTGCGCACCCCAGTGTGCCTATACACCCTCTATTTTCCGGACGTTACAGAGGAGGCCCCGTAACTGGTAGGAGCCGAAGGCCGGATCATAGGGGGACGCATCGCAGGTGAGGACGTTGGCGTTGGATTCCCACAGTCCGAACCCCTCCGCCGCCCTCTCGGGGAACCACCACCCGTGCTCCACGCTCACTACCGAGGGATGGATATTCTCCGTTACCTTCGCCCGCATCCGGACCTGCCCGCGGGGAGAGGAGATCTCTATCCAGTCGCCCTGCGCAATCCCCAACGCCTGCGCGGCGGAGACATGGAGCTCCGCGCACGGATCGGGGCTGTACTTCCGCAGCGAGGGGACCTGCCGGTGCTCGCTGTGGAAGAATTCGCGCTTCCGGCTTCCGGTAATGAGCACAAAGGGATACCGCTGATACAGGTCCGGGCTGCTTACCGGGCTCTCGGGCGGCTCCGCATATGAGGGCAGAGGATCGTATCCCATTCTCTTCAGCACGGAGCTGAAGAGCTCCACCTTATGGGAGGGGGTACGGAATCCTCCCTCTTCATATTTCCGGTACCGGAGGGGAGGGCAGCAATTCCCTCTTTCCAGCAGTTCATCGAAAGTGATGCCGAGGGGGGAAAGCTGATAATCGTAGATATCCCGGTAGGTCGTATCGGCACCGGGCAGCCCCAGCCTCCTCGACAGCTCATCCATGATCCGTTCGTCCTGCCGGCACTCCCCTGTCCGGGCCATGGCGGGCTGTGCGTGGACGAGGTTCTCCACCACGAGCGGGAATCCCATCAGGTGCTCTATTTCTGTCCAGAAGGCGGCGGGGAGCACATAATCGGCCAATGCCGCGGTGGGAGTCATGAAAAGGTCCGTCACCACCAGGAGATCGAGCTTCTGCAGCGCCTCGTAGACGCCCTTCGCGTTCGCCACGGTCAGAAGGGGATTGTTTCCGAAGACCAGCAGGGCGTGTATCCGGTAGGGGTCGCCTTCGCGCATGGCGCGGAAGAGGGCGGGGATATGGGCCGAAGGCATGTAGGCGCGCCATCCCCCCAGAAGTTTGAAGGTCTCGCCGCCGAGTCTCTTCTTCGCGGCTTCCGCGGGGAGCTTGTCCTTGAGGGTCGGATAGGCCTTGAGGATATGCATGCCGAGGATATCGCCGCCGGGGACATCGATGTTCCCCGTGATGGCCCGCAGAATCGCAAGCGCCCGCACGGTCTGCAGGGAGTTCACGTTCTGTTCGATCCCCAGCCCCCACTCAAGCACGGCGGGCTTGCTGGTGGCGTAGACCCTTGCAGCCTGCACGATGTCTTCCGCTTTTATCCCGGTGATCCCTTCCGCCCATGCCGGGGTGAAGAGCTCCACATGCTCTTTCAGCTCCGCGAAGCCGGAGGTCCACTTTTCCACGAAGTCCTTATCGTAAAGGTCCCGTTCGATGATGGTGTGGATCATGGCAAGGGCGAGGGCCGCGTCGGTGCCGGGCCTGATGGCGAGCCACTGCTCGCATTGCTGCGCGGTCTCGGACCTCCGGGGGTCGACGGCGATGGTCCGGCAGCCGCTCTGCAGGGCGCGCTTCACCGCGATGGCGAGCTCTCCGTCGGCGCTGGAGATAAGCGGGTTGTGCGCCCAGAAGAGGATGCAGGCGGGCCGGGTCTCTCCGTAGTAGTCCGCCACCACGAAATCCCCATAGGTAAGATTGCTCACCGTAATGCGGGGGATGAAGCACTGGGCAAGCCCCGGCTCATACCAGTTCGGGGTGCCGAGGGCATTGGCGAAGCGCACGGTATGAAGGTAGTGGTGCCTTCCCGTGCCCTGGCCGATGGCGATGGTCTCGGGGCCCGACGTATTCCTGAGGGAGACGAGCTTCTCCGCTATCTCGTCGAGGGCCTGCTCCCACGGGATCTCTTCCCACTGATTGCCGCCCCTCGGTCCCTTTCTCTTAAGGGGGACGCGAAGCCTGTCGGGATGGTTGGCGATGTCTGCGGAACGGAGGCCCTTGACGCACATCCATCCCCGGCTCACCGGGGACTCGGGGTCGCCTTTCACTGCGACGACGGTGTTGTCGCGGACGGTGACGAGGGCGCCGCAGCCTCCATGGCAGATGCGGCAGATACTCCGGCGGGTCTTCTCTTCAGACATTTTCTGACTCCTTATTCCATTACTTTATACAAGGGGATGCCCCTTTTGCAACAGAATGGCTGTTGTCCGGGGAGGCAGGACACGGGAGAGCAGGGGAAAGTCGCCCTCTGCTACAATAGGTCATTATGAAAGAGAGACTCGACAAGATCCTTGTGGACAGGGGGCTCGTCTCCAGCCGGGAGCGGGCCCGGGCGCTCATCATGGAAGGGAAGGTCCTCGTCAACGGAATGCCCGCAGCAAAGGCGGGCTCCCTGGTGGAGACGCATCTGCCCGTCGAAGTGAAAGGGGAGGACATTCCCTATGTCAGCAGGGGAGGACTGAAGCTGGAGGCGGCGATCAGGGAGTTCGGCATCGAAATGCAGGGCAGGATCGCCATGGATGTGGGCTCTTCCACCGGGGGATTCACGGACTGCATGCTCCAGAACGGGGCGAAAAGGGTCTACTGCATCGATGTGGGATACGGACAGCTCGCGTGGAAACTGAGGCAGGACCCGCGGGTAGTGCTCCTTGAGAGGGTGAATATCCGCCATCTCGAACGGGAAAAGGTTCCCGACACGGTGGATATCGCCACCATCGACGTGTCCTTTATCTCCCTCTCGCTGGTTGTTCCGAAGGTGCTGGAATTCCTGAAAGAGAACGGGGAGATCGTCGCCCTGATAAAGCCCCAGTTCGAAGTGGGCAAGGGAGAGGTCGGCAAGGGCGGCGTAGTGAGGGATGAGGAAAAGCGTCTGAGGGCGGTGGAGATGGTGCGCCAGACCCTTGAGAGCCTGGGACTGGAGACCGTGGGTGTTATCCCGTCACCCATAACCGGACAGAAAGGGAACGTAGAGTACCTGATCTACCTGAGAAAAAAAGGATGAAAAAAGTGCTGCAGGGGAGGGGGAGGCAGCAGGGGGGAAGAGCGATATCGGGAGGATTTCGTTGCGTCTCTCGGCGAAATGATTTTTCATTCAGGAAAATCCCTCCTCACCTCCCTTTTCCAAAGGGAGGAAGCCCCCTCTTTGAAAAAGAGGGGTAAGGGGAGATTTCGTGAGAGCGAGGACTCTTTGCTGATCTCCTCCCTACCAGAGGGTACATGCTATCCTTTGAAGTGTACCCGGCCGGTCCCGCTTACTGTACTGTATTATAGGGCTTACTTTATTATATAATATCTTTCCTGTTTTTCAGGCAGAACGGATGGATTGCAGCAGGCAGTACGTCTCATTTTAAAACGCAGCGGAGAGAAAGAGAATGGATATAACCCCCGATTTCATCAGCAAGAAGACATGGGATAAGGTGTTGAACTATATCGCCCTGAGCGATGAGCCGCCCCCGTACCTCCTCATGGACAGGGAGGTGGTGGCGGAGAAGGTGGCGATCATCGGAAAGAATATCAGGAATGCGAAAGTATTCTATGCGGTGAAGGCGAACCCCGATATAGAGGTAATAAAGCTCCTGAACAGCCTCGGGGTGGGTTTCGAGATCGCTTCCGAAGGAGAGCTGCAACTGCTCGCCTCCCTCGGCGTCGGGGCCGAGAGGATCATCACGAGCAATCCTACGAAGACGTTCCGGTTCCTCGAGCAGGCGGCGGCATACGGTATCAGGTACTACTCCTATGACTCCGCTGCGGAGGTGGAGAAGCTCGCCCGGTACGCCCCGGGCTGCAATGTCTATGTGCGGCTGTCCGTACCCAATGAGGGGAGCGAGTGGCCGCTGAGCAAGAAGTTCGGTGCCGAGATGGACGAGGCGGCGAACCTGATCCTGTACGCAAAAGAGAAGGGGCTCACCCCGGTGGGGATCACTTTTCATGTAGGCTCCCAATGCAACAATGTGTATAACTGGAATACGGCTGTCGAAAAGGCGCGGGAGCTGTGGGAGATGGCCGAGCAGAACGGGATAAAGCTGCGCGTCCTGAACATCGGCGGGGGCTATCCCATCCGCTATACCAAGAATGTGGTGGATGTGACGACTATCGAAAAGAAGGTGGACAAGGCCATCTACCAGAAGTTTCCCCAGGACATCGAGGTGTTCATCGAACCCGGCAGGGCCATGGTGGGGGATGCGGGGATCTTCGTGTCCACCGTTATCGGCAAGGCGAGCAGGGGGGGAGAGAACTGGCTCCATATCGATGTAGGGGTCTTCAACGGCCTCATGGAGAGCGTCGGGGGTATCAAATACACCTACGTGGTGGGCAGCAGGAGCGAGGTGAAGACCTGGACTCTTGTCGGTCCCAGCTGCGACAGCTTCGATGTGATCGAGAGGGATGTGGAGCTGCCGGAGCCGGAAGTGGGCAACAGGCTGCTTATTCTCTCCAGCGGGGCGTATACCATCTCGTATGCTTCTGAATTCAACGGATTTTCCATTCCGAAGACGATTTTGATTTGAGGGGAGGAGAGGGATTTCCCCGGTGCAGAGGGCGCGGAAAGGTGAGGGTATCCGTTACAATGTTTGTTTCCGGTTTTTGGATTATAATTTATAAAGGGAGGCTGTGCCATGATTCGTTTCTTTGAGAAGGACCCGTATGCGCCGATCCAGTATGTCTATGATGTAGAGAATATACTCCATAAGAGCACGAGCGCGTTCCAGGAGATAATGGTTATCAAAAACCCCCATTTCGGCAAGATCCTGGTCCTGGACGGGGTGGTGCAGATAACGGAGCGCGACGAGCTCTTTTACCATGAGATGCTGGTGCATGTGGTGATGCATGCGCATCCTGACCCGAAGAAGGTGGTGGTCATCGGGGGAGGCGACGGGGGCACGGTGCGCGAGGTCCTGAAACATAGCTCCGTGGAAAAGGTCTACTTCATCGAGATTGATGAGGAAGTCATTAATGTATCGAAGGAATTCTTCCCTTCGGTGGCCTGCGGAGTGGATGACAGACGTGTGGAGATAAAGTGCATGGACGGTGCGGAGTTTATCAAGGGAAGACATAACGATATCGATGTGGTCATCGTCGACTCCACCGACATCATCGGCTTTGCCAAGAGCCTCTTCACCGTGGAGTTCTTCAAATCCGTAAAGGATTCCCTTACCGATGAAGGCATGTTCGTAACCCTGACCGAATCCCTTCATTTCCATAAGGACATCGTGATCGAGGTGCAGGAGCAGATGCGGCTCATCTTCCCGCATGTGGACCTCTATACCGCACCCATTGCCACCTATGCAGGCAACTGGTGGACCTTCTCCACCGCGTCGAAGAGGCATGATGTGCGCCGGATGCGGCGCGAATATGCCGTCGATACCCGTTATTACAGCGATGAGATCCATTGTCAGGCGTTTCTGCCGCCCAAGATGTACGAGAAGTTGATGCAAAGAAAGCTCCAGTGGTAAATATTGACAGGTCGGGCGGCTTCTTGGTAAATTATTAGCACTCGGGGAGGGAGAGTGCTAAAGAGTGTCTCACAGGAAGGTGCAGGAAAATGTCGAGAGAGATTCTTGATGAAAGAAGCAGGGAAGTGCTTTTTGCCGTCGTACAGAGCTATATAAATAACCCCGAGCCGGTGGGCTCCCGGTTTGTAACCAAGAGATATCCCCTGGGAGTCTCGCCCGCAACGATACGGAACATAATGGCCGACCTGGAAGAGCTCGGCTTTCTGAGTCAACCCCACACTTCCGCGGGGAGGATTCCCACCGACAAAGGGTACCGTTTCTTTGTCGAGTCCATTCTGAAGGCGGAGAGGGCCGACATCCACAGCGGAGTCCCCGGCGAGTTCATGCTGCAGTTCACCCGAAAGCTGGAAAGGATCAAGAATGACCTGAACGCCATGTTTTCCGAGGTGACGGAGACCCTTTCCCTTATGTCCCATTATGTGGGCGTTGTGATCCCTCCCAAGCCGGAGCAGGTTACCTTCAAAAGGATAGACCTCCTGAAATATAAGGGGAACAGCGTTGTCGCCGTCCTGCTGACGGATGAAGGGGTCGTCAAGAACAGGATCGTGATCGTGGATACGCAGCTCTCCCAGGACGACCTCAACAGGATTTCCGACTACCTCAATGCGGAGTTTTCGGGCTGCATCCTCGACGATATCAGGAGCATGCTCGTCAGAAGGATCAAGAGAGAGAAGGCGATGTGGGACACCCTCGTTTCCCGGGCGATCCAGATCTGTGAGCAGGCCCTCTCCTTTGCGGGGGACGACATCTTCGTCTCCGGCCTGTACGATGTAATGGATCTTCCCGATTTCTCGGATATCTCGAAGATCAAGCAGTTGTCGCGCGCCATCAAGGACAAGCATATGATCCTGACCCTTCTCGACGGGTTCTCCGGAGAGGATGGGGTGCATGTGCTTATCGGAGACGAGAACCCCATCGAGGGGTTGAGGAAATTGAGCATTGTTACCGCACCGTACAAGGAGGGGGTACGTCACATGGGTGTGATAGCCCTTATCGGACCCACGAGGATGGATTACTCGAAGGCCATCTTCATGGTGAACACCGTGGCGCAGTGCGTGAGCAGAGCATTCGAAAGCTGATGTGAAAAAGTTGATGTGAACCGGGAGGAAACGATTATGGAAGAAAAAGACATAGAAACGGGATCCGGTGGAGACGGACACCAGGAAAAGCCTGAGGAGCTGGGTATCTCCACCGAGCTCGAAGATAAAAGGACGGAGGCGGCGGAGGCCCTGCGGGCCGAACTGGACGAGGCGAAGAACAAGTATCTCAGATTGTATGCGGAGTTCGACAATTACAAGAAGAAGGTCCAGAAGGACAAGGAGGAGCTCATCAAGTATTCCAACGAGTCCCTGGTCTACGAGCTTCTGCCGGTGATGGACAGCCTGGAGATGGCGCTGAAGCATGCCGCTGAGGGCAACTCCGAGGCGTTCCAGGCGCTGGTAAAGGGCGTGGAGAACACCCTGCGTGAGATGATCAGGACCCTTGAGAAGTCCGGACTTGCCGCTATCGAAGCCCTGGGCAAGCCTTTCGACCCCGCCTATCATCATGCCATGGCACAGGTAGAGAGGAACGATAGGGAAGGAAATATGGTGGTGGAGGAATACCGGAAGGGGTACCTCTACAAGGATAAAGTGCTCCGGCCCTCCATGGTGGCGGTATCGAAGAAGGCGGAATAGCACGGTTCGCCTTTTTCCTTGCGGCGGCTCTGTCTCTTTACGGAGCGCACAAGCGAGAAAGGCTATGCGAAGCGCAGGGGTAAGAGCAGGAATCACCATTTTGTGAAATACAAGGAGGAGATGATGGGAAAGGCGATAGGCATAGATCTGGGAACAACGAACTCGGTGGTAGCGGTGGTGACGGGGGGGGAGCCGGTGGTGATCCCCAACCAGGAAGGCAACAGGACCACCCCTTCGGTCGTGGCGATCACGGAGAAAGGGGAGAGGCTGGTAGGGCAGATCGCGAAGAGGCAGGCCATCACCAACCCGGAGAACACCATCTTTTCCATCAAGAGACTCATGGGGAGAAAGTACGACTCCCCTGAAGTGGCACATGCGAAAAAGAGACTGCCTTATAAAATAGCGGAGGCCCCCAACGGGGATGCCCATGTGGAGATCAGGGGGAAGGTCTACTCCCCACCTGAGATCTCCGCCATGATCCTGCAGAAACTGAAACAGGCGGCAGAGGACTATTTGGGGGAGGCGGTCACCGATGCGGTTATCACCGTGCCGGCGTACTTTGACGACAGCCAGAGACAGGCGACCAAGGATGCGGGGAAGATAGCGGGGCTGAATGTCCTGAGGATCATCAACGAGCCCACGGCTGCAGCCCTGGCCTATGGACTGGACAAAAAGAAAGAAGAGAAAGTAGCCGTCTATGACCTCGGGGGAGGCACCTTCGACATCTCCGTCCTCGAGATAGGGGAAGGGGTGATCGAAGTAAGGGCCACCAACGGGGACACCTACCTGGGGGGCGACGACTTTGACATCAGGGTAATGGACTGGCTCGTGGAAGAATTCAAAAAAGAGCAGGGCATCGATCTTAAAAATGACAAAATGGCACTCCAGCGGTTGAAAGAAGCGGCGGAGAGGGCAAAGATCGAACTGTCCACCGCCTCAGAGACAGAAATCAACCTGCCCTTCGTCACCGCCGATGCCACCGGCCCCAAGCACCTGCTGATGAAGCTCTCCCGCTCCAAATTTGAACAGCTCACCGACGACCTGGTGCAGAAGAGCATCGAACCCTGCAAGAAGGCCCTGGCCGATGCGGGCCTCTCCCAGGGAAACATCGATGAAGTCATCCTGGTAGGGGGACAGACGAGGTCCCCGAAAGTACAGCAGGTCGTGCAGGGCTACTTCGGCAAAGAGCCGAACAAGACCGTAAATCCCGACGAAGTCGTGGCGGTGGGTGCCGCGATCCAGGGGGCGGTCCTCAAAGGGGAGGTCAAGGAAGTTCTTCTCCTGGATGTGACCCCTCTTTCATTGGGCATCGAGACCTTGGGGGGGATCTTCACCAAAATCATCGAGCGGAACACCACCATTCCCACCAAGAAATCCCAGATCTTCTCCACCGCCTCGGACAACCAGCCCGCAGTCACCATCAAGATCCATCAGGGGGAAAGGGAGATGGCTGCGGACAACAAACTGCTGGGAGTCTTTGAGCTGGTGGGCATTCCTCCGGCGCCGCGGGGGGTACCGCAGGTTGAAGTGACCTTCGACATCGACGCAAACGGCATACTGCATGTATCGGCGAAGGACATGGGGACGGGAAAGGAGCAGTCGATCCGGATTACGGCTTCCAGCGGGCTCACCGAGGAGGAAGTGAAGAGGATGATGCGGGATGCGGAGTCCCATGCCGAGGAGGATAAGCGGAAGAAGCAGCTCATCGAGGTGAAGAACGAGGCAGATACCCTGATCTACTCGGTGGAGAAGTCGGTAAGGGAGTACGGGGACAAGATCACCGAAGCGGAGAAGAAGGAGATCGAGGAGGCCCTGGAAAAGTGCCGGAAGGCAAAGGACAGCAGCAATGACGTGGGAGAGATAAGGACGGCGGTGGATGAGCTGGCGAAGGCCTCCCACAAGATTGCCGAGCATGTCTACCAGGCAGGGCGCGACGCCCAGGCAGGTGCCGGTGCAGAGTCCGGCCCGCAGCAGGGCGATGGCGGAAAAGCCAAGAGACCCGAGGAAGAGGTGGTGGAAGCTGAATTCGAAGACGTGGATAAGAATAAATAACCGCAAAACAAATCCCAAGCTCCGAAGACTGAAGGAGCTTGGGATTTGTTTTGCGGAGAGGAACTCACCCTCTTTGGAACGAGGGGGAAAGCGGAGCGAGGAGAGGTCAGCTCTGGATTTTGGAATTTGCTGCTAAAGGATGGAGTATAATAACAGGATGAAAGATTATTACGCTCTCCTGGGGGTGGGCAGGGATGCCACCCAGGAAGAAATAAAGAAATCATTCCGGCAACTCGCTCTGAAGTATCATCCCGACAGGAACCAGGGAGACAAGGAGGCGGAGGAGAAGTTCAAGGAGATCAACGAGGCCTACACCTGCCTGAACGATCCGGAGAGGAGGGCCCACTACGACCGGTACGGCACTACGGAGGGCTTCGGCGCGGCTGCAGGTGCCGGTGCCGGATTCGGCGGTTTCGGCGCCGGCGGGTTCAACGATATCTTCGAAAATATCTTCGACGACTTCTTCGGCGCTTTCAGCGGGTCGGGAAGGACCCGGGCCACCAAGGGCGCGGACCTGCGGTATAATCTCACCATCACCTTAGAAGAGGCTGCCTTCGGCACCGAGAAAAACCTCAAGATCCCCCGCTGGCAGACATGCGATGTCTGCAGCGGCTCGGGCGCGGAGCCGGGAAAGCCCCCCGTCACCTGCACGCAGTGCAAGGGCACGGGTCATATACGTTTTCAGCAGGGCTTTTTCAGTGTCTCCAAGACCTGCGGCAAGTGCCAGGGCACCGGAAGGATCATCACTAATCCCTGTACCACCTGTAAAGGCAACGGCAAGGTAAAGACCCAGAAGGAGATCTCGGTCAAGATCCCTGCGGGGGTGGACAGCGGTTCACGGCTGCGGCTGTCCGGAGAGGGTGATTTCGGAAGTTACGGCGGACCTCCCGGAGACCTGTATGTGGTGCTTACGGTGGAGGAACATTCCCTCTTCAAGCGTGAGGGCATGGATATCCATTGCCAGTTCCCCATCTCCTTTGCCAAGGCCGTCTTCGGGGGCGAGGTGGAGGTCCCGACGCTGGACGGCTCCGCCAAGCTCAGGATCCCCGCAGGTACTCCTTCGGGGAGGTCCTTCTCTATCAAGCATAAAGGAATGCCGAGGCTGGGGAGTCATCACCGGGGAGACCAGATTGTGACCGTATACATCGATGTGCCGAAGAAACTCACCGTCCGGCAGAAGGAGCTGCTTGCGGAGTTCGCCGTCGAGGGGGGAGAAGTGTTGGACGAATCGGTCAAGGGCTTCAAGAGCAAGTTGAAAGATCTGTTTTCGATGTAGGGTGTGTATGCACACCCTAGACCTTTTTGTCGGCACCATGCGTTCATGACCATATTCATCCCGCCTGACGATATTGCGAAGCGGAAGGGGATATCCCTCTCCGCCGATACGTCCCGTTATCTCTCCTCCGTGCTCAGGAGCAAGACAGGGGATCCTGTCACTGTTATCGACGGCAGGGGGAGGGCGTATGCGGCGGTGGTTTCCTCCCTGTCGAAAGGAGTGGTGGCCGTCGACATCACCGGGGAGATCTTTCCGGATACGGAGCCCCCTGTTCCCCTTGTCCTTTGCCAGGGAATCCTGAAAGGCGAAAAGATGGACCTGGTCGTGCAGAAGACGACGGAACTGGGAGTCCGGGAGATCGTTCCGGTCATTTCCGAACGCTGCCTGGTAAAAGAGACGCGGAAGGTGAAGAGGTGGCAGAAGATAGCGGAGGAGGCTGCAGAGCAGTGCGGCAGGGCGGTGATTCCCCGTATCCATGAGCCGGTCGAGCTGCTGAGTGTCCCGGAGGAGAGGGGTATTCGAGGTCTTGTTTTCTGGGAACAGGGGGGCATGCTGCTGCGCGAGGCGTTCGCGAAAGTGAAGCAGCACTGCGATGGCGCCGGACTCCCTGAATCCGGCCCCTTATCCCCTGCCCCGTTCTATCTCCTCGTCGGCCCGGAAGGGGGCTTCAGCAGGGAGGAGGTGGAGAGGGCGGAGGCGCGGGGACTGGTACGGACGACTCTCGGGAGGCGCGTCCTCCGCGCCGAGACCGCTGCCATCGTATCCGTCGCATTGATTGTGTACCTGTCCGAGTCCTTGCAATAAGGTCGCATCCCCTGTGTCCCCTGCGGCGAAAAGTGTATAATCAGGTATGCCCGGGAAGAAGGATACATACCCGAAGAAAGCCCCCCTTTCCCTGCTCATCATCCTGGTTGCCGCCACCGCCGTTACGGTGTCCGGCACCCTCCTGCAGTACCGGCAGATCATCGGCGCAACGGAGGACTCCCTGAAATTCCAGGCCCTGGGCATCGCGGTGAGCCTCGAGGCATCGCTGAAGGGCAGGGATCTCCCCCCTGACGCCACTGCCGGGAATGTCTTCAGGGATATCATCACCGAGGGCCGGTGGGAGGGGATCGCCTTTCTTGCGCTCTATGACAGGAGGGGGACCACTCTTCTTCACTCCAATGAGAACCTCATCGGCAGGCGGGTGGAAGATCCGTCCATCGGTTCCGTGGCCGCCGACGGCATGCCGGTGTACGACTCTATGACCCTTGGGACGGGAGAGCGGGTCTTCATCCTGAATTTCCCCGTGCATATCCGGAAGGACGAAAGGGTCCTCAGGCTGGCTCTCCATACCTATCCTGCGGAGCGGGTGGTGCGGCGGGCGCAGCTCCAGATGGCGAGCATCTTCGCGGTTCTCGTCATCCTCTGGATCATGAGCTATTTCCTCCTGAGGGCGGTGAAGCGCTCCGAAGAGCTGAAGAGGACGATGGCGGAGAGGGAGCGTCTTGCACTGCTGGGGGAGATGTCTTCGGTCCTGGCCCACGAGATACGGAATCCCCTGGGAAGTATCAAGGGGTTTGCACAGTTCCTCCTGGAGCGGGGCTCCGCGCAGCGTGAACAGGAGAGTGAGATGACGGGCGAATACCTCGGAGTAATTGTCGCGGAATCGGAGAGGCTCGAGACCCTCACCGAAGACCTCCTCCTCTATGCCAAACCGGTGGAGGTGAGGCCGCAGACCCTCTCCCTCCGGGAACTGGCGGAAGAGAGTATCGCGTTTTTGCATCCCTCTCCCGCCTCGGGAAACGGGGTGACGGTGCAGCATTTCATCCCCCCTGATCTGGTGATCACCTCCGACAGGGACAAGCTGAAACAGATACTGTTGAACGTAATACAGAACGCCATGGACGCGGTAGGGGAAGACGGCCGGGTCGAGGTGAGGGCAGGAATCTCCGATGCGCCGGGCGGAGTGGGGACGGTTATCACGGTGGAGGATAACGGCTGCGGCATGGCCCCTGCACTACAGGCCAGGGCTCTCTCTCCCTTCTTCACCACGAAGACGAGGGGCACGGGGCTCGGACTGGCCATCGTGGAAAAGCTGGTCCAGGCGCTCGGCGGCAGCGTGGAGATACGGAGTGAGGCACGGAAGGGTACTACGGTGAGGATCGTGCTCCCGGGCGGACAGAAAGAAGGGTAACATGTTGTTATAAGGGTGGCTTATGAGAAAAGAGGATTTCAGAATACTGCTGGTGGATGATGAAAAATCCTTTCTCCTGCTCCTGACGCGTATCCTGCAGGAGGCGGGATATACGGTCAGGGGAATGCACGATCCGGAGAGCGCCCTGAATGCCCTGGACACCTTCGGGCCCCACCTTGTTATCACCGACCTGAAGATGCCGAAGATGGATGGGATCAGGCTCATGGAAGAGGTGGCACGAAGGAACGCAGGGGCCGACTTCATCATGATCACCGCCTTTGCCACGGTGGATACAGCGGTGGAGGCGATGAAGAAGGGTGCGGTGGATTACATCACAAAACCCCTGAAAGACCCGGGGCAGCTGCGGGAAGCAGTGTCGAAGGTGTTCGGGAGACGGAGTGCGGCGGAGAGAGCCTCTTCCGGCCCGGACGAGCTCCCTCCCCTCGATATTGTGTTTGCAGGGATGGAGGAGGTCCTGCGCGAAATCCGTGATGTGGCGTCTACTGATGCCACGGTGATCATCTTCGGGGAGACCGGCACCGGCAAAAGCCTGATCGCGCGGGTTCTCCATCATCTGAGCGGGAGGAGCGGTCCCTTTGTGGATATCAACTGCGCCGCCATCCCGGAAACTCTTCTCGAATCGGAGCTCTTCGGCTATGAGAGGGGCGCCTTTACCGGGGCGGTGGCGCAGAAGAAGGGGCGGTTCGAGCTGGCAGGGAGCGGCACCCTTTTCCTGGACGAGGTATCGGAGATGAGCCTGGCGCTCCAGGGCAAATTCCTCCGGGTGCTCCAGGATAAGACTTTCGAGCGTCTCGGCTCTCTTGTCTCCCTCAGGACCGATGCGCGGATCATCGCCGCCACCAACAGGAACCTGAAGGAATGTGTGACGGAGAGGAGGTTCAGGGAGGACCTCTACTACCGCATTACCGTATATCCGATCACCCTTCCTCCCCTGCGGGCGAGGAGGGAGCGCTTTCCCGATATTGCGGGATACCTGCTGCGGGCCGCCTCCGCGCGGTTCGGCAAGGATCTCCGGATGACGGACGAGGCGATGGAACGGCTGATGCAGCATCCATGGCCGGGGAATATACGGGAGCTCGAAAACGTGATAGAGCGGGCGGTAATCCGGAGCCGCGGACAGCAGCTGGTGCTTCCCGACCTCGAAACCGGCGGCGCCGCGGGAGCGGATGCCGGTGATTTGAAGACCCTGGAGAGGGTCGCCATCGAGAATGCCCTCAAACGGACGCGGGGCAACAGGAGGGAGGCGGCGGAAATTCTGGGAATATCGCTGAGGACCCTCCAGTACCGCATAAAAGAGTATGACATCGGCGGTGAATGAGGGGTGTGTGCGGGGCGGTGCAATAATTGCACTCTTTCATGCAGAAGTTGCATCGGTGAGGAGGATGCGAGGTAAAATAATCAAGAAAAGCAATGCCTTGCTGTCTGGCATCTCAATTGCATCTCCTTCTGGCAAGGGTGCATGCACACCCTGGAATACATAAAGGAGGTAAGCAGTATGAAAAGGACAGTGATGGCAGGAGTAGTGGTGGCATTGGTGATTGCCCTTGCAGCAGGAGCGATGGCCTTCGGACCGGGGGGCGGCATGGGGTCAGGCCCTTGCGTGGGGACAGGGGCGGCATTGAGCCCGGAGCAGGCCCAGAAGCAGGCTCAATTCCAGAGGGATACCCTGGCCCTCCGGCAGAAGATGCTCCAGCTCAGGACCGACCTGATGACCCTGAGGGCGCAGACGAAACCCGACTGGGAAGCCATCGCGGCAAAGCAGAGGGAGATGGTGGATGTGAGGACGGCGTTGCAGAAGAAGGCGTATGAGGCCGGCCTCGCGGGCTGCGGAAATTGCGGCGGTATGGGCATGATGGGCGGCATGGGCAGAGGTATGGGAAGGTCCGGAATGGGTATGATGTAATGTCTTTGCGCGTTCCCTGCAAAGGCGGAGAGATTCTCCGCCTTTGCAGGCGAACCGGAACCGGGTAAGGAGAGTGACTATCATGAAATGCGGGCAGGCCGGAGCAAAATACAGTGCCATCAGTACGCTGACGGCCCTTTTTCTTTTCATCCTGCTCGCGGCAGCCCATGCGGAGTCCGATATCAAGGAAGGGTATGATGAGAACACCGAGATAACGGTCCGGGGCACTGTTGCCGAGGTTTCCCGGGCGGAGATGATGATGGGGCCGATGGTAGTGAAGCTCAGGCAGAACAGCAGGATATACAATGTGATCACCGCGCCTCCCTGGTTCCTGGCCCGGCAGGGCATCTCCCTCGCCAAAGGCTCCCCCCTCGAAGTGAAGGGCTCCAAGTATTACGGAAGGGACGGAGAGCTCTATCTTATCGGAAGGCAGCTGAGAGACCCTGCTACCGGCAGGACCTCGGTCCTGCGGGATATGTGGTGCAAGCCCCTCTGGATGGGCCACGGCCATGGCAGAAAAAGACAGAATGAGGCAGAATAAAGACAGGAGAAAGGCAGGGTAAGACAGAAAAGAGAAACAGCAGCTTCTTGCCTTTCTCTTTCTTTTTCTGTTTTACTTCTGCTGCACTCTGTTTCTTCCCGCCTCATCCTGTCTTATTTCTGTTTCACTCTGTTTTATTCTGTCGTACTCTGCCTCACCCTGCCTCATTCTGCTGTATCTCTGTCTCACCCTGTCTTATTCTGCCTTTCCCTATCTTCCTCCCCCGTCACATTATTGACAATTTTTAGGGGGAAGCCGTACAATCCAGAGAATTTCTGTCCGGAGAGTTCCCTGCGTGTTCGGCGTGGAATGCATACGGCGAAGGGGATTACTGCCGGTCGCAACAGAAGCCGCTGCAGCAGAAGAAGATAATGTGCATACACGTCCTATAGGGAGATCGGGTACTACGTGGCAAAAGAGATCGCGATAAGCTTCGAGAACGATTCGGTAAAAGTAGTCCGTGCATCCCTGGCCAAGGGGAAGGTAGTCGTCAGGGATACCCGTGTTCTGCAGGACGGGGAGCTCGACGATTTCCTGAAAGCGGAGAACACGCACGACTTCACTGTCGTCTGCACTTTCAAGAACTTCTATCAGAATATCATGTTTGTTCCGCCTGCAAAGGGAAAACTCCTCGACGGTGTTGTCGAGGCCCAGATCAGGAAAGCCTCCCCCGACTTGAAAGAGTTCTCTTTCCTCTATTCCGTCCTCGGCGAGACGCAGCAGGAGGGAAGAAAGGGGCTCAGCGTCTTTGTCTATGCAGTCTCCGACGAGGAGCTCCGGAAAATCATCGTCCGGTTCGATGCGCACGGCAAGACCATCAAGTATCTCTTTCCCGATATCCTCTCCCTGAGCACTGTTGTGCCCGCCGGAGAAGGTCTCTCGGACGAGCCCCTTTTATGCGTGTCCGGAGCGGGGGAGAACAAGATGCTCTTCCTGGTGAAGCAGGGAAAGCTCCTCTTTGCCCGGGATGTGCAATCTCTCGACAGCGGCATCACCGATTTCGATGTCCAGAATATCAATATGACGATCAACTACTGCCGCCAGTCCCTGCGGCTGATGCCCGCGCGCGTGATCCTGATGGGCGAGGTGGCGCATGCCTACGAAGCGAATATGAGTCTCCTCTGTCCTGTTGCCGGGCTGTCGCATCCTCCGGGCATCGTGGCCTCCGACGAGGTGATCGATACCTTCCTCAGACCCCTCTCGGCCCTGCTCTCCGCGAAGACGATAGAATGGGGCAATCTTCTGCCCGGGCATTACCGCCGGTTCCTTCTGCACAAGAAAGCCTTTTTGTACGGTGCCCTCCTGTTCCTGTTCCTCTCCCTTGCCGGCGGCCTGCACCTCAAGGCGAAGATGACGGACATCTCCGCTTTGAAGGGGGAGATCTCCGGGATAAGGGCGGAGATACGGCAAAGGGAGACCGTCCGTTCGCAGTACGACGAGGAGAGGAGTGAATGGGAAAGGCTTCTCCCCCTCGCAAGATCCCTCGAGAGTGCATACGCTGCGGCCGATATGCAGAAGGCGCTGGTGGCTCTCTCGGCCCTGGGCGGTCCCTCCCTGAAACGGGTGCATATCCGCGCCCTCGAGCTCTCCTCCGAAGCCGGCTCCGTCCGGATGCAGATCAGGGGCGACATTGCCGGGGAGGGGTATGTAGAGACGCAGCAGATGTACCAGCAGACGGTGGAGGAAATAAGGAAAATGAAGGGGTCTGAAGTGACGGCGAGTACCCTGGATCTGAAAGGCAAGGGCTTTCAGATCCAGGTGAGATACAGCGGGAAGTGACGGAACCATGGACAGCAGGCTGAAAAGGGTGTTTGCCTTATACTGTGCCTCCGCAGTCGCTTTCGCAGTGGTGCTTGCGGGGGGCATTGCCGCGAAAAAGAACGGGGATTCCCTCTCCGCCACCCTTTCCGTGCTTCGCCAGGCCAAAGGGAATCTCGTCAGGACGAGTGAGGCGGTGCAGGAGATGCGCGGGGCTATTGCGGAAATAAAAAGTTTTGTTCCCCCGGAGTTCGACCCTTTGAAAGCGGAGGCCCTTATCCTGACGGGTATCGATGCGCTGAAATCGAAGATACGGGATGCCGAGATTTCCATCGCCTCCTTCGAAACCGGAGGGGAGGAGGTCCTCCTGCCGGTCACCATACGGGCGGCGATGAGGGACTACCCTTCTCTCGTCAATACGGTAGGATACCTCCAGTCGCTCCGCTTTCCTTTCTTCTCCATTGCCACTCTCTCCCTGTCGCAGGTGACGGACAAAGAGAAGACGGCGGTCATCTATGAAATAAAAGGGGTCATGAGGACCCCGAAAGTGAAGGAGTCCCGGTGAGAGCGCCCCGACCCAACGCATTGTCTGAAAGGAGCATGCTCCTCTTTCTCTCTCTCCCCGTTTGTGTGGTGGTTGTCGTGAGTATCGTCTTCTCTTCCCTGAAGATGAAGCCGTCCCTCTCTCCCGCGGAAAAGAGCCTCTCCGCCTTTTCGCCCGATGCTGTAAAGGCCGTTCCTGTCAGGCAGCCTCTTACGGTCTCCTCTCTCGACAGTCCTCTCTCGATTCCCAGGACCGCTGCCGCCTCCCTCAAGAAGGAATTCCCCTCCACCCCCCTGGCGCAGCTTGCGCCGCAGCAGAGCCTGCAGGAAAGGATCGATGTCTCCCTGGTCCTTGTGAACGGCCTCCGGAGGATGGCAATAATCAATGGTATTGTGGTGAAGGAAGGTGATATGATACATGCCGGAAAAGTGGAAAGGATCGGGAGGGACGGGATCATGATAAAGAGCGGGAAGGAATCGAGATGGATAAAGGTGGAATGAGGGTACGAACGGACAGAGGGAGGGCGGGCGCATCCCGCAGTGCCGCTGTGTACGGCACCGTGCGGCCCCGGCTCCAACGCGCGCTTTTGACCGCCTGCTGCTCGCTGCTGGCCGTTCACGGCATCCTCTCCCTCTCCGGGTGCGCTTCGACAGAGATCAAGAGGGAGGTGCAGATCCCGAAGGAGAGCCGGGAGGCCAAGGTGCAGAAGCCTGTTCCGCAGGAGCCGCCTACCCCCGATTTCGTCCCGGTGACCGAGGAGATCTCCCCGCTGCGGACGAGGATAGTGGATATCGTGGCGAGGAACACCTCCCTCCGTGACGTGCTCCATGTGATTGCGGAGGCCACCGGGCTCAATCTGATCATGGAAAAGGAAGTGAACCCCGAGATACCGCTAACCATGACCCTGCGGAACGTGAGCGCGGAGGACGCCTTTGCAAGCATCTTCTCCTCCGTCGATTACTTCTACATCATAAAGAACAATATGCTCATCGTAAAGGCGGTGGACACCCGGATCTTCGAGCTGGGCCATCCCGCTCTCATGCAATCCTATACCATCGATATGGGCGGCGATATCCTGGGCGGGGCCACCACTACAGGCGGCACCGGCGGAGGCGGGAGCTCCGCCATCAAGGGGAACGTTTCCCAGAAAACGGAAAGCGATAGGACCGCCTTCGATTTCTGGAAATCCATCGACGAGTCCCTGAAGAGCATTCTCGGGACGGGCGCCGCGCAGCCCCAGGCCGCCGCGCCGTCCGGCCCGCAGCCTGCCCGGTCCACTGCTGCAGGAAGCCCTGTCCAGGGCAACTTTACCATAAACCGCATGACGGGAACCATCGTGGTGACCGCACCCCTGCGGGACCTCGAAAGGGTAGAGCGCTACCTGAATACGGTGCGGAAAGTGATCAGCAGACAGGTGCTGGTGGAGGCGAAGGTCATCGAGGTGCAGCTTACCGATAATTTCCAGTTGGGAGTCGACTGGAGCTTCCTCTCTACGTGGGACAAGGGGAGCGCCAGTCTCTCCACGCAGAATTTTTCCTCTGTTGTTCCTGCCGGGAGTCCCGCCCTGGCCGCCCAGATTGCGAACAGGTTCAATATCGGCTCGACGACCCTCGATATCTCGGCCATGATTAACGCTTTGCAGACCCAGGGAGAGGTCAGGACCCTCTCGAACCCCCGGGTGCATATCATGAACGGTCAGCCCGCCATCCTCAGTGTGGGGAGGAACAAAAGCTTCATCTCGAAGGTGACCTCGACGACCAGCACCGGGACCACTCCCATCACCACGTTTTCCGTCGATACCAGCAGCGTGTTGTCGGGAATGGTGATCGGCATCGTCCCCTACATAAGCGAGACCGGGGAGATCTCCCTGACCATCACCCCCATTATCTCGAACCTCATCGAGCTCGAGAGCAAGAATATCGGGGAGGAGGGCAACCAGACCCAGATATCGCTGCCCACCGTGGACCTCAGGGAGATGAGTACGACGGTGAAGGTGCGGGACGGCCAGATGGTGGTTATCGGGGGCCTGATACAGAAGACGGAGAACCTCCAGGACAACAAGGTGCCGGGGGCGGGTAATCTTCCGGTGTTCGGCAACCTCTTCAAGAGCAGGAACAAGCAGGAGAGCAGATCGGAGCTGGTAGTAATATTGCAGCCTTTCATCATAGCGAAATGACGGCATTCACCGCAGAGGACGCAGAAAACGCGTTCTCCGCGGTGAAACTCTTTTGCGGTGAAAGTAGTTGCGGTGAAGGCAGTCGTGCCGGAGATAAGAAAAAATGGCGACGATACGAATCGGTGACTTATTAAAAGCAAAGGGGCTCATCAACGACAGGCAGCTCCGCATCGCCCTCACCCATCAGAGGATCACCGGGGATCTTCTCGGTGATGCCTTCATAAAGCTGGGGTTCGTCTCCGCGAAGGAGATGGCCCAGATCCTGGCGGAACAGTCGGGCATCGAATACATCGATCTCGGCGAGTTTCCCATTTCCGATGAAGCGCTGCGGACCGTGTCCAAGGATATCGCGGAGAAAACGGGGTTCATCCCCCTGGCCGTGGAGAACGGAAGGCTGACCATCGGCGTCACCAACCCGAGCAATATCCTTGCGGTGGATACCGCTACGCGGCTGACGAAGCAACAGCCCCATGTCTTCATGGTCGATACCTCCAACTTCAACGATACTATGGAGAGGTCGTACTTTTTTCTCGAAAACCCCATCCAGAAGAGGATCGATACGGTGATCAGCGAGATCAGGGAGACGGCCTTCGCCAGCGGGAGCAACGTGACCCTCCTGACCGATCTCCTGATGATGGACGGGATCCGGAAGAACGCCACGGATATCCATATCACCCCCACGCTTGATATCGTGCATGTCTTCTATCGGATCGACGGCGTCCTGCAGTACGGGCACGGGCTTCCGAAGGCGGCCCATAACGGCGTGGCTTCACGTCTGAAGATCCTCTCCCAGCTCGATATCGCGGAGCAGCGGCTGCCCCAGGACGGCTCCTTTACCTTCACCTTCCTGAGCAAGAAGTACGATGTGCGTATTTCCACCGTTCCGAGCATCTACGGGGAGAATATCGTGATGAGAGTGCTTGCGGGGACCGGGGATCTCCCTCGGATCGAGAGGCTGGGATTCGACCCGGAGAATACGAAGAAGATAAAGAACCTCTTCCAGAAACCCTACGGCATCATTTTGATCACGGGGCCCACCGGAAGCGGTAAGACGACCACCCTCTACGCTGCGCTGCGCGAAGTGGACCTCCTCGAGCGGAACGTCATTACCGTAGAGGACCCGGTGGAGTACAAGGTCAACTTCATCAAGCAGACCCAGGTGAATGAAAAGGCGGGGTACGATTTCGCCCTGGCGAGCAGGAACTTCATGCGGCAGGACCCCGATGTGATGCTCCTGGGAGAGATCAGGGACGAGGAGACGGCGAAGATAGCGGTGCGCGCCTCCATCACCGGGCACCTCGTCATCTCCACACTGCATACCAACGATGCGGTAACCGCCATCCCGCGGTTGATGGACCTCAATGTGGACAGGTTCCTTATGTCGTCGTCCCTCCTTGCCGTCATGGCGCAGAGACTGGTGCGGAGGATATGCTTCTATTGCAAAAAGGAGTATGTTCTGGAGGAGGCGGAGGCCGCCATATTCAGGAGCTACGGGTTCGAGCTCCCGAAGGCTTTCAGGGGAGCGGGCTGCCCCCGCTGCAACGGCACCGGCTACTCCGGCAGGACGGTCATCGGGGAGATCATGATTGTCGACGACGAGATCAGGGAGTTGATCTATGCCGCCGCATCCATCAACGCCATCAAGGAAACCGCCATACGGAAGGGAATGCGTCCCTTGAAGGAAGATGCGGTAAGAAAGGCTGCAGAGGGCGTCACGACGATGGAAGAAGTGCTGCGGGTGGCAGGATAGGAGTAAATGAGCTATTTTGCCTACAAGGCCGTAGACCCTGAAGGGGTGCAGATCAGGGGAGTCGAGGAGGGTGAGGACGTGGATGCCGTCTACGAGAGTCTTGCCGCGCGGGGCCTCTATATCCTCTCCGTCAAAAGGGCGAGCAGGATCCTTGTCGATCTGGGGAGGAGTCTCAAGGCGAGGCGTGTAAAGAGACCCGATATCATCGAGTTCGCCAATAACCTGGCGGTGATGCTGAAGGCCGGACTGCCCCTCCTCACCGCCCTGGGGGATATCGCGGATACAACGGGCAATAAATACCTGAAGAGCGCCCTCTTCGGGACGAAGCGCATGGTGGAAATGGGGATGAGCTTCTCCGAGGCGGTCTATCTCCACCGGGAGATCTTCCCCGATATCTTTACCCGGCTGGTGAAGGTGGGGGAGGAGACGGGCCAGCTGGGGAGGAGCCTTTCCGATGTCGCCGAACATCTCCAGAAGATGGAGGACCTTGCCCAGGCCATCAAAAGGGCACTTATGTATCCCGTTTTCGCCATTGTCACCACCATGGGGGCGATGCTGTTCTGGCTCGCCTATGTCCTGCCCAAGATCATGAACACTATGAAGGAAATGGGAGTGAAGCTTCCCCTTATCACCCGGATGCTGCTGAAAGTGAGCGCCTTTACCCAGTCCTACTGGTATCTAATCCCCCTCTTCCCGGTGGCGGCTCTCGTCATAGTAAAGCTGGTACAGCGCAACCAGGGTGCGTGCTATTACATCGACATGATAAAAATAAAGATGCCCATCGTGAAACTGGTCGTGTACAACAAGCTCCTTGCCCTCTTTTCGGAACAGCTGCGTATATTGATCGTGGCGGGGCTCACCATCGACCGCTGCCTCGAGATCGTCGGCGACGTCATCGGAAACGAGGTCTTCAAAAGGGCCATTGCGGGGGTGCACGTGAGCATATCGGCGGGGAACAGGATCGGCGAGTCCCTCAAGGAGCACCCTGTCTTCCCTCCCCTGCTGGTGCGCATGGTGGATACGGGGGAGGCCAGCGGAAACCTGGATGAGCAGTTTGCGTTCCTTTCGGGACATTATCTGAAGAAGCTCGACGACATATCGGAAAAAATGGGCAAGATGGTCGAGCCCATCGTCATGGCGGTGGTGGGCGCCCTGTTTGCCCTGATCATGATCGGGCTCATGCTCCCCCTCTATGACCTCATTTCAACGGTGGGGAGGGCCCAATAGAATGGACTACCTTGAATTTTTTGCCTTGAACGAAGACCCGTTCCGGCTCACCCCCGATCCTTTCTATTTCTACCCGTCGGAGGAGCACAACCGGATCCTCAGCTCCCTCACCTATGCGGTGGAGCAGAAGGAGGGCTTTTTCCTTGCCACCGGCGAGCCGGGCACGGGCAAGACGACACTCCTCAACCGGTTCCTCTCCACGGAGGGGCTGAAGGAGCGTGCGGGCATCGCCCTGGTGCTCACTCCCACCCTCTCCCCCGAGGAGTTTCTCCTCACCATCCTCGAGGACCTGAATGTGGAGGTGAGAGACAAAAACAAGAACGCGATCCTCAAGACGTTCCGCGATTTCCTTATCGGGAGCTCCCAGCAGGGCAGGAGGATCATCATCATCGTGGACGAGGCGCAGAACCTCCCCACCGAAACCCTCGAAGAGCTGCGGCTCCTGTCGAATCTCGAAACGGAAAAGGAGAAGCTCCTCCAGATCGTCCTCATCGGCCAGGCCGAACTGAAGAAAAGACTGCTTTCGGATTCCCTGAAACAGCTGAACCAGCGGATCACCATGCGCGCGGAATTCAGGCCGCTGAGCCAGTCCGAAACCTCCGAGTACCTCAACTTCCGGCTGATCAAGGCGGGCAAGGGCACCGCCGCTTTCGACGAGAAGGCGAAGCGCCATATCTACACGCTGTCCCGGGGCATTCCGCGCCTGATCAACCTCCTCGCCTCCCGTTCCATGATGGCCGCGTACCTTGATGCGAGCAGGAGTATCCGGAAACGCCATGTGGAGTACGCGGCGCGGCATGTGGCGGACAGCGCCGCTCCGGGAGGAGGAGGTCTCCGCCGGCTGCGCCTCCGTGTGGCGACACCCCTCCTGTTCCTCACCCTTGCCGCGCTCTCCGCGGCGGTCGCTTATCACTCCATGCGTTCCCCGGAGCCGGCAAAGAACGCTGCGCCGCCCCTTCAGGCCCCTCCGGCCGCTGCGCCCGTCATCGTCCTTCAGGAGGGTGCTCCGCAGCCCGAAGCTGCTGCTGCGCCATCCCCCGCCGCTCCTTCCCTTTCACCTCCTGACGCTTCTTCCGGCACCGGTGGAACCCGGGATGAGAAGAGCGCGGCGGACAGGGAGAGCGTTCCTTCCTACTCCCCGGATGCTTCGCAGGCATCCCCGGCGCAGGCCTCAAAAGAGAAGCGCGGGAAGATCATCACGGTCCGCGTAAATTCCGCGACCCTGCGGGAGTCCCCCTCCCTTGACGCACGACCGGTCACCTGGGTTTCCCGTGGAGCGGAGCTCGAAGTGAAGGAAGAGACAGTGGTGGACGGAAAGAGGTGGTACAGGATAACAACGTCATCGGGAAAGGATTGCTGGATCGTGGAGAATGTGGTAAAGGCAGAATAGGGTGTATCCGCAAACTGTCTTCTGCTGCGACCGGCTGCAGAGTCCCCGGGCATCGTTCTCCCGGGCACATCGTCCTCAATGTAGCTTCTGCTACGCCTCCGGGCGTTTTCGCTGCCCCAAAGAATCTTCGATTCTTCGGGGACCCCTGTTCTTTTTCCGGGGTCTTTGGGACGCCTTGCCCAGATACTCTTCACTCGGTCTCGCTACGAACCCAGTGTGCAGACACACCCTTAGTCACACGAGATACGCACTTTTACGAGCACGTGAGGATATGCAAGGAGTTAGAGTATCCGTCATTGCACCCCAAGGAAGTCTTCGACTTCTTGGGGATCCCGTCATTCCGGCAGTGTGTTGAGCCGGAATCCAGTGTCTTCAAAGACCTCTGGACCCCGGTTTTCACCGGGGTGACGAATGGTGCGTATCTCGTGTTAGTCAGTTGCAAACACACCCTGCCGCTTTGTTATTGCGAAGGGTTGTACAAGCAATCTTTTCTCTCTTTATCTCTACCTTTACCTGTTTTTTTATGATCCGTCGCCGAGGACCTGGAGCCGCTCGTTGATCATCTTTCGCGTTTTCGTGTCCAGGTCGTTCAGTGCCAGGATCTCGCGGTAAAACCGTACGGCTTCGGCGCGCTGTCCCCTCTTCTCGGCGATGCGCGCCCTTCCCAGGTGCCCCTGCATGTCCCCCATTTCAGAGAGCCGGAGGAACGACCGGGAGGCCTTGTCGTACTCCTTTGTCTTCTCATGGAGAAGGGCAAGGTTCAGGAGGGCGTGGCGGTGCGAAGGCTCGATGGACAGGGCCTTGGAGAGGTAGCTTTCCCCCTCCGTCATATTGTCGAGCCGTATCGAAGCAACCCCCAGGTTTACCAGGGACGGAACATAATTCTGCCGCGCGGCAAGGGCCCTCCGTGAATACTGCATCGACTCCTCATAGGAGCCCAGCCGTATCAGTACACTGGCGATATTGTTCATCACCAGGTAGCTCTCCGGGTCGATCTCGAGCGCTTTTCTGTAGTGTGCCAGCGCCTGCTGGTAATCCCCTCTCGCCTCGCAGGTTCTCGCCGAATAAAGGGAGACATCCCTGCCGGCAAGCTCCTCCCGGGAAGGCTGCTGCCGTGTGGGAACGGGTGTCGCTTCCGGGGCTACCGCCTCTCTCTCCTTTCTCGGCGCACTTTTCCGGACGATGCCTTGTCTCGTGCTAATGACGTTTTCCGGCCGTTCTTTCAGGGACTTCTTAGGAGAAAGGCTCTTCCCTGCGGGTGTTCCTTTGCCTGCACCGGGTTCCGGCTTTGTGCTCTTCTCCGCCCGGGGCGCGGGGGAGGGAGCAGGGGAGGGTGGGGAAGCGGCGGAGAAGGCGGATGCCGGTACCGGGGACGAAATCGGGGAATACTCCTTTCCCGGCGGAGGCGGCACTGTCGCAGTGGATCTCACGGCTGTCTTCTGCCCGTCTTTTGGTTCTACTGGCGGTTTTACAGTCGGCTTCACATAGATCTCGAGGAGATAGACTGCGCCGAAACCGGAGCCGACCGCCAGGAGCGCCGCAAGGGAAAGGACGATAATCTTCTTTCTGAAGGCGGCGCTCCGTACGGATTTTGCCACCACCTCCCTGAGATCGGGAGGGACATCCCTTTTACCGCCTGTGGATTTGACTTTCGAGAGGAGGTCCGCCAGAAGGCTCATTGCGCTCCTCTTCCCGGCCCGTAAGAAAAAAAGGACATGCCATCATCCCTGTCACGGACACTGAAGGAAAGGGAGGAGGGACTTTGGGTGCCGGGGGTATCCGCGGGCGGCGTGACCGCGGCCTCCGGCGCTCTGCTGTTTTTCAGAGCGCTGTATATTTTCCATGAGTAACCGACTCTCTTGTCTTTACTCCGGGCATTGTAGCAGCCTACCGCCTCCCAGGAGTACCCGTGGCTGTCGATGCATTGGCGCAGTATCCTGGCCCCTGTCCGTGTGTTGTAGCATGGGTCGGAGATGAGCCGCGCGGAATCCAGCCCGAGAGGTGCGATCCAGAAGGAATTGATCTGCATCAGTCCGATATCGGTGGAGCCGTTCTTATTCTTGTTCGTTGCCTTCGGGTTGAGACCCGATTCGATCTTTGCGATGCTCTCCAGGAGCAGGGGGCTTATTCCCTGCTCTCTGCCGGCGTCGTCGAAACAGAAGGCGGACAGAGCGGAGGGGAGCAGCAAAAAGGCGCCGAGGGCCAGGAGCGACATTTTTTTCAGAAGCAGCATAATACCGGTAGTATATAATGGTGCGCTACCGATAAATCAAGGCTATCAGGGTGTGACTGCATACTGCCTTCTGCTGCGACCGGCTGCCCAATATCTGATAATCCCCGGACTTCGTTCTGCCCCAAAAAATCTCCGATTTTCCGGGGACCCCTGTCCTTGCCCCCAGGACATCCGGAGATCTCTTCGCTCGCTCTTGCAACGAACACAGTGTGCAGTCACACCTAGGCCTTACGCCGTTCTCTTCCCTTTCCGCCAAATAATCGAGGAGGAACAGGAGCTTGACAGAGCTTGCACGACAGTTGCAATAAATAAGCGGGAAATGCTACATTTAACGGCCTTCTTGTCTGGCTCATAGCGGCAAAACCGCTGTGGGTGCGGAGATAGGATTTCTGAGACAGAGGCTGCGCCCGCAGGTTTTCGATAAAGACGAGAAAGGCTTCTGGTTTGCGTTTCATACTGAATGAACGAAACCATACATCGGGCAGGAATGAAAAGGAGGATTCTCAATGAAAGTGAAAAACGAAAAGGGTTTCACGCTGATCGAGCTGGCCGTTGTGCTGGTGCTCATCGGCATTATCCTTGGAGCGGTGCTGAAGGGACAGGACCTGATCGATAATGCGCGGGCGAAACAATTTGCTACTGAAGTAAGGACATGGGAAACCGCACTCTATAATTATCTGGACAGGAAGGGGAGGCTTCCCGGAGATGCCGACAGAGACGGCGTCGTCGGCGATTCCGATCCACAGGGAGAGCTTTCCGCTGCTAAGCTTGTTAACATACCTTCAAACTCTTTTATTCTCGGCGCGACTGGCTTTAATGTCTATCTTGGAAGCGGGACGGTAAACGGTCCCAACTACCTGGTGATGTGCAAGGGCGCCAATTGCAGCGGTAAGTTTGATCCGAACAATGCGGGAGACCTTGCCGCCCTCAAGTACTTTGAATCGTTCGATACAACTGTCGACGGCACTGCAAGCGCCAATGCTGCCTCTAACTCTGTTGTTACGGCTTTTTCCGCTATCACCTCTTCAGGCAATACCTTTACGGCTATTACTCTAGGGTCATCGAACGGAGATTGGCTGACGCCGACGAATATCAAAGGGCTTGCGTATCAGATTCGTTAGCCCGACACCTGTTGCCCACCGAACAAAAAGGGAGGCGTCATGCCTCCCTTTTCCTTTTGACATCCCGCGCAGGCTTTGGCTATCCTACTGTCATCTTGTGCAGGAGATGAATTCCCCAGGGAACCGCTGCAAGGATGAAGGGACTATAATGAAAGGGAAAACACGCTCCACGCATCCGGAGGGCTTCACCCTTGTCGAGCTTGCTATCGTGCTGGTGGTGATCGGGATCGTGATCTCCCTCGGCATCAGCCTGATGGGCCCCCTGACCAAGAGGGTGAAGTACGGCGAGTCACGGGAGATCGTCAACGGCGCGGTGGAATCGGTGAACAGCTGGGCCTCCACGAACAGGCGGCTCCCCAACGCGGCGACGGAATTCGCCGGGGCGGTGCGGAGCTCCCAGGACTCCTTCGGCAGGGCCCTCCACTATATCGTCGATTCCAACCTTGTCACCATCCCCTCCGGCTCCACGGACGCCCTCTGCGGCAGAAAGACGACGTCACTGAGCGTGAGCGATTGTTCGAGCGGCGCCTGCACGACCATCACTAACGTGGCCTTCGTGGTGATCAGCGGGTCGGAGAACTTCAATATCCAGACCCACTCCATCGGCGGGGTGGTGACCGTCTATGATATCGATGCCACGGACAGGGATGACTGCACCGACGCCAACACCTGCCCCAGCGCCGCCGCCATGTCCCAGGACCCCGACAGGCCCGAGCAGTACGACGATATCGTCAAATGGGTTTCCCTGGATGAGCTCAGGACAAAGGTGGGTTGCCAGGGGGCGCAGTTGCGGATCGTGAACAACGAGCTGCCCTTCGGCGCCGTGAACAGCGCGTATGTCGCCGGCGTCTACGCCGACGGAGGGGTTCCCTTCGGGGGCGGGAATTTCAGGTGGTGCGTCCAGAACTCCGCAGCCAATGCCCCGGCGAATCTTGCGTTCACCGGCCCCGGCGCAACAAATGTACCTTTCAGCTCCAACTGTGCGGCGCTGGCCGAATCTTCCTGGGTACTGTCCGCCGGAGTGAATGTCTCGGGATCTCCCAATGCGTCCGGCAGCTATTCGCTTTCTTTCTATGCGCGGGACAATAACGATCCCGTTGCTGCGGCGAACGACAACATCGCGGGCAAGGCGTTCGTCATTACGGTAAACCCTTAACTCCCCTCACCCCCTCTTACTTTAAGAGGGGGAATTTAGACCTCCCCTTTATAGGGAAGAGGGGCTCTGGGGTCACTACTCCTCCCTTTCGGGGAGAAGGGGGACTTTGGTGACTTTTCCCCTCCCCTTAGGGTAAGGGGAGGATGGGAGGGGTTACTCAGCGGGGAGCCGAAGCCTGCACTTCATAATTAACAAACTACGTAGGGGAGGAGCGGCAGACGGATGAGGAAAAGGGGTTTTGAGGGGAAAGAGGGATTTGCCCTGGTGCCGGTGGTGCTGGTCCTGCTGGTGGTGGCCTCTCTCCTCACCTTCGGGATTCTCACCTTCGGCCCCCTGGTAAAAAGGGGCAAGGTGAACGAGACGAAGGACACCCTCGATGCGGCGGTGAAAGCGATCATAAGCTGGGCCGCGGCGAACGGAAGACTGCCCTGTGAGGGAAACGACAATGCCGGGTACTGTAATTCGCAGGGCGATGAATTCACCCCCGCGGTGCGGAACCCTTCTGATGCGTGGGCCAAGTCCCTCTTCTATGTTTATGACAATCAACTGGCCGACCTCGCACAGGGTGGCCTGTGCGGCAGGAGCACCACGAACCTGACGGTGAGGGTATGTCCCGATGCAGGATGTGCGACGCCGTCCGCCGTGCTGTCGAATGTGGCCCTCGTCGTTCTGAGTGCGGGAGAGAACTTTAATAACCAAACCTTCGGGACCGCCGGGGTCGCAGCCGCCAATACGGTAAACGTCTACGATTCCACCGTCACCATCGACGCCTATACCGGCGATATGAACAGGAGCGAAACGTACGACGATATTGTCCGGTGGGTCACTCTCGACGAATTGAAGAACAAGGCGGGATGCTACGGGACGACAGGAGGACGCCTCCGGATCATCAATAACGAGCTGCCCCGGGCGTGCGCCAACACCACGTACAGTGCGACGGTGTATGCCGAAGGGGGGGTGCCTTTCAGCGGCTCCCAGTATCAATGGTGCATCCAGGGCTTCCTCCCTTCGGGGCTCACCGCGAACCCGAACACTGCCTGCCCCTCGTGGTCCTCAAACGCAGCTTCCCTCCAGCTCGGCGGCTCCGCCACCTCCCTCACCTCCGCTTCCCTGGTCTTCATGGTCAGGGACAACGATCCCACCCCCAACGTCTTCCAGCGGGCGATGACCCTGCAGGTCGCCTCGTGCGGGGGGGGAGGAAGCGACGAGATAAGCTTTGCAGGCAATATCCCCGACAGCGGCTTTGTGATTAACGTCCCGAATGCCTCGGGTGCCGCCATCGACTATACGAACAATACCGTTGTCATGGGATCGAGCAACGCCGACGGCACGCCGGACCAGGGCAGCACGGTGGGCTGCGTCTGGTACCAGACCCCCAAGACCCTTGAGGGGAAGACGATGCTCTCCTATTTCGATGTCAGGATCCTCCAAGACAGCGATTCGAGGAGCAAGGATTACGCCGATGGTTTTACCTTTACGGTGATGACCTCCAATAACCCCACCTCCACCTGCGGCTCGCAGGGCGACGGGATGGGATATAATTCCATCCCCGGGAAGAGCGTCGCCATCGAGTTCGACACCTATTATCAGAACAACAAAAACGACCCCCTTTCCAGCCAGAACGTATTCAACCACGTTGCCTTCATACAGAACGGGACCAATGTTCACAATTCGGGCGGCAATCCCGCCTGCCTGAGCGCGGGCTGTGTCCGGGACCCGTCCCCCACCCCTTCCGCGACCTGGCTCGAGGATAACGTGACCCATAAGGTGCGGATCGAGATTGACGCGACAGCGGGGGCGGGGAACATTGCCACGGTCAAAGTGTGGGTATGCGATGCCTGCGCCAATCTGAACGACCTTGACTCGAATTATACGTCTGTCTCCCCCTCCCTTACCCACTCCTTCACCCTTGATCCGACGATGACGCAGGTCATCTTCGGTTTCACCGAGGGGAGCGCCGGACAGCCGCAGTACATTGTCCTCTCGAATTTTACGGCAAAATTCAGGTGAGCGTCGGCATGGTATTGATTTACCGCTTTTTTTGACATCACCTGCACTCTCTGGTATCCTAAGGGTGTGTATGCAAACCATCCCTGAGAGCAGAGAAAGGGCGGTTGTCGTACCGGTAAAAGGAGAACGGTGTGCTGAAGCTTCGTGATGGCATTGTCGAGCTGTACCGGAAAGTCGCCACTTCCATTCCCACTGATGTGGAAGAGGCGCTGAAAAGAACGCAGGCGGAAGAATCCGGGCCCCTTGCGCGGGAGTCCCTGGATATCATCCTGAAGAACATATCCCTTGCGCGGACCACTTCCCGTCCCCTCTGCCAGGACACGGGTTTCCCCGTCTTTTTCGTCAAGGTCCCGAAAGGGCTGAGCCACCAGCTCATAAGGGAGGTAATACGGGACGCTACCCGCCTTGCCACGCAGAAGGTGCCCCTGCGGCCCAATGCGGTGAACAGTATCACCGAAAAGAATACCGGCGATAATGTGGGGGAGCTCTTCCCGCTTATCTATACCGAGGAGGTTTCCGAGCAGACCCTCACCGTGGATCTGATGCTGAAGGGCGGAGGATCCGAAAACCTCGGTCAGCTCTATAAGCTGCCCGCGGTGCTGGATATCGGGGAGGATGAGAGGGTAACCGCAGAAAGGGATTTCGAAGGCGTCCGTATGTGTGTCATGGATGCAGTTTTCAAGGCGCAGGGAAAGGGATGTCCCCCGTATACCATCGGCATTGCCATCGGGGGCGCGAAGGACCAGGTGACCGCCCTTTCGAAACGGCAACTGATGCGGCGGCTCAACGATATGCACCCCGATGTCGCCCTCGCCGCCCTCGAGGCGAGAATCCTCCAGGAGGTCAACACCCTCGGTATCGGTTCCCTGGGCTTCGGAGGGAGGACCACCGCCATCGGGGTCAAGATAGCCGCGGCTGACCGTCATCCCGCATCCTATTTTGTCGATGTCTCCTTTGCATGCTGGGCGAACAGGAGGGGAAAGCTGATATGGTAGACCGGAAACCGGGAGGGCGCTGCCCGTGGACCATGGGCAGGGAGAAGAGGCGTGCCCCGTCCGCGGCGGAAAAACAGGAGGCAGGCGCGGCGGCTCCGGGAGCGGCAGCGCGGAAGCTACGGCTCCCCCTGTCGAAAGAGGATGCCCTGAGCCTCCATGTGGGTGAAATGGTACTGCTCAGCGGGCAGATGGTGACAGGACGGGACAGGGTACACAAATTCCTTGTGAGGGAGATGCCGGATAAAAAGGATATCCCCTTTGCACTGGAAGGGGGGGTGCTGTACCACTGTGGCCCCCTTCTCACGAAGGAGGACGACACCTACCGGCTGATCGCCGCCGGGCCCACCACGAGCATGAGGGTGGAGATGTACGAGGCGGAGGTCATCCGGCGGTATGGCATCAGAGGGGTTGTCGGAAAAGGGGGGATGGGGGAGGAGACCCGCTCCGCACTGCAGGAGGCGGGGGCGGTCTATTTCAATGCGGTAAGCGGTGCCGCTGTCTATCTTGCCGACAGGATCAAAAGGGTGGTGGGCGGCTGGATGGTGGAGGAGTTCGGGGCGCCTGAGGCGATGTGGCTGCTCGAAGTGGAGGACTTCCCGGCTGTCGTCACCATGGATGCCCATGGCAACAGTCTGCACCGGACGATAGAGGAAGCCTCCCGGAAAAACCTCAGGAAGCTGATCAGAGGGTAAAGGGGAGACCATGTTCTTTGTTGCCGGGGCCACCGGCTTCATCGGCACACACCTGATACGCAGTCTTGCCGCCGCCCGGCTTGCGGCCCGTTGCCTGGTACGGAATCCCCGGAAAATACCCCGGTGTACCGATGCGGGAATGGAAGTCTCCCTGGGGGACATCACCGACCGGGAAAGCCTCAGGGGAAAGCTTGACGGTTGCACGGTCGCGGTCCACCTGGTGGGAATTATCGAAGAGCAGGGGGAGATGACCTTCGAAAAGGTCCATGTCAGGGGGACGGAGAACCTGGTGGAGGAGGCGAAGAGGTCCGGGGTACGGCACTTCTTCTATCAGAGCGCACTGGGAGCTTCCCCCGGAGCGAAGGCGCGGTATGCAAAGACAAAGGCGGAGGCCGAGGAAATCGTCAGGGCGAGCGGTATTCCCTTCACCATTTTCAGGCCGTCCCTGGTGGTGGGGGAGGGAGACGGCTTCACCGGGAGGCTGAAGGAGCTTATCGCCCTCGGACCCTTTGTGCCTGTCCCCGGGAGCGGCGAAGCCAGGCTGCAGCCGATCTATGTCGGGGACTGGGTAAAGTGCTTCCTGAGCCTTTTCCCCGACCCGTCGCGTAGTGCCGATGCCCCGTCCCGGCTCTTCGAGCTGGGGGGGCCCGAGCATCTTACCTACAATGAAATCGTCAATCAGCTCATGGAGGCGATGGGCGTCAACAAGCCGGTGATTCACCTGCCTCTTGGAGCGGTGAAGATAAGTCTTCCCTTTGCACGGATCACGCGCACCCTCGGAGAAGTTTTCGGCAAGAAGATACCCCCTGTCACCCGTGAGCAACTGGAGCTCCTCCAGACGGACAACATCTGTGCGAGGGATTCCGTGGAAAGGAACT
The DNA here is from genome assembly GCA_002634385.1 of Nitrospira sp. GTDB lineage: Bacteria > Nitrospirota > Thermodesulfovibrionia > Thermodesulfovibrionales > Dissulfurispiraceae > Nitrobium > Nitrobium versatile. The sequence continues at coordinate 43,582 of NSJL01000019.1, forward strand.
TCGGGTTTACTCCCCTGACCTACCGGGAGGCATTGCCGCTTTTCATTCAAAGGACGGGAAAGGGCCGGGGAAGCCCGAAAAGCGGTCATTAAAAGGAGAAAGATGCTGCGGTAAGTTTCCTGTCACCCCGTTCCCTTTTTTATTTTACGATGAGCACCGGACATTTGGAGTAGTCGACTACCTTCGATGATACGCTTCCGAGAAGGAATTTCTTTGCCCCGTGCCTTCCGTGGGAGCCGGTGACAATCAGATCCACTTTCATCTTCTGGGCGGTTTCCAGGATCTTCTCAGCGGGGTCTCCCTGCCGGATCAGCGTCTTGACCTCTATGGACTTGCCGGAGAGGGATTTTCTGATCTTTTCCATGGCCTGCCGGGTTTCCTCCGAAAGGGACTCGAAGATGCGGTTCCGGTCCGCCTCGGGGAGCTCGGTGAGGTAGAGCTCGGGCACGACGGCGAGGACGGTGAGGGAGCTGTTTGTGCTCAGGGACAGTTCGACAGCTTTTTTCAAGGCCTTATCTGATGACTTGGATCCGTCGTGCGCTACCAGAATTTTCTGCATATTCTCTCTCCTCCTGTGGATTGCAGCCGGAAATCCGTGTGATGTTTTCCGGTCTTTCGTACAAGAACTGCAGCCCCGAAAGATCTGCTAATCGATATTTTACCATATTTCATCGAGACTTAACATAAATTCTTAAGGGAGTGCCCTTGAAGGAATACTTCTCCCGGAGGGCCTTCTCGATATAGCGCAGATGCGATTCCTTGACGGCTGCCGGGTAGTTGACGACGAGAGTAAACGCAGGGGGGGCCACTTCCACCTGGGTCATGTAGAAGAATTTCAGCTCCCTTCCCCTGTATCTCGGGAAGGGATGGGGGGCAACCGCCTTTGCGAGGAAACGGTTGAGCTCACCGGTGGAGACCCGTTTGTTCCTTTCGGCAATGAGCTCGTCGATCAGGGGGAAGATCTTCGTGATCCTCTTCTTTTCGAGGCCCGATGTGGTGAGATGGGGGACATGACCCATGAACCATATCTTGTTCCTCAGCTCCTGGGTGAGCATCTTGTAGGACTGCTCGGGTTCCGCCACCATGTCCCACTTGTTGAGGAGAAAGATGGCGCTCTTGCCGTACTCCTCCACCAGTCCTGCAATCCTCTGGTCCTGCTCCACGATGCCCTGGGTGGCATCCAGGACGATGAGCGCGACATCGGCCCTCTCGATGCTTCGCATGGCCTTGAGGACGGAGAAGCCCTCGATGGAGGGGGTAACGGTTTCGTTCGTTCCCGAAAAGCCGCGGTGTGCACGGACGGGACTCTTCACTTTTTTCCGTATCCCGGCGGTGTCGATGAAGAGGTATTTCTTGCCGTACCAGGTGCATATGGAATCCACGGCGTCCCGTGTGGTGCCCGGGACAGGACTGACGATGAGCCTCCTTTTCCCCAGGAGGGCGTTGATAAAAGTCGATTTTCCCACGTTGGGCCTCCCCACCACGGCAACCTTCGGAAGCATCTCTTCCAGGGAAGTTTCCCCGGTAAGCCGGCCGGCGGGCAGGAGGGATACCACCTTGTCCATGAATTCCTCGAACCCGAAGCCGGTGATTGCGGAGACCGGGAGAATCTCTTCGGTCCCGATCCGGTAGAACTCCAGCGTCCTGCTCTCTTTTGCAGGGGCATCGATTTTGTTGACCACCCAGAGGACCCTCTTTCCCGATTTCCTGAGGACAGAGGCGAGCTCGGCATCCGCAGGGGTGAGTCCCTCCTTGCCATCGAGGAGGTGGATGAGCAGGTCGGCATCCTCTATGGCATAGAGCGCCTGCTCCCAGACCTGATCGGCTATTTTCCGGTCCTCATGGGGGAGCCCCTCCGCATAGAACCCCCCTGTATCGACGATGGAGAACCCCTTGCCCTCCCACTCCGTCTTTCCGTAGTTTCTGTCCCGGGTGACCCCGGGGGTCTTCTCCGTGATGGCGGTGGCGTGGGCCTCCCGGCTGCCCGCCCGTATCATGCGGTTGAAGAGGGATGACTTGCCTACATTCGGCCTTCCGATTATCGCTACTAATGCGCTCACGCTTGCTCCTTATAGTTGAATTCGACAGAGTGCAATGTAAACTGGTACTCTGCTAATGCGCTCTCTTTTGGGTGAGTGAGGGGCAGGGGGTTCCTTTCCTTGCAATGCAACGAATCACCGTACTCCCTCGCAAATAGTTGTTTCAGATTCCCGTCTCCTCCGGGGAGACCCACCTCTGACCTCTCCCCTCTGTTCCGTGTCAGGGAGTCGTGAAGTCCTTCGCTCCCCGACCTCTTGTTCTGCCTCTCTACCGCTCACTCCGTTACCACAGCGCAAACTCGCCTTCTCCGCCCCGAAAAGTCTTACGACTGTTTCGGGGACCCCTCTTTTCCTCCATCGTTCTGGCATGCACTGTGGTGGCCACTCCGTTTCACGAAGAGAGGAGACGAACAAGAGCTAAGGTCCGCTCAGAACTCCCCTCCTCCCCTCTCCTTCATCCCTCAGACTCCTTCCCCACGCATTCCTTTTGGGAGAGGACGAGGGAAGGAGTCGTGTGTTTCTGTCGTCATCCCGGCGGATCTTCTGAGCCGGGATCCAGTCCTTTTCCGAAAGACTCTGGACCCCGGCTTTCGCCGGGGTGACGGCTTTGAAGGATTCTGACTTTCTCCGGGGTGACGGCTTTGAGGGATTCTGACTTCCTCCGGAGTGACAGATTCTGAAATGAAGCATGTATGGAGGCAGGGGGTATCCTCTTCTCTGCCGCGAGTGTCTGGAATATCGGAGGGGACCAGGACACCCTCCCCTTTCTCCCTCCCCTCAAGGGAGGGGAATGAGGATATCCCCTGAGATCAAAGAGGAATTCACTCGCAAAGAAAAAGGGTGCCCCCTTGCCCCTCACCTAAGGCTCTCTATTCAGAATCGCTCTTCTCCCCTGCCGCCTCCTACGGCTCGGTGATCCCGTAGCTCTTTATTTTCTTGTGGAGATTGCTCCGCTCGATGGCGATGGTCTCGGCTGTTTTCGACACGTTCCAGCCGTTCTCTTCGAGCTTCCTGACGATATAGTCCTTTTCGAAGGCGTCCCGCGCCTCCCGCAAGGTCTTATAGGAAAAATAGTCGTACTCCTTCACGATCTGCCCCGATTTCAGTATCCCGAGGGTTTCCACATCCGCCCGGGAGACCACCTTCGAGGGGACCATGATCATGAGCCTCTCCACCACGTTCTTCAGCTCCCTGATGTTCCCCGGCCAGTCATACTCCTTGAGGATCTTTACGACAGAGGGATCGATCTCCTTGGGTCGCATCCCGTTGTCCCGGGCGAATACGTCCACGAAGTAGTGGATCATGGAGGGGATATCGTCCCTCCGTTCCCTGAGGGGGGGGAGGAGGAGGGGAATGACGTTCAGCCTGAAATAAAGGTCATCCCTGAAATTCCCTTTCTTTACCTCTTCCGCCAGTTCTTTATTGGTCGCGGCGATGATACGCACGTCCACTTTGATGTTCTTGCTTCCCCCCACCCGCTGAAAAACCTGTGTTTCGATGACCCGGAGGACCTTCGCCTGGGTCTGCATGGTCATGTCCCCGATCTCGTCGAGGAAGAGGGTGCCCCTGTCCGCCAGCTCGAATTTGCCGCTCTTCCTCTCCGTCGCTCCGGTGAAAGCGCCCTTTTCGTGCCCGAACAGCTCGCTCTCGATCAGCTCCTGCGGCATGGCGGCGCAGTTTACCTCCACGAAGGGTTCTTTGGAGCGGACGCTCTTCTCGTGAAGGAGCCGCGCCACCAGTTCCTTTCCCGTTCCGCTCTCCCCGAGGATGAGCACCCTGCTGTTGCTCTGGGCCGCCATCTCGATCTGCTGCCGCAATACCTGCATTTTCGGCGAATCCCCGATCAGCTTCCATCTCTTGCTGAGGTCCGCCCTGAGGGCGCGGTTCTCTTCTTCGAGCTTTTTGCGCTCCAGGGCCCTCCGGGCGACGATGAGGATCTTCTCGAGGGAAAGGGGTTTCTCCAGGAAATCGTACGCGCCGAACCGGGTGGCTTTGACCGCGACCTCGATATTCCCGTGCCCCGAGATCATGATCACCGGGGTATCGCTTTCGATCTCCTTCAGCTTCGCCAGGGTTTCGATGCCGTCCATGCCGGGGAGCCAGACATCCAGGAGGACCACATCGGGGGCGTGCTCCCGCATCATTTCCACCGCGATCTCTCCCGATGCGGCAGTGGCTACGAGATAGCCTTCGTCCTCAAATATCCCCGAGAGGCTCTCACGGATGCCCTCTTCGTCGTCTACGATCAGCACTTTTTCTTTGGTCATCAAAATCCCTTATAGAGAAAAGTAGGAAGTGAGAAGTGTAAAGTTGGCAGCAAAATAAAAACATCCCCTCCCGCCTCTTTGATAAAGAGGGATTTGCCTGCATGAATGCTCATCGTCTTCAAAGCTCCTCTTTCTTTTTTTGCGTTTTCCACTTCTCCCTATTCACTTGTCACTTGTCTTCTTATCCCGGTATCTCCACCGTGAAGACACTGCCCCGCGGGGTGTTGTCTCTTACCAGGATCCGCCCCTCGTGGTCGGCTACAATCTTATTGGCGATGGCAAGCCCGAGCCCTGTCCCCCCTTTTCTTCCGGAGAAATAAGGGAGAAACAGTTTTTCCTTCTCCTCATCCCGTATTCCCGGCCCCGTATCCGCGAAATCCACCACGATTTTGCCGGGCCCCGGGCTCTTTACCGAGATAGTGATAACCCCTTTGCCGTTCATCGCCTTGATTGCGTTATCTATAATATTAACAAAGACCCTCTTAAATTGCTCGCTGTCCAGGGTGACACGGTCGATACCCTCCTGCACGGCAACCTGTATATCCACGTCCTTGAACCCTTTGTACAGGCCGATGGCGGAGTCGAGGAGCTCGGGGAGGCTGGTAGGGGCCTTGTTGATCTCCGGCATTTTGCCGTACCGTGAGAACACATCCACCAGCTTGCGCAGGCTCTCCACCTCCGAAATGATGGTGCGGGTGGACTTCTCGAATACCGTGTCGAAATCCTCGTCCCTGTTCTGCCACTTCTTGATGAGCCTCTCGGTGGAGAGCTTGATGGGGGTGAGCGGATTCTTGATCTCGTGGGCCAGTCTCCGGGCCACTTCCTGCCAAGCGGTGGCTTTCTGCGCCTTGATGATATCCGTAAGGTCGTCGAAGACGACGAGCATCCCGAGAGATTTCGCCGTGTACGACTCCCTGATCCCCGCGATGTAAATCCGTATGAGGGCAATCCTCCCGTTGATGCTGACTTTCACCTCGCGCTTGATCTCGCGGATCTCCTTTCCCTCCATCTCTTTTACGAGCTGGACCAGGTCCTCGGACTGAAGGCCTGCGATGAACTCCCGGTAATCCTTCCCGATAATGTCCTCCTGTTTTGCATTGAGGATGGAGCATGCCGCCCTGTTGATGGTCATGATCTCGCCGGTGCCCGCAAGGAAAAAGACCCCTGAATTGATATTCTCGAGGATATTCTCGAGGTAGAGCCTCCTCCTGTCCGATTCCCGGTACGCCTTCTCGAGCGAATCGTTGCTGTCTTTCAGCTGTCTGACCATCTGGTTGAAGGAGTCGATCAGCATCCCGATTTCGTCCTCGCTCCTCACCGTGACCTGCACATTGAGGTTCCCGGAGGCCACCTGCTCGGTGGCCATGGCGAGGCTCTGGATGGGGGTGGTGATTCCCCGCGAGATCTTCAGGGAGACCCAGAGCGCGGCAAAAACCATCAGAAGGGTAAGAAATCCGAGGGTAAGGATGTAATTGAGACTGAGCGGGTTCTTGAAGGACTCCAGCTTTACATAGTCCTCGTACAGCTCCTTCAGCCTCTCCGAATTTTCCGAAATCTTTTTCGAGAGGACGAGCTCCACCACCACGGCTCCCGATCCCCCTTTCACCCGGTTGGGGACAGCGGCCCTGATGATATCACCGTTGCTGCCCGAGATCACCTCCGTCCCCTTCTTCCCGCTGAAGGCCTCCCGTACGATATCCGTCGCCGTCTCAGGCACGGCGGTGTACCGTTCGACCGTCATCCCTGGAAGGAAGGGCTGCTTCCCGGCAGCGGCATGCTCCGCAGCCATGAGGACCCGCTCCCTGCCGAGGTCGTAAAAGGCCTGCGCGAGCTCGACGGACTTATCGAAGGGCTCCCTCATCTGGGGGGAGAAAATCTTCTCGATATAGTTGGTGGCCAGGCCGCTTGCGGCAATGAACAGGAAAGAAGAGGGGATCAGGGTGAGGATGACGAAGATGGCCATGAGCTTCGTCCTGAACCGGTATCCCAGAACACGGTGCCGCCTTTCCGTGTAGAGCCGCAGGAGGTTCTTGCTCACGAAGAAAATGAGGGTGAGGAGGGCGAGTATGTTGAGGGTAAGAAGGGCGGTGAGCAGGAGGCGTGTGGTGAGATCCACGGAAGGCAGCTTGATAAAATAGAGCTCCACCACGGTTATGAGGACCACGAGGAGCAGCATCCCGAAGACGAGTGCAAGGTGTTTTGCCACTTTCAGTTTCTTCATATCAAAAAGGATCGGATTCCCTATAAAAGCAAGTGGTAAGTAAGAAGTGGAAGGTTGGAGGGAGTAAAGGGGAACCGAAATCCTTCCTGCCGTCTCTTCCCGTGTCCGTTTCCACAGAGGGGCGAAGGGAAATTTCTTTCTGTATTGTCTTTCCTTTTCACTTCACACTTCTCACTTATTACACTACTGCCCTTTTGTGGTGATGGTGAAAGCCGGGGAGTTCCGGTAGATCGAGAGCTCCTTCTCCGGCACGAAGAAGAGCAGATACCCCACCACCGGGGGCAATTTTTTGATGCGCGACTCGACGGTCACCTTCACGAAATACGTGCCTTGCTCCAGCTCCCTGACATTGGCCAGCTTAAGCTCCTGGATCGAAAAGGCCCATCCCACCATGGAATCGAGGTCTTTGAACCTCTTCTCGAGATGGACATTACCGTAGAAGCTCGAGGCGACATATTCCCTCTTTATCTGGTTGCTCCGCAGAATGCGCACGACTTTCGTGCCCAGGATGAACTCGTCGGGCCAGACGTTCCATATCCTGAAAAGGTCTATGTAAAACACGAACTCCTTGGTGATTCCCCCGTTCATGTCGTCGATGATCCGGGAATCGGGCTTGAGCAAGGTGGAAACATGGATTTCGTTGTTGGCGAGACGTACCGTGACCTCGGAGATTTCGGCGGCGGAGGCGGGCGGAACGGTCTTCAGGAGAAGGCAGAAGAAGAGTAAAAAAAAGACGATGGAGGGCCGGAACCCTCCTCTGCGTGTTTCAGCGGGGTCCGCCGCCCCTGTATGCTTTTCTCCCTTCATCTTGACATGTCCCGAAAAATTTATTCTCATTATACCATAGACTATTATGGAGAGACGGGAGTGCCGATAGGGCCGGGCGCCTGCTCCCGTGGCGCGCCACGGCGGGCACTGCATCCTCCGGTGGAAAGGGTGCGATGAGAAGTGATGGCACAAAGAAGAGGCATAAAGGAGGGGGAGGCAGCAGGGGGGAAGGAGCGATATCGAGAGCATTTCGTCGCGTCTCTCGGCGAAACGAAACGACCACCCCAGTGCCTGTCTGAGCGAAGCGAGTTGTGCTGGGGTAGTGGAGTGAGCCATAGAGACGCAGAAATCTCTCGTGAGAGCGATGACTCTTTGCTGACTTCCCCCATACCAGAGGGTACGCAGCCATTTTTCATCACTCCCCTGTGGAACCAGGTCGTTGCCTCAGCCACACAGGGAAATGGTATTATAGAAAGCATTGCAGCTTCCCCGAAGGAGTGGAAGCGGGCAAGGCAGAAGGAGGATGCATGGCGCCGGAATTGAAGTATGATGAAAAAGGACTCATCCCCGCCATTATTCAGGACACGGAGAACGGGGATGTCCTGATGATGGCGTATATGAACGAGAGCTCTCTTGCAATGACCCTCGAGACGGGATATACCCACTTCTGGTCCCGGTCCCGGCAGAAATACTGGAAGAAGGGTGAAACATCGGGGCATGTCCAGGAAGTGAAGGAAGTCTTGTATGACTGCGATGCCGATACGCTTCTGATCAAGGTGAAGCAGCACGGGGCAGGTGCCTGCCACACCGGAGAACGTACCTGCTTTTACCGAAAAATCAAATAAGTAGCAGGATATGAGAAGAGGGAAGTAAACGCGATAGTCGGGAACCGGGAACTGAAAGCGAATACCGCATCCGCATCTCTTTGGAGGTCCTATGAGCGACTGTATTTTCTGCAAGATTATCGAAAAGAAGATTCCTGCAAAGGTGATCTATGAGGACGAGCACGCGGTCGTCTTCGAGGACATCAACCCCCAGGCGCCGGTGCATACCCTTATCATCCCCCGGAAGCATATTCCCACTCTCCTCGATATCGGGGAGGAGGACCACGCCCTCATGGGTCACCTCATCAAGGTCGCCGGCACCATTGCCCGGAGCAAGGGAATTGCGGAGAGGGGATTCCGGGTGGTTGCCAATTGCAACCATGAGAGCGGGCAGACTGTCTACCATATCCATCTCCATCTCCTCGGCGGCCGCCCGATGCATTGGCCTCCGGGATGAGAGGACACGTTGGAGGTAAGAGGCAGGAAGCAGGAGGTAAAAGACCGGAAACAGGTGGATTCTCTCTCTATTGATGAGGGATCAGTCTCTTTTTTTAGCCTCTCACTTCTCACTTCCCACTTTCTACTTCTCACTTGTTTTTCATGAAAATACTCGACAAAAAGACCGTCTGGCAGGGGAACTTTCTCAGGACCCTCCTCATCACCTATGAAGACCATAGGGGTACGCGGAGGACCTGGGAGGCGGTGGAAAGGGTGAACTGCAGCGGCATCGTCGCTGTCGTTCCCGTCACTCTCCAGGGAGAGGTCCTTCTCATACGCCAGTTCAGGCCTGTCCTGAACAGCTTCGTGATGGAATTTCCCGCCGGACTGAACGACAGGGGGGAGCCCCTCGTGGAAGTGGCCCTGCGGGAATTGATCGAGGAGACGGGGTTCAGCAGCGACAAGGTGTCCTTTCTTGCCGAAGGCCCTCTCTCCTCAGGTCTCACTACGGAGGTGCTTTCGGTCTTCCTGGCGGAAAATGCGGTGCCGGCCTCCCCGGAGATGCGGGACCTCTATCCGCCCGACGCGTCGGAGGATATCGAAGTGCTGCGGATCCCCCTCTCCGGCGCCCATGAGCTTCTTGAAGGGCATGCGGAAAGAGGAGACCTCGTGGATCTGAAGATATACGGTCTTATCGAATTGGCGAGAAGAAGGATGGGCCGGTAAGCGTCAGGAAGAGAAGACCCTGTCCCGGCGCTTACCGGTGGTAATCCCGGGTGTACCTGCACACCCTAGTGCCTATTCCAGCTTTATGGCTTCAACAGGGCAGATATTCGCCGCCTCTTCACAGTCACAGGAATCGCACTTGTCGGGATTGATTACCCATGCCTTATCGTCCCTCAACTCGAATACCTGGGGACACACTTCGACACAGGAACCGCAGCCTATGCACAGATCGTGATCAACAGTGGGTGTTGCCATTAGAAAACCTCCTGGGCATTGATTGTTTCCTAATTATAGCAAATTGTGCGGGTTGTTCTGCCACAAAAATCGATTTCCCAAATATATGTTGATTTTGAAAGGCAATTCAGGATAATTTATACTGACTGTGCAATAGGGAGTAGGGTTATTGTATTATAGCTGGTTTATAAAGAGCAGGGAGGCGGTATGGATATAAAGGCGTTCGTCCTTGAAAAGGCCCTGGAGGCGAGGGAGGGGGCGCGGAGTCTTGCGCGGGCTTCCACTCTCCGGAAGAACCGCGCCCTTGTCAGGATGGCGGAGGCCCTTTCGGACGGGGCGGGAGTATTGATTTTCGAAAATGAGAAAGATCTCGGATACGCACGGGACAAGGGTCTTTCGAAGGCGCTCATCGACAGGCTGGCCCTTACGGAAAAGAGGATCGAAGAGATGTCCCGGGGCCTTGTGGAGATTTCCCAGTTGCCCGACCCGGTGGGAGAGGTGACCCGGATGCGGCAGAGACCCAACGGGATGTCCGTGGGCCGCATGCGGGTACCCATCGGCTCCATCGGCATCATTTACGAGGCCCGGCCCAATGTCACGGCGGATGCCACAAGTCTCTGCCTCAAGGCGGGGAATGCGGTGATCCTGCGGGGGGGATCCGAAGCGATCCATTCCAACCGGGCCATCGTATCCGTTCTCAAGGAGGCGGCTCAGGCGGAAGGTATCCATGAGGGTGCCATTACTTTCATCGACATCCCCGACCGGGAGGCGGTCATGGAGATGCTGAAGCTCGAAGGCATCATCGATCTGATCATCCCCCGGGGAGGAGAGGGCCTCATCAGGACGGTGACGGAGAATTCGAGGATCCCGGTCCTCAAGCACTACAAGGGAGTCTGCCATGTCTTCGTGGACAGGGATGCGGACCTCGGGATGGCGGAGGAGATATGCTTCAATGCAAAAGTGCAGAGACCGGGAACCTGCAATGCCATGGAGACCCTGCTGGTCGACGGGCCCGTTGCGGAGCGTTTCCTTCCGGCGATGCTGAAGAGGTTCGGCGGTGCGGGGGTATCGCTGAAAGGGTGCGCGAAGACGGCCGCCCTGTACCCGGGGGTTGCAGCGGTGCAGGAGGAGGATTTCCACAGGGAATACCTTGACCTGGTCCTGAATGTGAAAGTGGTCAGCGATATGGGGGAGGCCATGGAGCATATCGCACGCTACGGCTCCGCCCATTCCGACGCCATCGTGACCATGAACTACGAGCGGGCGATGCGGTTCTTGAGGGAAGTGGACTCTTCCGCCGTCCTGGTGAACGCTTCCACCCGCCTGAACGACGGATACCAGTTCGGGCTCGGTGCGGAAATAGGGATATCCACGGATAAGATCCATGCGCGGGGCCCCATGGGACTGGAGGAGCTGACCTGTACAAAATTTATTGTCTTCGGAAACGGCCAGTTAAGGGAATAATCAAGGGAATAAAGGAGGGTTTCACCATGTCGGAAAAGCTGAATTACGAGGAGTTTGTGAAAAAGGCCATTGTGAGTCTCCGGAAAGAGGGCTATAAAGGGATTCACACCGTCTATTCCGGTTTTAACGAGGCATTCAAAAAGTATTTTGAGGGTGAGGACCCCATCAAGATAACCAACAGGCTCTCCGAAGAAGGCAAGATCGTGATACGGCCCGTAAAAGGCGGGGTCATGCTCTACCTGCCCGAAGAGGCCCCCGCTGCAAAGGGCCAGGCCGACGAGGCCCTCAAGAAGATGGGGCTGTAGACGGAAAGTCCTGAATCCATCGTACCGTGAAAGAGAGGGGCGATCCGGCGGATCGCCCCGAATAGTTCTTATCCTTATACGAGATGCGGCGCGGCATATTCGGGGGCACGTTCAATCCCATCCACTTCGGACACCTGAGGACGGCGGAAGAGGTGAGGGAGACCTGCGTGCTCGATTCCCTTCTCTTCATCCCCTCGGGAAACCCTCCCCTGAAGGAAGCGGACCTCGCAGACGCCGGCCACCGGTATGCGATGGTGCGGCGGGCGGTGGAAGCGAACCGGCATTTCAGTGTCTCCGACATCGAGTTGCTGCGGACGGAGAGGTCATACACTGTCACCACCCTTCTGGAGCTCCGGGAGAAGTACCCGGAGGACGAATTGTTTTTCATCCTCGGCATGGATGCATTCCTCGATATCCCCAACTGGTGGCAGCCCGAAAGGCTCATTCGTCTTGTCGATTTCATTGTGGTGGCGCGGCCCGGCTTCGACTTGGCGGACGCCGTCCGTTTCCCCTTTCTCGAAGAAGGGGCTGCCCCGCCCCCCCCCTCTTTCCCCTCTCCTCTCCGCCTGGCGGGAGGGAGGACCGCGGTCTTTCTCCCGGTAACCGCCCTCGATATCTCATCCACCGCGATCAGGAGACTTGTCAGGGAGGACAGGAGCATCCGGTACCTCGTTCCGGAGGCAGTGGAAGAGTATATCCGCTCCCACGGCCTTTACCGGGGATAAGGGGCGGTGTTCTTGCAACTTTTCCCCCTGGTTGTGTATTTTGTACCATATGGAGTTTTTCGAAGCCGTCATCAACAATCTTGACGAAGCGGTATATCTTTTCGACAAGAAGGGCAGGCTTATCTTCGTAAATAAAGCGGGGGAAGAGTTTTTCGGAAAGAGCCTCAAAGAGATACGCCACCGTCAGTTCCGGGACCTGTTTGCGACCTCGAAGGACATCGTTGTTCTCCTGCAGAAGTCCCTCCGGGAGGGGCGCTCCTTCAACTGCAAGGATCTGGAGGTCGAATTGGGCAGGGTGGTGAACGTAGAGGTGAATGTCTCCCCCTTTTACCTTGCCGCAGCGCTGGAAGGGGCTCTCCTCTGTCTCCGGGAGAACCTGTCTATCACTACCCGGGAGGACTATCACTTCGACATGCTTCTCTATCTCATCGGATCGGTCGCCCATGAGATCAAAAACCCCCTGAGCGGAATAAAGGGGGCGGCCCAGATTCTGAAGGGCAGTGCGCGGAGCGAGGAGGCGATGGAGTGCGTCAACATGATCCTTAAGGAGGCCGACAGGCTCAACCTTGTCCTGAACAGCTACCTGACCATGAACAGGATGCCCGTTTTCAATGAGCTGAATATCCACGAGGTCATCGAGCATGCCCTGAAGGTGATGGACACCGCCGCGGGAGAGAAGAATATACGGATCAATAAATCGTACGATCCCAGCCTCCCGTCCCTTCGCGGGGACGAAAGCAAGCTGCTTCAGGTGTTCATCAACCTGCTGAAGAACGCGGTGGAGGCCATGGAGGCAAAGGACCAGCAGGAGCAGATCCCCCCGAAACAGTGCCCCGGGGATCCTTTCCCGGAAGGGGCCAGGCAGCATGTCCTGAGCATCTCCACGAGGCCCTCCAATGAGTATATGGTCATTTACGAGGGAGGGGAGGGGCTCAGCAGGAGGGAGGCGCGGTCGAAAAAGCAGCGGTGGGTGGTCGTCACCGTGCAGGATACGGGAACCGGCATTCCCCGGGACGAGGTGGGCAGGATCTTCCTGCCGTTCTATACAAAGAAGGCGGGAGGGAGCGGCCTCGGTCTGGCCCTCTCGAAGAAGATCATCAAGGACCACGGGGGGATCATCAAGGTGAAGAGCGAGAGAGGATGCGGGACCACTTTCAGCATCTACCTGCCGTTGCAGGTGGCGGGGGAGGGCTCGTCATGAGCAAGAAGATCCTGGTTATCGATGACGACGAAAGCGTTATCTGGGTCATAAAAAAGGCGTTGGGGCCCCTCGGACATGAGATAGAGGCGAAGACGAGCGTGCGGGAGGGGGTCAGGGCCTGCGGAGAGCATAAACTGATCCTCCTGGACCTGATGCTTCCCGACGGAAACGGCATCGATGCCCTCAAGGAGATCCGCGATCTCAATCCGGAGGTCCATGTGATCATCGTCACCGCCCACGGCCGCATGGAGAGTGCCATCGATGCGATGAAAGAGGGCGCCTATGATTACCTGGAGAAGCCCTTCGATATCGAAGAGCTGAAAATCGTGGTGGAAAAGGCCTTCCGGGATATCGCCCTCAGGGAGGAGCTCCTCACCCTGCGCCAGGGCAAGGAGGAATCCTCTCCCCACCAGATTATCGGCAAGTCGAAGGGTATCCTGAAGATTTTTAAGGAGATCGGCAGGATCGCCCCAAAGGACGTGACCGTTCTCGTCACCGGGGAGAGCGGGACGGGGAAAGAGCTGGTGGCGCGGGCCATCCATAATAACAGCAAGAGAAAATACGGCCCCTTTGTCGCGATCAATTCCGCCTCCATTCCCCGGGAGCTCCTGGAAGCGGAGCTCTTCGGCTGGGAGAGGGGGGCCTTTACCGGCGCCGTGGAGAGGACGGAGGGGAAGATACAGTCCGCAAACGGGGGTACCCTCTTCCTCGACGAAATATCGGAGCTCGATATCGACCTGCAGGCCAAGCTGCTCCGTTTCCTGCAGGAGAAGGAGTACAGTATGCTGGGGAGCAATAAGGTGGTCAGGGCGGATGTCCGGATCATCGGCGCCACCAACAGGGACCTCAGGGAGTGTGTCCGGAAGGGCCAGTTCCGGAAGGACCTGTATTACCGTTTCAATGTCATCGAAATCAAGCTCCCCCCCCTGCGTGAGCGGCGGGAGGATATCGTCCCCCTGGCGCGGCATTTTCTCGCGGAAGCCGTGAAGACGCTGGAGCTCCCCCCGAAGGAGCTGTCCGCCGACGCGGAGAAATCCCTGCTGGAATTTGATTGGCCGGGCAATGTGAGGGAACTGGAGAACACCATGAAGAGGGCCTCCCTCCTCTCGAAGGGGAGCGTTATCGGGAGGCGCGACCTCTTTGCGGGCGACTACGCTCTTTGTTCCATCAAGGAGTTCCTGGAGGGGAAACTGGACGGGTTCCTGAACAAGATGACGCAGCTGGAGAGCTCGAACCTGTATGAGACCGTGCTGTCCGAGGTGGAAAAGGCCCTTTTCAGCATCGTGCTCAAGGAAACCGGAGGGAACCAGGTACGGGCCGCGAAGGTCCTGGGCATCAACCGGAACACCCTGAGCAAGAAGATACGGGAGTACCGGCTCATTTGATTTTATCGCCCTGAATATGTTATAAAATATTCACTTTTGGGTGCCCAAAGTTTTCCTGGAAAAATTTGTGTATCCTCCATGCCCCTTCCTTGGGAAAGGGCTTTATATCCATGTGGAGGTGTTTGATGAATTTCTACGAGAATATCGTCATTCTTCATCCCGCCCTCAGCGAAGAAGAGCTGAAGAACGCCATCGATAAGATCGCCGACCTTATCAGGAACTCCGGCGGTGAAGTGCTGAAGGCGGAGAACTGGGGAAGAAGGAAGCTCGCCTACGAGCTCAACAAACAGAAGATGGGCGTCTATGCTTTCTTTCTGTTCAAGAGCCCCTCTCAGACGATCCGGAAGATCGAAGATTACTTCAAGGTCTTCGACCCTGTTATCAAATTCATGGTGGTCAGGCTCGGCGCGAAGCAGATAGCCGCCCTCCCCAAAGAGGTGCTGGGAGTGCCCGCTGCGCCGCAGGAAGCGGCCCCTGCCGGGCCTCAAGCGGAAGCCTGATGTTCAACAGAGTCATCCTGATAGGCAACCTTACCAAGGACCCGGACGTGCGCTACACTCCTGGGGGGACGCCGGTTACCACCCTCTCCATCGCGGTGAATTCCCGGTACAAGCAGGGGGATGAGTCCAAGGAGGAGGTGCTCTTCATCGATGCCGTCGTGTTCGGAAAGCAGGCGGAAACCTGCGGGCAGTACCTGGCGAAGGGGAGACCTGTTCTGGTGGAAGGACGCCTGAGGGAACGGCGGTGGGAATACGAAGGGCAGAAGAAGAGTAAGATGGAGATTGTGGCGAACAACGTGCGTTTTCTCTCGTCGAGGAAGGAGTCTTCGTCACCCGGACAGGGTTTCGGAGAGATCCCCCCTCCCGAGGAGGTTACGGACCTCGAGCCCTTCTAGGACGGCGGAGCGGTGCCCCTGAGCGTGCGGGGCATGGCACGGCCATTCGTGGTACGGATCATACCAGTATAATTCATATTATTTATCGAAGAGAGGAGATACGATGCACCAGAAGAGATTTCAAAGAAGGAAATTCTGCAGGTTCTGTGCCGATAAAGTGCCGTTCATCGATTACAAGGATGTGAAGACCCTGAGGAACTATATGACTGAAAGGGGGAAGATCCTCACCAGGAAGATGACCGGTACCTGTGCTGCGCACCAGAGGGAGATTACGGAAGCGATCAAGAGGGCGCGCACCATAGCGCTCGTTCCATTCATGGAAAAGTAGTATGAGGATCCCGAAGAGCTGGGTGCCGCTCCTGGCACGGCGGATTGTCGAAAATCTCCTGAGCAAGGGGCTCATCGAGCCGGCGGTCCCCGAAGAGACTCTGATCGAAGAGACCGGTAAGCTGTTGCTGGAAGAGTTGACGGTGGAGGACCGGCTGAACGAAGAGGTGCGCCAGCTCCTGAAGAAATACGAATCGGAGATTGAAAAGGGAAGGCTCGACTTCCGGAAGCTCTTCGACATGACCAAGCAGAAGCTCGTACGGGAGAGGAATATCATCCTATGATGCTTTCCGACGACAAGATTACCCATATGACCCATGTGCTCCTCAAGGGGCTGATGGAGAAGGGATTGATTACCCTCAAAGAAGACGACAGCCTCCTGAGAAGGGAGATTAAGAGAACCATTATCAATGAACTGAAGGCCGGAGAAGATATCGACGGCGTGGTACGGAAAAAGCTCCAGTCCTACTCGAAGAAGCTTGTGGAGGGCAGTCCCGAATGGGAGGTGCTGTACAAGAAGTTCTTCGAGGAGGAGGATGCGAAGAGAGGAAGAAGATAACACTGCCTTCCCGGAACCGCCGGGAGGAGGTGAAGGAAATGATGCAGTTTGTTCCGGAAGCTACGGAAAGAGAGATCAGGCGGGAGAAGAGCGTTGCGCGCGAGCTCCGCAAGAGCAGTTGGTGGAGAAGGAAATGCGCCGGAGGGGCCTGCTATTATTGCCGCTCGAAAGTTCCTCCGGGAGAGCTCACCATGGACCACCTTGTTCCCCTTGTCCGGGGCGGCAGGTCGGTGAAAAGCAACATCGTGGCCGCTTGCAAGGAATGCAACAACAAGAAGAAGTATCTGATCCCCCTCGAATGGGAAGAGTACCTTTCCGGGCTGGACCGGGAGGACCGGTAATTCCCGCAGTGTGTGCACTGCCCCCTCCTCCCATGACCTGCACCTCTAAAGAGCGGGCATGAGAAAAAGAATCGTCCTCGGTTTGAGCATTTTTTCCCTCCTTTTTCTTTTGGGCGGCATCTCCATCATTCTTACCATTGAAAGATCCACCTCTACACTGGACACCCTCATCAAGCTCCATCAGGTGGAGCTGCTGCGCGGGAATCTTCTGATGCAGGCGGAAAAAGTCCGGTCCGATCTCCTTCTCAAGAATACGCGCCATGCGCGGAGTGTTGAGGAGGTGAAAGAGCAGATACGCAGAATGGAACAGGGGGCGAATGTCTGCTTCGGGTGTCACCATTCCGCTTCAGTCGCGGTGCTCCTTACCGAATTGCGGGCGCATGTGGAGAGATACAAGAAAACCATTCACCGGGCCTTGGCCCTGCAGACGGACGCCCCATCCGCACACGAGGAGGAGGAAAGGGCCTTCTCCCTGGGCAATGATCTTATTGCGAAGATCAATGCGATGGTCGGAATGGCAAGCAGCAGGCTCGAGGAAACGACCCGTTCCACGATCCAAAGAAATGCCCGTATGAAAAAAGCTCTCTATCTCTTTGTGGTGATGGGACCTTTTCTTGCCGTGGGAGTGGCCCTCATTATCATAAAGGGCTTTACCCGGCCGATGCAGGAGCTCCTCGGTGCGACGAGGCGCTTCAAGACGGGCGACCTGGAGTACCGGATCGGTGCGTTGCAGTACGAATTCGGCGAGGTGGCGGCCTCCCTGAATGAAATGGCCCGGGCGCTCAGGGAGCACATGTCCCGGATCGAGGAGAGCGAAAAGCGCTACCGGATGCTTTTCGAGAGTGCCGGGGACGCCATTTTCGTCCTGGAGGCCGAAGGGGAGAATGCGGGCGCTATTGTGGCTGCCAACAGGGCGGCGGCGGAGATGCACTGCTATAGCGTAGACGAGCTGCTCCGCATGAACATCAGAGACCTCGATACTCCCGATGCGGCGGAGAAGATGGGGAACAGGCTGGAGAGAATGCTGCAGGGAGAATGGATCAAGGAGGAGATTACCCACTGTAAAAGGGACGGGACCGTCTTCCCGGTGGAAATAAGCGCCGGGCTGCTCGAATTGAAGGAACACAGGTATATTCTCGCCTTCGACAGGGATATTACCGAACGAAGACAGGCGGAGGAGGAACAGCAGCGCGCAGAACAGATGCGGATATGCGGTGAATTCGCGGCAGGGCTCGCCCACGAGATCAAGAACCCCCTTGCGGGCATAAAGGTATCCATGGAGGTCCTGGCGGAGGAGTCCCCCCTCCCGGAAGAAGACAGGGAGGTGCTGGTCCAGGTGGTCGGGGAGATCAGGCGTATCGAGCTCCTGATACGGGATCTGCTCAATTACGCTAAGCCTCCCCGGCCCCAGTTCATGAGCGTTGTCCTCCATAATATCCTCGATGCCACCCTTTCCTTCGCCCTGAAGACTCCCTCCTTCTCTGCACATGGTGACAGGACGGTCCGTATCGAGAAGGCATTTGCCCCGGGGGTTCCCGAAATCACGGCCGATCCGCTCCAGTTGCAGCAGGTGTTCCTGAATCTTTTCCTCAATGCCGCAGACGCCATGCCCGAAGGGGGAATCCTTTCGGTGAGGACCGCCGTTGACGGGGAGGGAGGGTGTGTCCTGGTAGAAGTTGCCGATACGGGCAAGGGAGTAGAAGAGCGGATGCGGGAAAAGATCTTCCAGCCCTTCTATACGACGAAGGCCAAGGGGACGGGATTGGGCTTGCCCATCAGCAAGCGGCTCGTCGAACAGCAGGGAGGGACCCTGCAGGTGGAGAATGGCCCTGCCGGCGGGGCTGTCTTCAGGATTACCCTCCCTATTGCACGATATCCCGCGTAAGTCTTCCGCGAGCAGGGCCTGATTTCTCCCAGGGCGTCTTTGCCCGTCCCCACCGCTTTCGTTTCACGGTCGCTGCCCTTGAGTGCCCTTACCAGTCCATGGCGAATCACTAGCTCATCATCAACGGGATGCATACACGCCCTGACGGGGAAAGCCCGGTGATCGTCCTGCCTGAGGCCTGATACGCACGCAAAGTCCGCCCGCGCTCTCCCGTATACCCCTTGATATCCGGGAGACGTTGGTTCTGTTGCACCGGACAAATTTGTTCTGCGGCAGGGTCATACAGACAAAAATGTAATACGGCGCTCCCCTTACTTCTCAGAGAAATCAACCGTATGCATCTGGCATATCTATTGCTTATACACCCTGAGAATGAGGAGGTGAAAATGATATGGAAAGGATTGAGGGAGGTTCTAAGAAGATGCTTTCGAAGAAGGTAGCTCTTCTCCTTGCGGGCCTTCTGCTTGCCTTTCTCCCCTTCGGAATAGGGAGCGCCTGGACCCATACCAACAAGCCCGAGTTCTGCATTTCCTGCCACACGATGGAGAGGGAGTACCGGAACTGGTCGCATTCAGGGCATCGAAACTGGGCCGGCTGCGGGGATTGTCATGTTCCCCAGCAAAACGTGGTGGCCAAAGTGGCGGGAAAAGCCAGGGACGGGATCAATCACGGATACGCTTTTCTGTCCGACAGAATTCCGGATCCCATACGGATATCGAAGCATGCCGAAAGTACGGTGATGGAGAATTGTATTCGCTGCCATGGGGAGATGGTGGCAAAGATAAAGCCGGACCAGAGAAAGTGCTGGGATTGTCACCGTAACCTGCCCCACGGGTACTGATCGGGACACGATACGGTGCCGGCATCTGATGGAGTCCGGAGGGAAATCTTTTTTATGAGGATACCGATAGGGAGGTACGATATGAAGAGAGGAGCGGTACTGTTGTTTTTGTTTCTGTCCTCCGTTCTTGCCGGCTGTGCGCAGCCGGCAAGAACGGATGTGGTGAGCGTGGGCATTCCCCAGGGGGAAAAAGACCCCGCTGTGTGGGGGAAAAAGTATCCGAATCATTATGACAGCTTCCTGAAGAATAGTGAAAAGTCGAAAAAGTACAGCCGGTACAGAAGCGACGGTGAGGACAGATTGGGTCCGTGGCCGTTCCAGTTCGTCCTTTTCGACGGCTGGGGAATGAGCGTCGAATACAATGAGCCGAACGGGCATACCGAGATGCTGAAAGACCAGCTCGCGATCGACGCGTCCCGCAGAAAGGCGGGAGGGGTGTGCCTTACCTGTAAGTCCCCCTATTCTCCCGGCCTGAAGGAAAGACTGAAGGCGGACTACTTCAGGCAGCCCTACGAGAAAGTACATGGACAGATACCGGGAAAGCATCAACAGCTGGGTATCTCCTGTTCCGACTGCCACGAGCCGCAGACCATGGACCTGAGGATAAGCCGGTGGCCATTGCTGGAGGCGCTCAAAGCCATCGGAAAAGATCCCGGGAAACTTACGCGGCAGGAGATGAGGAGTCTCGTCTGCGCGCAGTGTCACGTGACCTATTCCATCCCGAAAGACGGGGGCGGCGCATCGGTGGGACTGAAGCTGCCATGGGCGTACGGAAAATGGGGGAACCTCAGCGTTGAAGCGGTTGTCACGCAGATCAAGAAAGAGGACCTGAAAGAATGGAACCACAAGGTCACCGGGCAGAAGCTCGGCCATGTGCGCCACCCCGAATTCGAGCTCTTTTCGGCGCCGGGCAGTGTCCATTGGGCTGCCGGCGTCGCCTGTGCGGACTGCCATATGCCCTACGAAAGGGTTGGCAGGGAGAAAATTTCATCGCATCACTGGGAGAGTCCGGTAAAAGGGAATATGAGGGCATGCATGCAGTGCCACAACCAAAGCGCGGAATGGCTTAAAGAGCAAGTGGTGAATATACAGGACCGGGTGAACCATATGTTTACGAAAGCCGGCTATACGGTGGCACGTGCAGCACTGCTGATAGAGGCTGCGGAGAAAGCGCCGAAGGTGGATGCGGTGCTGCTCGGCAGGGCAAAGGAGATGTATCAGGAGGCCTATTATCGAAATACATGGATAGGGGCGGAGAACAGCATGGGTTTTCATAATCCTCCCGAGGCTCTGCGTGTACTGGGCGACGCCCTCGATTTCGGGTATAAAGCGGAGGTGCTTGCACGGAGTGCCCTGATGAAAGCGGGGGCAACGCCGCCGGAGATGAACGCGGAGATGATCGATGCAGTGGCGGCAAAAAGGTATGCGCCCAGGGAGGGGCGCAATGAGCCGCAAAAAGGCGGTGGGAAAAAAGCCACGTTGATAGGAATGGCGGGAAAAGGAGCTTGACGGGTTTTTGGCGGGGACGAGGGGCGGAGCGTGCAGCGGGGGGGGAGGTCCATCACAGGTCACAGGGTCGTCAGGCCCTCGCGCACGGCGAATTTGATGAGCTCGGCGAGGCTTTGCGCGCCGAGCTTCTTCATGATGTGCTGGCGGTGGGCCTCGGCGGTCTTGATGCTGATGGAGAGTAGCGGGGCGATCTCCCTCGTGTTTTTCCCTTCCGCGATGAGTTGGAGGACTTCCCGCTCCCGCGATGTCAGACGGGAGAAGGCGGTAGATGACCCTTCCGCCGCCGGAAGGGGATTCGGCAGCATTTCCGCAATCCGGGAGCTTACGTATATCTGACCGGCGGCAACGGACCGGATAGCGCCCGCCAGCTCCTCGGCGATGCAATCCTTCAGCAGGTACCCCGCGGCGCCCGCCCTGAACATTTCCTCCACGAACTGCCTGCCCGAGTGCATGGAGAGGGCAAGCACTTTTACGCCGGGCGTCTCGGTGGCAATCTTCTTGGCGGCCTCGATTCCGTTGAGATCGGGCATGGAGATGTCCATCACCACCACATCGGGGAGGATTTCGCGCGCTACGCGGAGCGCCGTTCTCCCGTCACCCGCTTCCGCCGCTACTTCGATATCTCCGTGTCTCCGGAGAACAGCGGCGAGCCCCTCCCTGAAAATGGGATGATCGTCGGCGAGCACTACCCGTATGCTCATCGCATCTTCTCTCCTCAGCCGGAATAGATGATGCAGTTCTTTCCGTTTCTCTTCGCTTTGTACAGCCGGTCGTCCGCGGCGATGAGGAGGTCTGCGGAGGAGTCTCCGTCTTCGGGAAAGGCGGCCAGCCCGAAGCTTGCGGTGACGGATACCGTGTTCCCATCCGGCAGGGGGATGCTTTCCCGCGCAATCTTTTCCCTCAGCCTGTCGAGCACGGGAACGGCGGGTTCCAGCACCGTCTCGGGCATGATGATCACGAATTCCTCCCCGCCGTACCGCGCGATCACATCCGCCTTCCGTATGCTCTGCACCATTACATGGGCGATCCACTTCAGCACCGTATCTCCCGCTGCATGGCTGTAGGTATCGTTGAGTATCTTGAAATTGTCGAGGTCGATGAGGGCGAGGGAGAATTGTTTCTCCATCCTTTTGCTCCTCTCCAGCTCTTTCATGAGGAACTCGTTCAGGAACCGTCTGTTGTAAAGCCCGGTCAGCGGGTCCGTGGTGTACAGTTTCACGTCTTCGGTAATATCCCGCAGGATCAGTTGTATCATCCCCCTCTCCTCGTGTACGTCCGTCTTGATGGAAAAGCCCGAAATCTCGAAGATATAATCCCCTTTCTTGAAGCGCATGTCTTCTATCTTCGCGCATTTCTGCAGGGTGCCGTGCACCTTCTCCCACTTCTCCGGAGGAATAAGGTCGGTCACGGGCTTGTCGAGGATTTCCCTGCCGAACCTGCTCATCACTTTCTCGTTGGCCCAGATGACGAACTGCTCTTTTCCCGTGTCGATGATTTCTACCAGCATCTCGGGAAACAGGTTCAGCACATCCTTCGTATGCTTCAGCTTCCTTTCGATGAGACTGCCGAAGTCACCTTCGAGGTTCCGGAGGAGGTCCCGGCTGGTGACGATCCCGATGGCGTTCTCCTCCCCGTCGACAATCACCATCCTCCTGATGTTTTCTGCGCTCATTATCTTCACCACATCAAAAAGGGGAACCTCGAGGGTGGAAGTGACCACAGGGTGCGACATGAAGCGGCGCACCGGCTCCTCCAGAGAGAACCCCTCTTCGGAGAGCCTGAGGATGTCCTTTTCGGTGATAATTCCCACGGCCTTTCCTCCTTCCACGATAGGTACGGAACTGATGGCATGGCGCACCATCTTGGTAAGAACGCTGCTCATGGGGGCGGAAGGCGGCAGGCTGATAAGGGGCCTGACTTTTTCGAGGATATGCCGCACCCGTATCTTCGAACGGTAGAAGTCCTCCTCAAGGTACCTGACCAGGTCTTTCTGGGTCAGGACGCCGGTAAAGGCGCCCTCCTCATCGGTGACGACCAGCCTTCTGACATTGTTCTCGATCATCAGGGAGAGGGCGTAAAACACCGTCCTGTCTCCCTTCGCGGTCACGAGCTGCTTTTTGGCATGCCGGTGGGCGGGCTCCCGCAGATCGACCCTCTCGTACATGATCCTGACCACATCCCGCTCCGTCATGATCCCTTCGGGTCTTCCGTCCCGGACGACCACGGCAACTCCCTTATCGTTGGCGTTCATCATTGCGATCAGGTCTTTCAGGGACGCATCGCAGCAAATGCCGACATTCTCCCTTTCAACAATATCTCTAAGGAAAAGACCGATCATCAAACCCCCCTCATCTTTTAAAGAAAATCATTATACTATACAAAATTCTCCTGGCCCCGTCTATCGGGAAAAGCCTTATGGAGAGCCATAAAAGAGCCATACGGGCCGGTCGGGTCCGGAAAAGGAAGGAACTGCGCACCGTGCAAAAGAAGATAGTGCGCTTACGGGATGCCGGGTGCATCCGGACGCGTTATGCCCGATGCGTGCGGGGGAACGGAAATGGTGATGCGTGTTCCGAAACCGGGTCTCGATTTTATCTCGAGCTTGCCTCCGATATGCAGCAGCCGCTCCCGGATGCTGAACAGGCCGAATCCGGTCTCTCCCCTGGAGGAGGAGGGAGGGATAAAGCCTTTTCCGTCATCGGTTACGGTTATCCTGGTCCCGTGCGCATCGGCCGAGAGGGACACTTTCACGGTGCCGGCCTGGGCGTGTTTTACGGCATTGTACAGGAGCTCCTTGATGATACGGTAGAGAAGGGCTCCGGTTTCGTGGTCCGGCGTTTGGTGCACGTCGCCGTGGGCGAAGAAGACCCTGAGGCCGTGTTTTTCATAGAATTGCTCACACAGGCTCTTCAGCGCCGGAGAGAGACCCAGTTCGTAGAGGTCGGGGGGACTCAGGTCGAAGGTGAGGGTCCTGATATAATCGAGAGTCTGCTCGATCATCCCGGTGACCTCGTCGAGGGGGCGCTCATACACCGTGGAGGATAACACATCCCCCAGCATCTTCAGCTTCGCCCGTGAGAGCGCGAGTATCTGCGCCACGCTGTCATGGAGGTCCATGGCGAGCCGTCTCCGCTCCCGCTCCTCTGCAAGGAAAAGATCCGAAGCCATGGAGCGGAGGCGGTTATGATAGGAGAGGCGTCCGTTTCCCGGCTGCCGTTGCCGGACCGTACAGAGCGCCTCCCATGTCTCTTCCCTCCGCACCAGCGTGATCTGATGGGCGCGAAAGACATCCAGCGTCTCGGCCGGGCTGAGCTCCTGCAGGGGATAGGCGCAGAGGGCAAGCAGCCGCTTCCTTTCAAAGCGGAGGTCGAACTCCTCTTCATACCCGACCAGCTTCTGCCAATCAGCTTCCCTGCACCATGAGACATTCGCGGCGACCCGCATCCCGTCATATCCCCGCTCAAGGGCGTGCTCAAGCCTGTCGTTCCAGAATGCGAGGGGACCGGTGCCGAAGGTGTCATTCCTCAGGTAGACGTCGGACGGGGAAAACAGTTCCACCTGTCCTCCGGCGAGCCGGTCATCGAGGTCCCCCAGCGACTCTCTCAGGAGATCAATTATTTCCTCCCTGCGGAGGGGGGCGGAAACGACGCAGACACAGAATTCGTTGTCCCTCAGCCCCCGGGCGAAGAACGGAACGAATATCTCTTCGATGTCCTTCTTTGTCCGGTAGAACTGGCAGAGGTGCGTTCCCCAGGGCACTCTCCCCACCTGCCCGATGCCTGTTTCTGCCGTCTTCTCTCGCGCGGTGCTCTTCTTCACGTGACCGACCTCTCTTGCATTTTTCCCGTGGAAGCAGCAGGTTGCGTACGAATCGACCTGCACAGGTATTTTACACAATTGATGCCTTTTTTCATCGCCTTTCCGTCAGGTACGCAGGGCAATCGCATCAAAAAGACATTTCACGGGAAAACAACGGGATTGCTTCAGGATACGACCCTTCGCAATGACAAAGACAGGAGGCGAGACAGAGTAAGGCAGAGTGAAGCAGAGAGAGACAGGGTGAGGCAGAGAAAAACAGAAGAGAGGGATCACTTCCCTGTCATTGCTCTTCCCCTTCTGTCATTGCGAGCCCCTGATCCCCGGGGCAGCAGGGATTCTTTCTAAAAGAAACTGGTCACCGGAGGGACAAAAAGGTATGATAAGCAGGGGATACGCTCTGGAAGGAGAGGCCGACAATGCAGTGGAGCCGGGAG
>NSJL01000054.1 GCA_002634385.1 Nitrospira sp.
CTCTGAGAGAGGGAGCACTCACCCCCTGTCCCCTGGTTTATTCTTGTCAAGGACTCCCCTCTCCTTCATCATGCATGCCCATCAAACATGCATTCCTTTTGGGAGAGAGAGAAAGAGGGGGTCCCTCCTCCCCTCTCTTTCCTCTGTCGTCATCCCGGCAGATCCTCTGAGCCGGGATCCAGTCTTTTGAATAAGGAACTGGACCCCGGCTTCCGCCGGGGTGACGACCTGAGAAAGACTCCGGCTTTCGCCGGGGTGACGGCTTTGAGGGATTCCGACTCTCTCCGGGGTGACGGATTCTGAAAGGGAGTGTGTGTGGGGGCATGGGGGAGGGCTCTCACGGAGGAATTCTCGCAATGAAAGAGTCCTCCCCTTAGCCCCACACCCAAGGATACCTGTTCAGAATCGCTCTTCCTCCCCGTTGTCTTTCCCCTGTAATGAGCTCCTTGTTTCCCTTAGAAACACTTTTATTGCTAATAAATAGGGACTTTTTGTTTCCGTGGGAAGGTGTTTCCGATGGATACAATTTTTATGTGCTTATATTACAGCAGGTTTGTTCTCCCTGTATCCGATAGAAACAGAAGGAGAGGCAATCCCGCGCCCCGCATTGCAGGATTCCGGGCCGGAATCGAAGGGCAGAGAGGGGGAACCCGCACCACGGCCTTTACGGTGTGCGCCTTTTTCTTTCTAACGGCCTGTTTTTCCTTTGTTGTGTCTCTCAACACGGTGGCCGGGAGCATTCCCCCTCCCTTTAGGCATCGATCTTGCTTCCCTGCCAGTGTTTATGGATGACAAAAAAATACTCATTGTCGACGAGGAGGGTTTTTCGCGCATCTGTTCCGCAATTCTCGAATTCGAAGGATATGGTATAGAGGCGGTAACGGATGCGAACGGTGTCGGCGTGCGCTTGAACGAGAGAGAGTTCGGGCTGATCATCACCAGCTATCCCTACGGGGTGTTCATTTTCGATGAGATCAAGAGGCAGAATATCGCCACCATCATCCTCTCCGACCATATTAACGGGGACCTCATCAGCATTCTCGAAGGCTTCTGCAATTCCTACTGTATGATCAAGCCGCTCGATTATCGCAAGTTCCGGCTTCTGGTGCGGCAGGTGATGAACGGAGAATTGAGTACTATCCAGGGGGGATACAATATTGTCTAGGTACAGGTTCATTTTCGCAGCGCTTACCACGGTTTTTGTCCTGCTCCTCCTTGGAGCGGGCTGTTCCGAAAGGGGGGCAGGAGGGAAAGAGGAGCTCTTCAGGAAGGGACTTCAGATGATCAGTGAGAATAATCCCCGTGGTGCTATCGTGCTCCTCAGAAATGCCCTCGAGGAGGATCAGAATTTTTTCGAGGCCCGTTTTCATCTTGCCCGGGCGTACTCCCGTACGGGCAACAGCGATGCCGCGGAGAAAGAGCTGAAGAAGGTGGTGCTGCAGAGCCCCGGATTCCGGGAAGCACACATCGAGCTCGCTCGTATCCACGTGCAGAAGAACAAACCTGATGAGGCGCTGCGGGAGCTCGGAAAGCTCGGCGGGGAGAGCGCCTCCACTGCGGAGGTCCTCGAGATTTCCGGATGGGCACATGCCCTCAAGGAGGAGTACCCGGAGGCGGTGGAGCTGCTCAGAAAAAGCATCCGGCAGGACAGCAACAGGACTTCGGCGGCCGTCTCCCTTGCCCGGGTATTCCTGATGCAAGGGGAGAGCGACGAGGCAAAGCGGCTGATCGCGGAAGTGCTGCAAAGGGAACCCTCCCAGAAGGATGCCCTGTTCCTCCTGGCGGGAATGCAGACTTCCGGGCACGCAATAGAGGAGGCGATGGCGACGTACGACAGGATCATCAAGGCGCATCCGTCCAGTGTGGACGCCCCCTTCAAAAAAGGCATTCTCATGGTCGAGAAGGGACAGCACGCGCAGGCCCTCACCATGGCGGAAGCCCTGATCAGGGATTTTCCGAAGGATGCGCAGGGATACAGCCTGAAGGGAATGGTGCTCTTCTACCGCAAGCAGTACAATGATGCCATCATCGCGCTCCAGAAGTCCCTGTCCCTCATGCCCAGTACGGGGGGATACTATTTTCTCGGGCTCAGTCACTACTACCGGAACGAGCCGGAGCAGGCCCTGAGCCAGTTGCAGAGGGCACTGGATCTTACCCCCTCCTTCACCCAGGCCCGGATACTCATCGCCCTGGTATTTCTCCAGCAGAAGCGGACGGACGACGCCATCACCGAGGCGAAACGGGTGATCGAGGGCGGCAGGGACAACGCCCTCGCCCGTAATATACTCGGCAGCGCCTATATGGCAAAAGGGCGCTACGACGAAGGGATGGTGGAACTGGACAGGGCGGTCGCCCTGGACCCGAAGCTGGTGGATGTCCACATCAAGAAAGGCCTCTACCACCTCAACAAGGGCAGATTCCGGGAGGCGGAAACCGAACTGCGCACCGCCGTGCAGATAACCCCCGATGTGCTGAATACGCGCCTGCTTCTGGCTTCCTACTACCTGAGGACAAAGGAGCATGAGAGGGCGGTGAAAACCCTTCGCGAAGGACTCGGCGGCGGCAAGACGGATGCGGTGCTGTACAACAACATGGCTGCCGCCCTCATGGCGCAGGGCAAGTCCGCTGATGCCCTCCGTCAGCTCCAGAAGGCGAAGGAGGCCGATCCCGACTATTTCACCCCGTATTTCAATATCGCTTCCTATCACGCCGCCGGGGGAAATCACGAGAAGGCCCTCGAGGAATACAGGGCGGTGCTGCAGCGGTCTCCCGAAAGCCTCAGCGCTCTTCTGGGGAGTGCGGCGCTGCTCGAGGCAAAAGGAAGGGACCAGGAGGCCCTCGCCGCCTACAAGAAGGCGAAGGAGACGGGGAAGGCGCAGGGCTTTCTTGCCCTGGCCCACTATTATCTCAGGAAGAAGGATACCGGCCGTGCACTGGATACGCTGGATGAAGCGATAAAGGGGAATCCGCGCAGCATCGAGGCGCTGGAGCTCAAGGGGAAGATACATCTGGGCGCTAAGAAATACCGTGAGGCGCTGCATGTGTTCGAAAGGATCGAGGCCTATGATCCCGACAGGGCGCTTCCCCTGATCGTAAGCTCCTGTATCGAGGCAAGGGAGTACAAGACGGCCATGAAGAAGGTCGAGGGCAGGCTGCAGCTGCAGCCCGGGAGGCAGGATCTCATGGCGGAGGCGGCGCGCCTCCACCTGCTGATGGGAAATCCGCAGAAAGCGGTGGAAACGGCATCTGCCATCATTCAGCAGAAACCGGGCTCTTCCTACGGATACCGGGTTCTTGCCTCCGTCTACGAGAGCCGTAATGAGATGGACAAGGCCGTGGATGTCCTGAAAGAGGCGCTCAGAGCGGAAGGGAGCGACACAGCGGTGAAGAGCTCCCTTGCGGGGCTTTATACAAAAAAGAGGGACTATGCTCTCGCCCTCGGTGTCTATGAGTCGATGCTGAAGAGCGATGCCCGGAACGCGGCCGCCCTTTTCGGAATGGGAACCGTATATGATCTCACCGGGAAAAAGAGAGAGGCGGTTGCAAAGTACCGCCAGGTCCTTGAAGAGTCCGGGAACCATGTCCCCGCGCTGAACAACCTGGCCTTCCTGTATACGGAAGGGTACGGCAGCAAGGAGGAGGCGCTGCAGCTTGCGACGAAGGCGTACCGCATCGCTCCGGGGAATGCCGAAGTGATGGACACCCTGGGATACGTCCTTCTCAGGAAAGGCAGGACGGAGGAAGCGCTGAAGATGCTCGAAAGGGCTGCCGCCCTCCTGCCGAACAACCCGACGGTGCAGTACCATGTCGCCCTCGCCCTGAAGGAGAGGGGCGACAGGGACAGGGCCGCCGCGCTGCTCCACAGGGCGGTACAGACCGGGGACTTCCCTG
Source organism: Nitrospira sp. (assembly GCA_002634385.1). Classification (GTDB taxonomy): domain Bacteria; phylum Nitrospirota; class Thermodesulfovibrionia; order Thermodesulfovibrionales; family Dissulfurispiraceae; genus Nitrobium; species Nitrobium versatile. The sequence goes on from NSJL01000054.1 coordinate 3,892, forward strand.
AAGCCGGTGAGGCGAGGGGCCTGCTTGCGGAGTTGAGGGGAGGCAGATGAGCGCACGACTCCTCATGGTGATGCTCCTTTCCGGGGACGCCCTCCTCTCGGTGCTCTCCGCCTCGGCGGTGCTGTACGTGGATGCCGGAAAACCGGCTGATGCGGAAAACCTGCTGGCATCCAATGCGGCGAAAGTCTCTTTCTTCATGCTGGTGCTCCTCTTCTCCTCTTTCTTCGTCGAGCTGTACAGCCATGAGGGGAATACCACCCGGAGGGAGGTCTTTATCAGGGTATTCATCTCCCTGGTGCTTTCAGTCTTTATTCTCTCCTCATTCTACTACCTGATGCCTTTCCTCCGGTTCGACAGGGGGGTGCTTGCCGCCTCCCTCGGGCTGTCCGGGCTCCTTCTCTTCCTCTGGCATGCGGGGTACAAGGCCTGTCTCACCCTCACCGGGTTCGTACGGAGGGTCATTATCCTCGGCACCGGACCCCTGGCGAAACAGATCGGGGGAATTCTGGCCACAACGAACCACCACTACGTTCTTGCCGGATATATCAACTGCCCCCGCGAGCCGCTGTTCGTTCCCCCCCATACGGTGGTGGGGGACGGCAAGGGGCTTATCGAGACCGCGAAACGGGAAAAGGCGCATAAAATCGTCATCTCCCTGTCGGAGAGGCGGGGTGTTTTCCCCCTGCGCGATGTGCTTGCCTGCAAACTGAGCGGCATCGATGTGGTGGACGCTCCCTCCTTCTACGAGCAGATTACCGGAAAACTGCTGATCGAGAACATAACCCCCAGTTGGTTCATCTTTTCCGACGGGTTCAGGCTGACCGCATTCAAGCGGCTTTACAAGAGGGCTTTCGACATTCCCCTGTCCCTTATCGGGCTCGGCCTTGCGTTTCCGGTGCTTCCGGTGCTCGCCCTGATCATCAAGATGGAGTCTCCCTCCTCACCCGTGCTGTTCCGGCAGCTCCGGGTGGGGCAGGGAGAAAGGAATTTCGTCCTGTACAAGTTCAGGACGATGCGCCAGGACGCGGAGAGCGGGACAGGGGCGGTCTGGGCGCAGAAGAACGATCCGCGGGTTACGGCAGTGGGCAGGTTCATGAGAAAATACCGCTTCGATGAGCTGCCGCAGCTCTACAATGTGCTCAGGGGGGACATGTCTTTCGTGGGACCGCGGCCGGAAAGGCCCGAGTTCGTGGAGAAGCTGAAGAGGGTGATCCCCTACTATTCGGAGAGGCATACGGTGAAGCCGGGCATTACCGGGTGGGCCCAGATCAAGTATTCCTACGGGGCATCGGTGGAGGATGCCATCGAAAAGCTCCGCTATGATCTTTTCTACATCAAAAACATCTCCCTCTTCCTCGACCTCCTGATCATCCTGGAGACGGTAAAGGTGGTCCTGCTCAAACGGGGGGGGAGATAGAAGGAGGACGTATGAAAGCACTGGTGATTCTTTTGCTCCTCGGGCTGCTGGCGCCCGCCGCTGCTCTTGCTGGTGATTATGTGATCGGAGACGGCGACACTCTCTTCATCTCCGTCTGGGGGGTGAAGGATCTTTCGCTTGCGGTAAAGGTGAGACCGGACGGGAAGATCACCATTCCCGCGCTGGGCGAAGTCTCCGCGAGCGGCCTGACCCCCCAGGAACTTCAGAAGCAGCTCACGGGAAAGCTGAAGGACCTTGTGCGGAACCCCGTGGTGACGGTAATTGTGGAAGGTATTACCAACAGCAAGGTGTACGTTTTCGGCGGGGGGGTGAAGTCCGGTGTGTACGAGCTGAACCGCAGAACCACGCTGCTCCAGTTGCTCTGCCAGGTAGGGGAAGTGCGGCTCGCCGACCTGCGCCGGGCATACCTGCTCCGGGACGGCAAAAAGGTGAAGGAGGACCTCCACCGTCTCTTCATCGAGGGCGACGTTTCCGAAGACATGGTCATCGCGTCGAACGATGTCCTCTTCATCCCCGAGCTGGACGCCCGGAACGTGTATGTGGCCGGTGCGGTAAACAGTCCCAAGTTCATCGAATACAGGGACGGGCTTACCATAATGGATGCGATCCTGGCGGCCGGGTGGTTCTCGAAGTTCGCCAAGCAGAATGATGTCGTTCTCTTCACGCAGAAGGACGGACAGAAGATTACCCGGACGGTAAAGGTGAAGGACCTGCTCCAGGACGGAAAGCTGAGCGAAAACCTGAAGCTTCAGCCCGGAGACTATATCGTGGTCAGGGAAGGTATTTTTTAGGAGGAAGGTATGGAACCATCGGGGGTGGATTTCAAGAAATATCTGCAGCTTGTCGCGAAGCGGAAATATGTATTTATCGTGTCCGTGCTCTCCCTCATCACTCTGGTGGTGCTGACCAGCTATTTCCTCCCCAGGCAGTATGAGGCGAAATGCACGGTCTTCATCGAGCGGAACATGATCAATGCGATTATCAAGGGGATCGCCATTACCCCGTCCCTGGAGGAGAGGCTCAAAGTGCTCTCCTATACCATGAGCAGCAGGAATCTCCTCCTCAAGGTGGCGGACGATCTCGGCTTCCAGGTGAACAGGAAGGACCAGTCCGCGGTGGAGCGGGTCATCTCCGATTTCCAGAAAAATACGGATATCAAAATGAAGAGCGAGAACGGTCTCTTCATCGTTTCGTACCGGAACACGGACCCCCACCTTGCACGGGACTATGTCAACGCCCTGGTGCGGCGGTACATCGAGGAAAACGTGTCGGAGAAGAGGGAGGAGACCTATGGCGCGAGCCGGTTCCTCGCGGAGCAGATCAAGTTCTTCAAGGAGAAGCTCGACAAGGCGGATGAGGAGATCATCAAGTTCCGGAAGGAAAAGGGCATCTTCGTGGCACTGGACGACCGCAGGGTGGTCGAAGAAATAAAAACGGCTGAGGAGGGGCTGGAAGAGGTCAGGATCAAGAGGCGGGAACTGGAGGCGAGGAAGAGGATGATGCTGAAACAGATGAAGGGGGAGAGGCCCTACACCGCCACGATCCTGGGAAAGGGGGCGGGTGACCCCGGGGAGAGAATACTGGCGCTCCAGAGGAGGCTGACCGACCTGTTGCTGACCTACACGGCTAACTACCCTGAAGTGATCAGGGTCAGGGCGGAAATTGAGGCACTGAAAGGGCAGATGGAGAGCGGACAGGCCCTGGCGGGGGGGGATATGCAGGGCCCCGACACCGAAGTGGCAATGCTGAATCCGGTGCTCCAGCAGTTAAGGGAGGAGCTGACGAAAACGGATCTCGAGCTGGCGGCCCTTACCGCAAAGGATGAACAGCTCAGGAGGCTCATGGAATCGAAAAAGACCTACCTCAGGAGCATGCCCGCCGAAAAGAAGAACCTCACCGACCTGGAGATGGCGCGGACGACCACGAAGAATATCTATGAGGAACTGGTGGCCCGCCTTGGGCAGTCCGAGGTTTCGAAGCAGATGGAGATACAGGACAAGGCCTCCACCTTCCGGGTCGTGGACCCCGCGGTACTGCCGCTGAAACCGGTGAGCCCCGACAGGGTGAAAATCATGCTGTTCGGCATGTTTGCCGGGCTTGCGGGCGGCTTCGGCCTGGTAGTCCTGCTCGACTCCATGGACAGATCGGTGAAAACGGTTGACTCCCTCAAGTCCTTCGGGGTCCCGGTGATCGCCGTTATCCCGAGCATACAGAACCCCGATGAGATGGAGGAGCGGCAGAGGAAGGATATGCGGCTGTATAAGTTTGCGGGGGCGTACATGGCGTGCATTCTCGTGGTGTTCACCATGGAGTTGTTGGGAATGTCTTACATCGATGACCTCATCAGTGCTGTCGTCCACCTGCCGGGGCATCTGAAGAGTATCTTTTGAAGGGCGGGCAGAGGAGGGGGATGGAGAAGTATGCCCGGGTATTCCGGGAAGGGACGCGGGAAGGGAGACTGCAGCGGCGCCCCTGGTGCGCAATGCCCCCAACGGGTATGTCTTTTCAGTGCACTACCACAACAGGAGAGACAGAATGAGCAGAATTGAAAAGGCCCTCGAGAAAGCGGTACAACTGCGGGACAGCAGAGCGGAGAGCGACAAAAAACCGGTCTTCACAAAGGAGCGTGTCCGTGAGCGTATCAAGGAGAGCGTGTTCGATGCGGAGGAGTCCCTTACCGTCGACAATCCCTATGTCATCACCCTGAAGGACCCCGGCTCTCCCGCTTCCGAAGAGTACAGGAAGCTTAAGTCCATGATCGTGAAGATAACCCATCAGGAGGCCTTCCTCAATGCGCTGATGGTGACCAGTTCCCTGAGTTGGGAGGGGAAGACCCTGACCGCCATGAACCTCGCCATTACCCTTGCGCAGGAGTATGACTATACTGTCCTCCTGGTGGATGCAGACCTCAGGAGGCCCTCCCTGCACGGCTACTTCAATATCAAGCCGGAGTTCGGCCTTGCCGATTGCCTCACCGACGAGATCGACCTGGGAGACGCCCTCATCAAGACGGGCATCGGCAAGCTCTCGTTCCTGCCTTCCGGCAAAAAGGTGAGCAACCCGGTGGAACTCCTCTCCTCGCAGAGGATGAAGGAACTGATCGCAGAGATGAAGATGCGGTATCCCGACAGGTACATCATTATCGATACTCCCCCTCTCCTGCCCTTCGCCGAAACCCATGCCATAAGCTGCATGGTCGACGGAGTGATCTTTGTGGTCAAGGAAGGAAAAACCTCCCTGCAGAGCATCGACGATTCCATGGAAATCCTGCAGCAGAGCAGGCTTCTCGGTATCGTCTACAACGGGGTGGACACGGGGGGGAGCGGTGTCCGGAACTATCACCACAGCTACTCCGGCATCAATGCGCAGTCCGGGAGAGAGGCATAGAGCATGTATGAGAGTTTCTTCAACTTCAGGACGAAGCCGTTCGAGCTGGTGCCCAATCCCGATTTCCTTTACCTGAGCAAGGCGCACAAGAAGGCCGTCACCTATCTGGATTACGGGATAAAGGAAAAGGCGGGGTTCATTCTCCTCACGGGGGAGGTGGGCTCGGGGAAGACCACCCTCATCAGGGACCTGGTAAAGAAACTGGAGGGAAGGGTCACCATCTCCAAGGTCTTCAATACAAAAGTGAGCGCCGAACAGCTGATCGCCCTGGTTAACGAGGACTTCGGTCTCAAGACAAAGGGCAAGGACAAGGTGCAGATGCTGAAGGAGTTGAATGAGCTCCTCATCAGGCACTACGCGAAGGGGTTCCACTCGGTCCTGATCATCGACGAGGCGCAGAACCTCGGGCCGGAGCTTCTCGAAGAGGTGCGGATGCTGTCCAATCTCGAAACGGACAACGCGAAGCTTCTGCACATCATCCTTGTCGGCCAGCCGGAGCTGAGAAAGACCATCTCTCTCCCGGAACTGGAGCAACTGCGGCAACGTATCAACATAAACTGTCATATCTATCCCCTTACCCGCTCGGAAGCGGAAGAATACATCCTCCACCGGCTGGAGGTGGCGGGGAACAGGGATGCGGTGAGCTTTTCCGGGGAAACCCTCGACATCGTCTACCACTACAGCAGGGGGATTCCGAGACTTCTCAACGTCATCTGCGATTTTATCCTGCTTTCGGCCTTTGTCGAGGAGACGAAGGAGCTGAACGCCGAGATGGTGCGCGATATCATCGGCGATCTCGAGCTGGAAAACAAATACTGGGAATTCGAGAATACCCTCAAGGGAATCCAGGGGGAGATGGCGCAGAGGGCCTTCGGGGAGGAGGAAAAGCGGTACTACGAGGATATGAAGTGCCTGCTGAGCAGCATGAACCTGCGTCTCGATTCCCTCGAAAAAAGCGCCACGGGGCGCGATCCCCTCGCCCCGGTGGAAGTGAACAAGCGGGTGGACCTGTTCGAGAAATTCATGAGGGAGTACATGCGCAAGACGGACGAGTCCCTTTCCTCGCTGAGGAAAAATATTGAGGAACTCTCTCCTGCAGCGGTGACTACCCCTTCGAGAAACGGCGGTCCGCGCCATAGGAAACGGGGTTTTTTCAGCCGCATTTTTGGCTTTTAGGGAAAACGGAAGCATTCCCGGAAAGCAAAGGAAACACCTGCTCCGCATGCTTCCTGCATCCCGCTGAAGGGAGGAAACGGGAAAGATGACAATGGACGGAATGCACTGGTATGCCCTGCACGTACGATCGAGGCATGAGTTTGTTGCCCGCGATGAGTTGCTGCGGAAGGGGATCGATGTCTACCTTCCGGCCCTGCGGCAGTGCAGGCAGTGGAAGGACAGGAAGAAGACGGTAGATTTCCCCCTTTTCCCGGGGTATTGCTTCGTGCATATCCCCCCTCGTCCGGAGGAGTTCGTGGCCGTACTGAAGACGAAAGGAGCCGTCACCCTCCTCTCCGCGAAGCCGGGCATCCCGACCCCGGTGCCCCCGGAAGAGATCCTCTCCCTCAGGATACTGGTGGAAAGCGGAACGGAGCTCGATATCTATCCCCACCTCCGTGAGGGGATGCGGGTCCGGGTGAAAAGGGGACCGCTGAAGGGAGCGGAAGGAGTTCTGGAGAAGAAAGAGGAGCAGTACCTCTTCACGGTCGGGATAGAGCTCCTCGGCAGGAGCATCAGCGTAAAAGTATATGCCGACGATATAGAGGCGGGGTAATCCGCAGAAAAAAAGCACTGAGAAGTTCGCCGGCACGAGAGCAGTGCCGCAA
>NSJL01000020.1 GCA_002634385.1 Nitrospira sp.
GGATCGGCTTGAATGTCATCAGGATCGCCAAGGGCTTTGCCATGGATGTCCTGGTGTACGATACCCATCCGAACAAGATCATCTCGGAAGCCCTGGGTTTCTGTTACGGCAGCTTCGAAGAGGTGCTGGGCAGGTCGGATATCATTACCCTGCATGTGCCCTACAACAAGTACACCCACCATCTCATCAACAAGGAGAACATCCATAAAATCAAGAAGGGGGCGATCCTTATCAATACCGCGCGGGGAAGTGTGGTGGATACGGAGGCCCTCCTCGAGGCCCTGGACAAAAAGATCCTTTCGGGGGCGGGGCTCGATGTGCTGGAGGGTGAGGAGCTGATCAAGGAGGAGAAACAGCTTCTTTACGATACGAAGAAGCTGGAATCCCTGGGAAAAATCGTGAAGGACCATATCCTCCTGAGCAGGGAGAACGTTGTCTTTACCCCGCATATTGCCTTCTACAGCCAGGAGGCCCTGGAGAGGATCCTCGAAACGACGATCCATAATATTCTCGCCTTTCTTTCCGGAACTCCCCAGAACGTGATCAGGGGAGAGGGGTGAGTCTTTTTCCCCGGCTACGGACTCTGTCCAGGAAATCCCTGTTGCACAGTTCCTGAAACGCATTTACAATTGTAGTATGCAGGAACATACGCTGCGCCGATATGTCCTGATTCTCTCCTCCCTTACGGTGCTCCTGTTTGTCTCTGTCCACAGCGGCGCCCAGGAGCATTCCCTGAGCATGACGAGCGCCCTCTCTCCCCCCTTGCCCATGCAACGGGACGGCTCCCTGTTCAACGGACGGGGGCCGGACGAAAACCGCTTTTCCATGGATACGGTACACTTGGATTCCTCCAGCCTCCGCTTTTCCATGAACCCCTCCCCGAATACTGCCCTCCAGGTTTCACACGGATACCTCAGGAGTCCCGAAGTGCTGGAGCCGGGGAGCGATGTCCGCCGCACCACTGCGTCTGTCCTCTGGAATTATCCGGTCAGCAGCATGACTAACCTGGCGCTGTCCTTTATCTGGGGAGCGAACAAGCCGGAGACCCAGGGCGCTCAACACTCTTTCCTGCTGGAGGCGGACTACCGCATCAGGGACCTCTCCCTTTTTTCCCGTGCGGAGCTTGTCAGGAAGTCAGCGGAAAAGCTGGGGGCAGGCGCTCTTGGAAAGAGGCTGTGCTCCGTAGGGGCCGTCAGCCTCGACGCCGCAAAGAGCATCGTCAATTATAAAAGGGTTTTCCTGTCCCTGGGCTTCCTCGGGACCGTGTTCGGTATCGATAGGGAATTGAGGCCGGTATACGGGAGGACGCCGTTCTCCGTGGAGGTGTTCCTCCGGGTAAGTCCCGGGACGATGTGGAGGGGACACAATGCAAAAGGCATTGGGGAGTAGAAAAGAAGGACGCAGTAGTGTATTATGATGAAGCGGAACTCCAGATATCTCCGGGAGGTGATGCGGTATGGCGGCACGAGAGAGTGGTCTTTTCAGCAGGGATTCCCTGATACGGGAGGCCGTGCAGGACCCCCGGAAGATAAAGGGAATCATCTCCTCCCTTTACGACGAGGATATGGAGCAGCGTTTTGCCGCGGCAAAGGCTCTGGGTGAGATCGCGAGGATCATGCCCGACCAGATCTCAAGGAAGTGGAGACGCATCTTCGAGGCCTTCGACGATACCATGAGTTGCTGGGGTATCGCCGAAGCTATGGGAGAGATTGCGCGGAATATCCCTGAGCTCAGGGGCAAGATTTCCCTGCGGTTGAGGAAATTCCAGAGGGACGAATGTACCTGCCAGGGGTATTTGTGGGCCGTCTGCAGGATCGGGCAGGTCGAGATGGAGAAGGTCAGGGACTGGATACCCGATCTTTTGAGCGCCCTGGATTCAAAAAATGTATGTATCGTAGGGCAGGCCATCTGGGCTCTCGGGGAGTTGGGAATTGGGGAGGGCCGGGAGAAGATACGGGACTTCCTCTCCGACTCCCGGGAGACCTGGCTCTATGAGAACGATTCCGTTCTGGTGAAGAAGATCGGAACCATTGCCACAGAGGCTCTTGCCAAACTGGAGAGCCCTTCCGGGAGTGATTGAAACCGGGTCATTTTCCTTGTAGCAGGGGTTGGCGGCAAAGAGTCATCTCTCTCGCGAGAGACTTCTGTGTCCCTATCGCTTTCTGAACCTCCTCCTAATGCGCTCTCTTTCAGGGGAGGGAGGAACAGGGGGATTCGATGTCCTTGCAATGCGACAGGATCACCGTATTCCCTCGCGGATAGTTGATTCTGATGCTCGTATCCTCCGGGGAACGTCACCCCTGACTCCTACTCTCCGTGTCAGGGGAGTCGTGAAGTCCTTCCCTCCCCGACCTCTTGTTCTGCCTCTCTACCGCTCACTCCGTTACCACAGCGCAAACTCGCCTTCTCCGCCCCGAAAAGTCTTACGACTGTTTCGGGGACCCCTCTTTTCCTCCATCGTTCTGGCATGCACTGTGGTGGCCCCTCCGTTTCACGAAGAGAGGAGACGAACAAGAGCTAAGGTCCGCTCAGAACTCCCCTCCTCCCCTCTCTCTCACCCCTCAGACTCACTTCCCCACGTATTCCTTTTGGGAGAGAGAAAGAGGGGGTCCCTCTCCCCTCTCTTTTCTTCTGCCGTCATCCCGGCGGATCCTCTGAGCCGGGATCCAGTCCTTTGAATAAGGAACTGGACCCCGGCTTTCGCTGGGGTGACGGCTTTGAGGGATTCTGACTTCCTCCGGAGTGACGGAGTAGAGGGACCCCGGCTTTCTCCGGAGTGGCGGATTCCGAAACGTAGCATACGCGGGGGCAGGGGGGTATCCTCTTGTCTGCAGCGAGTGTCTGGGATATCGGAGGGGGCAGGTAACGCCCTGTCCCCATGCTTGGTTGAAGAGAGAGCGGTGTATTATCATGAACAGATATTCCCCTGAGACCAGGGAGAAATTCGCTCGTAAAGAAAGAGGGTTCCCCCTGGACCCATGCCGGAGGATGCCTATTCAGAATCGCTCTTCCCCCCTGCTGCCTCCCTCTCTGCTGCCTCCCTCTCTGCTGTGATTCCGCTCTGTTGCATTTCCGCGCACAATTCACCTACTATTATTCCAGGAGACATAGAGATCCGCCATCCAGGCGGACAACATAACTCCAGGCTTGATACGACCTGGAACGGGGGGAGTGGATGGAGGACTGTGTTGCGTATAAGGATCTGCTGGATAACCTCTATGAAGGGGTATATTTCGTCGATACCGGGAGGAAAATCACCTACTGGAACAAGGGGGCGGAAAGGATCAGCGGCTACAGCGCCTCCGAAGTGGTGGGCTCACGGTGCGCGGACAATATCCTGGTGCATATTGATGAAAGGGGAAAGGAGCTCTGCAAGCACGGCTGTCCCCTGGTGAGCGCCATGCTGAACGGGAAGAGCCACTGCGAGGACAGGGTGTACCTGCACCACAAGAGCGGTCACCGCGTGCCTGTTGCGGTAAGCGTCTCCACTATCAGGGACCCCGGCGGAACTGCTGTCGGGGCCATCGAGGTGTTCCGGGATACCGATTCACGGACTCTCGATCCTCAGCTCATCGAGGACCTCAAAAGGGCGGCGCTCCTCGATACTCTTACCGGGCTGCCCAACAGGAGATACATCGAGATGAAGCTCAGTGCGAGCTTCGAGGAGTTGCGGAGACACGGGATCCCCTTTGGCGTGCTTTTCGCCGACATCGACCACTTCAAGAGGATCAATGACACCTACGGCCATAGTGCCGGTGACAACGTGCTGAAGATGGTGGGGAGTACGCTGCACGGCAATATGAGGGCGTACGACATGGTGGGACGCTGGGGAGGGGAGGAGTTCATCGCGGTCGTGAGCCATGTCGATAGAGATCAGCTGCTGGTGGTGGCGGACAAGCTGCGCTCCCTGGTGGAACATTCCTTTCTCTCCCATGGCGATATCGTTATCAGGGTTACTGCAACCATGGGCGCGACCCTCGCCCGCCCGGACGACACCCAGGAATCCCTTCTGGAAAGGGCGGACAGGCTCCTGTACAGGGGGAAATCATGCGGACGCAACTGCAGCATCCTGGAAGAGTGACGAAAGAGGGAGGTTACCTTCCTTCTGAAGAGTGTCCGGGGGCCTCTCCGGAAAGAGGGGGACAGGCCTTTACGAAGAAGGTTTCCATGTCTGTTTTCAGTTTTATGAGGGATTTCCTGTCCGTGTACATCTGATGCCCGGCCTCATAGAAGGCGAGGGTAACATTCTCCCTCAGCTTAGGGCCGAGCCAGAGGTGATTGATGTTATAGACGGCCGAGAAGTAAGGGGTGTTCAGGTCGTAATACCCGCTGGCGATGAATACCTTCAAATGCGGGTTCTTCCACAGCAGGTCCTGCAGCGTATCCGTCACCGTGATATATCCCTGAAGAGCGGAACCCCAATTCCATAAGGCATTGACTCTTTTCGAAAGATACTCATAGGGGGAGAGATCGCTCTCGTACTGCAGTTCGCTCCTGACATAATCGTTCATCGTGGCGGCAAAGGCGCCGAGGGTTCCATAGAAGCTCGGATCGTGATAGAAAAGGGCATCGGTACGGCCTACATTCGTATATCTGCTGTCCAGGAGCCCGGGAGAGCAGTTTTCCTCCTGGAGAAGGTTGCTGAGAAATTGGGGTGCGGATATCCTCAGGTTATTGTTTTCGATGAGCGTTTCGGACAGCCCGGTATAGAAGGCAAGTTTTTCACGGACACGCCTGCGCTCCTCTGCAGGGAGCGCATCCCCCTGTGCCAGTGCCGGAAGGTATTCGCGCAATGCCCACTTCTCTACCTCCTGCAGCACCCCGGGAAGGGACACCCCCGAGTCGAAGGAGGTCTTCCCGTGGTGAGAGGCTGCAGCGGTATAGGAAGGGAGAAATATGGCATAGGGCAGGTCGTTCCCCGGATTCGTCATGATCGCCTGGAAGTTCAGCACCGATGAAATGAGGACCAGGGCATTAATGTCCATGCCGTGGGCGTCGTGCAGATGGTGAGCAAGGGCAACGGCCCTCGTGGTTCCGTAGCTCTCTCCGGCGATGATTTTGGGGGAGAGCCAGCGGCCGTATTTCGAGACATAGAGGCGAATGAACTCACCCACCGACCGGGTGTCCTCCCTCACTCCGTAGAACTGCTCCGGGTTCTCCCCGGCGGCGGCGCGGCTATAGCCGGTGCCCACAGGGTCGATGAAGACCAGGTCGGTCATCCCGAGCCAGGTATATTCGTTGTCGATAAGATAGTAGGGCGGGGGTAGGAGTGTGCCTTCATAGCTCCTCGCAATGCGTCGCGGACCCGCCGCTCCGAGGTGCAGCCAGAGGGAAGACGCTCCCGGTCCTCCGTTGAAGACAAAGGTCACCGGGCGGTTCCGCTTACTCCCGTGTCCCTCCCGCTCATAGGCGATAAAGAAGATGTTTGCCTTTGGAGAGCCTGCCTTTTCTCCTATTTGCAGGAAACCCGCGGTAGCGGTGTACTCGACCGTTCTGCCCTCCAGAATCAGGGAATGCCGCGTCACTGCCGTCTTCTCTTCGTTCCGGGAGGAGACAGCCGTTGCGCCCGCCAGTGCCGGGGAGAGACTGACAAGACAGAGGAGAAGGAAAGCCGCCTTCATGATCATGGGTAACCTCCTGTAAAGACAGGTAGAGGTAAAGGTAGAGGTAGAGAAAAAGACAAAAAACAACTATATTTCTCTGTCTTACTCTTTACCTCTACCTTTACCTGTCTCTTTCTACATTATAGACCGGATCCGCCTGTTTGGGAACAAGCAGGAAGGACAAGGGAAACAGGTGCTTTTTCTATCAAATTCCGGAAAAATGTGCTAGTCTAAAGGTATGTCCCGGGAGCAATCCAAAAGGGTCTATTCCACCGAGCAGCCGGTGCCTCGCACGGCCCGTAAGGAGAATCCCGCAGTTCCCGCTTCGGGGACTCCCGCTCCCCCGGAGCGGCAGCAGGTCACCGTCCGCCTCGAACGGAAGGGGCGGGGAGGGAAGACTGTCTCTGTTATCAGTGGCTTGCAGGGAGCAGCCAGTGAGAGGGAGGCCCTGCTGAAGCAGCTCAAGACCCGGCTTGGTACCGGGGGGACGGTACGGGAAGATGTCCTCGAGATTCAGGGGGACCACCGGGATGCCCTTTGCCGGATGCTCCAGGGTCTGGGCTATCGTCCCAAACGTTCCGGAGGATAGGCCGCTCCGGTTCAGAATTCCGGCAGGGGAGGCAAAGGGAGCGCTCCGGAGAGGACTGGCGCCTTCCCTTCTCCCGTTATGGTTGTCTGTACCCGGTTGCCACATACTATATCCACTTTGGAGGATCTGATGAAAAGAATGTTTTATGCGGTGGTGCTGTTCCTTTTGCTTACTGCCCCCCTGTTTGCGGAGCAGGTCGATACTGCGAAGGTGAAGAGTTTCGAGGTGATGAAGAATTTTCTCGAGAAGACCCAGACAACGATAACGGAAGTGCGGGATCTGGGCAGCCTGTATGAGGTGGCCCTGGAGCAGGGGAAGAAGAAGGGCCTTGTTTACCTGACGAAGGATGGCAAATATATCGTTGTGGGGGGCAGCCTGGTCGATAAGGACTTCATGAACATTACCGCCCTGCGTGCGGAAGAACTGAACAGGGTGAACTTCTCTGAGATTCCGCTTAATGACGCTCTTGTAATAAAAAAGGGCAGCGGTGCGAAGAAGTTGGTAATGATTACCGATGTGGACTGCCCTTTCTGCAGGAAGGCCCACGAAGGCCTCAAGACTATGACGGACTACACCCTTTATGTCTTCTTTCTGCCTCTCCCCAGCCATCCCAACTCCCATGAGAAGAGCGTGAAGGTCCTTTGTTCGAAGGACCCTGCGGCCGCCCTGGACCTTGCGAAATCGGACAAGGAGATCTCTGCGGAGAAATGCGCGGCGGGCGAGGAAAAACTGAAGAAACATATGGACTTCGTCAACAGCCTGGGGATAAGCAGCACCCCGCAGTTTATTATCGAGAGCGGCCGGAGGATCGAAGGGGCGAACATGCCCGCCCTCGAGGAGTACCTCAAGAAATAGTCCTGTTTTCCGGCACTGCGCCGCCGCCGGCTTATGCTATAATCAGGACATCGTTGAATATTCTTTTTCAGAGGTGGGAGCGATGTTCAGAAAAGCCGTTTGGGGCTTTGGTGTCGGAGCCGTCCTTTTTTTGTCTGCATGTGCAACAACGGAGAGTGATCTCCCTGTTCCGGGTGATCGGTTGTCCCCCTATGATGAGGCGCTGGAGGAGGGGTGTGAAAGCGCCTATGCTTTAGGGGGCAATACCCAATACCGGCTCAAGAAGAATATAAGTCGTTACAATAATGATGCCCAGTACAGGAAAGGATGGGATGAGGGATATAACAAATGCCGGGATACACGGGATCTGCTTTTCCGGTAAAGAGGCGTTTCCCTGCTCCTTTACGGTACAATAGAAAGAGGAGTGTGTTATGGTACGACACCAACAGAGATCTGCCGGTTTCGATAAAAGGCCCGGGGAAGGAGACGAGCACCCGGAGCGGAAGGCGGAAGAGAGCGGCGGAGACGAATGCAGATGTAAAGAGGTTGCGAGGAAGTCGTTTCCCGAGCTGCTCAGGCTCATGCTGCACGATCTGGCCTTCTGGAAGAAAGCGGGAAGGCCGAAGAGCGGCTGACCAATCCCCACCTGAGTAACCCCATCCATCCTCCCCTTAAGATAAGGTAAGGGGAGGGGTCTGAATTCCCCCTCTTGAAGTAAGAGGGGGTGAGGGGGAGTTATCCACTTTTTATATGTCTCTTGAGGGACAGATGTCATAGAGAACACAGCGGTCGTGCAGGGGCTTCTTTGCCGTGCAGATCCGCCTGCCATGGAAGATAAGGAGATGGGAGAGATTTCCCCATTCCTTTTGCGGGGTTATCGCCATGAGATCCTTCTCTATTTTGACGGGATCGTCGTGCCTCGTGAGCCCGAGACGGTTGGCAAGTCTCTTTACATGGGTGTCCACGGCGATCCCCTCATTGATGCCGAAGGCCCCGTTGAGAAGTACGTTGGCCGTTTTCCTTGCAACGCCGGGCAGGGAGATAAGTTCCTCCATGGTCGAGGGGACTCCTCCGCCGAACCTCTCCAGCACCGCCCGTGCCGCCGCCTGAATGTTCTTCGTCTTTGTCCGGTAGAAGTTGATCGAGCGTATATCTTCCTGAAGGGTTTCAAGGGGGACGTCCGCATACGCCCCGATTGAACGGTATTTCGCAAAAAGGCCGGAGGTCACCTTGTTGACATGGACATCGGTGGTTTGGGCCGAGAGGATGGTGGCCACCAGGAGCTCGAAGGGGGTGGAGAAATGGAGCGCTGTTTTCGGTTCCGGGTACTCTTTCTTCAACCGTTTCAGGATCTCTGCTATCTTTTGTTCCGGGGTCATTCCCTCGCGTGTACCGTCCTTTTCGTTATTTTGGGGAACTCCGGGGGGAATGCGGATTCCGCCGCCCGGGTACCCGGCACTTTGATTCTATCATAGAATACGGATACTTTTTTTGCGAAATCCCCGACGTCGATGCCCTGCGTCACCTCTCCTGCATCGCGTATCCGCGAGAGCCCCCTTTCGAGGAGCCGGAAGGTCCCCGCGTACTCCCCCCTCCTGTAGTGGTGGAGCGCTGCTGCTATCATGATCATTCCCTGGAGAAACGCCTTCTCCCCGGGGTCTTCTGTTTCTCTCCATTGTTTTTCCCATATCTCATGGGCCTCGAAGAAGCTCTCCTCATTGAAAAGATCGATTCCTTTCTCGAAAGTGTCTTTCATGGACCCCCCCCGGATATTCACCGCAGAGCACGTGAAGAACGCAGAGAGGAGAAGAAAGAGTAAGACAGAAAAAGATAGAGTAAAACAGGGTGAGATAAATAACTGCAGAGTGAAACAGAAAAGAGGAAACAGCAGCTTATTTGTCTTTTTCTATTTTGCTCTCTATCTGTCTCACTCTGTTTTTCTGTTTTGTTCTGCTTTTACTCTGTCTTATTCTCCGCGGTCCCTGCGCGCTCTGCGGTGAGTTTTTTACAGTAACAGTACATCCACGAGAAGGAGCTCGGTGTCCCCCTCCGCTGTCACTGTGAACTCGGTCTCTCCGATGATCTTGGCTGTCCCCAGGGCAGGGACGGGATACCCGTTCACCTGGGGAGTCCCGCCTTCGAGAACATAGAGATAGACACCATGGTTGCTCGTGAGGGGGGCTCGTACCGAGTACCCCTTCTGCAGGAAGCAGGAGAAGACGCGCGCTTCGGAGACGATAGGCAGCGCCTCCGGGTGATCCGGGGAGACCAGGGGCAGTAACCGGTTCGTCCTTTCCTCTTTTTCCACCTGTTTCTGTTCCATGGAGGGTTTCAGTCCCGGTTTCGACGGGATGAACCACATCTGGATAAAGCGCAGGGGCTTGTCGGGCAGGTTGTTGATCTCGGAGTGCCACATGCCTTTTCCCACGGTAGTATGCTGCACCCATCCCTTTTTGAGGACCCCGCCCTTGCCGCGCTCGTCGGCATGACGGAACTCGCCATCGGCGCAGTAGGTAACTACTTCGATTTCCTTGTGAGGGTGGAGGGGCCAGACCGCTCCCGGGGAAAGGATATCGTCGTTGAAGACGCGCAGCGTGCCGAACTGTATGTATTCCGGGTCATAATACTGATCGAAGGAAAAATGCCAGCGGCCGCTGAAGGTGCCGTTCTGTATGGAACCCCGGACGGAGAAGATGCTTTCAGGCCTCCGGACTATGATCACGGGTGTTTGCCTCCCATTGTGCTTTTTTCCATCCACCGGGCGGGAAACGACATTCTGAAGGTGGTGCCCGTTCCCATTCTGCTTTCCACAGTGATCTCCCCGAGGTGTTCCGTCACGATCTGTCTGACAAGGGGCAGCCCCATCCCGAACTTATGGTCCTTGGTACTGAAGAAGGGGTCGAATATCCGGGGAATATCCTGTTCAGGGATCCCCCTCCCCGTATCCGAAACAGTGAGCGTCACCCTGCTGTCGGAGCCGGCAGTGGTGACGGAAATAGTCCCGCCTTCGGGGGTCGCCTCGATGGCGTTCCGGAGGACATGGAAGATGGCTACCCTGAGCAGGTTCTTCTGCGCATTGATCCGCAGGGGATTCTCCGTAAGACACACTTCCAGGCTGATTCCCCTGTCCTCGATCTCTTTCACGAGGAGAGAAAGGAGGTTTTTCACTATGGCATTGATATCCTCGTACCGGAACATGGACTTCCGGGTCTTGAGGATCTCCTGGAAGTCCCTGACGATGACGTCCAGCTTCTCCGCTTCGTCCACAATGCTCTTCAGGCCCTCCCTGGCCCGCTCCGGAAGCTCCTCTTTTTCGAGAAGCCTCTTCCCCGTGCCCCCGATGGTCGAGGCGGGATTCCGGACCCTGTCCGCGACGGTGAGGGCCATAAGGCTCATGGTCCTTTCTGCAACCAGGGTTTCCAGTTCCTGGTTGAACTCTTCGAGGATGCGCCGGTATTCCGTCTCCATCCGTACCAGCCTGTTGTATTTCACCGCTTTTTCGACGGAATGGATGAGCTGTTCGGGCTTGTACGGTTTGACGATAAAGTCGTAGGCACCCTTTTTCACCGCATCGATGGCGATATCAAGATCGGCGTAGGCGGTCATCAGAATCACCGGCACCTGGGGGTCAAGGGAGCGTATCTGCTCCAGCAGCTCGATCCCCGACATCGAGGGCATTTTGATATCGGTGACGACCACATCGAAGGTCCCCTCCTTGAAATGGGAAAGGGCCTCTCTTCCGTTTGGGGAGGATACGACGGAATTACCGTAGCTGCCCAGCAGCAAAGAGGCGGAATCGAGGACGAAGGGATCATCGTCGACGACCAGTATCGAGCCACGGCTCTCTCCGTTCATTGTTTCAGTACCTCCCGTATCTTCACCAGCAGGGCACCGGGAGTGTAGGGTTTGGAGATAAAGGGCAGGCCCTCTTCGAGGATGCCTTTCCGGTGCATGATGTCCGAGGTGTACCCGCTGGAAAAGAGTACCCGGATATCGGGACGAATACTCTTGATTTCATTATACACCTCCTTACCGTTCTTCTTCGGCATGATGACGTCGAGGAGGAGGAGATCGATTTCATCCCGGTGCTCCCTGAATTTGCGCAGTGCATCCTCGCCGTCCACTGCCTCGATAACGGTATAGCCGAACTGCCGGAGCACCGTCCCGGTGGTGGTGCGTACCGGCTCCTCATCCTCGGCAAGGAGCACCGTCTCCGTACCCCGGGGTGCAGCCAGTTCCGTGGGGACCTCCTCCACCGCCTCTCCCCTTACCCGGTAGAGGGGAAGATAGATCCGGAAGGTAGTTCCCTTCCCCGGCTCGCTGTACACGTTGATGTACCCGTTGTGCTGCTTGATGATGCCGTAGACAATGGAGAGCCCGAGGCCGGTGCCTTTGCCCACCTCTTTGGTGGTGAAGAAGGGGTCGAAGATTCTCTTCATGGTCGCCTCATCCATGCCGCTGCCGGTATCCGAGACTGAAATGCGCACGTAGGTGCCGGGAGTGCCGTAACCGTAGCGGCGTATGAATTCTTTATCCATGGTGATAACGTCGGTGCGCAAAATGAGGGCTCCCCCTTCGGGCATCGCGTCCCGCGCATTGGTAGCGAGGTTCATCAAAACCTGCTCGATCTGTCCGCTGTCGGCCATGACCTTCACGTTCTCTTCGGTCAGGAGTGTCTCAAGGGTGATATCCTCGCCGATGAGGCGGGAGAGCAGCTTCTGGACCCTTCTGATGATCTCGTTCATGTCCACCGGTTTCGGGTTCATGATCTGTTTTCTGCTGAAGGCGAGGAGGCTCTGGGTCAGATTGGCCGCCCTGTCGGCAAGGGTGAGGATCTGCTCCACATGGGAACGTGCCGGGTTGTCCCGCGGCAGTGCCATCTGCAGAAGACTCCCGTAGCTGATGATTGCGGTAAGGATGTTGTTGAAATCATGGGCGATACCCCCGGCGAGCTTTCCGGTGGCCTCCATCTTCTGCGACTGGAGGAGTTGCTGCTCCAGCTTCCTCTGGTTCGTCACATCCCGCATGAAGCCCCGGTATACGATGACCTCCCCCTTTTCGTTGTGGACGGCTGTTCCCGTGATGAGGATATTCAGTCTCTCCCCGTCCTTTCTCCGCATCAGCACCTCGAAGTCTTTCACGAACCCGTCCCGGTTGATGATCTGCTTGAAAGCCTCCCGCTCCTGGGGGTTCACATAGATGTCGCGGCCAAGATCCGCGGAGAGGACCTCCTCCTTCGAGGAGTACCCGAAGAGCTCCACTCCCGCGGGGTTGATATCGAGGAATTTCCCTTCCGGAGTGCTGATATAGACGACGTCCTTCGACTCCTCGAAAAGCTCCCGGTATTTCCTTTCCGATTCCCTGAGCGATTCCTCCGTCTCTTTCCGGAGGGTGACATCCCGGATGATACCGATGAAATAGTACCGTCCCTCCTTGATGAATTCACCGTACGAGATTTCCAGGAAGATCTCCCTGCCGCTCTTGTGCAGACCGGGGAGGCCCACCGCCACCCAGGGGATGCTCCTTTCCCCTGTTTCCACATGCTTTCTTACTGCGGCGACATGCCTCTCCCGCAGGCGCTCCGGCATGAGCATAGTGACCGGCTTGCCGAGCATCTCTTCGCGGGTATACCCGAAGATCCTCTCCGCCGCATTGTTCACCAGAATCATCGTGTCGCTTTCGTCGATGGTAATGATGGCGTCCTGCGCTGTTTCCGCTACGATGCGGTACCGCTCTTCACTGTCCCTGAGCGCGGCCTCCGCGTGTTTGCGGGCAGAGATATCTTCCAGGATGAGCATGGTGCCGGTTACGGTCCCTCCGGCGCTGTAGACCGGGGCGGTGGAAATATTGGCGTTGATCAGGGAGCTGTCCTTTTTCATGCGGAGCGCTTCCATGCCGGTGATGACCTGCCCTTGCAAGACCTTTTCTTCCAGGAAACGGAATTCTTCCTGCCTCTCTTTCGGGACAAGGGGGTAGGCCTTATTCAGGACCTCCTGCGCGCTCCATCCGAAGATGCGCTCTGCCGCGGGGTTCCACAGCTTCACCTTCCCCTCGGGATCGAGGACCACAAGGGCAAGGGGGGATGCCTGTATGAAGGATTGGAGGGTCCTGGTGGTTTCCCACAGCGCCTCCTCCGTATGCTTGCGGTCGGTGACATCAAAGGCGGTGCCGATGATCGCCGGCATCCCTTTGTAGGGTATCCTGCTCACGGTGAAGTCGATCCAGCGCTCCTCTCCCTCCTTTGTGGCGATCTTGAATTCATACCGGACGGGTGTGTTGTCGTCGCCCCCCAGGTATTCCTCGCCGCACCTCCGGGCGCTTCCCTTGAATTCGGGGGCGGCAAGATCGTGCAGGTTCATCTGCAGCAGTTCCTCCCTGCTGTACCCGGTGAGGAGCCCCATGGCGTGATTGACGTAGAGGAACCTGCCGCTGCAGATGAATATGGCGGAGGCGGTGCTCTCGGCCAGGGAAATGAACTTCTCCTCGCTTTCGCTCAACTCCCTTTCGGAGCGCCGGAGTGAGACGATATCGCGTGAGATCAGAAAATGGAGCAGAAGCGCTGTGATGAGGATAAAAAGCCAGCCCTTGTAGGTCTGCAGCCGGGTAAGGGTAGCGGTATCGACGACCAGGGAGGACAATATCCTGTCGGTGAGCAATATCCAGAGGCTGCCGGCAAAGATGTAGATAAGGGTAATCTTCAACGGGATTCTTCGTTGCGACCGGACACCTCGATCAGTATGCGTCATTGTCCATTCCTGGTCCATTCCTGTTCGTGGGCAAAAGGACTGGGGAAAACTTCCTCAGTATCCTTTTTGCCCTATTCCAATTGTATCAGATATTGAAAGGGAATTCTCCGGGAGGGGAGCAAGGGCACGGCATCAGGGGGCCGGGGGAGCGATTCGTACAAAATGCCGGAGGGAGGTTTCGAAATCCGCGAGCAGGGCCCTGGCGCGGGCGCTTTCCGTATAGCGATAGTGCTTCTCCAGCAGCAGTTTCAGCTCATTCGCCTCCCCCTCTGTGGCGATGCCGGAGGCGGTTACATAGTATCTGTTCATCTTTTCTCCCGCTCTCCCGGACTCGTCATACCAATAGATCGCTCCGCCGGTCATCCCGGCGCCGATGTTGTCGCCTGTGTCGCCAAGGACTACCACCGTCCCCCGGGTCATATACTCGCAGAGGTGGTGCCCCGCCCCTTCCACTACCGCGATGGCTCCGCTGTTCCGCACCCCGAACCGCTCCCCCGCCTTTCCGGCGGCAAAGAACTCCCCTCCAATGGCTCCATAGAGGACCGTGTTTCCGACAATTACCTTCCGATGCGCATCCCGGCCCGAGGAGGGGCGTATGACGATCCTGCCCCCGAACATTCCCTTCCCCACATAGTCGTTGGCCTCGCCGATAAGGGTAAGGGAGAGCCCCCGGTGATTGAAAGCCCCGAAACTCTGTCCCGCGGTGCCCCGGAAGGTCAGTCTGAGGGTAGTGTCGGGCAGACCTGCATCTCTGTAACGTAAGGAAATATGGTAATTGAGACTTGCCGGTATGCTCCTGTCCACATTCCTGATGACGTACTCGCGTTCCACCCCTTCTGCCTTTTCGATAAAGGGAAGAAGGTCCTCCACCAACCTGCGGTTGAGGGAAAGGTGCAGGGTAGGGTTATCGTTTCTCTCCTGCGAGCAGGTCTTCGGCCCTCCGGGGTATGCTCCGAAAGAAGCGTTCAGCCTGATCCTCCTCGCCGCAGGATGGGGGCCTGCAGGAGCGGTATGCAACAGGGCCGTGTTCCCGATGATCTCGCCGAGGCTCCTCACTCCCATGCGGGAGAGGATCTCCCTGACTTCGTGGGCGACAGCGGTGAAATACCTCAAGACCCCTTCGACCCTGCCGCTGAATTTTCCGCGCAGTCTCTCGTCCTGTGAGGTGATCCCCTTGGGGCAGGTGTTCAGGTGGCACTGCCGCGCGAGGACACAACCGCAGGCCACCATGGTGGCGGTCCCGAAGCCGAACTCCTCTGCACCGAGGAGGGCGGCGATGACGACGTCCCGTCCCGTCCGGATCCCCCCGTCGACCCGCACCCGTATCCGTTGCCGTAACCCGTTTTCCATGAGGACCCGCTGGGTTTCGGAGAGCCCGGTTTCCCAGTAATTCCCCGCGCATTTGATGGAACCGATGGGAGAGGCTCCGGTTCCCCCCTCGCATCCGCTTATCTGTACGATATCCGCATAGGCCTTGGCCACCCCGGCTGCTATGGTCCCGACCCCTGCCTCCGCCACGAGCTTTACGCAGACTTTTGCCTCCGGATTCACTTCTTTCAGATCGTTGATGAGCTGCGCAAGATCCTCTATGGAGTAGATATCGTGGTGGGGAGGAGGCGAGATAAGGGGGATATACGGTTTGCAGTGGCGCAGCATGGCGATATAGGGGGTGACCTTGGCGGCGGGAAGATGCCCCCCCTCTCCCGGCTTCGCCCCCTGGGCGATTTTTATTTCCAGCTCCCGTGCCGATGCGATGTAGGCGGGGGTAACGCCGAATCTGCCCGAGGCGATCTGTTTGATGGCGCTGTTTCGTATCCCGCCGTAGCGCACCGGGTCCTCCCCTCCCTCGCCGCTGTTGCTCCTGATGCCGAGCCGGTTGCAGGCCTCCGCGATGGTCTCATGGGCCTCGGGGGAGAGGGCGCCCACCGACATGGCTCCGGAAAAAAACCTCTTCAGGATACTCTCTTCCGGCTCCACCTCTTTCAGCGGCACCGGATTTCCCCTTTTATAGGAGAGCAGGTCGCGCAGATACACCGGGCGCTCCGCAGCGGTGCGGGAATAGGACCGGTATGTCTCTTCGCCGGGGGACTTGATAAACCTGTTCATCGCGATCACTGTCGGGGCTGACCACGAGTGCCACTCTCCCTCCCTCCGGTGGCGCAGTTCCCCCCCGTACTCCAGTACGGGTTCCTGCACCTCGTACCCGTTATTATGGCGTATCAGGAGGGACCCCTCTATCTCGTTCAGACCGTCCGCCTCGATACTCACGGGCGTCCTGGTGAAGAATTCGTTCACCACCTCCCTGTTCAGGCAAATGCTGTCGAACAACTGGGCGCCATGATAGGAATTGAGGGTGGAGATGCCCATGCGTGCCATTACTTTCAATAGTCCGTCCTCCACCGCCCTTTTGTAATTCAGGGCGGCCTGCTCGAAGGGAAGTGCGATTTCCCCCCTGCTGCAGAGGTCGTACAGTGTCCGGAAGACGAGCCAGGGGTATACCGCGGTGGCGCCGTACCCGATGAGACAGGCAACGTGGTGAATATCGCGTGCTTCTCCTGTTTCGACGACGATGCTCGTCCGGTTTGCCAGGCGTTCCCTCTGGAGGGCCTTGAAAGCGGCGGAGAGGGCAAGAAGCGAGGGGAGGGCCGCATGCCTCCGGGTGATATCGATATCCGACAGGATGACCAGTTCGATTCCCCGCTTCGCCGCATTGATGACCGTATTCTGGAGGCTTCTGAGGGCATCGGAGAGGAAGGGAAGGGAGGCGGAACAGGAGAAGGTGGTGGGTATCCTTTCGAAGGTAATGGTCGTCTGTTTCTCGATCTCCTTCAGGGTGCTTTCGAGGAGAAGCGGGGAGTCAAGCTGGACCCTCCGGGCGCTTTCCGGCTTCTCGTGGAGAAAATTCCTCTTATACCCTGCGTTCATCCGGAGCGACATGACGCTCCTCTCCCGTATATAATCGATGGGCGGATTGGTTACCTGTGAAAACCTCTGCTTGAAGTAGCGGAAGAGGAGCTGCGGCTTTTCCGCCAGGGGGGGCAGGGGAGTATCGTCTCCCATGGAGAAGGTCATCTCCCGTCCCGTTTCCGCCATGGCCCTGAGCTGGTTCCTCAATTCCTCTTCGGTATAGCCGAAGGCCACCTGCTGCCGCAGAAGATCTCCGTCGAGCCGGGGAGGGATGACGGTACTTCCTTTTATCCAGACAAGGTGCTTCCGGATCCATTCGTTGTAGGGCTTCTGCTTTGCCAGTTCCTCGATGATCTCCTCCGTACGGCGCAATTCCCCCCGGGTGAGGTCGACGAGGAGGGTCTCGCCGGGTCCCAGCCTCCCTTTTTCCCGTACCTCCCTGTTTCCGAGATCGATCATCCCCGTTTCGGAGCCGATGATGAGAATATCGTCCCCGGTTACCGTGTAGCGCAGGGGCCTGAGCCCGTTCCTGTCGAGGTGCGCCCCTACCGTGTCGTCGTCACTGAAAACGAGGGCGGCGGGACCGTCCCAGGGCCTCATAAGAAAGGACTGATACTGGAAGAAGGCGCGTGCCTCCTCGCTCAGGGGGGCATGCTCCCAAGCGGGGGGCACGCACCGGTTGATCGCATGGGCCGCCGGGAGGCCGGAGAGGACGAGGAGTTCCACGATCCTGTCCAGCGATGCCGAATCGCTCTCCTCGAGGGAAACGAGGGGACTGAGCAGCTTTGCATCATCGCCCAGCAGTTCATGCCGTATGTCATGTTCGAGAGTGAGCATCCAGTTCCGGTTCCCCTGGATGGTGTTGATCTCCCCGTTGTGGGCCAGGACCCTGAAGGGCTGTGACATGTTCCATTCCGGGGAGGTATTGGTGGAAAACCGCTGGTGAAAAATGCAGAAAGCGGACTCGTAGTCTCGGCGGGTGAGGTCGGGGTAGAAGTCCGCCAGCCTGTTGGCCATGAGCAATCCCTTATAGACAATGGTTTTCGAGGAAAGGGAGGAAACATATACCTCTTTGCCCAGCTTTCTCTCGATAGCGCGCCGTGCAAGGTACAGGTGAATTTCCCGCTTCTGTGGTGATACGGCGGCAGTATCCAGGAGGAGATGCATGATAGCAGGCTTTGTAGCGCGGGACGACCGTCCGAGAGCGTCGTCACGGGTGGGCACCTGCCGCCATCCCAGGGAGACAAGGCCGTGTCCGGCGAGAATCTGTTCGATCTCCTTCCGCCTCTCTGCGTACAGGAAGAAGACGCCGACGGCAAGGTCTCCCTCGGGGGGGTGGAATCCGGCGTCCCGTATTTCCCGGGCGAAGAGCTCCCGGGGTATCTGGGTAAGGACCCCCGCACCGTCTCCCGTCTTTCCGTCGGCACCGATGGCGCCCCGGTGGGTGAGGTTCGCCAGCGCCTCCACTCCCCATTGTACGACGGCATGGCTCCTGGTCCCCTTGATGGCACAAACGAAGCCGATACCGCACGATCCTGATGCCGAAGCAGTATGCATGAGCTCCCCTTTCGGAAGCTAGGGTAGTACGCCTTACTTACATTCTACCAGATAGCGCCGGGATTGAAAGGGTATTGCAGGCAGGAAAAACAAAAAAGGCCCTCCCGGAGAACGGGAGGGCCTCAGTGGAATTCTTGTTGTTACTGCTTTACGACGTTGATTGCCTTGGGGCCTTTCGGACCCTTTTCGACATCGAAGCTGACTCTGTCACCCTCGGCAAGGGATTTGAACCCGTTGCCCTGGATGGAAGTGTGGTGAACAAAGACATCGGTGCCGTCTTCTCTGGTAATAAAGCCGAACCCTTTGGAGTCATTGAACCACTTTACTGTGCCCTGAGCCATCGCCTGTACCTCCTTGTTGTAAAAATGGAATCTCAGAACTCCTGAACAAAAAGGCCACAAAGCTAAAAGTCTTTGTGGCCTCGCAAGGGCAAAAACTTCTGAAACTCTATTGATATAATAGCATCTCCCCGAATCCTCCGTCAAATGAAATGTAGAGCCGGAATCGGGCGGGAGGAAAAGGGATCATTCGAGGAAATATGCCATTTTCTTGCGCTCAATGAGCCTCTTGTTGAGCTCGATGGCCGCCACCGCCCCTTCCCCCGCTGCAATGACCACCTGGTCATGGCCGGTATTGAGTGGCCCCACGATATACAGCCCGCTCAGGGAGGACTCGTAATGCGGGTCGGTGATGAAGTATCCCCCGGGGTTTCTTTTCAAAGGCAGGCCGGAAAGGAAATCATCATTCCTATGATACCCGTAGGTGGACATGATCACCTCACAGGCGATACGGTGCCCATTGTCCAGTTCGACGGCCTCGAGGTTCTCTTTGCCGACCAGCCGTACCGGGCGGCCCGCAACAAAACGTATGTTTTCATCTTTCAGCTCCTCTTCGTATTCAGGAGGTATGCGGGGGGAATCGAGGATGACGGTGATGTCCGGGGTATACATCTCCCTCATGGCGAAGGCGTGGTTGACCGCTTCGATATCGTTTCCGAGGATGACCATTTTTTTCCCGGTGGTCCGGTAGCCGTCGCAGTCGACACAGGTGAAGAAGCTGGTGCCGAAGAAGGAGTAGAGGTTCTCCACGGGCGGCAGTATGTCGTACACCCCGGAAGAAACGATGACGAAGAGAGAGTGATAAACGTCCTTTTCAGTCTGCACCTCGAAATGATCCCGCTTTGTCACGGAGGTGACCTTCCCCTTTTCGATTTTCACCCCGAAGCTCTTTGCCTGCTCCATGCCCTTCGTGATGATCTCCTCTCCGGTGATCAGTTTCTGACTGAGGAAATTCTCGATGTGTTTCGCATGCCATGTCCTGCCTCCGGTCCTGTCGATGAGGAGGACATCCCTGCGGTATCTTCCCAGATAGATGGCGGCCTGGAGTCCCCCGGGTCCGGCGCCGATAATGATACTGTCATATATTCTCTTTTCCGCCATGTTCCCCCCTTTCGAGTATACGGACGGTAGTACCCCTTCTTAAGGGCTTTTTCCTGTTGGTGATTTCGCGGCCGGCAGCGGTATCACCGCTTATAGTACATAAGCTGCTGCGCAAAGGGAGCGGTTTCCGCGATAAGATCGTGTGTCTCCTTGTCGGACAGGTGAATGAAAGAGTGCGCGAAGGAGACGTTTTCTTCCAATTGCTGCAGGGTGTCGCAGCCGATGACCGCAGTGGCAATTGCCTGGGAGAGGGCGAAATGCAGAAAAGGCTCCATGCTGCTGTACCAGGGCAGCCTCTCCGCCAAGCCGCGAAAATAGACCTTCATCCCGATGACGCCCATCTCTTTTTCCCGTGCCAGGGGGATCACCGTATCGATGAAGCTATTATAGGCAGGCTCGGCGGGATTAACCGGAAGGAGCACGGTGTCGAAGGGGAAGATCCCGATGCACCGCTGTATGATCAGGGGATCATGGTGCCCGGTCACCCCGATGAAACGGGTCATCCCCTTCTCCTGTGCGGTAACGAAGGCTTCGATTGCTCCCCCCGGGCCGAATATCTCGCCGATTTCCTCGTCGGTCCTGACATCATGCACCTGCCAGAGATCGAGATGGTCGGTATTCATGTTCCTCAGGGTTGCCTGGAGATGGAGCAGTGCGCCCTTCCTGTCCCGTGCATGGGACTTGCTGGCGAGGAATACCTCCCTGCGCCTTTCTTTCAGCGCCTTGCCGTAATAGGACTCGCTTCCGGAATACGCCCGCGCCGACTCGCAGTAGGTGATGCCGAGGTCCAGCGCCCTGTTGATGAGGGAATACGCTTCTTTTTCATAGTCCAGGGTCCGGAGGATCCCCTCGCCCCCCAGCCCCAGGATGGTGACCCTCTCTCCTGTTCTTCCCAGCTTTCTCTTCTCAATACTCATAAAAAGATTTTAGCAGATATGGAGCTGGAGGAAAAGGCGGAGAGAGGCAGAGGAAGACAGGAAAGCACAGGAAAAGCACTGTGCAGACACACCCTAAGGAGACCAGGGAGGAGGACGCCGGATGCTCCGCCTGTGGCAGGGGATTCGGATGTAGTCCTTGAGCTGCCATCTGAAGTCGTCGATGCTCAGGAAGTGTATCGCCATGCAGCCGGTGCTCAGGGCATTTTCGATGTTTTCAGCGGAATCATCCACGAAGAGGGCTTCCGGGGGAAGAATGCCCAGGGCCGAGAAGGTGTCGACGAAGACCGAGGGGTCACGTTTGCTCTTCCCGAGCTTGAATGAATTGTATACCTTATCGAAGAGATGATAGAAGGGGGTCCTTTGTTCAATCTCGTCGAGCCAATTCGTCTGATCGCTCAGCAGCGCGACAATCAGGCCGGAAGAACGGAGCCTCTCTACCTCTTCCACCATTGCCGGCCGGAGGACAAACCGGGAGAGGATCTCCTCCCTGAGCTCACCGTCGCCCCCGGAGATCTTCGTTTTCTCCCGCACGATGGTCCAGAAGGCATGTTCCTCCAATGCGCCGGTCACATAGCCGGTCTCATAGATGAGCTCGCGGACACACCGGAAAAAGTGGCCGGGATCCAGGCCGTTTCTCCGGGCGATGGCATGCAGCCCCTGCCGGAACCCTTCTTCCGCGATGACCCCCCCGAAATCGAATACGACTGCTTTCAGCATTTCTCCGGCGTCTCCTTCTGCTCACACGACCTGGACTGTATAAAAATTATAGCAAAAAAAGAGAGAGCCTCCGTTCTAAAGGCAGAGTAAAAGCGGAATGAGACAGAGGTGAAGCAGAAAAAGCAGAATGAGGCAGATAACTACAGAGTGAGACAGAAAAGGGAAAACAGCAGTTCCTTGTCTCTCTGTTCTTATTCCTGTCTTTACCTGTCTTATTCTGCTTCACTCTGCTGTATCCTGTCTTGCTCTGTCCTTTATTTGACATTTGGACTGGTTTTGGTAGTATTAAATGTAGTATCGCCATGATTCGGGCTTGATAATAATCGTGAAAAAGAATAGAATTTCCAAAATGTTCATCCAAAGGAGGGCTTATGTCGTATACGGCGAAAGACTATGGAAAGCTCATCGGCATGGAGGGGTTCAGCGAGACTCTTCTGAAGAACCACTTCACACTCTACCAGGGATACGTCACCAATACCAACAAGGTTCTGGATGCCCTTGCCGGGATGTTGCAGGAGGGAAAGACGGCCACCCCGGAATATGCCGAACTGAAGAGAAGGCTCGGTTGGGAGTTTGACGGCATGAGGCTCCATGAGTATTATTTCGAGAATCTGGGCGGAAAAGGGGGGATCGACCGGAACGGGAAGCTTGCCAATAAGATGGCGGAGGATTTCGGAAGCTACGAGGCATGGGAGAAGGACTTCAAGGCGACAGGCTCCATGCGCGGGATCGGGTGGGCGGTTCTCTATCAGGACACCGTCAGCGGCAGATTGATCAATTTCTGGATCAACGAGCATGATGTAGCCCATCCCGCTGGATGCAACCCCATTCTGATCATGGATGTTTTCGAGCATGCCTTCATGATCGATTACGGGCTCAAGAGGCCCGACTACATAGAGGCTTTTTTCAAGAATATCGACTGGAGCGCGGCGGAAGGGCGTCTCGGCTAGATAAGGAAACAGGAAAGCCCCCCTTCCTTTTCCCTTCCGGGGAGGGAAGGGGGGTATGTTTTTCCATGGAGCGCAGTATCGGTGAGGATCGGGTGGCTCTTAATATAAAGGAAATAAAAGAGATTGCGGAAAAGTTCACTCCCGAGCAGATTGAAGGATGTATCCATCAGCAGATACGGACCGGCTCCAATGTCTGCCTGGACAGCCGGCCCACGGAAGAGATTGTGAACGAGCTTTCCAAGGCGGAGTTCGTGAGGAAGCTGATGCAGCGGGGCGTGAGCCTTCCCGAAGCGCTCCGCGAGCTTGCGAAGCAGATCAGGCTGATGCAGGCGGGCTTTGAGGGAAACGGGGAGGAGGAATAAAAGGAGGTGGCGCGCATGCCCCATGCGGGGCTGATGGATGCGGATGCATTGGGACCTGAGGAGGCGGCGTTGCAGCAGGCGAAGCTGCACATACGGGCGGGGAAGCGAAGGCTGCGACAGGGCAAAATAGCCGCCGGTGTGGTGACCCTCTATGATGCCCTGTTCAATGCGATGCAGTGGTATATTTTCGCTCCCGAACGCAGGGGACCGTTGTCTATCGACTCCGGCGATGATCTCGACAACGAGGTGACTGTTTACGCTATCCTGACGCGGTCGGGGGTGCTCGATGGGCGTTTCGATTACGCCGTCTTCGCCGCCCTGGTGGAGGAGGCCCTGCACAAGGAACTGCCGGGATACGATTATTCAGGTATGCTGGAGGGTCTGGAATCGGTGTTTACGCAATTGGGGGTCATGCCTTTCGACGAGGGCCGGTTGCCTCCGGAAGATCCCTCGACCTATTGACGGAAAGGACCGCCGATGGCCTCCCTTATCGAAGACAGTTCCCTGCGGGACAGGGTGCGTGTCTTTGCCGACCGGACCGATGCGGGAAAGAGGCTCGCCTCCCTGCTTGCCGGATATGGGGTTCCCTCCAGGGATTCCGGCGGGGACTCCGGCGGAATCGTTTTCGCTATCCCTGCAGGAGGGGTGCCGGTGGCCGCCGAAATCGCCTCTGCACTGCGTCTTTCCCTTGAGCTGCTCATCACCCGCAAGCTGCAGATCCCCTACAATCCCGAGGCCGGATTCGGCGCCGTTACCCCGGATGGAGAGGTGGTTTTCAACGAGGACCTGATGCGATATCTGAAATTGTCCGGGGACGATATAAGGAAGGCGGTGGAGAGGACCATGGAAAATATCAGGCAGCGGGAGCAGTTGTTCCGTCAGGGGCGGCCCTATCCCGAGGTCAGGGGGAAGACGGTCCTTGTGGTGGACGACGGGCTCGCATCGGGGTTCACGATGCGCGCCGCAGTCCGTTTTCTCCGGAAATCGTCTCCGGGAAGGGTCGTTGTGGCCGTGCCCACCGGACTGGAGAGTACCCTCCGGCGAATCATGCAGGATGCGGCCGAGGTGGTATGCCTGAATGTGAGAACGGGGGTGCCCTTCGCCGTGGCGGCGGCATACCGGAAGTGGCACGACCTGACCGATGCGGATGTCCTGAACCTGATCCATAAATTCGGGACATAATACTAGATTTAATTCTCTCCCCCCCGCTGTTTTCTCCGGAAATTAGTATTATGTCCCTAATTAGTCTGATTTTAGTATGGTACGGTTGCTTTTTCCCGGTGGGATGCTACAATTGAAAGTATCCGGTATCATTGTCGACTGCAGGCGTTTTATCCAGTAAAAACAATAATATTTTAAGGAGGTGTCCCGTGAAAGTGCCTCTTTTTCTCCTCCTGGCGTTTGCGGTCGTCCTCTTGTCCGGGGCGGTCACGTTTGCAATCCATGAAACCATTCCCTCGGAAACGCAGGTCGCGATGCCGGGGGCCGATGCGCAGAAGCTCGGCGAGTATATCCTGCGGGGCAGCCCTTACACCCAATGGAAGATGTGGCCCGGGAAGGGGAGGTTTTATAAGGGAACGGAGCCCCACGGGGTGCTGCTTACCACCTATGTCAATGATACCGCGTATAGTTCGATCCGGAGCGGGAGGGGGGTGCTGTCCGACGGCTCCCTCATCGTCAAGGAGAATTATACTCCGGAAAAGACGCTGACCTCTCTTACCGTTATGTACAAGGTAAAGGGGTATAGTCCAAAGGCGGGGAACTGGTTCTGGGCGAAATACACCCCGGAAGGAAAAGCGGAGACGGCGGGTGACCTCGAGATGTGCATCCAATGCCACGGAAAGAACAAGGAAAACGATTATATCATGACCGAAAGACTGAAAAAATAGAAAGGCTGCCTGGCTGAGATGAAAATCCTCCATATGCTGAAAGTATTCCTTACCGTCTTCCTCCTCGTCTCTATCACGGCGCTGCTTACTGCCGCGGATATTCCCCGCCCGCATGGAAAGGGTGACCGTGCCGCCCATGACACCTTCACCCCCGGCACCGACAGGCCTTTCGATACCCTGATGTATGACGCCGTGCGCATCATGCACCGCGACATGGGTGCCGTCAAAAAATACGGCGATCCCGATCTGGACTTCGTCTCCCTGATGATCCCCCATCACCAGGGCGCGGTCGATATGGCGAGGGTGGTGCTTCTGTACGGCAAGGACAGGGAATTGGGCAATCTTGCGCAGCGTATCATCGCGTCCCAGGTCACTGAAATACGGATCATGAAGGAGTGGAAGGCGCGGCAGACCCTGGCGCGGCAGGCGGTATCCGGGGAAGCGTTTTACCCTCTCCTGGAGAAGGCACATGCCGCGATGCACCGGAATATGGAGAATGCGCCGAGGACCGGCGATCCCGACCACGACTTCGCTGTCCTGATGATCCCCCATCACCAGGGCGCGGTCGATATGGCGAAGGCCCTGCTGCTCCATGGAAAGGACCCGGAGATGCGCACCCTGGCGCAGCAGATGATCACTGAGCAGCAGTACGAAATCGATCTCATGCAATCCTGGCTCAAGACCCATCAGCTTCCCGAGACAAAATGAACAGGAACGAAACAGCGTCGGACAAAGGAGAGCACTATGGGAAAAATTCTTTTCTTCGTGGCAGCGGCGGTAGCGGTATACGCCGCCCCGGTTCTTGCGCTCCCCCAGCCCCGGGACCGGGTCTATACCGCGGACCAGATCAGTAACACCGTCTCTGTCATCAACCCTGTCACCAATACGCTCCTCGGCCAGATACGCCTGGGCAATGCCCGGCCTGATATCGTGAGCCCCCTCTACAAGGGGGAGATCAATGTTCACGGCCTCGGGTTCTCCCCGGACCACAGGACGCTTATCGCCGTCTCCACCGGTTCCAATTCCGTGACGTTCATCGATACCGCAACCAACACGGTAAAAGGGACTGTATACATAGGCCGTTCTCCCCACGAGGGGTTCTTCACCCCGGATGGCAGAGAGGTATGGGTGGTGGTGCGGGGAGAGAATTATATATCGGTGATCGATCCCGCCACCTACCGCGAGACGGGACGTATCGCCACCACCAGCGGGCCGGGCATGGTGGTCTTCCACCCCGGCGGAAAGTATGCGTATGTATGCAACAGCTTCAACCCGGTGATGGAGGTGGTGGATGTGGCGCAGCGTGCGGTGGTGAAGAGGATCGGCGTGGTCAGTCCCTTTTCCCCCTATCTCGTCATGACCCCTGACCAGCGAGAGATCTGGCTTACTCATAAGGATGCAGGAAAAGTCACCCGCATCGATGCGGAGAGGCTGGAGGTCCTCGGCGTCTTCGATACGGGATTCATTACCAATCACCTGCATTTTGCAAAAACGTCGAAGGGGGTGCTGGTCTATGTTACCGTGGGAGGGGAGAATGTCGTAAAGGTTTTTACCGCCGATGCAGCGCCGAAGCTGGTGGCGACGATCCCGGTGGGTGCGCTTCCCCACGGAATATGGCCTTCCGATGACGGCAGCCGCATGTATGTGGGCCTGGAGAACAGCGATGCGGTGGACGTCATCGATACGGATGCCAACAGGGTGGTCACCCGGATCCCGGTGGGACAGGCGCCGCAGGCCCTGGTGTATGTTTCCGGGGCGGTTCCGCAGGGGGCGGGCAATGCCAATCTGTTACCCCGGCCGGAAACCCCTCCCAATATCAATATCCCTCTGCTCCCTGCCACAGGCGATGCCAGGGGGGGTGTGGTGGTGCGGAACCTGGGGTTGGTGGATGCTTTTGAGGTCAATGTATTCAAACTCAAGCCTGATACTGTCTACCGCGTTTTTCTCGCAGAACGCAAGGAGCCCCTGGCGGTGGTGAAGACGAACGCAAAAGGTATGGGTACGGTGACCTCCATAGGCCCGGTGAAGGAGATCGTTTCCCCCCTCAGCAAGCAGTCCCCTGAAGCGAGCCGCATTCTGGTCATGGAGGGGGAGACCGCGCCGGACACCGCAAAGGCTGCGTTGACAAGCCGTTGAGGGGTACCGGCTTCCCCCTTTCTCCTCCTTGACAAGGGAAAAGACAGAGAGTAATCTTAAGGGAGCGATGTTGTTCCTGCCGCTCCCTTCCGCGGGCCATGCGGCGGGAGCGCAGGGCACCCGTACAGGATGACTTGGATCAAGTGGAAGGGAGGAGTGGGAATGGTGACAGGCAAAGAGGATCTGCTGCAGGCGCTCGTTGATGCCTTCCTTATGGAAAAAGGAACGAGGGAGTTCTATCTGCATGCGGCGGAGAGGGCAGCGGGTCAGGCGGCGAGGGAGATGTTCAGGGAGCTTTCGTGCTGGGAGGACGGGCACATGAGGTATGTCCAGTATCTCTACCAGGCGCTGCTGGATGACCGGGAGATGCAGACCTTCGGGGAGTTCAGGGAAAAGAGCGCCGCACCCGATACCGAAGCGGGCATTCCGGTAAAGGACCTGAAAGAGGTTGTGGAGGAATACAGTTTCGCCGATGACAAAGAGGCGCTGGTGGTGGCCCTCGAGATAGAGGGCAAAGCATACAACCTGTACCGTTCTCTCTCGGAGACCGCTGCGGATTCCAACGCGAGAGTGGTGTTCCGGGAGATGATGGAGCAGGAGAAGAAGCATATCGGGGTCCTCAACGAACTGAAAAAAAGTATTTCATGAAGGCGGTACGCCGAAGGAGGCCGTCATGGTCCATGCAGAGGAGTACGATGCGCTGCTGAAGGATATCGGACGGGAGTATTTCGTGCCCACCATCCGCTACGTGCCCGATCTGGCGGCGTGGGCGAGGCAGAACCGTGTCGATCTCCATGAGCCGCGGCAGCCCATGAAGCTGGTGGTCGATGAGGAAGAAGGACTCGTCATGGTGGTCCAGGCGGAGGTGGCGGAGGATATCCTCGATGCGATCATCACCGGCCTGGATGTGCGGTGGCAGGTGGTGGACAACGCGGAGGACCTTTCCCTGCGGTTCGATACGATGGAGCGGCGTCTGGCGTATTGTTTCCTGAAAGAGTATGCGAGAACCCGGGAGAGCCTTGCAGAGGACGAGCGCCTCGAAGATGAATGGGCACTGCGGCAGATGGAGAGGCTGGGACTTTTCGACCGGGTCCGCATGGCGGAAAGGGACATGCAGGGCCGCAGAGGGTGAGGGACGGAGGATGCCTGTCTTTGAGCACAAGGGCGTGCGCATTGCGGTGGATGAAGAGGGGTATCTCGTGGATCCCGATGAATGGACAGAGGAGATTGCACGCGCCCTGGCAGCCAGGGAAGGGGTCTATGAGCTCACCCCGGACAGGTTGGACATCATACGGTTCATGAGGGAGTATTACCGGAAATATAATTTTTTTCCCCTGCTGGGCGCGGTATGCAAGAACATTCACCGGCCGAGGGACTGTTTCAATGAGGTGTTCATGGGCCCCTTGACTGCATGGAAGATAGCGGGCCTCCCCAAGCCCGATGAACATGTCATCGCCTATCTGCGCGGCGAAGGGGGAGTGACATAGGGGGAGGCGCCTCATGAACAGGCTTGCAGGGGAAAAGTCCCCCTACCTCAGGCATGCTGCGGACCAGAAGATCCATTGGTACCCGTGGTCCGACGAGGCTTTTGAAAGAGCGCGGCAGGAAGATAAGCCCCTCTTCCTCAGCTCCGGAGCGGTGTGGTGCCACTGGTGCCATGTGATGGCAAAGGAATGCTTCTTCGATGAGGAAGTGGCCCGGCTCCTGAACGACCACTTCATCTCCATAAAGCTGGACAGGGATGAGAGGCCCGATATCGACAGGAGATACCAGAAGGCGGTTTCCGCCATGGGCAGCGGGGGTGGATGGCCCCTCAGTGTCTTTCTCACGCCGGACAGGAAACCCTTTTTCGGGGGCACCTACTTCCCCCCCGAGGACAGCTACGGCCGGCCGGGTTTCAAGAAGGTGCTGCGTGCGGTGATCGAGCTGTACCGGACGAAGAGGGACGAGGTCTCCCGGTATACCGGCGAGCTCATGGCGTTCATCAGGCCCGGGACGCTGCAGCAGGGGGAGGTGAGTCCTGCCCTGCTCGATGCTGCGCTGCGGAATATGAGCTCCCTTTTCGATCCGCAAAGCGGGGGATTCGGGACCGCCCCGAAGTTCCCCGCGCCGGGGGCGCTGGGATTCCTGCTCAACCGGTTCTTCTTCTCCCGGGACGAAGGCATCGGGCTCATGGTGCGGAAAACCCTCGAGGCAATGGCGAAGGGCGGGTTCCATGACCAACTCAAGGGCGGATTTCACCGGTATTCCGTCGATGCGTCCTGGATCATCCCTCATTTCGAAAAAATGGCGGACGACAATTCGTGGCTCCTGAGAAACTACAGCGATGCCTGTTCCGTTTTCGGGGACGGGTATTTCAGGGAGGTGGTGCGCGGTATCATCTCTTTTACCGCCGACGTGCTCTCCGACCCCGGGGGTGGCTTTTATGCGAGCCAGGACGCCGATGTCACCCCCGACGACGAGGGAGGATACTTTACCTGGACGGACGGGGAATTCCGGGAGGTCCTCACCGCGGAGGAGTACGAGGTGCTCTCCTTGCATCTTCTCCATGAGAGGGGGACCATGCATCACGATCCCTCCAAAAGGGTCCTGTTCATCTCCGCGGAGCCGAAGAAGATCGCCGCGCGGACCGGCAGGCAGGAGGAAGAGGTCCGGGAGATCATTGCCCGGGGCAAGGGCAAGCTGCTCCGTGCCAGGGACAGGCGGAAAGCGCCCTTTGTGGACAGCACCCTCTATACCTCCCTGAACGGAATGTACATCACTGCCTACCTGAAAGCGTTCAGGGTCCTGGGGGAAGAGGAGGTCAGGGATTTTGCGCTGAAGAGCCTTCAGAGAATGCTGCGGGACCACCGCACCGGTGACGGCCTGCTCCACACTGCGGGGATAAAGGCCCTCCTGGACGACTATATCTACCTGATCGAAGCGCTGCACGCCGCCTATGAGGAAACGGGGGATTCCGCCTGGCTCGCCGAAGCGGACAACATGATGGAACAGTGCCTGGAGCGCTTCTGGGACGGCTCCGAAGGGGGCTTCTTCGATGCGGAAACCGAGGTCCTGGGCTTGCGGCTGAAAGGGATAGAAGATATTCCCCACCCCTCGGCCAATGCGGTGGGCATTCCGCTCCTTTTCTCCCTCGCCGATGCCGCCGGAAAAGAGAGATACCGCGGATACGCCGTAAAGGCGCTGCATGCCTTTGCCGCAAAGGCAGGGGATTTCGGGGTCCACGCCGGGAGCTATTTTAGCGCGGTGGATGCGTATTTCTCTCCGCTGACGCTGACGGTGGAGACATCTCCCGGAAGCGATCTCGCCCGCGCGGCCCGCGAAGTGTTCAGACCGTATAAGAGCATCGTCTACAAAGGCGATACGGGACGGATCATCCCCTGCTCCAAGGATGTCTGTCACGAGCCGGTGGAGAGCCCCGGGAAACTCCGCTCTATAATTGCTGCTGTGTAACCCCTCCCGACCTCCCCTTACCCTAAGGGGAGGAGCAGATTCCCCGGAATCCCCTTCTTTCCTAAGAAATGGGTCCGAAGTCCCCCTCTTAGATAAGAGGGGGTGAGGGGGAGTTACCTATCATCGTATCCCGATTCTGTACTCAGTGCGACAGCAGGATTGCCGCAACATAAACGAGATACAGCAGTCCGCCCGTGAGCAGCGACCAGGGAGATATCCTCCCGCGGAAGTGGATTTCTGCAATCATGACCAGCGCAGAGGAGAGTGCCAGAACGGCGGAAAGGATGCCGAGACCGGAGAGATTCCACTCGGTGAACAGCAAACCCACCGAAACAGGAAAGGTGGACTGGAACACCATAGCCCCGGTGATATTCCCCATGGCCAGGGTATCCTTTCCCTTCAGTGTCCAGGTGACACTGTTGAATTTCTCGGGCAGCTCCGTTGCAATGGGGGCAACCAGCAATGCGAAGAGGAGCGGGCTCATTCCCCACGAGGCGGAGAGTTTTTCAATGCTCCCCACGAAGACATGCGCGCCGCCTACCATGAGACCCAGTGCCGCCATCACCTGGAAGAGGATAAGAAAGAGCCTCTCCGGGCCATGACCCTCCGGGGAATCCCCCGCTCCCTTCTCCTGCCGTCTGCCGAGGGAGATGAGCTTGCGAAGATACAATTCCTGCGCATGCATGATATCTTCGCTTTCTCCGGTGAAGGTTCTGTATGCATATACCAGGTAGCCGGCAACGAGCAGCAGGGCGATCACGATGTGCCCCCTGACAAAGAGGGGCAGGAGAATGGCCGCTCCATACAACGCTATGAAAAAGAGGAGATCCCTCTTCAGGGAGGGGGCCTCGACGAGCAACTCGAACTCTCTCTTCTTCCGGAAAAAGCTGACGGCTACCGAAATCCCTACGAGGAAAAGGGCGAGGGTCGAGAGCATGAAGGGGGCGCCGAGGATGGCCCCGACCCCGATACTCTTTGCCGCATCGCCGCCGTGCATCAATATGGCTACGAAAGGGAGAATGGTCTCCGGGAGGGCGGTCCCCACTGCCGCGAGAATGCTCCCCACCACGGCCTGCGAAAGGGAGAGCCTTCTGCCGAGGGACTCCACGCCGTTGGTAAAGACTTCGGCGCTCGCCAGGATCATGAGAAGGCTGAGGAGGAGAAAGAGTATTTCCGTCATAGCCTAGCGGATGATCAACACGGGACAGGGCGAGGATTTGATCACGGCTTCCGAAACACTCCCCAGGAGCACCTCTTTTATATACGACACTCCTTTTGCTCCCATGATGATAAGGTCTGCGTCTTTTTCCGCAGCCGTTTGATTGATTACCTTATAGGGAACCCCTATGGTGACGGCTCTTTCCACGCCGCTGCAGCCGGCCAGAAAGGAGCAGAGACTCTCCTCCGCCCCGCGCAGCAGGTGACGGATATACTCGTTTCTCCCGGCCTCGCTTATCTCTTGCAGCTTTGCAAAGCTCCTCTCCAAGGTAAGGCTTGAAACGGCATGGACCATGATCAGTGCGGCAGAGCTCTTCTCCGCCAGGGAACGGGCCGCTTCCATGGCCCTCCGTGAATTCTCGGAGAAATCCACCGCGCAGACGATCCTCTTTATTGCCGTAGCCCCCAGGGTCGCTCCTTCCGCTTTCCCCCCCCTGACGACCAGGAGCGGGATCGGGAGCGACCGTATCAGCCTTTCCGAGCTGCTCGGCCGTATCAGGTGGGAGCGGTGTCCGAGTACAAGGACATCGGAAGAAAGCTCTCTGAAAGAGGCAGTGAAGGTCTCTACCAGCCTCCCCACAGCGAAGGTATGGTCAGTGCGAATCCCCTGGGAGGCGATCTTCTGCTCCCACTCTTTCAGGAGTGCGTTATCGGCTTCCCTCTCTTTCTCGATGTACGGCATCATGTAGGCAGGGGGAGTGAGGGCATAGTTCATCACATGCAGCAGGTGTACCTCTGCGTCCCCCTCCGCCGAAGAACGGGCAAGCCAGAGGGCATAGGCAAGCACCTTTTCGGTGTCGCTTCCAAGATCGACGGCAGCAAGAATTTTTCTCCAGAGTGTCATGTGCGGTATCCCTTCGGTGTCTTCTCTGCTGCTTATTATACCCGGTTTAGGGGGAAAATGGCAGGAACAGGCGCTATTTTACTTTAAAATTTTATGATACGGGGATGGCGGGCTGCAGCACTGCCGGGGAAGGGAGGAAGGGGAAAGCGAAAAGCAGGGGCGGGGTAAACCGCCCCCACCAGCTATTATCGTATCGCGTCTTTCAGGGTCTTTCCAGCGGTGAACTTCGGGATTTTGGTTGCGGGAATCTTGATTTCCGCTCCGGTTCTCGGGTTCCGGCCCTTCCGTGCCTTCCTCTTGGATACTGAAAACGTACCGAAGCCGACGAGGGTGACTTTCTGACCTTTCTTGAGTGAAACCTTTACTGCATCCAGCGTTGCATCGAGCGCCTTTGTCGCATCAGCCTTGGTGAGGCCCGCTCCTGAAGCAATCTTGTCGATGAGCTCTGCTTTTGTCATTCTCTTCATTCCCCCCTTTCCTGACGAATAGATTAGGAAATCTCAAACTTTCGGTATACACAATAACAGGAAGGCTTATATTTGTCAAGTGGAAAAGTGCGGATTTTCCGGCATTTTCCCGGCACTCCCCCCCGCATACGTCAGTGGGCTTCCGCCCAGTTCCTGCCCCATCCGATGTCGACCTTCAGCGGTACGGAAAGGGAGAGGGAGTTTTCCATTTCATGCCGTATCATTGCCGAGACTGCCTCCCGTTCATGTTCGGGGGCTTCAAAAAGGAGCTCATCGTGGATCTGGAGCGTCATCCGTGTGGAGAAGCCTTCCTCCCTGAGTCTCTTTGCGATGCGGATCATCGCGATCTTGATGAGGTCGGCGGCAGTCCCCTGGATGGGGGTGTTGATTGCCAGCCTTTCTGCTTGTTGCCGTACATTTGCGTTGGAGTTCCCTATCTCGGGGAGCGGCCGTGTCCTCCCCAGCAGGGTGGAGGCGTATCCTGTCTGCTGCACCGCTTTTATGGCGGTATCGATGTAATTCCTCACCCCGGGATGCTGCGCGAAATACCGCTCGATATAGGCAGCGGCCTCACGGGGGGGTATGCCGAGGGCTTCGGAGAGCCCGTACGGGCTCATCCCGTACACCACCCCGAAATTCACCACCTTTGCTATCCTCCTCATCTCGGCATTCACTCCCTCCGGGGGAACGCCGAATAATTCGGAAGCGGTGCGCGCATGGATGT
Source organism: Nitrospira sp. (assembly GCA_002634385.1). Classification (GTDB taxonomy): domain Bacteria; phylum Nitrospirota; class Thermodesulfovibrionia; order Thermodesulfovibrionales; family Dissulfurispiraceae; genus Nitrobium; species Nitrobium versatile. Next base: position 33,374 of record NSJL01000020.1, read on the forward strand.
CGCTGTTCCTGCTAAAGGCGTCGATCAGGCCCCTGTCACCGCTCATGTGGGCCAGGATGCGCAGCTCGATCTGTGAGTAGTCTGCGGAGATGAGAGCGTGGCCCTCGTCCGCGATGAATGTTTCCCTGATCCGGGCACCCCACTCCCCGCGGACAGGGATATTCTGGAGGTTCGGCTCGCTGCTGCTGAGCCTTCCGGTAGCGGTGACGGTCTGGTTAAAGGAAGTGTGTATCCTGCCCGTTTTCCTGTTGAGGAGTTTCGGCAGGGCATCCGCGTAGGTTGTCTTCAGCTTGTACAGGGTCCGGTAGTTGAGAACCTCCCCGGGAAGCTCATGCGTTTTTGCCAGCTCTTCCAGGACGTCCATGCCTGTCGAGTACCCCGTCTTCGTTCTTTTTCCCGGTCTGAGGCCGAGATTTTCGAAGAGCACCTTGCCGAGCTGCTTCGGGGAGTTGATATTGAAGGGTTCCCCGGCAAGGATGTAAATCCTGGCCTCGATGCTGCCGAGCTCCCTCTCCAGCTCCTGCGATAGCTTCTCCAGTTTCCCGGTATCGATCCTCATCCCGGTCTCTTCCATATCGATAAGAACGGAAAGGAGGGGCATTTCGATCTCGAAATACAGCCTCTCCAGTCCCCTCTCCCTGAGCAAAGGGAAGAGGATGTCCCGGAGCTCCATCGCCAGCTCTGCGTCTTCGGCAGCATACGAGGTGGCCTCTTCCAGCGGGACCTCCGCAAAGGACCTCTCCTTCCCGGCAACCTCGGTGTACGCCTTTTTCCGGTGGGACAGGTACTCCATGGAAACGTCCTCGAGGCTGTGGCCCGGCTTGTTGGGATTCAGCAGGTAGGATGCCAGCATGGTGTCGTAGAGAACGCCTTGTACCCGGATGTCCTCCTTCCGGAGGATGAGGATATCGTACTTCAGGTTATGCCCGATCTTGGCGACGGAAGCGTCCTCGAGCACACCCTTCAGAAGGGGCAGCGCTTCCGGGAGATTGGTGCCGGAGAGGTGGCGCACCGGGATATAGTAGGCACGGCCTCTTTCCCTGCACAGGGCGATGCCGACCACCCTGTCGGACAGCGGATCGGTCCCGGTGGCCTCGACATCGAAAGCCAGCTCCCGGAGGGTGTACTCCGCAGGTGGCACAGGTTTACTTCCCGGGGAGGAAACAGGGAGGTCGTCCCTTGCTTCTTTCCCGCTTTCCTCTTTCTTTTTTTCGTCGAAAAGCGAATATTGCTCCACTCTCTTGCGCCTCATAGATATTCTTTAGTTTACCAGAAAAGAACAGGTAGAGAATAAGACAGGTAGAGGTAAAGGTAGAAGTAGAGAGTAAGACAGAAAAAAGCTGAAGGACAGTTTGTTTTTATCTTTTTCTCTACCTCTACCTTTACCTCTACCTGTCTTTTCTTACCCTCTTCTTATGGACAGGAGAAGCTCAGCCGCCTTGATATGGTTCATGGAGAAAGGAGTATCCAGATAGCGCGTATACCTGTTCGGATCAAGGGACTCATCTCTCAGGAAGGGACGGACATACTGAATGGCGTGATCGACCATCCTGCGGTGCAGCGAGGGGGTGGAAAGAAACGAGGGAAAATCCACTATGTGGTTCTTCATGAGCTGATAGAGGTCCTTTTGCTCGTAATCGAAGAGACTGGAGGCGCTCAGTGTCGCGATGATCTTCCCCTCGTAGTGGTCCCATAGACGCATGAAGGCCTTATGGTGAAAGCGCGGCAGCCTGTCGATACCTTTGAAGATGACGAGATCGAAATTGGTGAAGAATTCGAAATAGAGCTCTTCATCGGTGATGTTGCCGCAGGGAATGACACAGGCGATAGTGGAGTTCAGTCCGAAAGCGTCGATGCCGAAGAGCCTGTTCAGGATGAAATGCGCATACGCTTCGTCGTCGTACCGGACGACCATCCTCCTGCCCTTGAGCAGGTGAAAATTCCTGAAGGTTTTCAGGAGATACTCGAAATGTGCCTCTCCCGGCAGATACGATTCCAGCCTGAAAACGGAGGAGGGAGGGGCGACGGGCTTGATGCTCTCCCGGATTCCCATCTCGTGCAATACGCTGTTCGCTTCCATGACGCAGTCGTTGATGAAGTCCAGGCTCTTTCTCTCGTCCATGCCGGTCCGTTTCAGCCGTGCCATGAGGATGGTGCCGCTCTCCCTGTCCCTTTCGATGATAAAGAGCGCGGCGAGGGCGGTAAGATACATGACAAAGGAGTAAAGCAGCTTGTTTTTCGTGACGGTAATCTTCATTCCCTTATCAAGGGTGTAGTGGGGATTAAGAAGGAGATAGCCGAGGACGTACCCGTCGAGCACTGCGGTGAAAGCCCCCACCACTTTTTCGAAATAGGTCTTGTTGACATGGATGAGATCGGTGCCGAAAAGGAGCCTTTCGTAGGTGCGGGAAACCTCGGAGTAGAGACGCGAGGGGGAGGTGTAATAGCTGTGCAGGTCCATGACGCTGTTCTTCATGAGGATCTTCAGCCCGCAGGCCTCGAGGGAGAGCAGGGAGCTCCCCTCTCCCCACTCGTTCTTGTAGCCGAAGAAAGGGGAAAGCCTCTTGAGGAAAACGGTCTTGAGGGTGGTGAAAAGATGATAGTTCCTGAACCCGGGAAGGGAAACCTCGACGCGTGCCCTGTTCCGTTTTATGAACTCGCCGGAAATGCGCTTCACCGCATCGAGTCCGAGCCGGGCGATGATGCAATCGATATCGGAGGAGTTGATGTCGGATACTCCCTTGCTGCCCGCGGAGCGGACGAGGAGATCCTCCTTGAGGTCGGGAAAGATCGTCGCGTCGGCCGCTTCCGGTGCGGTGTCCTGTACTGTCCCCGTGCTCTTTTTCTCTTTTTCCCTTTCCTTCTCTTTTTCCTCGCTCCATTTCCGGTGCACTTCGCTGATTTCGAGGATATACAGTTTCAGCCTGTCCACTTTCGTTTCGTGGCTTTCCAATTCTGCCATGAGATTGGTAAGGGGAGTCAGGAAGTCGTGTTGCTTGTAGCGCGAAATTTCGTAGTAGGAAAGAGTGCCTGCGGGGACCGGATCCTCCTCCACAAGGCGCTTCGGATTCTGCCGTATATAGGAGCCCGTATCAAAGGCATCGGTGAGGCGCAGTCCGATGGCGGCGTCGTTCTGCCAGACGACTTCGGCAGACAGGGGCTTGTGCGCAGTGGAGAGGGAGACCGGCGCATTGCTGCATTTCACTTTCTCCTGCTTCGCTATCTTCGCTCCCTCCCTGCTCATCTCGGTGACGAGGCCCAGGTCCCCCGCGGAGATCTCTTCGATGCGGTAGCGCAGGTCCTTTCTCCTGTTGAGCACATTCTTATCGGAGACTGTCTTCGGGGCAGGGGCCTCCCGGGACGGCTCTTTCTTCGCCGGTCGTGCGGGAGCGGGCTTCGATTTTTTGGGAAACAGATCAAAAAAACCCACGGCAGAATCTCCTTTCCTGAAGAAACACTTTATCTATTTTACTCCTTCTTGTCAATAGGAGGTAAAAACTCCGAATACTCCTCTCCGGCTCCCCCTGTCGTTTCTGTTACAATGAAAGGAGCCGGCAGTGAAAAGTTCGCAAGAGGAGTCTATTCATGAAAGCAGTCTGCTTTGACGGCTCGCTTACGGTATGCGAGAGGGAGAAACCCCGGCGGAAGAGAGGCGAGATGCTGATCCGGGTTGCCGTTGCGGGTATCTGCAATACGGACCATGAGATCACGCGCGGGTATATCCCCGGATTCAGCGGAATCCTGGGGCACGAATTCTTCGGATACGTGGAAGAGGCGGACGATGCCGCTCTCGCCGGAAGGAGGGTTACCGCGGAAATCAACAATGCATGCAGGAGCTGCGAATTCTGCAACAGGGGTCTGGGGAGGCATTGCGGAAGCAGGAGTGTCCTGGGAATTGTCGGCCGCGACGGCGCCATGGCCGAATATGTGGCTGTTCCACAGGAGAATGTGCTTGAGATCCCTCCGGCTATCCCCGACTCCCGCGCCCTCTTTATCGAGCCCCTTGCCGCAGCCATGGAAATCCTCGAACAGGTGGAAATCGGAAAGGAGCATTCCGTGCTGCTCCTCGGGGATGGGAAGCTTGCCCTTCTCATCGCGCTGGTGATGAATACCACCGGGTGCGATCTGACCGTTGTGGGAAAGCACGCCTGCAAACTCGCCCTCCTTGAGGAGCGGGGGATCAGGACTGTCCTGCTGGGCTCCTTTCAGAAGGGCTGCTATGATCGCGTTATCGAGGCTTCGGGGAGTCCTTCCGCCTTCGATCTCGGGCTTTCCTGCATAAAACCGAGGGGGACCTTCGTGCTCAAGAGCACCTATTCCGGGGGATTCTTTTTCAATCCCTCGTCCCTTGTGGTGAACGAGATCACCCTGGTGGGCTCCCGGTGCGGGCGGTTCGAAGATGCGGTGCAGTTTCTTGAACAGCACGCTCCCCCCCTCGAGAAGATGATCAGCCGGGAATACCCCCTCGAAGAGGCCATCGCCGCCTTCGCTTATTCGGAGCGGCCCGATTCGCTGAAAGTGGTGCTGCGGATCGGCTGAGCGGAAGAGGGGACTCTTTACCCTCCCTCCTCCCGCCGGTCCTCCCCCTTCAGGAATGCCAGCAGGCGCTCCCTTTCGGTAATCGTACCGTATTCGCCCCTCGGCTGATAGCCATGAGAGGGGATAAGGCGTATGAAGCTCTTGAATTCGAATTCGGAGAACAGGGCGAGGAGCGAGGGCCAGTCGGGCTCGGCGAGGGCCAGGTCTCTCAGGTTCGCCTCCACAGGAACGGAGGTATCGATGGTGGCGAGAACCCTGCTCAACTCGATGTTTTCTTTTCCCTCTTGTACCAGTCTTCTCAAGCGCTCGTTCCTGATCCGCTCGGGATGGGAGAGGAGCTCATCGAGGCTGCCTGCCTCCTGGAGGAGTTCCTTTGCCGTCTTCTCGCCGATCCCCTTTACCCCCGGTATGTTGTCGATGGCATCCCCGGTAAGGGCCATTACCTCGGGAATCCTTTCGGGGGGGAGCCCGAACCTCTCCACCACCTGCTTCGCGTCGATAACAATGTCTTTCATGGGATCGTATATCCGTATCCGGGAATCGACCGCCTGCATCATGTCCTTGTCTCCGGTGACGATGAAGACTTCGGCGCCCTGGGCTGCGGCTTTCCGTGCAAGGGTGCAGATGATGTCGTCGGCCTCATAGCCGGGAAGCTCGAAGGAGGAGATGCGGAACGCGTGCACGATCTCCTTGATAAAAGGGATCTGGACCGACAGGTCATGGGGCATTTCGGGTCTTTGGGCCTTGTATTCTTCATATATCCTGTGTCTTTCGGTGGGGGAGGGGGAGTCGAAGGCGAGGGCGATGGCGTCGGGCTTCCTTTCCCTGATGATCCTGAGGAGCATGGAAGTGAACCCGTACAGGGCATTGGTGGGGAACCCCTTTGAATTGGAAAGCCCCCTGATGGCGTGGTACGCCCGGTAGTAATAGGAGTTGCCGTCGATGAGATAGACATTCATCTATTGATTATACCAGAGCCGCTTTCCGGCGAGGGTTTTTCCTATTGTATTCCTCCGCGTTCCCTGTGTCCTCTATGGTGAAGGGAAAGGGGCGGCGTAAATTGCGCAAACCCTTTAAATATGGTAATATACACATTGAACAAATTCAAAAGGGGTGTCCTGTTCCGTACCCCTGCCGGAATGAGAGCCGGAAGGTGAGTGTTTTCTGCTTTTACCGGGGCAAGTAATCCTGAATTCCTCAGCGCTTTGGGATAAAAATCAAACAATAACCATACACAAGGAATACGGACAAGAGAGCAACAATGACGAAGAGGTATGTGATCGGAGTTGACCTCGGAGGGACCAATATCAGGGCATCCCTGATCACCTCCGAAAATGAGGTAGTGGAAAAGATGAAGGAGCCCACCGGGAAGGACCCCCTTGCGGTGCTCCACAAGCTGCTGGATTCCCTCTATGCTCCCCGAGCGGAAGAGATCGGCGGGATCGGCATCGCCGTAGCGGGCTTGGTGGACAGGGAAAACGGAGGGGTGTTCGTATCCCCTAACATCCCGGCGCTGAACGGGGTGAACCTGGCCGCGGAGCTGGAGGAGAAATACGCTACCTGCATCGCCGTGGAGAACGACGCCAATGCCGCCGCTTATGGCGAAAAGGTTGCGGGTGCGGGAAGGAATATCGGGAACTTCGTCATGATCACCCTCGGGACGGGAATCGGGGGAGGGATTGTAATACGGAACGAGCTGCTGCCGGTTGCTGCAGAGATCGGGCACATGAGCATCAACGTCGACGGGCGTCCCTGCCCCTGCGGGAATGTGGGCTGCCTGGAGCTGTACGCATCGGCGACCGCTATTATCGGGAATGCCGTTGCGGAGCTGGAAAGGGGCACCACCAGCATCCTGAAGGAGCTTTACAACGGCAATTTCTACAAGATCTCCGCGGAAGACATTTACCGGGGCGCCCTTGAAGGAGATCCCCTTTCCCGGACCATTCTGCGGGAAGCGGGGAAGAGCCTCGGGATCGGGATCGCCAGCATGATAAATTTATTCAGTCCCGACGCCGTCATCCTGACCGGGGGGCTGATCGGCGCATGGAACATCTATGTGGACGCGGCCATAAAAGAGGCGGCGAAGAGGGCCATGAAGGAGCTGTACGGTAGAGTAAAAATCATCCCCTCGTCATTGGGAGACGACGCCGGCATGATCGGTGCCGCCCGCCTCGTTCCTCATCCCTGTACGAAATGAAGACGGCGCGTCCCCTCGCGCAGTACGGGAGAGACTTCCCGCTGGTACTGCCCGGGGGTGCTGCCGCGGAGTAGCGCTATGTCACGGAATATACGCAATTTTTCCATAATCGCCCATATCGACCACGGGAAATCGACCCTTGCGGACAGGCTCCTCGAGTACACCGGTGCTCTGAGCTCGCGGGAAATGACGGCCCAGGTGCTCGACTCCATGGACCTGGAGAGGGAGCGGGGTATTACCATCAAGGCCCATGCCGTACGGCTTACCTATAAAGCGGACGACGGGGAGACCTATATCCTGAACCTCATCGATACCCCGGGACACGTGGATTTTTCCTATGAGGTGTCGCGGAGCCTCGCTTCCTGCGAGGGGAGCCTCCTCGTGGTGGATGCCACCCAGGGAGTGGAGGCACAGACCCTGGCCAATACCTATCTCGCCATCGAGCATGATCACGAGATCATCCCCGTCATCAACAAGATCGACCTTCCTGGCGCAGAGCCCGCGCGGGTGAAGGAACAGATAGAAGAGGCGGTGGGGATCGATTGTTCCGAAGTGGTCCTTGCCAGCGCCAAGGAGGGGATCGGGACGAAGGAAATCCTTGAGGCCATCGTCCGGAAGATCCCCCCTCCGTCCGGTTCGGCGGAGGCGAAGTTGAAGGCCCTGATCTTCGATTCGTGGTTCGACAACTATCAGGGCGTCATCGTCCTGGTCAGGGTCTTCGACGGGGTCGTAAAGCCCGGGATGAAAATCAGATTGATGGCCATGGAAAAGGAGTACGAGGTAACGAAGGTCGGCATCTTTACCCCGAAGATGGAGGATGCGGCACAGCTCGCCGCCGGAGAGGTGGGGTTCATCATCGCTTCCATCAAGACGGTGGGGGATACGAAGATCGGCGATACCATCACCGATGCGGCGCGCCCGGCGGATGCGCCGCTTCCGGGATATAAAGAGATCAAGCCCCTGGTTTTCTGCGGACTCTATCCCGTGGAGACCCATCAGTACGAGGAGCTGAAGGTCGCCCTGGAGAAGCTGCGGCTGAACGATTCCTCCTTCAGTTACGAGCCCGAGACCTCCTCCGCCCTCGGCTTCGGCTTCCGGTGCGGGTTCCTCGGGCTCCTCCATATGGAGATCATCAAGGAAAGGCTCGAAAGGGAGTTCGAGCTCTCCCTTATCAGCACGGCTCCGACGGTGATCTACCGCGTCACCGCCATGGACGGGACCAAGTCGTACGTGGACAACCCGAGCAAGCTCCCCGAGCGGTTCCTCGCAATAGAGGAGCCTTTCGTGAAGGTGACCATCTTTGTGCCCCAGACCTACATCGGCCAGATACTGGAGCTCTGCCAGGAGAAGCGCGGCATCCAGAAGGAATTCTCCTATCTGAGCACCGACAGGATCATGGTCGCCTACGAGCTGCCGCTGAACGAGATCCTCTGGGATTTCTACGATACCCTCAAGTCCGTGTCCAAGGGCTATGCGTCCATGGATTACGAGTTCCTCGGCTACCGGGAATCGAAACTGGTGAAGCTGGACCTGCTCCTGAACGGAGAGATGGTGGATGCCCTCTCCTTGATTGTGCATACGGACAAGGCATATTATAAGGGCAGGCAGATAGCGGAAAAACTCCGGCAGGTCATCCCGCGGCAGCTGTATGAGATCGCCATCCAGGCCGCCATCGGGGGAAAGATCATCGCCCGGGAAAGCATCAAGGCGATGAGGAAGAATGTCCTTGCCAAGTGCTACGGCGGCGATATCACCCGGAAGAGAAAGCTCCTCGAGAAGCAGAAGGAGGGGAAGAAGCGGATGAAGCAGATCGGGCGCGTGGAGATCCCGCAGGAGGCATTCCTGTCTGTCCTGAAGGTAAAAGAGTAGAGACATGATGATCCTGCGGCGGACCCGGATGCGGTGCTTCCCCGCTCTTGTGGCATGCTCCGGGCTTCGGGTTGCGCAGGGATAAAGGAGAACGATCGATTTGAATAAAGTATGGGAATATGCTAAGGCGATCGGCACTGCGCTGATCCTCGCCCTCGTTATCAGGGCATACGTTGTTCAGGCCTTCAAGATTCCTTCCGGTTCCATGATACCCACTTTGCTCATCGGTGACCACATCCTGGTGAGCAAGTTCATCTACGGTACGAAGATCCCCTTCAGTGACAAGCGGGTTCTTCCCCTTGCCAAGCCGGAGAGGGGGGATATCGTCGTCTTCAAATACCCCGAAGACCCGAACAAAGACTTCATCAAAAGGGTCGTCGGAGTGGAAGGCGACATTATCGAGGAGAAGAACAAGGTGGTATACGTCAACGGGAAGCCCCTGTCGGAACCGTACATCCAGCATACCGATGCTGCCGTACGCGTGGGCAGCCTCGAACCGAGGGATAATTTCGGGCCGATCCTCGTGCCGAAGGACAAGCTCTTCGTCATGGGGGACAACAGGGACCAGAGCTACGACAGCCGCTATTGGGGATATGTCGACATGAAGGAGCTGAGGGGAAAGGCGTTCATTATTTACTGGTCCTGGGACAGCGTCAAGAGCTTCCCGCGCTTCGGGAGGATGGGAAAGCTGATCCACTGATCCGTTCGCTATGTTCACCGGGTTGATCATAGAGTTGGGCGAGGTTGTCTCCCTGCTGAAGGGAGATGCGAGTGCGCGCCTCTCGGTGAAGGGGAGCGAAGTGGCCGGGGATGCCTCCCTGGGTGACAGCATTGCGGTCAACGGTGTCTGTCTGACGGTGGTGGGCATAGAAAGGGAGACTCTCACCTTTGATGTCTCCTACGAGACACTCCGGAGCACCACCCTCGGGAGCCTTCGGCGGGGCGACCGGGTAAATCTCGAACCCTCCCTGAAACCCACCTCGAAGCTGGGCGGGCATTTCGTGACCGGGCATGTGGAGGACGCGGGGAGAATACGCTCCCGGAAAACTGCCGGCAATGCGGTGCGCATCGAGATCGAGGCCCCGCAAAGTGTCCTGGGGTACCTTGTGGAGAAGGGGTCGGTGGCGGTGGACGGCATCAGCCTCACGGTAGTGGAGATCCTGAAGGACGCTTTCAGTGTGGTGATCATCCCCCACACCGCAAAGCTGACGACCATCGGTTTGAAGGGAGCGGGGGATGCGGTGAACCTCGAGCCCGACATCCTGGGAAAGTATGTGGCGAAGTTCCTCCGGAAAGGCGGCGACAGCGACGCCTCTCTCCTCTCCGCCCTGAGGAAGTCAGGGTTTGTTTTGTAGCCGTCGTTGTCTTGAAAGCAGTTCTGTGTGCCGTCATCCCGGCTTGTCCGGGATCTTTTCAAATCCCGCTTCCGGTTCAGCTTGCTTCACAACCTATCTTAAAACCTTCAAGTATCCCGGCCCTCTTTACTAATAAGTACGTAAGATGTGGAGATGCGCTCCGCTTCGGTCTTTAACGGCCGTTGCGGCTGATACCAATAGACGAGAGGGGATACTGCGCTTCCACGGGGTCTTCCACGGGAAAGGTAAAACGGAACGGTTCCCTTCACCGGGATTGAGGAGGGCAAGGGCTGCACATATGCCGAGGGTGGCGCAAGTAGCACCGAATGTGTTTGCCGTGTTCGCCCCATGATTTCCCCCCCGGAGGGGAAATTTTGCCCGCGGGTAGCGTATTATAGTAGTATGAAGAATACGAGCAGTTTATTGCTGGAGTCCGCCGGAAGAGGCGATCTTGAAGAAGTGAAGAGCCTCCTCATGGCAGGGGCTGACGTCAATTGCCGGGACCAGGTCGGCTGGACTCCCCTGATAAAAGCCGCCTGGATGGGACATCTTTCCATTGTTCAGCATCTCCTTGACCATGGAGCAGAGATCGATCAGCAGAACGACTTCGGCTATACCGCCCTGATGTCAGCGGTCTCCAGCGGCCACCGTGTCATTATCCAATATCTCCTGGAGAGGGGAGCCGGTGTTTCGTTGAAAGATAAATATGGCAAAACTGTCATCGACTATCTCTTCGAGTACTGGAAGGATTCCCCGAAAAGGGAAGAGATCCTGAGGCTGTTCCGCGAGAGCCGCCCCGAAGAATTAATGGAGTGGCATTTGGATAATGGGACAAAGCTGAAGAGGTGATTCCTCTTCGAAATGAAAAAGAATACTCCTCTACCCACCTTCGGAATTCTTTATACTTCTATCGTTTCACCGTCCTCCAGCATGCGGATGTTCCCGATCCCGAGCCTTCCCAGCTCCTCCCGGATTGTCTTCAGATGCTGGGGCTTGGGATGGGTCACATAGATCCGTTCGGGAAGGTGCTTCATTTTCAGCAGTTCCTCCTTCAGGAGCCGGGGAGTGAGATGTCCGGTCAGAACGGCCAGGTCCTTCATCCTGCTGGGAAAGGATGCCTCGATCACCAGGCAGTGGATAGTCATGTCCCCAATCCGCTTCCAGGTGGTACTGGTGGGTCCGGTATCCCCCGTATAGAAGAAACGTCTCCCCCTGCTGTCTTCCACCAGGTATCCCACTGCCGGGACGGAATGATTTACCGTATAGAGGACAATGCGGTAGCCGTTCACCTCCAGGGGGGTGAACGGCTTTACGGGGATGTATTTAAGGACCGCGTTCTCATAATCGGGGATCATGGTGAAGTCGGGCCAGAGGGAGTCGTTGAGGAGGTTTCTCTTGATGGTCCGGAGCACCGAGGGGATGCTGATGATATTGACCCGCTGCTTTCTCTTCTCGACAATGATATTGTCCGCGAGGAAGGAGATGCCCCGTACGTGATCGAGATGGGCATGGGTGATGAAGATATCCGTGATCTTTGCCTGGGCCTTCCTGTCCAGGACATTGGTAAGGCTTCCCGCGTCGAAGAGGATCGTATCGTCCAGCAGGAAGCCGGGGGGATTGTGCCCCGGGAATTCGGCTCCCGCGCAACCGAGCACTTTGATCTTCATGATACCCCCTTTCTGTGGAGTCGTGGTGTCCCCTGCATACCGGCCTGCATGTTGGCGCCGCATACCGGTAAAAGAATGCATCATTATAGTACGGCACCCGGCAAAGTGCAACCGCCTGTTCCTCAAGAGATGCTGTCCCGGATAAAGGGTGCGGTTTGCGGCAGGGAGACCGGCGGGAAATTGTAGCATATTTCTCCTCTTTCCGGTAAAGAGTACCGGGTGAAAGGCAGGAGAACTCCCGGTTCCAGTTGCATTGAAGAAATAAGAGGACTGTGCTAATCTATCGCTCATAAAATGAGGGTTTCTCACGGCGCTGATTATGGGAGGAAACGGTATGAAAAAGGTTGGGGTCCTGCTCCTTGCGTTCTTTCTGTTCGGTGCGCCCCTGCGCGCGGCGGACAACTTCCTCGGAAGGGGGATAGAGGAGTTCAAAGCGGAAAATTATGAGGAAGCGGTGGATTACCTCAAGAAAGCCCGGGAGCAAAGCCCCGGTTCCTCCATTGCCGCCTTCTACCTGGGTCTCGTGTACAAGCAGATGGGTCAATACCGGGATGCGGCGAAGAATTTCAGGGATGCCGTCACCCTTACCCCGCCCACCAGGGATGCCTATGTCGAGCTGATCGAGATGCTGTATAACCTGGACGAGCTGAAAGAAGCGAGGGAATGGATTGCCCGGGCGGAATCCGGGAAGGTCAAGCCGGCCTATGTGGCCTTTTTGAAGGGGCTGGTCCTGGCAAAAGAGGGAAAGGGCAAGGATGCCGTTGCCGCCTTCGGCAGGGCCAAGGAACTGGACCCCTCCATTGCCCAGGCAGCGGACTTCCAGATCGCTATGACGTATACAAAGGAAAGAAAGCTGCGGGAGGCCCGGGAGAGCCTGAAAAAGGTCCTGGCCGTCGATCCGAATTCCGAGCTTGCCGCCTTTGCCCGGGAGTACGAGAATGTCCTGACAAAGACTCTCCAGGCGTACCGGGCATGGCGCTTCACGGTCGGTACGGGATACCAGTACGACACGAACGTGATTTCCAAGCCCGCCACCAATATAGGCATTCCCGCCGTCGATGCGGCGACGGGCGAGAAGGACAGCAGTATCTTCGGCAGCTTTCGCATCGATTATATTCCCCTGATGAGCGGTCCCCTCTCCCTGAATGCGCAGTACGCGTTCTATACCAATAATTATCTCCACGGCCCCGCTTACAAGAATGACACCCTTGTCCAGTCGCTGTCGGTGACGCCCGGATACATCTTTTCGAGAGGGGTGGTCTCCCTTCCGATAGCCTACTCGCATGTCTGGCTGAACGAGCGCGAATACATGAACACCACGCTGGCGAGGCCCAGCCTTAACCTGATTCTCCTCCCCGGGCACATAGGGCAGTTCTCCGCCGGGTATGGGAAGAGGGAGATGATGCGTCCCGGGGACCCGGACGAGGACCGGGATGCGAACATCTACAGCCTTTCCGCGGGATATTTTTACCCCTTTGCGGGGGGGAACGGGGTGTTCAATCTGCGCTACGAGTATACAAAGGAAGACACGCAGGGAAGGAACTGGGACAATACAGGCAACAGGGTCAGCTCCAGCCTTCTGTTCCCTTTGGCCGGGAAGGTGAGCCTTATCCTTTCGGGAGACGTTTTCCTGCAGAGGTATAAGAATGTTCACACTATTTCCGGTTCCGGCACTCCCGGGTTCCCCGCCTCTCCGGCGAAGAGGAGGGACGATATCTACAGCGGGTCGGCAGGGCTTTCATGGGAGCTCTACAAGGGGATGCGTCTCAATCCCCAGTATTCCCATACGAGGGCGGATTCGAACTTTCCCATCTACGATTACCGGAGGGACGTGTATTCCCTCGGCGTAGAGTATACCTTCTAAGGAGAAAGGACCATGAAAAGGGGATATGGAGTTCCGGGGTATCTTTTCACTTTTCTCCTTTTGTTCACCCTCTGCTCTGCGCTGCTCCCCGGTGCCGCCGCCGGGGCGGAAGCCGTGGGGAGAGTCGCCTCCGTGGAGGGGGAAGCGGACGTACTCCGGGGGGGAGCCCTGCCTGCCGTACCCCTGAAAGCGGGGGACAGTGTTTCGGTGGGGGACGTGGTGAGGACGAAGAGCGATGCCCGGGTGGAGATTGTCTTTGAGGACGGGACAGTGCTCCGGGTGGCACCTCGGAGCAGGATCGATATCAGCGAGTATGAGCCGGGCAGCAGGGGGACGATCAGGCTGCCCCGGGGAAAGATACAGGCGGTGGTGAACAAGGACCTGGTGAAGAAGGCGGGGCTGAGGGAGCCGAACCGCTTTGAGGTGCACACGCCCAATGCAGTGGCAGGGGTGCGGGGCACGGACTTCTTCGTCTACCATAGCCGGAACGTGACCGGGGTGCTGGTCAGGGAAGGGACGGTCTATACTTTCAATCCCGAGGTCCCGAAGGTGGTGGTAAACGTACCTGCAGGTACCATCACCACGGTCTCTCCGAAGAGTGCGCCGCAACCCCCTCGCCCTGCTACGGAAGCGGAAATGAAGGGGCTGGAGAAGGAGGTTTCCACAAAGGAAAAGCCGAAAGAGAAAACGGAGGAGAAATCCAAGGAGGAAGAACCAAAAGAGGAGAAAAAGGGTTCCGGAACTGCGGAAAAACCGAAGGAACAGGCAAAGACGGAAGAGAAGCCGAAGGAGGAGACCTCCAGGAGCGCCGATGCACCATCGACCTCCTCTATAAGTACTTCTTCGTCAGGTGCGACGACGGCTGACCAAAACGTTGACCAAACGGGCGGCCAGACTTCAGGCCAGCCTTCAGATCAACCTCAACCCTCAGGCACCTCCTCCGATCCGACGGGCTTTGTCCCGCCGACAGCGGCCTCTGCGCCCCCGACGGAAACCCAGTCGCTCATGGGGCCTTCCCCTGTAGAGTCGCCGGTTACCAAGGTGGAGGAACCGCCTTTAACTGATATAATAAAGGATACCCAAGCCCCTACTGTCACAATCGAAGAGAAGCCCCAGTCCGTGATGAAGGAGCCGGAGGCGAAGTTCTCTTTTTCCGCCGATGAACCGGCTGCCTACGAATACAGACTCGACGGAGGGGCCTGGCAGCAGGTGACCGGCGGCAGTTCACTCACGCTCTCCGCCCTTGCCATAGGCAACCATACCCTTGAGGTGAGAGCGGTGGATAAAACGGGCAATATATCCACTGAACCGGCGAGCTTCACGTGGAGCGTGTATCAGTTCGTGGCCGATATGAACACCTCCCTGTACTACCGCGGAAGCCTGTTGCGTGCCAATGACGACGGCTCCCTGAGCGCCCTGCTCTATGAGGATACCGGGGCGGAGAACCGTTTTTCTATCAGCGGGTCCTATTCGACCGGGAGTTCCTATAATCATTATTGGCTGCAGGACCTGTATCCCCAGGCGAACTCGTTCGTGAAAAATCTCACCTACACGGGGATGACCTTCTATGGATATATGGGGGGAATCGAGCGCAGTTCATCGGGGCTCGATGGCTCTTTGTATGTCCTCTACATCGATGCCTCGGGTAAGGCGGGCCTCGCTGCGGGGTCCTTCGGCGGACAACCGGGTGGCGGCTCCGTGCTGGCGGGGGCAGTAGCCAGCACCGATCTGTCCACCACCACCCTGAACCCGGCAGAAATGCCTACCGAATGGTTCAGCGATCCGGCCTATCTGACCACGGTCTCCGGTCCGGGCGTCATCGGGAGCAGTTCGGCAAGCACCGAGGACGACAGCTTTGGCCTCTTCATCGATAACTCCCATCCCAGCACGCCTACGCTGAGCGGCCATATGTTCAACAAGGCGGATGATGCCCTGCAGTTCAGTTTCCTCACCGCCGCCCCCTCTTTCGGGATCTGGGAGATGGAGACCTACGGCAACTATAACCCTGTCAATGCGAAGAATACCTGGTTCATGGGTACCGGAGCGTACTGGCCCTGCTCACAGGCAGACTGTGCAGCGGGAGAGGTCTCGAACGTCGCCCTGGTGAACACCCGCAGCAACGCCTGGCGGGACAGCTCCGCCAACGGATGGGGAGACGGCTTGATCGAAGGGTACAGCTATGGAGTCTGGGGAGATGTGGAGTACGGAATGACGCGCATCCTTGCGGGAGCCCTCACCGGCTCGTATAATGACACCCTCGACATCCCTACCTTCAGCGCTGTTACGATCGGAGGATGGGTGGAGACGGGGAAGTTCCTGTCCCTCCTGTCCGATCCGGCTATGAATGCCTCTCTCGCTTCTCTCGGGTTCCCGACCGTGCAGGCGGGCAGTCTCGGCACGCTCACGGGAGGAGGTGCCCTCCCCGGGGGGAGCCTTTCCATAAGCATCTCCTCGTCCCTCATGTTCTCCTATGGGGACGGGCAAGCGCCGAGCATCTGGGCGAGCGGGGGAGTGACCGGTTCCTATACAGGGACCCCCTCCGCAGACGGGAGCATCGGCCTTGCCAATAGCTCAGATCCGGGGCTTGCCACCCTCTTCGGTGAGTTCTCCCTTCTCCAGTGGGAGGGGGGTACCTGGCTGGCCGATATTGAGATCCTGGGAGGCCTTGCGGATGGAACCCAGGGGACTTTCATCGGGGTGGCCGCCGGGTCGTACGCCGACGGCGATTTCTCCGGGACCGCGGCAGGCCTCGTATCGTCGGTAACGGCGCTGAGCAAACTGGATATGGCGGCGTATCTCGGCACTGCAGCTGACGGACATCTCTATGGGTTCATGGGCGGCGTATACCAGTGGGACAGTACGAAGGATACCCCTTCCACCATGGAAATCGTGGGAGTGTCTACCGGGCTGAACAGCGCCAACGTACATACATGGTACCAGACCATCGAGCCGTACCAGTACGGGAGCGGCGCTAAAACCACTACAGACGGGGGGGCCTACTATGGCTATCTGGCGGGCGTCCAGCTGTCTGCGGGCCAGGACGGAAGCGGCTCCCTGGACGGGATCCTCTATGCACTGTATGTGGACCCCTCGGGGAAAGCAGGTATCATGAAGGGGACCGAGCCCACCTTCGATTATGACGGCGGGTCCCTTGATGCAAGCGGGCGGTGGAGCATGAGCCTGAACACCTTCGGGACGGTGCTCAACGAGAGCAGCGGGGTGAGTCCCTTCGCTATGCCCGTAGTGACCGCTTCTGATTCAATGACCCTCGTGGCGGGGTCTTTCTCCGGCGGGGAGAGCATCACCGCCGGTCCCATCGAGGTGCAGCGGGCGAGCTTCAGCGGGGAGAACTGGGGCGTCTGGCAGACCGCCGCCTCCGGCACTTATACCGGAACCGCAGGCGACTCCTGGTCCGCGACATTTGTTGATGGAGACGCTACCTCCCGGATGGTCGATATCCAGATGCAGGGCTCCCAGTGGTCCGGTGATATAATCAAAGGACAGGTTGCCGGGTTCTGGTCTTCTCTCTCCGACGGCGGCGGGATGACCGGGATCATCACCGGGGAGACGCTGGGTACCTTCGATCCCAACAGCTTCACCTGGCAATCGGTGAGCGTGGGGGCATGGATGGAGACCGGGAAGTTCCTGGGGATGGCGTGCCCCGGCGGGGTGTGCACCACGTCGGGGACTGATCTCACCGACGGACAGAAAGGGCTGCAGCAACTGAACATCCCCTTTGTTGAGGTCGCCCGCGATTCCCTACACGGGCAGTGGGACCAGGGCGGTAACAGCTTCAGTGTGGACATCAATAATGCGGTCTTTTTCTCCCTCTCGGGTGGACAGACCCCGAGTGTCTGGGCCTCGGGGGAGGTGACCGGTAGCTATGCAGGAAATCCTGCCGGAGCCCGCATCAGCATGAACGGCGACTACTCCTCCGCTCAATTCGCCCTGCAGCAGTGGGATCCGGCACAGGGTGCCTGGATTGGGGTTGTCGGGAACGGCTCTGCGGATTTTGCCTCCTGCGGAAGCGCCTGTTCGTACCAGGGCACGGTGCGGTTCGCCGGTGGTGCGGCTGGCTCCATCATTCCCGGCAGTGCGGAAAGCGGCAGTATTACGGGAACGGCTGCCGGAAGAGCAATACGATAGGGTGTGTCGGGTGTGATTCAAAGTGGTAGCATATATCCTTTGTTATGGGGGTAGCCAGCAAAGAGCCATCGCTCGTACGAAATCTCCCCTTACCCGTCTTTTTCAAAGAGGGGGCTTCCTCCCCCTCCTCTGCACCTCTTCTTTGTGCCACCACTTTGAATTGCACCCCTTCTTTCCTTATTTTCCTTGAAAAATCCCTCTTTCTGCCGTGAAAAATCCCTTGACCAAAAAAAGCGAATGAGGATAGAATTCACCCAGTTCGGCTGCAGAAGCCATGGAACGTTTCTCTGGGGAGGGAAAAGATGAGAGGAAATTATCTGCATAGAACGGGGGCAGGAAGGAAGAGAGTTCCGTTTGCTCCTTTTTATATTTCATGGACGCTTTTCTGCTTTCTGTTTTGCATACTTCCTGTCGTGGGAAATGCGTGGGCGGCAGGGGAGGGAGTGGGAAAGGTGAGTGCGGTGGAGGGAAATGCGGACGTACTCCGGGGGGGAGCCCTGCCTGCCGTACCCCTGAAAGCGGGGGACAGTGTTTCGGTGGGGGATGTGGTCCGGACGAAGAGCGGAGCGAAGGCCGAAATTGCCTTTGAGGACGGGACAGTGCTCCGGGTGGCACCCCGGAGCAGGATCGATATCAGCGAGTATGAGCCGGGCAGCAGGGGGACGATCAGGCTGCCCCGGGGGAAGATACAGGCGGTGGTGAACAAGGATCTGGCGAAGAAGGCGGGGCTGAAGGAGCCGAACCGGTTTGAGGTGCATACGCCCAATGCAGTGGCAGGGGTGCGGGGGACCGACTTCTTCGTCTACCATAGCCGGAACGTGACCGGGGTGCTGGTCAGGGAGGGGACGGTCTATACCTTCAACCCCGAGGTCCCGAAGGTGGTGGTGAACGTGCCCGCGGGAACGGGGACGACCGTGGCTCCGAGGCGGGCGCCCCACCCGCCGCGGGCAGTAGCGGAAGGCGACATCAAAAGGTTTGAAAGGGATGTGACGCCGAGGGACAAGGGCAAGGAAAAGACGGAAGGGGGAGAGACGGAGGAGAAGGGCCGGGACCTGGCGAAAGCCGAGGACAAGCCCGTGGAGCAGGGAAAGACCGAAGAGAGATCCAGGGAGAAGGCAGGAGAAAAGGGCAAGAGCGCAGGGGAGCAGGGAAGGGCGGACGGCAGGCCTATCGGACAGGAGCCCCCTTCCTCTGAAGCGCCGGAAGTGGTAGAGGCGTCTTCGGCGGGGGCGGCTGCGGAGAAATCCACCCCGGTGGAGATCGTGGCGAAGACGGACAGCACCGGGGGAACTGGCGGATCGACCACCTCCTTAATAACGGGCTCCGGAACGGCGCAGGGTACTTCTTCCGATACGGGGTTTCTGGCCCCGGCCTCTCTCATAACGACACCGGAGCCGAATATTCTGACCACTTCCAACACCCTGACGGGGTTGACGGGGAACGATTCTGCCTCTTCATTGACGAATGACATAGGGAATACGAACTATTCTCGTCCTATCACCGAGAATGAGCAGGTACAGCAGGAGCCCCTGCAGATAACCATTTCCGGCGGTCCGGGACTCAATGCCGTGACAAACCAGAGCAGCGCGAGCTTTTCCTTTACGAGCAATAAGGATGACGCACAGTATACCTATACGCTGGACGGGGCTGCCCCAATGACAGTATCTACTGATCTTGTCCTCACTGGCCTTCCGGAGGGTGAACACACCTTAATCGTTACGGCGACGTCGGGCTCAAGCACTTCCGAGCAGAAAAAGTACGAATGGACCACGGACTACACGGCCCCGGTGGTGACCCTTGCCGGGATGCCCTTCCCGGTGACGAACACGAATACCGCAAACTTCAGTGTCACGAACCCCGAGCAGGGGGTGACCTATACCTATACCCTGGATGGACAGCCGTCTTCGGGGAGTCTGAGCGGTCTCGATGAGGGAGAGCACACCCTGGTAGTGACAGCGACGGACCTTGCAGGGAATGTGACGACACAACCGTATACCTGGAAAGTGGACACTATTGTTCCAGAGCTCTCCTGGTCGGAGGCCCCCAAGACGGTGACGAATTCCCGGAGTGCTGACTTCCCGATGAAGAGCTCCGAGACAGGGCTGACGTACAGTTATACCCTGGACGGGGTGAAGGTGGACTCCACCGGCCTGAGCAATCTTTCGGAGGGGTCCCATACGATTGTGGTGACGGCAACGGATGAGGCGGGCAACACATCCGCGCCGGTGAGCCATGCATGGACCACGGACTATACGGTCCCTGTGGTGACCCTTGCCGGGAAGCCCTCCCCGGTGACGAACGCGAGCACGGCGAGCTTCAGCGCCACGAGCAACGAGCAGGGGGTGACGTATACCTATACCCTGGATGGGCAGCCGTCTTCAGGAAGTCTGAGCAATCTTACGGAGGGGAGCCATACGATCATCGTAATGGCGACGGATGAGGCGGGCAATCCTTCCGCGCCGGTGAGCTATACCTGGACCACAGACTACACGGCCCCGATTATCTCCCTGTCGGGAAAAGGGGTGACCAACTCCCGGAGCGCGGATTTCCAGGTGAACAGTTCCGAGACAGGGCTGACGTACAGTTATACCCTGGACGGGGTGAAGGTGGACTCCACCGGCCTGAGCAATCTTTCGGAGGGGTCCCATACGATTGTGGTGACGGCAACGGATGAGGCGGGCAACACATCCGCGCCGGTGAGCCATGCATGGACCACGGACTATACGGTCCCTGTGGTGACCCTTGCCGGGAAGCCCTCCCCGGTGACGAACGCGAGCACGGCGAGCTTCAGCGCCACGAGCAACGAGCAGGGGGTGACGTATACCTATACGCTGGATGGGCAGCCGGTCTCTTCGGGGAGTCTGAGCAATCTTACGGAGGGGAGCCATACGATCATCGTAATGGCGACGGACGAGGCGGGCAACCCGTCCGAGCCGGTGAGCTATACCTGGGTGACGGACTACACGCCCCCGGTGATGACGACGAAGACGGCCGGCGCTTCTCCGACGGGAGTGACAACGACCACGGTGAGCATCAGCATGAGCGGCAGCGAGGCGGTGACCTACAGCTATAGTCTGTCGGGACCGGTGAGCTCTTCAGGGACGAGCACGAGCGGGAATATTACCCTGACGGGACTGACTGCGGGCACCTACACGCTGAACTACAGCCTGACGGATTCGGTCGGCAACTCCACCTCCGATAGCGACACCTTCACCCTTAACAGGTACACCCTGACGGGGAGTGCTTCTGGCTCCGGATTCACCGGGTCCGTGTCGAGCGGCAATGTTTCGGGAATCCTGGATAAAAACTGGGGCGAATGGTCCCTGGTCCTTTCGGGAAGCGGCTCTCTCTCCCCTTCCGGGATAGTTACTGCCGGGGGGAGCATGTCAGGGGGCGGCTATTGGATCGACTCCCTCTTTTCCTCGGGGTCGTCCGATTTCATCTATCTTACTCCTTTTGTCCTCGGAAGCGGGATGGGGAGCGTAAGTGTCTCCGGCAGCGGCCCATATACCTTCACTGACAGCGGGACGGGCCTTGCGGAGACATCCCTTGTCTTTTTCAGCGAAATAGCGGGCGGCCTGATGTTCCGCGACCGGTACAGCACGGACCCGTACTTGACGAACTACAACGCCCCTACTCCCGAGGGCACCATCGATGCCTACCTCGGGGGCACCGCATCCCTCTGGAGCGGGAGCTCTACGCCTTTTGTGATGATCGGCACCTATGTGCCGTCGGCTGACCCGAACTATTCGACGATGAATTACCATTGGGGGTGGGAGATTCCCGTCGCTTCGTTTAATTATACTTATGACTACGAGACAACATACGATTCAGGAGCCTATTACGGGTATGCGAGCGGTATTACGTCCGGCGACGAAACGCAGGGAGTGCTCTATGCCCTCTACGTCGACCCCACGGGGAAGGCGGGCATTCTGAAGGGCTCCTTCGGACAGGGCGGCGACGCGGGTGATCTCTATGAGGGGGCCGGTGTGTGGTACGCAGAAGGCTCGCTGGAGCGCGTCCAGATCCTGGGAAGCACTTCCTTTGCAGACCCCTCGACCATCACGTGGGTCGTAACTGATCCGGCGAGCGACGGGCCTTCGGCGAATATCTTCACGGTGACCGGACCGGTGGTAAAGGACTGGACGGGCATCGACGACAGTTCCGGGGGATTCTTCGACCCCGTCCTGGACAAAGGGGGGGAGTTCTATAACACCGGGAGCATTATGAAGCTCAGCTATCTCCAGGATACTTCATCGACGAAATACGATACCTTCGGTATCTGGCAGATGGAATCTTTCGGGTCGTTTCTTACTTCTCTTGCGGGAATGAACAGCAGATGGATGCTGAGCTCCGAGAGCTCCTGGGATGTAGCGCCGCTGGTGCCCGACTCCAAGCCCGACTATCTGGCCATGACGCGGATTTACGGGGACGGCGTTACCCATTTGTGGCGTGATGATGCTACCCGCGGCAAGGCTATCGGGGTGGTTGCGGACTGGTCTGCGGGGAAGACGATGCTCCTTGCAGGGGAAGCGCTCGGCACTTATAATACCTATAATTCCGGCCCGGTCAGCATCGAGCAGAACAGGCTGACCGGAGGGAATGATGACGGAGTGTGCGACGGAGGAGAAAAGTGCGTGACCGCCGACGCGGATTACGGCATCCTGACGACCGGGGCCTGGATTGAAACGTCCGCTTTTCTCGCCGATCCCTCTGCCTACGCATCGCTGGGGTTTGCTACCACGAATGCAGGATCGGTCCCGGGCCTCACGGGGGGCTGGCTCAACGGAGGAGACAGCCTGTACGCCTACATGGACGGGACCAATTCAAGCAGCCCGATCACCCTTTTCTCCGATGACTCGGGAAATCTGCGCATATGGGCGAACGGAAGCGTTAAGGGAACCTATACCGGTACAGTTGACGACACCTGGGGCACCTGGATTTCCAATAATACTTCGCCCTCTTCCGCTACTCTCTTCGGTCTTCTCGAAATTACCCGGTGGGAGGGAGGCACCTGGATGGGAGAGCTGGAGCTGATGGGGGGCATCGACGGCGTCTTCCAGGGCCTTCTGGAAGGGGCTGCCGCGGGCAGTAATGGAGCTTGGACCTTCGACGGGACTGCTGCGGGCGTTGCCGACAAGATGAATGCTGTCAGCAAGATTAATACGAATATCGTGAAATCCTGGGACGGCACCCTCACCTCCGGGGATGGCGGCTTTCTCTACGGCGCCCTGGGCATGAACGATCCCTGGGCAGGGGGGGAAATGTCCCTCCTGGGGTACCATACCCTTGTCAACAACGGTGTCTCTCACATCTGGTACCAGGAGGTGGAGCCCTATAATTATCTTGACCCCTCGTACCGCAAGACGACATCGGAAGACAGCACCAACACCCTGCACGGCTCGTACTTCGGGTACCTGGGGGGCTCCCAGGGGGCTGCCGCAGAGGGCGGAGACGGCACGATGGACGGCATGCTCTATGCACTCTTCATCGATTCCTCAGGCAATGCGGGAATCCTGAAGGGCAGCTCCCTCTCTGCCATGGAGTCGGCCGAAATCAGCGATGAGGGGCAGTGGGAGCTCGAGTTCCCTGTCGTAAGCAGCGTCTTGAACTCCGCTCCCGGCATTACCGCAACGCAATTGTACGATGCCGGGAATATCGTTACGACCGCTTCGACCCCCGTCTGGCAGTCGGATTCGGGTAAATTCGATACGGCAGGGCAGATCACCGTCGTGACAGGGGTGAACGATACCCTCAGGTTCACCGCCGACAGTTCCACCTACACTGCCATTATTTCCCCGGGAACGTATACCTATATCGGCCTTGCAACCGCTGTTGCCGATGCAATGGATGCGGCGGACCCCAATCCCGCGAATCTATACACCGTCTCCTTCAACGGGAGCTCGGACCGGTTTGAGATCACGGCAAACACCTCCGTCGATTATCTCTGGGGAGATGCGGCCACCACCGCCGAACAGATACTGGGGTTCCCTCCCACGGACTACATGGGATGGGCCGCCAGTTCCTCAATGGTCAGTGCGTACACCGTCGGGAATATCTTTCTGGACAGCGATTACTCCCGCTATAAATCGGCATCCCTCAACGGGGAGAACTGGGGCATATGGCAGGCCGACCTTTACGGGACCTACGCCGGGCCGACGAGTTTCACCTGGTCGCTGCCGTTTGGAATGAAGAACGCGGGGGTCTCTTTAATGGAGCTGGAGATCGCCGGAAACTGGGACAGCGGTGCCAAGACCCTCAGGGGAAACATAACCGGGTACGGCGCGGACATCTCCGGGACCCCCCGGACGTTTATCAGCATCGGAGAGACTGTCGGAACATTCGATCCCGCCGCGTACACCTGGCAGGCCCTCGGCATGGGCATGTATATCGACACGAACAAGTTCCTCAGCATGGCGGATACCAATCCGGATGCCCTCAAGAGGCTGCAGATCCCCGCTTTCGAAGTGGGCAGGGCCAACCTGGCCGGAACGGGGTCCTGGGCAGCCGGCAGCGAGACGCTGACCGTCAACATGAACAATGTGGTCTTCTTCTCTTCCGCGAGCGGCGGGACTCCCAGCATCTGGGCGTCGAACGATTTTACGGGCTCTTCCTATACCGGCGCCTCTTCCTTCTCGGGGAGGGCGGTCACCCTGACGGGCAACGGCGTGACGGTCGACTTCCTGGTCGACACCTGGTCGGGCGGGAAGTGGATGGCAACGGTGGGCAACAGCAGCGGCTCTCCCGGACCCTACACGTTCTCGTGCGCTTCGTGCCCCCTGAACATGGCGACCATCGACCAGATCAGGGGGGTTGCCGCCGGAGAGTACGGGGGAGGAGCTCTCATGGGCAGTAGCGCCGCGGGGGTGGTGAAGATGCCATCAGGTGACTGAGACCTTTGGTGACGGCATCCCTCAGGGGCGATACCGCCGCGGGGGTGGTGAAAGGAGGATATTTATGAAAAAACTTTTCGCGGTTGCATGTCTCCTCGGGGCTCTTCTGCTGCCCGGTGCGGCCCGGCCCGGGGCGGAGATCCTGAAAGTCGGGGTTTTCGATATGCAGAGGATCATGCGGGAGTCGAAGACCATTACCGCGTACCGGCAGAGACTGGGCAGCGAGTTCGAAGCAAAGGGGAAGCTCTTCCAGGCCCAGCAGGGGGCGGCCCGGAAGATGGAGGAGAAGCTGAAAAGCGAGGGGCAGAAGCTCCCCCCGGGAGAGAGAGGGCAACTGGAGGAAAGGCTTGCTACGGCAATGCGGGACCTGAAGAGGCTCAAGGAAGACCTGGACCTGGAGATACAGAAAAAGGACAGGGAGCTGTCCCAGAAAGCGGTGGCCGAGATCGGCGAGGTGGTCAGGGACATGGCGAAAAGGGAGAAATACACTCTCGTGTTTGAAAGGAACGCCGCCGGGATCGTTCATTTCACCGATGCGGTGGACATAACGCAAAAGGTGATCGGAGCGTATGATACAAAAAAAGGAAAATAGAGGGACATACCGGTCCGGCGGGCGGTCTGATGGATGACGGGATCATCGTACGGATCCTCGGAGATTACGGTCCCTTCTCCCGCATGGGAAAGAGCATCGGGTACCAGGTTATCATCGGCCGCTCCAGTTATCTTATCGATTGCGGGTCTCCCCTCTTCCAGCAGATCGGAGGGTTCGGCCTGGGCGAAGTAAAAGGGATGGTGATCACCCACTGCCATGATGACCATAAGAGATGGTTTACCGACCTCGCCCTCTTCAACAGGTACGCCCCCGATATCGACCACAGGGTAATGCTCCTTACGAGCGAGGATATTAATGATGAGCTGATACGGTCTTCGGGCCCTGCCCTCGAAAAGAGCCTGTCCGACGACTCGAAGAGCGTGGTGGATATCGCCTACGAGGAATATGTCGAACACCGGACCATCGGTCCCCGGGCACGGTACCGGATCGTCTCCCGGGAGGAGGGAGCAGGGAAATCGGGCCTGTACGTCGTGGACAGGGAGGAGAGGGTGGTGGAACCCGACCGGGCGAAGATCGTCATCAGCGCGAAAACGAAGAGGCCGAGGATGCTCTTCAAAGACCCGGAATACGGGGAGTGGGTCGAGCCGGAGAGCTTCTACTCCTATTCCTCGGATATCTTTTACGAGCCGGAGAAAAACGGGTATTGCAATGAGGAGGAGGGGTTCACCATCGAGGCAGTCAAAGCCCCTGTCTGGCACGGGATCCCCGGTATCGGCATCAAAGTGCGGACAGAGAGGGAATCCCTGGTCTTCAGCTCGGATACGGTAAACGACAGGGAGCTATGGAAACAGCTCTGTTCTGAAAAGAGGGAGCCCCGCCGCGGCATGGCGGAACGGGACTTTGAAGCCGCCGCCGTCCTGTACGGCGATATCAACGACTATATCGAGCGTGTATGGAGCGGGGAGCGATACCGGGATGCGGTGCGCGCTTTCGACGGCGCAGTGGTGATCCACGATATCGCCATACGGAACAGCGTGGTGCATACCGACTACCGGAAGCTGGGGAACGCGGTCCTCTCCCGGGAGAGGACGATCCTGACCCACAGCCCGGACCGGATGACGTCGGAGTGGGTCCTGAGCAGGGCCGGAAAATTCTTCGTGATCAGGGGGGGCTCTTTTTCGGAAAAAGTGGGAGAGAGGCTCTACCCCCTCAATGCGGATGTGTACCATAAGGAAGCGGGACGGTATTACGCCGGCTACCGGAATGAGGAGGGAAAATACACGGTATACGAGAAAGACGGGGTGCTTGGCATTCCCCTGAACGGGCAGGAGGGCGAAGGAACTCCCCTCTACCGGATCGACCTGTACGAAGATATCTCGGGCAGGTACTTCCCGCGGCTGGAAGGCGGGAATATGACGTATAGCGAAAGGGGGGACGGACAGGTGGAAAGGGTCGAGTACTCAGCCGCCGGCAGCAGGGGTGAGGTCGTCCCTGACCACCGTGACAGGCTTTCCAGGTGATCTCCCCTCCGGGGTGATGCGGTGACGGAGAAGGGGAAAAGAGCGGGAATGTCGGGCACCAGGCACACGTCCCTTTCCCGAAGACTTTTCCAGGGAGCGGCCATCGGCTTGATTGCGGGCTGTCTCGCCCTTCTGGCGGGCTCTTTCAGCGTCACCAGGAACCTTGAATTGATGACCCTGGATGCGCGGTACCGCCTGCGTCCCCCCATTGGGACTCTCCCCAAGATCGGGTTCATCGATTACGACGACAGCTCGCTGGAGCTCTTCGGTGAGTGGCCCTGGCCCCGCCACCGGCAGGTGGCCCTCGTCCGCACTCTCCACCGGTACGATGCCCGCATGGCCGGGTATGACGTGTTTTTTGTGGAGCGGGAGAATGCCCTGTTCTATCCCGACCGCCTGAAAGGGCCCGACCGCCTGAAAGGGGCTCTCGCGCCCGGAGGAGCGGTCTCCCTTGCCCACCAGGGGCAACCGTCCCGCCACCCCCTTACGCGTCGCCTTCTGGACGAGGCATTCAGGGAGTATGACAGGGAGTTCGCCGACGCCATCAGGAAGGCGGGCTTCCTCTATCTCGCGTATTTTGCCGCAGATCCCGGTGAAAAAAGCAGGGAGAGGGGCCTGGCGGGGATACGGGAAGAGACGGAAAGGATCCGGGAGGAGCTTTCCCCTGAGAAAAAAGAGGCGCTGCAGGAACTGGAGAAGACATTCCTCCCGGTGCCGGCAGGGGGGGAGAGTGCCCTGTACAAGACCGTTGACATCGACCCCCCGCTCCCCGGGCTGACGAAGGCTGCGCGGGGGGTGGGATTTGCCCAGCCGGGGATCGATCATGATTCAGTAAAGAGGAACTATATCCTCTTCCGCTCCTATAACGACCGGATGCTTTATTCCATTACCCTGAAGATGCTTTCCGACCTGATGGATTTCTCCCTCTCGCAGATGGAAATAAAGCCCGGCGAATATGTGCTGCTGAAGAACGCCCTGGATTACCGGACCGGGCAGCGGAGGGATGTCAGGATACCGGTCGATGAGCATTGTCAATTCCTGCTGAATTGGGCGGGACCCTTCGGGACCACCTTTTTCCATGTTCCCTTCCGGCTGCTCTCCTTCTATCATGCCCACACCACGGCGAAGGAGGTAGCCCGCGCCTATGAAAACCTCTCCCTGGGGGATCTGTCACGTATCGGGGAGCAGATCTTCCGGCGGATCGGGGAGGAGTCGATGGTCTCCGGAGAGGAGGCACTCTTCCTCTCCCGGGAAATAGCAGCGGCACGGGTGGTGAGCGGCCTGCTCGAACGGGGGGTGGCGGAAGGGGAAGTGTCCCGGAGGATACAGGGGCATCCCGATCATACCCTTCTGCAGAGGGTGCTGGCGGTGGTAGCGGCGGCGCGGGACATGGAAAGGGCTCTCCGCAATAATCCCGGCCTGCGCTTCGAGCAGTACCGCGGGAGAGGGGATAGGGGGAGCGGTATCCCGGTGGACGAGCCCCATCTGCGCGAAATTTTCAGGAACATGAGTTTTTTTGCTTCCGGAGACCGGCTGCAGGAGGCGCTCCCCTACTATTTCCCCCCGCCGCAGAAGATTATGAGCAGCGGGAAGTGGGTGGAATTCTCCCCGGTGGATCTGCAGGGAAAGATATTCATGATCGGACTGACCGGGACCAATACCATCGACCTGAAACCGAGCCCTTTCGAAGAGAACTGCCCCCTGGTGGCCTACCACGCGAACGCTCTTAATACCATCCTTTCCGGCAATTTCCTCCATTATCCTCCTGCCTTCTCCCGGTACGGCACTGTTCTGCTGCTCTCCCTGTTTGCCGGGATAGCCGGTATGGCTTTCAGCATGCCTGTTTTCCTGCTGTTGTCCTCCTCCCTCGCCGGTGGATACTTCTTTGCCACCTACCAGGCCTGGGTGCTCAGGGGATACTGGTTTGAGTGGGTGGTGCCCGCTGCGGGGGTGGTGCTTGCCGGTACGGCGGTCATCGTCCTGCAGTTCATCACGGCCTTTCGCGAGAAGAAAAGGGTGCGGAACATCTTTTCCACCATGGTCTCCCCCGCAGTCCTGAAGGTGATGGAGGAGAGCCCGGACAAGTTTTCCCTCACCGGCGAGCGCAAAGCAGCCACTACCTTCTTTTCCATGATCAACGGAATCGGGAACATCGCCCGTGCAGTGGCCCCCGACGAGCTGACGAACCTTCTGAGCATCTACCTGACTCCCACCAGCGAGATCATCACGAGGTACGACGGGTATATCGATAAATATGAGGGGCATATTATCATGGCCGATTTCGGGGTCCCGCTGGACGACGGGAACAACCCCTGGAAATGCGCCTTTGCCGCCCTGGAGCAGAAGATGGAGGTCGAATCTTTCCGGTATTTCGTACGGGCGAAATACGGGTTCGAGGTGGGGGTCTCCATGGGCTTCAACTACGGATACGTGTCTGCGGGAAACATGGGGTCCGAGAGGAAATTCCAGTATACGGTAATGGGGGACCCGGTCAATGTGGCGGCCCGTTTCATGGCCTCCAATTCCATTTACCACTCCCGGCACCCCATTACCGGAGAGGACACGGTCCCGGTCATCCGGGAGCACGTGGAAGTACGTCTCCTCGACAGGCTTCTCCTGAAAGGGAAGACAAAGCCCACGGCGATCTACACGGTACTGGGCTGGAAACCCGATGCTTACCTGAAGGAGATGGGCACGGGACCGGTCCCCCCGTTCCTGCATTCCCATTGGGCGAAGTGCCCCCCGGAAAAGATCTTCGGCTACCATTACCTCTGGTCGATGCTCTCCGTGAAGACGGGACATCCCCTGGCGGAAGAGATCCGTGATTTTTTCGACACCTCCCTGGGAAGGGCAAAGGAGATGCTGATCCATGGATGGAAAAGGGAACTGGTCTCGTATCAGGCAACGATACGGAAGGTGCAGGGGAGTGCCATTGATGTCCTGGGCATGTCTGTGGATTTCCCCTCCCCGGGGAAGGGGGGGGATTACCGGGAAACCCTGGAGAAATGGACGGAGGGACTCCGGAAAGTGGCCGAGACCCTCGGGGGAGAGGGTCGGGAGAAGAGCGGAAAAGGGCCGGAGGATATCCTGCGGGACCAGACCGTCCGTGACGCCCATCTCCTGCTGCATAAAATCGGGATGGTGCAGTCCCGCCTGGAGCAGGAAAGCGCCCGGGAGCTCGATGAAAGGATCGGAGACGCCCTGCAGGAGATACGGGAGTTCATTCCGCGCATTCCCGGTGCCTCAACGGTAGAGGGAAAGCAGGAGGGGGGAGATACTCCCCGTGCCTACAGGGAGTCCGTAGCCGCATTTCTTTCCACTCTCAAGGGGAGAGAGGAGGAGTACCACGAAATGATGTCCCTTGCAGGGGCTCCCTCCCGAGAGGAGCTGCTGGTCAGGCAACACTATGAAGAGGCGCTGACCTTCTACTGGCAAAGGAAATGGGACCCGGCCCTCGAAAAGCTGGACCAGGCGGAACGGCTCTCCCCCGGAGAGGGTCCCCTCGTGTCCCTGCGGGAGAGGATAGAAAGCTACCGGGTTTCCCCTCCTGATGCGGGCTGGCAGGGGGAGTTCGTGCAGACGAAAAAGTAGGGATGAAGGAAGAATGGTGATGCAGAGGATGAAAGGCGGCCAAAAGGCGGCCAAAGAGAACGGCAAGAAAGTAAAGGAGGTGGCCAGGGTTACCCTGGTTCTGGGAGTCCCCCTTTCTCTCCTCCTTTCCGTGCTGGTGCTTTTTCATGCTTTCGACGGGATGGAGCTGAAGCTCCTGAACCTGGGATTCCAGAAGAGGGATCCCATCGTCAAGAGGCAGGATATTATCACCATCGACATCGACGACGCGGCGGTGAGCCGGGTGGGGAGATGGCCCTGGTCCTGGGAGATCCATGCTGCGCTGCTGGATTTTCTCTCGATGCACCATGCCCGTGCTGTCGCCTTTGTGGACATGGACTTCTCGCGGGAGGTGCCCCCCAGTTTCCCCCCTGAGATGGTGGAGGACGTCAAGAAGACGCTGGAGAGTGCCCTGTCCGGAAAGGGTGATCCCTCCGCCCTCTCCCGGCTCCCCGATCCGGCCGGGAGCCTCCTCCGGAGCGTGCACCAAAACGGGAGTACCTGTTTTACTGCAGGGTTCAAGATCCCGGAAGAGCAGGGGGACCGGCAGAGAATCCTGCAAAGGGCGGAGGCCGTCGCCGCCCTGCATACTGCGCAGAAAAGGGAATCCCTCCGCCTTATGAAGGAGACCGCTTCCCTCACCGGGGAATCAGAAGGGGTGCTTCTCGCCACGGATATTCTCCCCCTCGTTCCCGGCCTCATGAAGGGCTCGCGATGTTACGGGTTCAACACGATCTCCCTGGACCGTGACGGGGTGGTGCGCAAGTATCCGCTGCTCGTCTCCTACCGCGGAAGCCTCTACCCTTCCCTGGGCCTGCAGGTGGCGCGGCACCTGATGGGGGCGACTGAAATAAGGGTGGAAAGGGGCAGGTATATCGAACTGAAGGGCCCGCGGGAGCGGGTACGGATTCCCGTCAACCACCGGGGGGAGATGTATATCAACTGGACGGGGGAGTACAAGGAATCTTTTGTCCACCTCCCTTTTCCCCTCGTGTCCACCTTTATCGGCTATCAGAAGGCGAAGGATGAGCTGAAAAAGTATTCCCTCGCTTCGATGCAGGACCCGTCCGCCCTGAACGGGATCCTGGTGGACGCCCTGCGGAAATCACGGCTCTTTACCGAAGAAGAGAGCAATTCCCTCGGCACCATGGTCTTCATCTCCGCTCTGCTGGAATACTATGTGGTGCAGGGGAACTACCCGGTGGAGGAGACCCTGTCCGCCCTCGGCCTCGACCCGAAGGAGGAGGTATGGCTTACCGTCGGCAGGCAGATCTTTTTCAATAATCATGTGGTGAAGAGATACCGCGAGGGGAGAAAGCCGTCCTTCGCGGATGCGGTACAGGGGACGGGCTTTATCGTGGGGAAAGACGAGGAGGCGAAATACCGGGATGCCTACGAGAGGACGGTCTATTATCTCGAAAGCGGGAAGATCGATGACGTCCGGCCCCTGTACTACGGCCCTCCCCTGCTTCTCACCCAGGGGAAAAAGGAGCTATCCGTTACTCCCCTTTTCTTCAGGGATAAGGTGGTCTTCTACGGGCTGGCGGCGACGGGCCTCTCCGCCCAGAACGCCACGCCTTTTTCGAATCTCCAGACCATGCTGGATCTCGTTCCCACTGTCCTGAATACCATCGCTACGGGAAACTTTATTGAGGAGTGGCGGTACTACATCAGCTATGCATACCTTTTCGTCGTCCTTTTCAGCGTCCTCCTCCTTTCTCCTCTCCAGGGGGGTCTCCTGTCCGGGCTGGTGGCCGGTTCCCATGTCGCCCTCGGGTGGTTTGCCTTTTCGGAATGGGGCTCTCTTCTTCCGGTGGCGCCCCCTGTTTTCGCTGTCCTCTCTTCGTACCTGTCCGCAGTGGCCTACCGCTATTTCCAGGAACAGAAGGAAAGGAAGAAAGTGCGTGCCATGTTTTCGACCATGGTCTCCCCCGAGGTGCTGCGGATGATGGAGGAGAACCCCGAACGGTTCCGTCTCGCGGGGGAAAAGACCGAGGCGACCCTGTTCTCTTCCGACGTATCCGGGTTCACCACCATCTCCGAGGGGGTCACTGCCCGGGAGCTTGCGACAATACTGAACATCTACCTGACCCCCATGAGCAATATCATCATGTCCTACAATGGATATGTCGATAAATATGAGGGAGACGCCATCAAAGCCGATTTCGGGGTGCCGCTTCCCGATGGGGACCACCCCTGGAAGGCCTGTTTTTCCGCCCTCCTGCAGCAGGAGGAGCTGAAGGTGATCCAGCGCATGATCCTTCTGAAGTACGGGGTGAAGATCACCGCCCGGATGGGGATCGACACCGGCATCGTCTCGGCGGGGAACATGGGATCGGAGAGGCGCATGCAATACACGGTCATGGGAGAGGCGGTGACCCTGGCCGAGGAGCTGGAGCCCGCCAATAAACACTTCGGGACATGGATCGCCCTCGGCCCCGGGACCTTCGAGCGGGCCGGGGAGCGTATCGAAGTGAGGTATCTGAACCGGCTGGTGATGGGAGCGGAAAGTGAAGCGGTCCCTGTATATGAGCTGTTGGGGTGGAAGAGGGAGAAGTTCCTGGAATACTGGCGGGGCAGGCCCGTTCCGGAGCTAGCCCTGGAATCCCTGAAGAGGATGCTTCCGGAAAAGGTTATTGCCTACCATGAGTTCTACCTCGGCAAGGGCCTGCCGGAATCGGCGCTGGTGAGAGATTTCAGGGAGCTTTTCGGGGAGTTGCGTGAAAAGGCCCTTGCGTGCATGCGGGTCAACAACAGGAAAGAGGTGCTCTTCCTCAGGGAGGAAAAGGAGCGCCTGAAGCAGCGGATACAGGGGTATGGACAGCAGTATGCGGGAGTCGAGGCACCGGAAGCCCTGGTGCGGGAGGGGGGGGAACTGAAAGGG
>NSJL01000055.1 GCA_002634385.1 Nitrospira sp.
GGCAGAGCTTTGCGATCCCCTTCTGCCCGATCTCCTCCATCGGGCAGGGCAACATTGCAGTTGCCGATCGAAAACCAGCAAGCATGTCAAATAACAACTTGCCGTGCCTTCATGGCGCACTGATATCTGCCGCCCACGCCTGATTGGCAGCGGTGATCTCCATGCCCCTCAGCAGGTAGGGATAGACCTTGTGAGCCGGATCAGGATCGGAGAGCCGTGGCTTTTGATAGAGCGCCTCAAGGCCCATCTTCCTCATCAGGGTACGGACATGATCCCTGCCGATGTTCTGCCCCCTGTCTCTGAGTTCATCGCGTATCCTACGGCTGCCGTAGAGCGGCAGCTTCAGGTGTATCTCATTGACCAGGCGCATCACCTCACGATCACCAGCTCCGAGCGGTACTGGCTCATAGTAGAGACTTGAGCGGGAAAGCTCAAGAATTTCACACTGCCGTGTAACGGGCAGCGGATGCTTCCTCCGGTCAATCATCTCTTTGCGCTCGGCTCGGCTATGCGCCCGAGCGCGATTGATAAAAAATCGTTCTCCATCGTCAGCTGCCCAATCTTGGCGTGCAGCTCCTTGATGCTCGGTCCTTCCTGGGGCTTTTTGTCTTTTTCGAACACTTCCTCCGCACGCTCCAGCATCTGCTTCTTCCACTCCACAATCAGGTTCGGATGCACTTGGAATCGTTGCGCTAATTCCGCTATCGTCTGCTCCCCTTTGATTGCCTCCAGTGCCACTTTCGCTTTGAACGCCGCTCCGTGATTCCTTCTCTGTCTTTTTGCCATGCTCGCTGCTCCTTTCCGTCCATTTATTGTAGAGCAGCTTTATCACTTATGTCCCTGTCTGTTTTTTCCCGGCCAGCTCTCTGCAGTCCTTACGAAAAAAGTCCGCCGTCACTTCTGATACCATAGGTAAATGACTCTTCGGATTTTGCTCAAAGCTTTTTTCTACCTTACCGGCAGCTTCCTGCACGAACTCGCTCACTACACTGCTGCACTCCTTCTTGGGAAGCCGGAAGGCTTCAGTCTGATCCCCAGGAAGGAAGGGCAGCGGATCATCTTCGGCAGCGTCACGGCGAGCTACAACTACAAGGTCTACGGCTCTTTGATCGCGGCGGCACCGCTGCTCTGGTGGGGAGTGCTGTATCTTATCCTGCAGCATCTCGGGATCCTACAGGTTGCCCTCGACAGGCCGCACTTTCACCTGGCCATTTCAGCAGAGAGAGCAGGAGAGTCGCTCCTGGCCCGCCTTCCGTTTTTATGGCTGGCGTTGCAACTCCTTTGGGCAGGGAGGCTATCTTCTCAGGACCTGCAGGAGTTTGTGCGCGGGCTTGTGTCCATTTCCGGAGTAGCCTTTATAGTAGCACTCGTTGTTTGCGTGATAATCGTAAAGAACTTCTGGAGTTAACGTAGAAGGTGAGAAGTAGAAATATTTGGGAACGCTTTTGGAACAGGGATTGCGGCTTCTCGCAACCCCTTGATTTTGAAAGCCGGGAATCGGACTCGAACCGACGACCTGCTGATTACGAAGTATTCCTTTTCCAGTGATTTACCCTTTCATATCCTTTCAAATCCTTGTCAATACTTACCTTTCCATTGTTTCCGCAAGAATGAACGATGTGCTTCTTTGCACATCTTTTCAGGTAAGAACTGCATATTTTGTGCATAGTGAGCACAAAGGGAGGGCACCATGGAGAAGGCTTTGAGGGCGAAGGCAGGGGATGAGGAAACAATGAAGGCAGCAGCAAAGGAGATGTACGAGGGGATGCGTATTTAACGTATAAAACGTATTAAACCCGCATAGCGGGGGCGGGAGACCGCCCCTTTCTATCGGCACGAGCAGGAGAGAAATCTTACAAAGGAGACAATGAGAGAGAGAATAAGACCGCATATAGCAAGATTAATACCGAAGCTCCCGACGCCGGGAATAAAAACCGCTGCAATGATGAGGAGTAGAAAATAGAGAGCCAACATGAAAGCATTATAGCACGGCAAAGCAGTATAATTAATAGGCCATGGACAGAAAAGAAGATAATCACGCATACGAGGTAGACCGGCACGGAAGGATAACCGGAGGGCCTTCCCCTTTGCACTCGCTCCGGGGCGGATGGTTTAGGATGTTCATAGAACGCAATCAGAGGGCTTTTAAGGCCCTTTTCTGGATAGCTTTGACGGTTATCTCCTACCTTGCCTTCTCTCCCGACAGTAACCCCGTGAGCGAGAGCCTGGGCGATAAGATAAGCCATGTTCTTGCCTTCACTTCCCTGGGATTCCTGATTGATGGTGCCTATTCCGGATCGTTTCTGAAGAAAGGGGCGGTCCTGTTGTCATACGGCTTTTTCATTGAGATCGTGCAGTATTTCCTCCCGTTCCGGGAATTCTCATTGTTTGACATCGGAGCGGATAGCGTGGGGATCGGGATTTACTTTCTGGTAAGGAGATTCATGGTATAACCTTTTCAGGGGATAGGCAGGCCAGCCGACAAGAGGGAACCCTACCCTCTTCCCCTGATTCACTTTAGGGAATCCACAGAGGGAGTGGAGGAAAATGGGAAAGAAAAAGGAAAAGTGGATAAAGGTCTACGATGTTACCGACAAGCATAATAGAGCAATACTATCATCACAGTGGTGCCCTTTATTCGGATGGCTTCCAGTTCTTAATGAGCCACCGAGCTCGATAAAAAGTCAGTGCCTTGATGTTATTTTGAGAGCCCGCTATATTTGGGGCGTTTTGCAGCGGGTTTATGGAATCGGTATTCCCCCCAATGAATCACTTCGCCCCGGAATTTTTGCAGAATACAACGTAGCTTCTGACTTCGAAATGAAAGGATTGCCGATTTGGCCCAATCCCTCAGAGGTACCAGAGTATCCAGAAAATGACTTGGTTACTGCAAGAGTTGCGTTTAGCAGGGCGCCTGAGGTTATTTTTAGGGCACAGTTTGCGGCAAGTACGTATTCGTACGGGTCGCCTATACCAACCAGTGCGTATGTTGAGGGCTCTGATGGAAATGCAGTTCTTAAGTTTTCACCCGATCAGGTAAGCGACAAATATATTGTTTCTGAAACCAACCAGGCTGTGCTCAGGCGAAGAGACTTAACGAATTATGAAGCATTTTCGATTGTAGCGATTTGGTACGCCTGGGACGCTCTGCGAGAGATGATCTGTAAAGGAAAGCCGGACAGTGATTCAGAAGTAATTACATCTGTCGAAATTGGTTTAAAGCTTCAAGCGCGCGCAGAATCTTTATTGCTCGATAAAGAGGCCCATCGCCTTATGGAAGAGGCCACACGAGCCACCGAAGAGTTGCAAGAAAACAATGAGCGTAGAGTGAAGGCCGCGAAGGATGCCGGTTTAGAGAGTGGTAATCGACGTAGAGAGGAAGCAGGGCACAAGCAGGAATATTTTTTAGATTTAGCAGCTCAGATATTAGCAAAAAATCCAGGGTTAACCCCTCGATACCTCCCCCAAAGGATACACGACAATCTTTTAAGAGAAGGAAAGCCTTCTCCAACACCAAAGACCATTAGAAAATATTTAGAGTCATTGCGGAAGAAATAAGAAAAACGGAAACGAACGCCGTTCTCTTCCCCATCCTCCCTATTCCTTTGTGAAAAAATAAGTTCAAGAGATTGCAGCGACTCTTGAATTTAGCACACGAAGGAGATGAGAAAGGATGGCGAAAGAAAAAGCCCCTACCATTTTAGAAGATGCCGTAATAGCAGGTATCCTCTCCGCAAAAGGTCTTGTAGTCACTCCCCAATTAAGCGACAGCAACCGCGTTATTTATGAAATTAGCGGCGATGTTGAGAGCGCCCTCCGGGAGGTTTATGCAAACGCTCCCGTCGGTAGCCTTGATGTTCTACGCGCAATCAAGGCCTGTCGGAGCATGATATTTACCCTTCGTGGCGGCTCCCGGTAATGATCCTTTCCCTGCAAAAGCCCGATCTGGCGAGCGTAATCGAATCTGAAGGCATCACTCTTCGACAGCGGGGCCGGACCCTCTGGGCCTGTTGTCCTCTCCATGGGGAGAGAACCCCTTCCTTCAAGATCGACCCGGAGCGGCAGCAATTCTACTGCTTCGGCTGTAACAACGGGGGTGATGTTATCAGTTTCATTCAGAAGTACCGGGGCCTTTCCTTTAAAGACGCTCTCCGTTACTTGGGGATCGAGCAGGGACCCCTCAGCCGGGAGAGGAAGGCGGAGATCGAGCTGGGGAGGCGGAAGAAAGCAGCGGTACGGGAATTCCGTGCATGGGTGAATGAGCGGCATCGGGAGCTGTCCATGAAGTATAGGTGCTTAATGAGGGCGAAGGAGCTGGCAAAGAGCGAAGAGGAGTACCGGCGGAATCCCTATGCCTGCATGGAAAAGCTTTGGGAGCATTACCTGGATGTCCTGGAAGAGGGCAGCGACAAGGAGAAATACGAGCTTTACCAGCTAGACAAGCAGACCCGAGAGGCAACGGACCTGAGCCATATGGAGGTGGAGGCATGAAAGAAATTGACGAAAATTTCGACCTGGGCGAGGCGTTGCTGGAAGAGCAGGAGAGGGAGGGAAAGCAACACATGAAAGCTGCAGAGGCCTGCACCCGACCTTCACAGCTTCACGGTACATATAATAGCCGTGAAACTGTGAAGCTGAAACTATCCACCGTGAGGGACATATTCAGCTATGAGGATCCCGCCTATCTCATCGTCAAGCTTATCGTCGAGAATGCCCTCATCATCCTGTCGGCCTATGCAGGGGTAGGAAAGTCCCTCCTTGCCCTCTTCATTGCCTATGCGGTCATCACGGGGAAAAAACTGTTTGGTCATTTCTCCGTTACCAAAAGGGGGAAGGTCCTGATAGTCGATGAAGAAAATCCAGGTGCCTTCATTAAGAAGCGACTACAGGATATCGGTTTTACCGAGGACATGCCTCTCCTGTTTCTTCACTTCCAGAGGATAAAACTGGATAACCCAAGCTGTTTCGGGCAACTGGTCAAGATCATCGAGGAGGAGAAGCCTGTCCTAGTCATCATCGATGCTCTTATCAGGGTTCACGATGGGAAGGAGAACGAAGCGTCAGACATGGCTCCCGTTATGGAGCGACTCCGGGACCTTGTAAACCTGGGGACCACGGTTCTTGTCATTCACCACCACCGGAAAGGGGCAGGGGAAAATAGAAAGGAATCTCTCCGGGGGAGTTCCGATATTCTGGGCGGGGTAGACATGCACCTTTCCCTAGAAGAGAAAGGGGAGTTTCTGTTCCTCTCCTCTCCGAAGACCAGGATGAGGCCTATAGAGCCGGTTAAGTTGCGGATTGAGAATGACGGGGAGGGTATGACGTTCCGGTATGCAGGCAATGAGATGAGCGAAACCCAAGTGATCGTCGGGGAGATAGGAGACATGCTCCAGGATGATATCAAGCTGGGAGTGACAGAGATTTTCGAGGGATTAAAGAACAGGGGCCATGAGATCGGACAGAACCGGCTCCGGGACATTCTACAGGCCGCAACCGGGAGGGAACTGGTAGAGACCACGGGCACCAGGGGAAAGAAGCTTTACGGGCTGAATCCGACCTTCACAGCTTCACGGGATATATATATGCCGTTAAACTGTGAAGCTGGAAAAGACCCCTCTTGCAACCTTCACAGCTTCACGGACCTT
Organism: Nitrospira sp.; assembly: GCA_002634385.1. Lineage (GTDB taxonomy): Bacteria > Nitrospirota > Thermodesulfovibrionia > Thermodesulfovibrionales > Dissulfurispiraceae > Nitrobium > Nitrobium versatile. Next base: position 5,646 of record NSJL01000055.1, read on the forward strand.
CACGGGGGAAACTGTGAACCTGAGATTATCGACGTGGAGGTGACGAAATGAGGTATGAGGCACTGGTACCACTCAGATTCAGGGGAGCAAGCGGGGAGGTCGTCGAGGTGCAGGCCGGGGAAACCTTCACCCCGAAGAGCGAAAAAGGGATAGAGGCGCTTCTTGAAAAGGGGAAGGTCAGACCATACTGGAAAGTATTCGAACATCTCTTCCGGGAGCACATGAGCCTGATGAAGAGCTACCCAACCACCATTGATGAGATCAGGCGGCATAACCCGGAGACAGCCGAGGAACTCGTTTCTCTTACGAGGGCGATGGATGCGGCATGGTACCGGGAGGATCTTCCGGCCTTCCGGGAGAGCATGACCAAACTGGAGACGCGGTATCTTCGGGTGCACGAACAAATAGCCGGGAGAATACGGTGACTCAATTCAAGCCCCTGGAAAAATATTTCTCGCTATCGGGAGGGCAAGGGTTCAACGTCCCGCTTTTCGGAATCGAAGCGGCAAAGGACTCTGAAAGGAATTAAGCATGGGTTTCCCGTGCACAACTCATAAAGGAAGGTGCAGATGGAAATGGAGAACAGAGAGCAGATAGTACAGGCGGTGAAGGAAGCGGCGGCGGCTCTGGAGAGCGCGAAGGAAAGCCTTGCAGCGGTGAGGTGCAAACAGGAGAGCGTTACCAGCAGCATTCCCGGACTGAAAGAGGCGCTGGTACAGGCAAAGCAGGCGAAGGAAAAGGCACTGGAGGGATTTGTCAGGGATAAAGTCAGCCTGGAGGCTCTGGAAAAGGCGAAGAAAGCCTTTAACAAGACCGCACAGGAAGAGGCCGACGCAATGGAAATGGTGGAGTACCTGGAGGATGCCGTCAAGGAAGCAGAAGGGGACGTGAACAAAGCCCGTGTTTCTTTGGAAGCGGCACGGAAAAAGCTGCACGGCTTTGAACTGGAGCGCATCAAGACGGAACTCTCCGAGATTGGGCCGAAGGTTGTACGGGCCTATGCCGCTTTGACCCGACACAAGGGCGGCGGGTACATATTCAGCGGCTGTCTCTCTGACATTCTCAGTATCCGGGAGCCCCAAATTGAAGAGCAGCGGGAACTATGGACCGAAATAGAAAGCGAATACGGTCTTTCCGGCATCGAGTGGAAATAGAGGGAGGGAGACGGTATGCACTACTACACCATACGGAACCGGGCGGACGGAAGGTCCGCTGAAATCCTTCTCTATGGACAGATCGGCACAGGGCCGCTTTCAGAAGGCACGGGAGCAAAGCAATTCGCGCAGGACCTGAAAGCCCTGGGGAACATCGAGAGCCTTACCGTGCGTATCAACAGCCCTGGAGGGTCCGTATTTGAGGGTACGGCTATCTATTCACAGCTAAGGACGCACAAGGCACGGAAGACCGTTTACGTGGACGGCATCGCGGCTTCCATCGCTTCCCTGATTGCGATGGCAGGAGACAAGGTAGTGATGCCTGGAAATTCCATGATGATGATTCATGACCCCTCCGCTCTTACTGTCGGGACCTCCGGGGATATGCGGAAGATGGCGGAAGCCTTGGACAAGATCAAGGTAGCCATGATGGAAGCGTACCGGGAGAAGACGAAACTCTCCACGTCTGAACTCTCACACCTCATGAGTGAGGAAACCTGGATGACGGCAGAGGAAGCCAAACAGAAGGGTTTCTGTGATGAAGTCACAGCGCCGGTACAGGTGACGGCCTGCTATGGGAAAGCATGTGCTCTCCAGTACCGGAATGCCCCTCAGAAGCTGCACAGGGCGGCTTTTGCAGAGACGGGCGGAACGGACCCGCGCACTCTCTTTGACATCGAGATAGACCGCCTTATGTGTACCGGCCTCTCAGAGGGTGAGGCCGTGCGGCGAGTGGTGAGAGAGAACCCGAAGGCGCATGAACAGTATTTGTCCTTCCTGAAAAGCGCATCGGCAAAAGACCCGATAAGGTGGAAAGCATATCAACACTACCTCAGTACGACCCGCAACGAGTTAAAGAGGAGGACGGTATGGATATAAGCGCGATGAGACTTCACGGAATGCCGGGAGAGACACCTTTCCTTATTCGGGTGAATGCTCTTTTACCCGTGGTGGTGAAGGGGCAACAATGCATGAGAAGGTGCAGGAAGGAAAGGCGATGCGGCAAGACGTGCCCTTGCAGGCGGAAGGATGCGCGGAAGGGAAGGCATGACGAAGAGGCATGATGCACCGGCGACGGGGCCGTTCTCCAGTGGGGGAGCGGCCTTCCGGCCTTACCATCGAGGGGGGGACATCACGGGTCCCTCTAGAGCAAGAGCGAGGTGAGGGGCGTTGAACCCTTATCATTTTTCCAGATACAAAAAATTTTTTGACCCTTTCGCTTCGTGAGGCGTAAATGAGAAAACAGAGCAAGGAACAATACCGAAATATAACTTCCGTAAAGGAAATGGGGCACATTTTGAACATTACACCACGTCGGGTCCGTCAGCTTTGCAGTCGAGGCATTATTTTCAAGGAATCGCGCAATCGGTACTTTTTGAAGGAGAGCATAGCGGGCTTTATAGAGTATCAGAAATCCCTTGCACGGGAGCAGGGGCGGAAGTCGGCCTTCATTTTTGATCTGAGTACTCTTGACCTTCCTGGAGCAGAGGAGCAGGCAGCACCCGGCGACATTATCCTTGATCTGTCGGGATGGGAGAGATAAGGCAGGAACTGTGCGAATCGAGCGCGATGACATAACCCCAGAAGCTTACCGGGCAATAGCGGAGATGGTCCTGGAACACTTGCGGCCTCTTTTGTCCGGCAGCGGCAGGAGCGCCGGGGAAGATGTCATTTTCGACAAAAAGACCCTTGCCGAATATCTCCACGTTTCAGAAAGTACTATCAACAAGATGGTGATGAATAAACAGATACCTCACTTCAAAATACAGGCCGGGCAATCCGGAGCGGTACGCTTCCGACAGCGGGACATAGATAAATGGATTCAGCGGCAGACAATCCCAGATATAAACCCTTTTGCCGGGAAGATGACCCGCTGATTGCGTATCAGTTGAATCATTGAATAAACCATAATTTTTCAAAGAGGTTGCAAGCCACTATGCACAAAACTATGCACTTAACATATTCTAACCTAGTTAGTAATATAATGAGTATGAAAACATGGTTGCCGAAAGACATAGAGACGTTGCGGAAGCAGCATAAACTTTCACGGAGGGCCTTTTCGGAACTCCTGGGAGTAACCGGAAACTATGTTTATCTCTTGGAAAAGGGGGTGAAGACACCGAGCGACACATTAAGACTGTTGCTGGACTGCGTAGAACGGCAGTTGCAGGAAAATGAAAAAGGAAAGGAGAGCGCGAAACGTGGCAAAGGGAATCTATAAGCAGAAAGGTTCAGACTTCTACTGGATACGCTATGCTGGGCCGGACGGTAAGGTTATCCGGGAATCCACGAAGACCACCAATTTCAAAGAGGCACAAGCAAAGCTCGAAGGGCAGCGCCGGAAGGTCCGGGAAGGGCAAGAGCCTGAACGTATCAAGACAATCCCGAACTACACTTTCTCACAGCTTGCCGAAGAGTACAACAAATGGTGCGAGAGACAGCGGAGCATCAGGAGCAAGAAAGGCTTTGTTCTTCAACTGGTAGAGAAATTCGGCAATGTCCAGTTGCGGTATTTCAACACAAAGATGATCGAACAGTTTCAGAGTGAAAGATTGTTGAAGGGGAACCGGCAGGTAAAGCAGGGTGATGAATGGGTATGCTTACCTAATAAACCTGCGACTATTAACCGGCTGTTAGCGACAATCAAGCATATGTTCCACAAAGGCTATCAATGGGAGATGTGTACCGAGGAGACTTTAAAACGAGTCCGGCAGGTGAAGTTGCTCGAAGAAAACAACAGGCGCTTACGGTATCTGAGCCGGGAAGAATGCGCGGCACTTATCTCAAAGTGCAAGGGTACTACCCGAGACATTGTGATAACCGCACTCAATACCGGCATGAGGAAAGGGGAAATCCTCTCCCTTCGATGGGAGAACGTGGACCTGAAGCACGGCTTTATTCTCCTGGACAGGACGAAGAACGGAGAGCGTCGGGAGATTCCTATCAATGACGATTTGAGATCCGTCTTACAGGGCATCACACGCCGTCTTGATGTCCCCTATGTGTTCTTCGATAGTGTCACCGGAAAGCCGTATCAGGACGTGAAGCGCTCATTCTCCACAGCATGCGAGCCTGTAAAATATTTTGTGTAAGTAGCCTTCTGGGGTACAATAGCAGACCACCCCGGAGGGAAAGCGAATGAAGATACGACCTGAACTGATTGAAGAACTCGTAAAAGACTACCAGAAACCTGAAGACATCCTGGGCGAAGGGGGACTGCTCAAGCAGCTGACCAAAGCGGTACTGGAGCGGTGTTTGCAGGGGGAACTGACGCACCATCTGGGCTATAAGA
>NSJL01000021.1 GCA_002634385.1 Nitrospira sp.
CGTTGATCACCCTCTGGTAGAACCTCTCGTCCAGAATACGGATGTCCCACGGCCTGCTGCCGTCTGCGCGAATGTCCAACGGAGAGAGTACCTCCTCCACTATGCACTTGAACGCTTCCCTTCCCATCGTTTCTTACGTATCCTCCCTGAGTTTTCGTTATCTCGATCGCCTCCCTGCCAGGAGAGCGCATTCTCCCGGACATGATCCTTCCGGGGGCGCTGCCGAGCCGGGATAGTACCCCGCTACCGGGGTGTCCTGTTCCTCTCAGTGATACAAAAATAATTAGCAACTTCTGTACCATAGAGCCTCTCTAAATCATTATTCTCTGAATAGGAATCCTTTGGTAGGGGGCAAGGGGGTACCCTCTTTCTTTGCGAGTGAATTCCTCCCTGTTCTCAGGGTTTCCCCTGTTCAAGATAAGTATCCTGATACTCTTCAAGTACACAAGAGGGACAGACGTATTTACCCTATGTCTGGTCCCCTCTGCTATTCCAGACACTCGCTGCAGACAAGAGGATACCCCCCTGCCTCCGTACACACTCCGTTTCAGAATCTGTCACCCCGGAGAAAGCCATAGTCCCTCCTCTTTCCGTCACCCCGGCGAAAGCCGGGGTCCAGAGTCTTTGAACCGGAGTCTTTCGGAAAAGGACTGGATCCCGGCTCAGAGGATCCGCCGGGATGACGACAGAAGAAAAGAGAGGGGAGGAGGGACCCCCTCTTTCTCTCTCTCCCAAAAGGAATGCATGTTTGATGGGCATGCATGATGAAGAAGGAGAGGGGAGTCCTTGACAAGAATAAACCAGGGGACAGGGGGTGAGTGCTCCCTCTCTCAGAGAGGGGAGGAGGGGAGTTCTGAGCGGACCTTAGCTCTTGTTCGTCTCCTCTCTTCGTGAAACGGAGTGGCCACCACAGTGCATGCCAGAACGATGGAGGAAAAGAGGGGTCCCCGAAACAGTCGTAAGACTTTTCGGGGCGGAGAAGGCGAGTTTTATTGTGGTAACGGAGTGAGCGGTAGAGAGGCAGAACAAGAGGTCGGGGAGTGAAGGACTTCACGACTCCCCTGACACGGAACAGAGGGGAGAGGTCAGAGGAGAGCCTACCCGGAGGAGACGGGTATCTGAAACAGAGATCCGCGAGGGAATACAATAACCCTGTCGTATTGCAAGGACATCGAATCCCCCTGCCCCGACCCTCCCCGAAGGAGAGCGCATTATGAGGAGAGTAACGCGAAAATCTCCCGTGCGAGCGATGACTGCGTGCTTATTACCCACTACAATCACTTTTGATCGCACCCGGGGGCGGCAATTCTCTTGCACTCGGAGAGCATTTCCTCCAGCAGGGAGGACGTACCGGCTGTCCTCTCCAGGGTGAGGTTGAAATCCCTGCAGAACTGTTCGGAGCGGGAGAGAAAGTAGTCATTGTCTCCGATACCGGTGTCGATATAGAGACCCCGCTTATAATTGGTGAAAAGCTTCTTCGCAATCTCAAGGGGATCCTTTCCGTACCGCCGGACGCGCTCAAGATGAAGCTCCTTGATGAGCATCTCTGTTCCGAGCTCCGCCCATCCGGGGGAAAGGAAATAGGTGCCGGCCTCCTTATCGATCTCCCGGGCGCGCCCCTCGGGGGTCAGCAGCAGGGAAATGCAGTCATCAAGACGGGCCATGACGATCGGGATATCGAATTCATTCTCGATCCCCTGCAATGATTTGCAGTAGCCATAGCCGAGGAAGATGACATCGACCTCGTCCCGCATCGCATTAATCTGCTCCTTGATCGTCTCCTTCATCCTCTGGGGTTCGGTATGCAGCGCATACTCCAGATAAATCTTTCTCGTCACCTCGGGAACCCCGTCTAAAACCTTCTCAAGCTCGCGCTGCAGCACGTCGCACGCAATAACGCCGATTTTCATGGAAACCCTCCTTGCTCTCTTTGAGAACTGTTTCCCTTACGCGTAAACCATACTACGGGGAAAGCAAATGCGGTTGCCGGACATTTCACCCTTCGCTCACTCCCACGACGAAACACCTGCCTTGCACCCCTGACCCGGCTCCGGAGTATGGCAGGCCCTTATTGAACAATAAGAAGGGGACGGGGAGTATACGGAACTCCCCGTCCCCCACGGATCAACGGGGGAGTGATCCCCGCATGAAAGCCACAAAGACCATTGTTACTTCGCCTCGGCGGAAGGGCTTTGCGGGACGGCGCACTCCTTCTCTACTTGATGCAGCCGCCTCACGAGCCGCTTCCTTATTTCGTTTTTGTCCCTGATATCGGAGAAAAAGCAGACGGTAGTCCCGACCGTGGCAGCAAGGGCTGCCAGGGGACCCAGGTAAAGGTACCCGGGCGCAACCCCATACAGCCCCACAATCACCGCAGCGGTAAATCCTGCAATCGCAGCGCCGAGAATCGCGATCCAGGGACTATCCCGAACGGTCTCGTCGGTGACTATTTTCTGGTCCTCCTCGCTCAGGCTCCTTGTCAGCTGGACTTCCTCAATGCTGCCCTTGAAGGCGATAAAGGCGAAGAGTATCGCCAAAGCAAATAGAATGATGCCGATTGTCAGCACCCCTGCAAATGTTAGCATGGGATCTCCCTCCTGAAGTTACGTGTTAGTAATCCTGAATACGTCAACACAAAAAACCCTTCCTAATGCCGCAGATCCTGCACATTCCTGAGGTAACTTTCATGGAATTCATCGGGCTTCGCCATACTCCAGACAAGGGGAACGATGAGGCTAACGAGAAGAATAGTCATCGTCCCGAAGAATTCGCCCTTGGCGAAGTAGAGGGGCATCCCGATAACAATTGCCAGGATGATACCCCAAAGGGTTCCCTGTCCATTCGTTTTTTTCCAGAAAACCGCCAGCATCAACGGTATCAGGACGGATGTCTTCAGCGCATAGGTAACCAGGACGATGGTGACGAAATCCACGCCGGTCAGGATCACCAGGATCGAGAGAAGCCCGACGATACCGACAGCGAGACGGGTGTACGAAAGAAGCCTCTTGTCCGAAACGTTGGGGTTGGACCTCTTTACAATATCGACACTCACTACGGAGCTCGTTCCGATAAAAGCCGCGTCAAGGGTGGAGAGGCAGGCGGACATGATGGCGATGGAATAGAGGATGATCAGCCATCCGGGCAGCCCGAGGTGGGAGACCACAAAAGGGCCGACAGCAGCGGCGTCGCCGCCCAGGTCATTCTTCAGGTCGAGCCCTATCGCCGCCCCGACCAGGCCCAGCAAACCGAAGCAGATGGGAATTCCATAGAACCAGGTACCGCCCCACAGGAAGATTTTCCCTACGTATTTGGATTTTACCGCCCAGATCCTTTCCCAGAAGGTCTGGTCGCTCACCGTATTGGACAGCAATCCGAGGGCGAGAGTAACGCCGAAAGCGACAGCCGTTGCCGGGTCGCTCCATTGCAGGAACTCAGGCGCCTTCGAGCGGGTAAGGGCATCCAGAACGGGAACGGGGCCGCCCACTTTCTCGAAGACGGCGACCACCACCACCGCGGCGGGGACAGTAATGAGAAAGGTCTGGATCGCGGCGGTCACCGCCGAATTCCACATTCCCCCGATGCTGACGTAGACGATCACCACGATTCCGGCGATGACGGGAACGACCCGCCAGTCGATCCCGTAAATGGTGGACATGACGACCGAGGTGCCTTTCAGGTTGATCAGGGCCATGATAAAGCAGCCGAACAGCATGGAAGCGATAAACACATTGTACAGGGCTTTGTGGCCGGGAAAACGGACGGAGATGAACTGGCTCAGGGTATACCCGTGGGGCATATGCTTCCGCAGGTAGATGCCGAAGGGGATGACGGCGATGACCGCCAGGCCGTTCGGAATGGTAAACCACCAGAGCCCCGAAACACCGAAGGTATAGGTCTGGGCCGAAGACATCATCACCGCCATCGCCCAGGTCCAGGACGCGATAACGGAGCTGACCCCCAGGCCCAATCCGATCCTCCGGCCCGCAACAAGAAAGTCATGGGTACTTCGGACAAAAATGGCCCTGATCACCAGGGCGATGCCGATGAACAAAACGGCAATTCCAAGGAAAACAAGGTAAGCATGCTGCGGCTGCATTCCCGACTGCACCAGACGGACATCCAACATACACAACCTCCCCATTGTTGCACTATGTTAAACTTCCACTCTGCCTTGCCGCTGCTGCCCGGAAGGAGTCGAGAATACGGGCCTCTTCAGAAGAACAACCAAGACATAACCTGCAAGGGGCTGCACAGCTTCCGGGCCGGGCCGCATCCCCTACTACGTACGATGTCTCAAGCTTGGCAAGTTTCCCTCTCCCTGAATCGATCTTACAACATCCCGCTTCGAGAAACTACTCCCTGGTGTAAAATTACGCAAGACGATACATGAATTGCCGTTTCCGGAGGTGATACCGCTTCGTATCACGGAAGCTCATGGGCCCTTTCCCGCTCATTCCCAGGTACGCCTCCTTCACTTCCTGGTTGGCGCTCAGTTCCTGGGCATTCCCGGTCATGACCACCCGTCCCCTTTCGAGGATGCTGCCGAAGTCGGCATAGCGCAAGGCCACCGCGGTGTTCTGCTCCGCCACAAGAAAGCTTACCGCCTCCTTGCGGTTCAAATCCCTGACGATTTCAAATATTTCTTCGACCACCTGCGGCGCCAGCCCCATCGACGGCTCATCCAGCAAGATCAGGGAGGGCCTCAACATGAGCGCGCGTCCTATGGCGACCATCTGCTGTTCCCCGCCGGAGGTATACCCGGCCTGGCTCGTGCGCCGCTCTTTCAAACGCGGGAAGTAGGCATAAATCCTTTCGAGTTCCTGCTTCACCTGGAAACGGGAGACTTTACGGACGTATGCGGGCACCAGCAGGTTTTCCTCTACGGTAAGGTTCGGGAAAACAAAACGCCCCTCCAGGACCTGGATCAGGCCGTTCCTCACCACGTCGTACGGAGACGCTTCCGTGATATCCTGCCCCTGAAAGGTAATGCGTCCTTTCGTGATCTCGCCCCGTTCCGCGGCGACTATCCTCGAAATAGCCTTCAGGGTGGTCGACTTGCCGGCGCCGTTCGCCCCGAGCAGCGCAACGATCCCCCGCTCCGGCACCGTAAGGGAAACCCCCTTTACGGCGAGAATGACGGAATCATAGACGACCTCGATAGTATTCACCGCCAGAAGGGCAGTGACGGGTTCATTCACCTCTTTCATGCTCTCCTCCCTCAATTCCCTCATGCCTGAAACAGCAGGGCCGGACGGACGGGATAGAAGGTTCCGTCCGTCCGGAAAACACCCTTGCTTACTTGGCACCAGCCAGATCGTACAGAACATCTTTCGGGTTATTACAATCACGGGGAGTTACGCCGTTCTCCTTGGCATACTTTTCCGATCTCTCGTAGATCAGCTTCCAGATCTGATCCTGATCCGCCTCGATCCAGTTATTCGTGATCACCCTGAACTGCTTGCCGTCCCACTGCGCGAACTTTGCCTTGTGTCCGCCGGTATGGTCTTTGCAGGAGGTTTTTACGTTCTGCATCATTCCATAGACACCATACTCCTTCAGCTTCTCGTCGGTCAGGTTCAGGTTCTCGAGGCCATACCGTTTGTACTGGCCGTTCAGAGGGATATCCTTCCCGAACTTCGCCATTGCCACCCTCATGGCCTCCACATGGAAGATACCGGCGACCACTCCAAGGTTGTAGTAAACGCTTCCCACCTTGTCCTTGTCCGCCATATTGCCTTCGTTCTTACCCGTAAGCTTGCCTTCGTACAGGTCTTTCCAGAGCGTCTGGATCAGCGGCCAGTTCCGGCCGGGAGCCTGGGTGTTGATGGTTACGTATCCCTTGGCGGCAGCTCCTGCAGGCACGACGTCCGCCTCGGAGTTGCTCCAGATGTTCCCGATTATCTTCTTGACCGGATAGCCCACTTTCGCCGCCGTCTTGAGGGCCACGGGCACCATGACTCCCCACCCGCGCAGGAATACGAAGTCGGGGTTCCACCGCTTCACATTCAGCCAGATGGCCATCTGCTCGTTGCCGGGATGGGCCACTTCGATCTGCTGCAGCTGATACCCGTACTGCTTCGCCATCGTGTCATGGAAACCGATGGTTTCCCTGCCGTAGGCGGAGCCGTGGTAGAGAACGGCAATCTTCTTGCCCCTGAGCTTGTCCATTCCCCCCAGAGTCTGCCCGACATACTTCACCATTATATTGGCCTCGTCATAGGGAGTGATCTCGAGCGGGAACTGGTACGGGAAAATCCGCCCGTCCTGGGAGGCCGTGTTACCATGATTCGGGGTGATGCTCGGGATCTTGTCCTTCTGGGTCTTCTCCTGGAGAGCATAGGCGATCCCCACGCTCAGGGGATCGTTCGCCGTCGCGCCGTACGGCCCTTTGTTCTTGTACCGTTCATAGCATTCGACGCCGCGGGGGGTGTCCCATTCGGTTTCGCATTCATCCCACACTATCGGGATACCGTTGATACCGCCGTACTTCAGATTGATCCATTTGAAGAGATCGATTTCACCGCCGTAGTACCCGGTGCCGCCGGCAGCATACGGGCCGACACGGTAGCTCGCCAGGGGGGTGTAGATGATCCTCTTCAAGTTGACATTGTGATGGTCCGTAAAAGACTTTCCCTTGGGCATTTTCAGTTCCACATCCGCAAAGGCAGCCGTCGCCAGTAACGAAACAGCGAGTGCGATGCACAGCCCAATTGTTTTCCAACCACCGAATACCTTTCTTCCTGATAGTCCCTTCATCACTGCTCTCCTCCTCTAATCGGGATTTTGGCGATCCACTATACTCCGATGCTTCCACCGCCACGCGTGGTCGTCAATGACGGCTCCTTCCCTCCCTGCTGCTTTAGCACTTTGTGCCTGTGGAACACCTCCTTTCCGGTAAGGCTATCCTGTTCCGCTCGTGCAGAAACAGATACTGAAAGTATGAGAAAGGCTCAACTGTTTCAATAGGGGAACGGCCATTTCCTGAGCTTATCCTTCGCCCGCATCCATAAGCGCGCCAGCCCGTTCGGCTCGACAATCAGCAGGAAGATGACAAGAGCTCCGAAAATCATCTTCGAAAAATTCTGTATCTGCGAAGGGTCGATGCCGTATTTGCCGAAGGTGGAGTTCATCCAGATCGGGAGCAGAAAGATGAACGCCGCACCGATGAAGGAGCCCATGATCGTCCCCAGACCGCCCACGACAATCATGAATACCGAGGCAAACGCGAGCTCGAGGCTGTAGGTCTTCGTATCGAGCAACTGGAGGTAGCAGTACACATACAGCGCACCGGCAACGCCGCAATAAAAGGAACTGATCGCAAAAGCCAGCAACTTCGTCCGTGCGATGGGGATCCCCATGACCTCGGCAGCGACCTCCATGTCGCGGACAGCCATCATCCGCCTGCCAGTGGTACTGCGCATAATGTTCTTGGCAAGAATGGTGAGGACGATGACAAAACCGAGCACCAGCAGGTATTGACTTACCGGGGTGTTGAAGACGAAGTCGAAGATCTTGAAAGGCGGCGGTTTGATTTCTCCCTGCGGGTTGTTCCGCTTGAACCACTTGATGGCATCGAACAGCCACTGCACGAAGAAGTGCGCCGCCAACGTCGACACGACCAGGTAGAAGCCCTTGATCCGCAGGCTGGGCAGACCGAACAGCACCCCCACCAGACCCGCAATGATTCCCGCCAGCAGAATGCTAATAGGAAAGGGGATTTCCGGGAGCCGCATCACCAGGTTGTATGTCGCAAAACCGCCTATGGACATGAACGCGGCTGTCCCGAGCGAGAGCTGACCGCAATAGCCGGTCAGGATATTCAGGCCGAGCGCCGCCAGCGCAAGGCTCAGGCACGGGATGAGGATCGCAACGAACCAATAATCGTTTGCGATAAACGGCACGAGGAAAATCGCCGCCAGGAGCAGTACCACGATGACCCAGCGGTCCTGGCTGAGCGAAAAAATCTGCTGGTCGGCGGCGTAGCTGGTTTTGTATTGCCCGATTTCACGATACATCATGGTTATACCCTCACCACTGTCTTCTCTCCGAAGAGTCCGGAGGGGCGGATCAGGAGGACGAGGAGGGCGAATGCATAGGGGATCCAGTTCTGGATGCCTCCCCCAATAATGCCTCCGATGTAGATTTCGCCCAGGTTTTCCACGGCACCGACGAGCAGGCCGCCGATGATCGCCCCCGTAATCGAGGTAAAGCCGCCCAGGACGAATACCGGCAAGGCCTTCAAGGCAACAACACTGAGGGTGAACTGCACGCCGAGGCGGGCCCCCCACAGCATCCCCGCGACCAGGGCCACCACCCCCGCGGTCGCCCACACCACCGCCACCATCCTGCTCATCGGTACCCCGACCGACAGGGCGGCCACGGGACCGTCGGCGATGGCGCGCAGGTACAAGCCGGTCCTCGTTTTATTGAAAAACAACGCCAGGCCCGTCACCAGGACCGCCACGATTCCCGAGGCGAACAGGTCAAACGTGCTTACGGTAAAGCTCCCCACGATATCGAGGGCGGTGTCCGGGATTCCGAGCTCCAGCCCGTGGACCTCTCCCCCCCAGACAGCCTGCGCCAGACCCTCGACGATGGAGCTCAAACCGACGGTGGCCATGAACAGCGTGATAAGCGACGTGTTCACCAGGTGCCGCAGCGCCGCGCGCTCCACGGCGATGCCGAGCAGCACCATAACCACCAGGGTGATCCCCAGCGACGCAGCGAACCCGATCTCCATCTCCCGGAAGCTGACGAAGGTCAGTGCCGCCGCAAGGACCATCGACCCCTGGGCGAAGTTGAATACGCCGGACGCCTTGTATATGAGCACAAACCCGATCGCCACCAGTGAGTACATCAGTCCGGTCATTAAACCGCTCACGAATACTTGCAGGAAAAATTCCATAATCCCTCCCCCGCCTGCTTTCCCTGGAACTAATTCTGGCTGATGAAATCAGCCACTCCGCACTTTGCCTCTATCGCCGTTTTCTCCGCCTTCGTACCGAGGTACGCCGCGATAACCTCCTCGTTGCACGCAATTTCCCCGGGCGGGCCGTCCGCGATCTTGCGCCCGTAGTCGAGCACGACGATATGGTCCGAAACATCCATGACGACGCCTATGTCGTGCTCTATGAGGACCACCGTCATCCCGAACTCCTCATGCAGCTCCGTGATGAAGGTGACCATCTCCTGCTTCTCTTCGACACTCATGCCCGCCATCGGTTCGTCCAGCAACAGCAGAACGGGTTCCGCGGCCAGCGCCCTGCCCAGCTCCACGCGTTTCTGAAGACCATAGGGCAGTTTTCCCACCAGTGTTTTTCTGATTGCCTGTATCTGCAGAAACTCTATGATCTCTTCCGCTTTCTGCCGGTTCTCCCGCTCTTCCCTTCGGGCCCTCCCCAGCCAGAAGGCCTGCTCCAGAAACGAGGACTTCATCTTCAGCGTACGTCCGGTGATGATATTGTCAAGGACCGTCATTCCCTTGAAGAGCGCGATGTTCTGAAAGGTGCGGGCGATTCCCTGCATCGCAGTCTCCCGCGGCCTCATCTGTTTACGCCTCTGCCCTCTGAAAGCGATGGAGCCCTCCTGCGGATGGTAAACACCGTTGATTACATTGAGGAGCGAGCTCTTTCCCGCTCCGTTGGGACCGATAATCGAACAGATCTCTCCCTTCCTTACAGAGAAGCTGATATCAGAGAGAGCCTTGATCCCGCCGAAGCTCAGCGATATGCCGTCCAGCTCCAGGATCACCTCTCCGTTTTTCTTTCCGTTTCTCATGGTGCACCCTCCGAATTCGTCTTTCTCTAGACAACCTGCACATCGCAGATTTTGATCCCGGCGGGGGCCTCCGCGGTTCGAATGCCCTTTGTATCGGGGCGGGCCTCCTGAATGCACCGGTCTTCCTCAAACGTATAGAACAAAGTAATCAACTCACTGTGCCTTTGCGCGACGACGCTCCGGCACACCTCGCCGTCATGGTTCAGCGCACCGTTGCTAATCTCCTTATCAAGGATGGAGAAACGCCTCACCTGCATCCTGTTCTGCCCGGAACTGCACAACTTGGCGTTGGTCGCCTCCACACACGATTTGATGAGACCGTACACCGCCTCCTGCTGTGTCAGGTCAGCGTAGCCGGAATAGACGATATTGTGCCGGTCCGCCCAATGGGTGACCACCTCGCCGTCAATGGTAATGAACGCGGTGACAAACGGCCTCTCGTGTCCGAAGACGACTGCTTCCTTAATATAGGGAAAGGACTTGAGTATGCATTCCACAACAGCCGGGGAAACAACTGTCCCGTCGGCGAGCCTGCACTGATCCGCAAGTGCTCCAAAAACAGTAAGCTCCCCGTGCTGATCGAGACGGCCCGCAATACCGGTCCTGACCCAGCCCGCCGTACCTTCGCGGGCAGCCGTCCCGCTCCCGTAATACCCCTGGAATGCGTTCGGCCCCTGGAATGCGACCTCTCCCTCCGCAGTAACCATCACCTTCACGTCCTTTACCGCTACGCCGACGCCGGAGGGCCTTACCTGGCCGTCCCGCTGGAGGGCGATAAAAGAGCATCCCTCGGGCGGACCATAGAACTGCTTCAGATTGATGCCCAGGGAGCGGTACAAGCTGAGTATTTCCGGGCTGAGAGAGCTGCCGCTCGTCAGTGCCACCCGGATCCGGCTGAGCCCCAGCACGTTTTTAAGAGGGGAAAAGACCAGCACCTGACCGATTTTGTACAAAAAGCGGTGCACGGGAGAAACCGGTTTCCTGTCGAGGACAGAGGTCCCCGCCCGCCGGGCGATCTTCATGAAGTAATTGAACAGGGTACGCTTTAGCGTACCGGCATCCTCCATCCGGAGCGTGATCAGATTGAAGAGGCTTTTGTAAACCTGCGGCGTGGCGAAATAAAAGGTAGGGCCTATCTCCCGCATGTCGGTCACTACCGTCTCATGGCTTTCGGGGAAGTTGACGCAAAAGCCGGCAACATAGGGTTGGGCGAAGAAAAAGAGGAGGCTTGCACTCAGCGTCATCGGCAGGAAAGCCAGTACTTCTTCGTCGGCGCGCAAGCCAAGCTCTCCGATACTGATGGTCGCCGCAGAGATCAGGTTGTTATGGCTCAGGATAACTCCCTTCGAGCGCCGGTCGGTTTCCGCGGCATAGAAAATAACCGCGGTATCCGATCCTCTCCCCCGGGCTACCTGGCCCTGGAAAAAATCTGTATGCCCCGAATCGAAATGGAGCCCTTCCTTTACGATATACTCGTACGCGCACAGGCAGGGGTCCGTATAGTGCTGCATCCCCCGGGGATTTACGAAGATAATGGTTTCAATGAGAGGACAGTGATTCTTGATTTCCAGCAGCTTATCGACCTGCTCCTGGTCCTGCACCACGATGAACCGGCTTGCCGTATTATTAAGGATAGAAACCAACTCGTCCTCGGGTGCCTCCAAAGGAAGGGGAACCGCCACTCCCCCCAGGCACTGCGCGGAGGTAATCGCCCAGTAGAGACGTGCATGGACATCTCCCATTATCGCAAGGTTCTCACCCCGCTTGAATCCCCTTGCCGCCAAGCCGCTCGCGAAACCGCGCACCTCCTCGGCAACCTGACCCCAGGTCCGGGACTGCCAGATCCCGAGCGCCTTCTCGCGGACCGCGGTCTTTTTTCCGTTGCGCATGGCCTGGTGCAGCAACAGCTTGGGAAAAGTATCAAGCGCCGAAATCTCGTTATTTTGCATGGCTACTGAATCCTCCCCTCTGATTGACTCTTGTTTCCGCCCTATCGGCTCTTCCCCTGTTTAAACAGCTTGTTAAAAAATCTTTACAGGATACAGTAAAAAAGCAACTTCCGTGCCACAAACCAGGACTGCAGGGCACCGCATTGTTTCGAACAAGAATGCCTTGTTTCGGAAACACCCCTTCCGTTCGGGAAGGACACAGAAAGCATTTTCAATCAAGCTGTTCAGGGGAGAGAGGCATCCTGCTCCCGCGGAGAGCCGGGTCCTGCCGGGAGCGTCCGGTATCTCTCTTGTAATCAGACGGGCCCCCGCCGCCCGGTCCCGGGGGGAGGGTAAAATGCAGCACCTTCAGGAAAGCCCTCTCTCTTTTCGTGGAGCTTTCTCCCAATAAACATAGAAAACAAGAGAAAGGGAGGATGAAAGTCATTCCCGCCCCTTTCCAAAAGGAGGATAGGCGTCCGGCCTTTCTCCGTGCCGGAGCAGGTACCGCACCGCTTGTTTTTCCTCTCTTCCGCTGCGCACAAGCGGTCTTACCGGGAAATGCATTGTATGAAACTCTCCGGATATTTCTTTTTATTACAACCCCCTCCACTTCCAAACGCCGTTTTCTCCTGTTTTCCCCTGCGGGGTGCCGTATTATGCAATCCAGGCCAATATCCTTTCGTTTCAACACTTTTTCGGCATTTATGGCCCTACCGGCATCGATAGAGCGGTATTTTGCAATACTTTTTTCTTTCTCCACCTTTCTTTGTCCGCTCTTTTTCGGATGCCGAAGGGGGGAGCGCAAAAATCAGGGAGAGAAAGAAACGGTGAAGGAAACCTCTTCTCGTCGGTATTTCCTATAAATAAGGAAGGAGGCGGGCAAAGCGGGAATGACCCGGAAGAGGCGGGGGAGGCTACCGAAGGGGCATACATTCCGGAAGCCGGAAGGACGAAGGGGAGCAGGGGAGCACCCGCCCGGAAGGCCCGGAAGGGAAGAAGAGTGCGAGAGGAAACAACGAAGTGCGTTCAGTATTCAGGTATCTCTCCGGAGAGGAGGAGGCCTGTAGAGAAAGGAGAGAGACGCCTGCGAGGGAAAACTCCTTCACGCCCGAATCCGTTTCGCAGGCCGTGTGCAAACAGCGTTGAAGCGACCCCAGGCCGGTGCTTCATCGTGATGTAGTACTCATTCCTCAAAAATTGCACGTCCCGGTCTGTTTTCGGCAATGGCACAACAATTGCTTTTTAGGTCGAAGAGAGAAGTCACCTTTGTTCAGGGAGGAAAGAATGTACAAGTCGGCACCGAATGCAACAAAAGAGTCTGAAAGAAGTCAGGACGCAACTGAAAATATATTCACCATCCTGTGCACCTCCGGCTTTGATCGCGTTCCGAACGTCCGCTCCGCGTTGATGTTCGCCTCGCTTGCCGCTTCAGCGAATTACCGGACGATCCTCTTCTGCCTGCAGGGCACCGTGGACGTCATGGTGCAGGGGGCGATCGAGAAGAACGAGAAGCCGGAGCCGGGCGCTCCCACCCTCTCCCAGAGGCTTTCCGAAGCCATGGAGCTGGGGGTGGAAATCCAGTGCTGCGCGCAGACGATGGCAAATAAGGGGCTCACGGAGAAGGACCTGATTCCGGGAATAACCGTGGCAGGCGCCATGACCCTCATCGATCTGGCATCGATGGGACAGGGGACCTTGTGTTTTTAATGCGCCAGGGAGAGTGGGAACCAGCCGATTATTTTTAATAGTCGGAGACGAGGGGGTAAAAAGAGGCGAAAAGGAGGGAACACTGGGGCAATAGCGGGTAATCGGTGCGCAAAGGTGCAAAGGGTGTCACTGGGTGATGGTTCGTACTACTTTTAAAAGGAGGAAAAAATGGCAAAGAGTTCGGCGGCAACAAATTCTGTAATTTCTGTCAATGAGGTAAACCTGGAGGCATTCACTGCCACGATGGAGGCGGTAAAGAAAGACCCGAAGAACGGGGCGACAACATGGGCGGTAAAGACAAAGTGGAAGGGTGGATTCAAGACCGAGGCCAAGCTGAGGGGCTTCTCCATCAACTTTGACGAGCCGGAGCCGGTGGGCGGCACGGACACCACGGTGAGCCCGCACGAGACAGTGCTTGCCTGCTACGGGGCATGTCTTACAGTCGGTCTTTCCCTGAATGCCGCACTGAAAGGCATCAAGCTGAAGAGCGTCGAAGTCGACCTCGAAGGGCATATCGATCTGCCGGGCTTTCTGGGACTGGCAGGAATCGAGGGCTTGAAGGACCTGCCCGGCTACCATACCGTAATCGCCACCGTGAAGGTGAAGAGCGATGCGAAGAAAGAGGAGATCGAGAAGATCTTCGACAGAGTGGTGAAGTATTCGCCTGTGGGACTTACCCTTTCACGGCCGGTGGACGTGAAGACCCGTCTCGAATACTCCAAGTAAACTGACATACCGCCCCCCGGATCGCCGGATCGGTATACACCCAAAAAAGAGGTGAAAGGGGCACGGACCTTTCCGTATGCGGAGCGTGGAAAGGTCCTGCCCCTGCACCCCTGACCGGAGCCGTTCTGCATACGGGAGGGAGCAAGGGTTGTTTCGTCGCCCGCCGGACGATGCTGAGCAAAGCAGCCGGCAAACACAATGAAGGATCAAAGGACTTTAGGTTATTATAATATTATAATGAATTGCTCAACTGAGGAATAAAGTCGGTGTTCGATGACGGAGAAAGAGTAAAAAGGAGAATCCTTGCGAATAACGGACAAACGAATAGGCGTTCTTATGGGCGGAACGTCGGCGGAAAGGGAAGTCTCTCTCAAAAGCGGTATGGCTGTTTACCGCGCATTGGAAAAAAGAGGCTATAACGCGGCCCCCATAGATGTCAACCACACGGTCTCCCGCGTGCTGGAGGAAGAGAAGATAGAAATAGCTTTCCTGGTCCTGCATGGGGGACATGGCGAAAACGGCGCCGTCCAGGGATTTCTCGAACTGATGGGTATTCCCTATACGGGGTCGGGCATCCTCGCTTCGGCGCTCGCCATGGATAAAGAAGCATCGAAAAGAATGTTTCTTAGTAACGGCGTTCCGGTACCGCCTTTCATTGAAATACGGAAAAGCGGCCTGAACACCCCGGCACACAATTCCTCATCTCTCACCCCTTCTTCCCTGCAGACCGGCCTGCAGACCGGGTTTGCCCTGCCGTGGGTCGTCAAGCCGTCGACGGAGGGCTCAAGCATAGGGGTGAGCATCGTCAAAGAGGAAACAGAACTGAATACGGCGCTCGATCAGGCTTTTGCATTCGGCGATCGGGCTATCATAGAGCAGTATATTGAAGGAAGAGAGGTCCAGGTGGGCATTCTCAACAACAGGGTTCTCGGATCGGTGGAAGTGCGCCCCGAGGCGGAGTTCTACAGCTACGAGGCAAAGTACACCCCGGGAATGACCGAGTATATACTCCCGCCGGAAATGGACCCTGATCTCCTTTCCGCAACAGAAACCATTGCCCTTGCCGCACACCGGGCACTGGGGTGCGGGGGGGCTACGCGGGTTGATCTCATTATCAGCAAGAATTTCGAACCGTATGTCCTGGAGGTGAACACTATCCCGGGCATGACGGAAACAAGCCTCCTGCCGAAAATTGCGCAGCTTTCCGGTCTCGATTTCACGTCGCTCGCTGAAGCCATTCTCCGGGAAGCAATAACAGAGCCATAAAGGAGACTACGTATGCCGCAAAAGAGAGCACACGACAGCACGAAGGCCATCAAAGGCACGCTGAAAAAAAGGGAGAACGACATGGCATCAAAAAACAAACACGCATTTACCGTAGAGAATGAGAGAGTGAGGAACATCCTCGAAAGAGAGCTGACGCCCCCGTGCACCTCAATGGCGCGTACCCCGCTTCCGACATGGACGACCCTGAACGGCGAGGTTGTCGAGGGCGTCAAGGCGATCAAGACCGCCTGCAGCCATAACTGTTACGACACCTGCGGCGTAATCGCCTATGTGAAAGGGGGAAAACTGCTCAAGGTAGAAGGCGATCCCGACCATCCCATAAGCCGGGGTACCCTTTGTGTCAAGTCATACACCTATCCGCGCCGCGTTCACAGCGACGAACGCATCAAATATCCCATGATGAGGACAGGACAGCGCGGCGAGGGGAAGTTCAAGCGGATCACCTGGGAAGAGGCCTTTGGCCATATTTGCAAAAAGCTGACCGAAGTCCGGGACAAATACGGGTCCGAAGCCCTGGTGGAATATCTCTACAGCGGCAACCGCGAGTTCCTCGGGAAGAACATTTCCGGGCGCTTCCTGAGCCTCTTCGGTGCGTCGAAACTGGTCGGAAGCTTCTGACTGCTCTCCGGGTTGTCGGGGGCAACCGCAAGCTTTGGCCGCAACATTTCGATGCAGACTGTCGAGATCTGGACGAAATACACCGACTTCATGATTATCTGGGGATGCAACTACTCGGCTGCCGGCGTTCACCACCTCCGGTATATCATGGAGGCGAAGGAACGGGGGGTTCCCATGGTGGTCGTCGATCCCTATGTGACCGCCGTCGCCTCCAAGGCCGACATCCATCTCCAGCTGCGGCCCGGCACCGATCCCGCGCTGGCGCTGGGAATGACCAACCATATCATCAATCAGAACCTCCTTGACAGGGGTTTCATCGAGCGGTATACCTACGGCTTCGAGGAACTGCGGGAAGCGGCGAAGGAATGGACCCTGGAGCGCACCGCTGCAGTCACCGGCGTTCCTGCCGAAAAAATCGCCCGTGTTGCGGAACTGTACGCCCGGAACCACTCCACGATTGAGTGCGGGTACGGCCATCAGCGCTACACCAACGGCCACCAGGCGCAGCGTGCCATAAGCTGCCTGGCGGCGGTGGCGGGCAAGGTCGGCAAGGTCGGGTCCCACTGTAACTTCATGGAGGTGGGGGCCGCGTATACGGGCTTCCTCAACTCCGCGAAACTGCAGAACCCTCCCGGGGCGGACATCAAAAAGACGAGGCTTATCAGCATCAGCCACTTCGGCCCCGCCCTGCGCGCTGCCGCCGATCCTCCCATTAAAGCGGTCATCAGCTGGCGGGGCGCCATGATTACCCAGCAGCCCGATGTGAACGGCATGCTCCAGGCGATCAAAAACCTGGATCTCTATGTCTGCCTGGAGCAGATCATGACCGACGACGCGCGGTGGGCCGATATCGTCCTGCCGGCATGCACGATGTATGAGCAGTGGGGTATCCACCCGAGCTACCGCCAGCAATACCTTCAGATTCAGAGGCCGGTCGTCGAGCCGCAGTACGAGAGCATGCCCGATGTCGATTTCTGGTGCGAGCTGGGCCGCCGGATGGGATATAAAAAGTATTTCCCGAAAGACAAGACCGGTCTGGACTGGATCAGGGAGTTTGTCCCCCAGGACTTCGACATCTCCCAAGCGATCCACCCCAAAGGCCCGGTGCGGATGCCGGAGCAGTTCTGTCCGCCCGTACCGCACTGTACCGGAGAGTACAAGACCCCTTCCGGCAAGATCGAGCTCTACTCGCTGATGTACGAAGAGCGCGGCAGGAAGTTCCCGGGAGAGTGGAGTCCCGTTCCTGTTTATTATCCGCCGGTAGAGAGCGTCCCGGGAGATCCCAGACGGGCGAGGAAGTACCCCTTGCACCTGACTTCCCAGCATCCGCCCTACCGGACGCATTCCCAGTTCTCCACCGTCCCCTATATCTATGAGATAGACGGTCCCCCCTGGGTAGGGATGAATCCCGCGGACGCCGAAGAGCGCGGGATAAAGGAGGGGGACACCGTACGGGTGTTCAATAATCGCGGCGAGGCCCGCTGTGTCGCACACGTCAACAACATGACCCTCAAAGGGGTGGTCGAGCTCGACAGCGGGTACTTCGTATACACCGGGGCCAACGCCAACACGCTCATGAGCCCCCGTGCGGCAGGACCGCGGGATGTCGGGGAAGGCATCATGCACGAATATGACTTCCAGCTTGACGGCCATACCATCCCTTATAACGACTGCCTTGTAGAGATCGAAAAAATCGGAGGGAGGAAGTAAGATGCCGGGAGAGAGAGTCCTCTATTTCGATACCGAGCGGTGTGTGGGCTGCCATGCCTGTGAGACGGCATGCAAGATTGAAAACGGGATCAGCCCCGGTCCCAAGTGGATCGAGGTGGTACAGCAGGTCGTCCCCCGGGAGGACGACGGCTGGACCATAAAGTTCATGCCCCTCAACTGCAGGCACTGTACCAATGCCGGGTGTATCCCCGCCTGCCCGACGGGGGCGATCGGAAAGCGGGGGGACGGGGTGGTGCTGGTCAACCGGGCGCTCTGCATCGGATGCGGCGAATGTCTGCAGGAATGTCCCTTCGGCGCTCCCCAGTTCGGACCGGGAGGCCTCATGGAGAAATGCACCCTCTGCGCCCATCGGTCCCCGGGAGCACCCACCGCCTGCGAACAGCTCTGCCCGGTGGGAGCGATCCGGAGCGGCACGCCCCATGAGGTATCGCTGCACAAACGCAGCAAGTACCTTATCGCGGCGATTGCCCTTCCGGCATCTCACGGACGATGAAGACTGCAAAGCGGAAGGAGCAGATACTCATTCTGGGCGCCGGAGCCGCAGGCCTCAGCGCTGCGGACGCGATCCGGACAGCGAGCCCCGATACCCCGATCACGGTTGTCTCCGGGGAGAAGGGGCGTCCCTACGCACGGATGGCGCTTCCGTACTATATTTCGGGGAAGATACCCCGGGAGGGGATCATGACCCGGGGGGAGAAGGAGCTTACCCGGCAGGGGATCACTTATCGTGCAGGCGATCCCGCTGCCGGGATCGACATCGACCGCCGGAGGGTCGTCCTTGCGAGTAACCGGAAGCTGTCCTTCGATAAGCTGCTGATCGCCACCGGCTCGGTCCCGGAGTATCCGGAGATGCTCGCAGGGGCACAAGCGCCGGGCGTCAGCCATCTCTGGACGCTGAAAGATGCCCAACAGATAAAACGTCTTGCCCGCGAGGGGAGCTCCGTCGCCGTCTGGGGGGCCGGGTTCGTCTCCTTTATGGCCGCCAAGGCGCTGGCCGGGCATGGAAGGAAGGTCCATCTCATCTGCCGGGCGGACCGCATCCTCAGGCGGGTGCTGGATGAAGAGGCGGCAGGACTGGTGGACCTGACGCTGTGTGAGAAGGATGTCTTCTGCCTGAAAAATACGAATGTAGAAAAGGTGGAAATCCTGAAGGGGGGCAAGAAGCGCGTTGCCCTGAATGACGGCAGCGAACTGATCGTCGATCTCTTCATCATCGCCCTGGGGACGAAGCCGAATGTTTCTTTCCTTGAAGGAACCCCCCTCGCAGGAAAAAAAGGGATCGAGGTGGACGAATACCTCGAGACGAGCATTCCCGGCATTTACGCAGCTGGCGATGTCGCGGTGGTATCGGATTGCGTGACCGGCGAGCGCATCACGCCCGCGTTATGGAGCACGGCGGTCATGGAAGGCCGCGGTGCCGGTCTCAATATGGCCGGAGCCCGCCGCAGGTGCGATCTTGCACTGCTGATGAATGTGGTGGATTTCGGCGGGTATAGCGCCATATCCATCGGTCACCCCCTGACGAAGGATGCCGGGGCGGAGGTCTTCCAGTTCACCAGCAAGAGAGACCGCTCCTACCGTCGCTTCGTGTTCAAGGAGAACCGGCTCATCGGTGCAATCATCGTCGGCAAATGTTTCGATGCCGGCTTTTTCCCCATGCTCATCCGGCGACGGGTCGAGCTGACCCGGGACCAGAAGGATGCGATGCTCCGCCAGCCCTGGGATATGGTGTCACTTCTTATGAGCCTGCCTTCTCTTATGCAGGCAAAGGACCTTGTATGATTTCTTTCAACGAGAAACGGTGTGTAGGATGCTACGCCTGTCAGGTTGTCTGCAAAATGGAGAAAGGCTTCCCGGTCGGCGTATTCGGCATCACGGTGCTGAAGGGGGAGGAGGCCGACGAAAGCGGGGCATTTCGTCCTGTCTTCCGCACCTCGCTCTGCCGCCACTGTACCGAGGCGCAATGTGTCAGGATCTGCCCGGTCAGGGCGATTACCCGTGACCAATACGGAATGGTTATCGGCACCCCTGAAAAATGTATCGGGTGCAGGCTCTGCCTGCTGGCATGTCCCCGCTCCGTGCCGGACTTCACCGGTGCGCAGCAGGTTTCCAAATGCAACGGATGCGTTGAGCGTCTGCAGGTGGGCCTGCAGCCGAGATGCGTCGCCAGTTGCCCGACGGCAGCCCTGGAGTCGGTCACCCGCCAGGAGCTCTCGGAGAAGAAGCGCAGGGGCTACCTGGAGAAGAGGTGGGAGCGCAGGCAGAGCACCGATACCCCTTCCCGGTAGATGCGCATACGCAACCGGTAAGGGAAGGCGGTCCGGCTCTGGCCTGCCGCGCGGCGTCCCGGGGTGAGTATGCAAACTGTGTTCGTAGCGAGATCGAGCGAACCGTACAGGGGCAAGGCGTCCCAAGACCCCGGAAAAAGAACAGGGGTCCCCGAAGAATCAAAGATTCTTTGGGGCAGCAAAAACGCCCGGAGGCGTAGCAGAGCTACGTTGAGGACGTTTTTCCCGGGACAACACCGTCCCTGTATGGTGCAGCCGGTCGCAGTAGAAGACAGTGTGCATACTCACCCCAGTGCGAGCGTGAAAAGCTTCTTTGCCCTGCGCGAAGAATGCCCAGGAGAAGGCCCACGAGGAGGAGCATACGATGATCGAGGTCAATCTCAGAGAAGCGCGGGAAATTGCCGAAATGTGTATAGAAAACAGGCAGTCCGTCATCCTCATGGGGACCCCGGGGATAGGGAAGACGGCGGTACTGAAAGAGATCGCCTGCCGGAAGCAGATGGGGATTCTCGTGTTCGACGTGCCGAGCCTCGACCCGACGGACGTCAGGGGGGTGCTCATTCCCGACAAGGAGGGGAAGTCCTATTTCACCAAATCGGCGCTCCTGCCCACCGTTGCCCGGGACGGCAGTGCCGGCCTGCTGATCTTCGATGAGTTGACCTCAGGCCTCCCCATGGTCCAGGTAGCACTCCATGCCACCATGAATCCCGAAGACCGGAGGCTTGGTTCCGACAGGTTGCCGGACAATTGGATCCCCGTGGCGACCGGCAATTATGCGTCCGACAGCGCCGGCGCGCACACGCTCCTTTCCGCTCTGTCGGACAGGATCCTGATGCTCAATGTCATTTCCGACTTCCAGATATGGAAAGAGGATTACGCCCTGCCGAGCGGCCTGCACCCTGTCGTCATCGGCTTCCTGAATTTCAGGCCGGACCTGTTCGATACCTTTGCGCAGCGGAACAAAGCCGAAAGGGGAAAATCCTTCGCCTCCGCCAGGGCCCACACAATGGTATCGAAGATCCTCTCGTATGCCGACAGGGCCTCCATGAGCAGAAGATCCCTGATGGCGGCCATCGCGGGCTATGTAGGCGATGGGGTAGCCTCCGAGTACATGGCTTTCAAGGAGGTCCATGACACATTACCCGATGTGGCGGAGATCATCGACAAGGGCAGGGATATCGTCCCCGGGGAGCCGTCGTTGCTCTACGCTCTTTGCGCTACCATCCCTTTCTACCTGAAACAGTCCGCGCTCGGGATACAGGAGGCGGTGGATCGGATGCTGGTCTTTTCGACAAAAATGGACGCGGAATTCGGAGGTCTCCTGATACGGGACGCAGCGGCCATGTACCGGAAAGAGATGCTGCAGAGCAGGCACTGGACCTCCACGGCTCAGCGGTATTTCTAGGCGGACGGCCCGGGACGGGGAGAAACCGGGGAGTACGGCATAATGGATACACGAAGCAGAGAGCGCATTTCCAGGGCACGGCTCGACTTCCTGTTCAAGCACCCTTTTTTAGGGGACCTGAGCCTGCGGCTCAAAGTCCTGGAGAGCGGCAAGACAAAGACAATTGCCACGGATGCGCGGCATCTCTTTTTCAATCCTGAATTCATAAAAGGGTTGCCGGACCCCCATGTGCAAGGGGTGGTCGCCCACGAGATCGGGCATTGCCTTTTCCGGCATGCAGGGCTGTTCGGCCTTTCCACCCTGCAGAAGCTGAATATCACGGATCAGAAGGGGAGAATCCTGGATCCCGTAAAGCACCGCATATGGATGGCAGCCTGTGAGTATATGGCGAATCACTTCGTCGTCGATATCTGCAGGCTCGACCTCCCTGCCCCGTACTGCTACGAGAGGAAGTACGGCGACGGGACATGGACGACGGAAGAGATCTACCACGATCTCCTCACCGATGCAGACACACGCGGCGTACCGGCGGCGCTGGTGGACGACCATACCGTATGGGAAAGAGCCGGGGAGGAAAGCGGCTCCTCCGGGGAGAGGGAAGGACTGGGCACCCTTGATCAGGATTGGAGGGTATGGGTAGCCCAGGCGCTGCACAGCGCAAAGAGGCAGGGACGGCTTCCCGCCGGTCTCGAACGGCTGGTGGGCGAGCTCCTTGAACCGAAGCTGAACTGGCGACAGGTATTGGCCGATTTTCTCATCAGCAAGGCGAAAGACGATTATTCCTGGAGAAAACTGAACAGAAGGCACCTGTGGCGGGAGGTCTACGCTCCCGCCCTCTATTCCGAAACGATCCACATCGGCTTTGCCCTCGATACGTCGGGCTCGATCACCGATGAGGAGCTTCGGGAGGGTCTTTCCGAATTGCAAGGCATCTGTGGCGCCTTTCCCTCATACAAGATCCACCTCTTTGCCTGCGATGCGGAGGTGCAGTATGCGCAAAGTGTCGAGTCCGCAGAGGAAGTCAATATCGCGGCCCTCTGCAGGGGGGGAGGCGGAACTTCCTTCGTGCCTGTCTTCAGGAAGATCGAGGAAGACGGCATCCCCCTGAACTGCCTTGTCTACTTTACCGACGGGTACGGTGAATTCCCCGACAGTCCGCCTGAGTACCCTGTCTTGTGGATGGTGAAGGGGCACGCGGACGTTCCCTGGGGAAGGAGATGCGAGCTTTGAGCATACGGGTCAGGATGCCGTCCTCGATCAAGCCGAATACTGAAGCTGCCATCACTGTCGAAATCGACGGCAGGGAGGAGACGCTCACCCTCCATTCCCAGCGCTTGCTGTGCCTTATGGGCATATGGGGGACGGGCATACGGGAAATACCTTCCGGGGGGGAGCCGGATTTCCTGAGAATCCTGAACGACCCGTGGCCCCGGTGCCTCATTCCCGCAGGAAAGTATCTTACCCTCACGCACGTTCTGGATCCGAGAACCCGGAGGCCCCTCACCATGAGGATGTTTTGCCACACGCAGTGCCAGACCACCTACGAGTTCAACAAAATGGCCTTCGTACTGCCGTTCATGAAACAACTCCCTCTGAGCTACACATATGTAACCCAGGAATTCCTCGACAAGGTCGAATGGCCCGAGCCGGGAAAACACCAAACCGTCGGAGCGCTGCCGGCGATTGCCTATTGCATCCTGTCGAAAAGATTCACCCGGAAAGAATGCGCCGAATGGATTTTCGGACACCTGGATGAAATACTCTCCTATGGAAAGGGGCTTTGGCAGGAGTACGAAAGCAGGGAGTGGATATTCAGCCATCGGCAGGAAATCCCCCGCTTCCTGGAGGAATTCAGAAAAGATTTTGAAAAATGCGGTTTTTTTGAGATGCATCGTGACCCGAAACTGGTAATGCGAAAGGCATACCTTTTTGATCTGGCATTGCATATAGGGATTTGGGCGAGTGTTGCGGACGAGAAAGCGCTTCTTTTGGCGTTGGCGCTCTCGGAACCCGGACGGGAGCTTTTAATCGAGCTGAATATTTTGTAGCACTCCCTTCCGGGGCGGAACACGAAGGGATACCGGGGAGCCCATGATACGGCACAACGGCTGTATCGTGCAGCTTCCCTGAATACGGGGAAAGGGGGAAGGGGTATGATATGCAGAGAGCAAGACAACTCGTTGCATCGCGGTACTGCGGAAAGGCTCAGAAAAAAGGTACTTCTGCTCTATAGCAGGAAACACCAGAATTCGGCCCGGCGTTTTCTCCTGCTGAAGTCCCTGCGCAGGAGAGTGTAGAGAGCATAAGCCTATCTGAAACGTAAACGGATACCGGCAGGCACACTCTTCCCTGCCGGAAGGCGCATAGTTGTATTTCATAATAAAAAGGAGTAAAATCGAACAATGGAAGTAAAGGGTACGAACACCAATGTCCTTCCCGATGCCTCACTGCAGCAAAAAATACATCTCTCCGTCCTCTCTCCCCTGGCGCTCACTGCCAGCGAGTCCCTCGGTCTGAAGGAAATTTTCAAAAAGGAGTAAAACGAACTATGGAAGTAAAGTGTGAGAACACCGATGTCTTTTCCGACACCTTACTGAAACAGAACAAGTATCTCTCCGTCCTTTACGATATAGCGCTCACCGTGAGCAAGTCCCTCGACCTCAAAGAAATCCTCAAAGACGTCCTCGATATGATCATCGATTTCATGGGAGTGGATGCCGGAATCGTCTTCGTCATCAACGACGAGACCATGGAGATGATCCCGGTAGCCTTCAAAAACATCGGGGAAGAAGTCGTGAAAGACCTCCTGGAGAATTTCGTCAGGGTCGGCGAGTGCGTCTGCGGCTCCATCGCGGAGTACGAAAAAGAGGTGGTCATCCTGGAGAAAGCCTCCCAGGACCCCCGCTTCACCCGGGAGTCCTCCAAAAAGGCAGGCATCGAGTTTTATGCCGGGTTCCCCCTGAAAGCGAAGGGGAAAGTGAACGGAGTCCTGTGCTCCATTACGTATACCCCCTATAAGCCGGACAGCGATCAGCTCTCCACCTTGCGGGCGGCAACCGTGCCGATCAGCCTTGCCATCGAGAACTCCCGTCTGTTTGAGGACGCCCAGAAGAAAGTGGATGCCAAGCTGCGGTACTTCATCTATGAGAGCATCGTGACGAACAGCCCCAAGATGAAGGAGATCATCAGGATGGTGCGGAAGCTCACCGACGTGCTGTCCAACATCCTCATCTACGGGGAGAGCGGCACCGGCAAGGAATTGATCGCCCGGACGATCCACCTGAACAGTCTGCGGAAGGAGAAGCCCTTCATCGCCCTGAACTGCGGGGCTATCCCCGAGTCCCTCCTGGAATCGGAGCTTTTCGGGTATGTAAAGGGGGCGTTCACCGGGGCGAATGCGGACAAGAAGGGGCTGTTTGAGGCGGCCAACGGGGGCACCATCTTTCTGGATGAAGTGGACTCGATGAGCCTGAACCTGCAGGTGAAGCTTCTGCGGGTGCTCCAGGAGAAGACCTTTGTGAAAGTGGGCAGCACCCAGCCCATCAGCCTGGATGTGAAGATCATTGCGGCGACCAACAGGAGGCTGGAGGAGGCGATCAAGCTCAAGCAGTTCCGGGAGGACCTCTTCTACCGGCTCAACGTGGTGCGGATCGAGCTGCCTCCGTTACGGGAGAGGGTGGAGGACATTTCTCTTTTGGCCCGGTACTTCATCAGCAAGTTCAACAAGATCACGGGCAAGAAGATCCGGAGGATCTCGGGGGACGCCCTTGAGATCCTCAACACCTACCTGTGGCCCGGCAACATCCGGGAACTGGAGAACGCGATCGAGAGGGCGGTGGTGATGGCCGAGACCGATGAGATCAAGAAAGAGGACCTTCCGCTGGAAATCGTGAATCCCCCGGACGACTCCAAGCTGGACCTGACGCTCAGGAACATAGAGAGGCAGCATATCGTCAAGGTGATGAGCCTTGTGGACGGCAATAAAAGAAGGGCTGCCCGGCTCCTGGGGGTCGATGTCTCGACCCTTTGGAGAAAGTTGAAAAGTGAGGGGATCGCCTTCCATGATACCCAGGATGCATAAAGCCAGGATACATAAAGATAGATAAACTCCCAAGGCATACCCGGGCACCCCGTTTGTACTCTCCTGCGTAGAGCCATCCTGCGCGGCGTTTCCGCCTGCTTTCCCGCAACCCGTCGGGGCGCGGATGCGACCAATGCAGGACAATGCAAAATGCAGTCGCCGGGAAGAGACTTTGTGCCCGGAAGACGGGAAAAGAGAAGCAATTCAGTACCTTATGGGACTATTGCATCATGCACTTCCCTGGAAGTCTCTCCCGGAGCTTCCTGCAGCATCATCCCGCCGGCATCCTTTTTTTGCCGAGACTTCCCTCTTATGCTACTGTTTTCCGGTGCCATATCCGGTATTCCTCCGGAATCATGAGCAAATGGCGCGCCATGGCAAAGTGCATTCACGATAGGGTACGGCAGCGTAGTACCGCGATACGGAAGAGCACGGCTCCTTCACTGACGGGCTGTCCGCCCATGAGCCGCAGCTCTGTTCATCATGGTTAGTTGCTGATCTTAATTGCTTTTTCTTGCAGCAGTGCTCCCCCGGACGGAGAGGCGCCCTTTGGCATCTTTGTTGCAAAAGCAAACGAAAAATACAGTAGGGTGTGCAGACACCCCCTAAAGGAGAAACAAATGGAGGGAGTACAAATAGCAATGAGTATCAACACCAGTGGCCTCGCCTGTCCCATGCCGGTCGTGAACACGAAAAAAGCCATACAGAAACTCCAGCCCGGGCAGGTACTTGAAGTGATCGCCACCGACAATACATCACGGTCCGACATCCCCGTCCTCCTGAAAAAGCTGGGGCATGAACTGCTATCGATGAAAGAGGAGAACGGCGTCATCACTTTTCTTATCAGGAAGAACTGAGAGGGACCGGGGAGGGGGTACAGGACTCTTCAGCCCGGGATCCGCCGCACCACAACAAGACAAGAGCATTTCCAGCAATTACGAAGTACGGTAGGGGGAAAGGGGGGCTCCCGTCTACGGGAAGAGCCTCCTTCCCGCAGGGTCACTCCCTGCGCCGGCGGACCGTATACGGCCCCTATTCGAAATTGATCGCACTCGTGCAGGCCAGGGCAAAGCCGCTCTCCACCTGGGCAGCCTTGAAGATAGCGGGAATCACCGCGCAGCCGGCACAGGAGCCCATTATTGTCTTCAGGGCTGCATCCCTTATTTTCACCCCGAAGACATTCCTCATCTCCTCGACAAGGTTGAAGCTGGGGAGCTCCCGGACAAAATTGAGCAGATACGGACATTTGGTGTCAAACGTAAGAGCATAGGTAAATTTGCCTTTCGGATGCACTTCAACCCGGGTATCAAATCCGCAAGCGCCTGCAGTGACCATTACCGCCTTCATATTCCCTCCTGTTATCGGGTGCTTTTTCCCTTTCTCCTACAAGAATAGTATGGAAAAGACCAAGTGAATATGATATAAATCATACCGGAGAGATTTTATGATGCCTGGCGGGCGCACACGAAAAAAGGCCCGGTTTGAACCGGGCCTTTCTGAAATCCGGCGGCGTCCTACTTTCCCATGACCTCGCGGTCATAGTATCATCGGCCTCGGAGGGCTTAACTTCCGTGTTCGGAATGGGAACGGGTGTGACCCCTCCAGCAAAACCACCGTGAATCTATAGTACCATAAACGACCGGCTTTCCGGTAGCTTTTTTTGCCGTCAGCAGATTTTTCATGAAACCTCCCCCTCGTGTCCCTTCCCTCTACTGCGTCGGCACGGTAAAGACCGTGGTCGGGCTCTTGCCCTGCAGCACATCCTTGACCTGGGGCCAGAGGACAATGCCGGTTTCCGTGGAAATGAAGGGGCTAAGGATCTGTGAAATATGGGACATGAGCCAGCTCACGTTGGCGAGGGTCCTCTTGGGGACATACACAATATCACCGTTCCTGAGGAGGATATCACCGGAGAGGTCACCCGAGTCCAGGATGCGCTTCACATCCACCGCGGTGGTCGTCTGCTTGCTTCCCTCTCTCCGCAGCAGCACCACGGCCGAAGACTTTGCGTTGTCGGAAAGCCCCCCGGCCCGGGCGATGGCCTCCGAAATATTGAGATCGTAATCAAGGGTATAAACCCCGGGGGTCTTGACCTCGCCGAGGAGCACCACCTTCTGGCTCTGGACCGCCGTGATGCTGATGATCACCTGGGGATTCACGACATACTTGGAAAGGCGCTCCTGCATCTCGTCCCGTATCTTGTAGATGCTCTTCCCCGAAACCTGCACGTCGCCGATGAGGGGGAACATGATCCTGCCTGAAAGGTCGATTTTGGCGGTCCTCTTGAGATCGTCCTGGCGGTACACGGAAATGTCCACGGAATCGCCGTTCCCCAGGATGAACTCCGAGATTTTCAGGTTATCTATCTTTTCACCCTTCTCATCGGAAGCGGAAAGTGCTTTCTCCTGCTCTCCGCCCTTCCCCTGTGCGCCGGTGGAGGCGCATCCCGCACCCAGCAGGGCGCTGATACACAGACCCGCCAGTATGATGACAACCGATCTCTTCATACAGATTTCCTCCCTCATTTTGTTCCCTCACGACAGGAAAACATGGAAAAAGTAGTGAAACTACTATAGCAGGATTGCCCCGTTCGCTGCAGGGAAAAGCACCCGCACTCAGCCGATATCGATCAGGATCTTTCCGTCCACCCTCTTCGTCGAGGTAGTGAAAGCATCCGCGATCCCGGAAAAGGGGAAGACGGAAGTGATCATCTCCCCCACCCCGTTCAGCCTGTCCTCCTGGAGCAAGCGGATGATGTTGGGGAATATGCCGTACCCGGAATGCCCCCGTGAACCGATGATGCTGTGGGCACCGGAGACGATCCTGTTCAGCTCCACCGTCGCCAGGGCCTCGGCCCTCCCGAGGTAAATGATCTTCGCCCTCCTCGAATAGAGCTTCTCCATCATCGGGACCGTCTGGCGGGCGGCCCCCGCCGCCTCCACCTGGAGGTCCGCACCCCATCCGGAGGTGAGGTCCATAATGATCTCTTCGAGGTCTTCCGTCCCGGCAGCGTTGAGGACATGGTCGGCACCCATCCTCTTCGCAAGCCCGAGACGCTCGTCCACCACATCGACAGCGATGATCTTTGCGGCCCCCGCCGCCTTCAGGAGGAGCACGGCGCCCAAGCCGATGGGGCCTGCACCGTATACGACGGCATACGCACCGGGCGAGAAGCCCCCCCCCGAAATAAAAATGCCGTTGTAGGCGCAGCCGATGGGTTCCACGAGGGTGCCTATCTTCAGCACCTCCTCATCGGTGAAACGGTCATGGAGCCGGTTCAGGTTCCAGCAGTATTTCGCCTTTACCGCAATATATTCCGCAAAGGCCCCATCGTGGGTGAGACCCAGCAGCTCCACGTTCTCGCACTGGTTGAGCATTCCATACCGGCAGGGCATACAGGTGCCGCACCATAAAACACTTTCGCCGGTGATGATATCCCCTTTTCTGAACCCGGTGACCTCCCTTCCCACCGCCACCACTTCACCGGAATACTCGTGCCCCAGGGTGCAGGGGAATTTCGCGGGCCCGGAAAAGATGACGTACCCCTCATCGTCGGATTCATAGACATGGGTATCCGAGCCGCAGATACCGCAGTATTTCACCTTCACCAGGAGCTCATCGGGCCCGGGCTCCGGCTCCTTCACCTCGAAGATATCCAGGACGGGCTTCCGGTACATCCGGCTTCCTGAAGACGCCCTTCTTTCCGTCAGCTCACGCCCCTTCGGCACACACCCGTTACGGGGTGCCCACTCCGCTTCGGCCCTCAATGCTTTCATATACGTCCCTATCTGCCCCCCAACGCCTTCTTGTTGATCTTGCCGCTCCCTATCTTGGGGAGCTCGCTCCGGATCTCCACCGCCTTCGGGATCATGTAATCCGCCATCTTTCCCTTACAGAACGCCCTGACATCCTCTTCAGTGAGATCGAAGCCTTCCCGGGGAACGATATAGGCCTTCGGCACCATGCCGCGCAGGCGGTCCTCCACCCCGATGACCGCCGCCTCTTTGATACCGTGGTGTGCCATAAGGGAGATCTCGATCTGGAGGGGATAGACCTTCAGTCCCGCAACCTTCATCAGGCCGCTCTTCCTCTCCACAAAGTAGAGATATCCCTCCTCGTCCTTCCACCCGAGGTCCCCGCTGTAGTACCAGCCGTCCGCGACATGGAAGTCGGTGGAGTTGTAGTACCCGGAAATTACCCCCTCCCCCCTGAAGACAAGCTCGCCGACCTCTCCGTCTCCCACGTCATTCCCCTCGTCATCGATGATCCTGAGCTCATAGAAGGGGCATACCCTGCCCGTGGAGCCGTCATCCCTGTAGGCGCGGGGGGTGTTGGCGAGGGCGATACCGGTGGTTTCCGTGCTACCCCATACCGAAAGGACCGGGACGCCGAAATATTTCTTGAAGTTCCCGATGATGTCGGGACGGGTATACATTCCGCCGCTCTCCGCGACGCGCAGGCTCTCCATCTCCTTATGGGAGCAGTGGGAAGCGATCATGTCGAACATGGGCGCAAGGCCCATCATGCAGGTGACGGACTTGTCATTGATAGTCTTTACGATGGTCTTCGGGTTGATCTCCTCCAGCAGGACGATGGTGCCCCCGGTGTACAGGGGACGCGCAAAGAGCTCATGAGGATGCGCAAAAGAAGCGAACATGCAGAGATGGACATCGTCGCCGGTCATCTCCATGGCCTCCACCGATGCCCGGGTATTCCAGTAGATATTGGCATGGGTGGCAATGGCCCCCTTCGGCGTACCGCTGGAGCCCGTGGTATAGTTGAGATAGGCGATCTTGTTGAAGCCGATATCCGATCCCCCCTTTTCCACTGCGGGGGAGGACGCCTCCTCCCAGGGGATATGCCCATGGGAGTCTTCCCCCACCACCACGATCCTGATGCTCCTGAGGAGGAGGATCTCGCTGTCCAGAACGGGCAGGAGCTTCTCATGGATGACGATCACCGAGGGCGCAACCAGTGAGATGAAATGCTTGATCTCCCCCGGACTGACGGTATAGTTCACCGGGATGGGGATCACCCCTGCCTTCGCCATTCCCAGAAAGGCCAGGACCAGCTCCGGAACGCGGGGCAGAATCAGGCATGCCTTATCGTTCTTTCCCACTCCGGACGCGGTGAGAAAGCGGGCAAAGCCGTTGGAAAGCCGGTATGCCTCCTCGTAGGTAAAGGCCCTGTCGTATGCCAGGATAAAGCTCTTGGAAGGGTGTGTGCGGCAGTTCCTCTCCAGAGCGTCATGGATTGTTACTCCCATCGTGTCAATCAGCACCCTTCCTCCTAAGCACCGCATTGAGGGTCAGGAAAAGAATTTTCATGTCCAGGAAAACCGACCTTTTCTGCACATACTCGACATCGTACTTGATCCAGCAACTGAACTTGCCGCTTCCCCTTCCCTTCACCTGCCAGAGCCCGGTCATCCCCGGCTTGACCCTGAGCCGGGTCTCTTTCCAGGTAATATCCACCGGGGTCTTATCCTTGGTGAAAGGCAGCTCCTCCTCCGTCACCGGCATTTCGTTCTTCGCCAGGGGCCGCGGTCCCACCAGGCTCATCTCCCCCTTCACCACATTGATGAGCTGCGGCAGCTCATCGAGGCTCCACTGCCTCAGGATACGGCCGATCTTCGTAATACGGGGATCATTCTTCACCTTGAACATGGGACCGTCCACCTCGTTGGTGAGGGCCTTTTTCAGCGCTTCGGCGTTCTTGACCATAGTCCTGAACTTGTACATGAAGAACTCCCGCCCCCCCTTCCCGCATCTTTTCTGCCGGAAAAAGACAGGCCCTTCGCTGTCCAGCTTTATCAGCAGGGCGACGAGGAAAAAGAGCGGCGAAAAGGTGATGAGGAAGAAGATGCCGAGGAATACATCCATCAGCCTCTTCACGAAATCGTACATGAATGTTATGCGGCCGTATTCAGCGTATAGTGTGCGCCCGTCAACACTCTCTCTATGGACCATTGTTCATCCTCCTGAACCAGTGCCCCATCGGAAACGAACAGGTGGGCATCATCGTAGGTGTGCATTCCCCTGAAGCGGGAGGTGCCGAAAACGGAACTCCTGTCCACCGACCCCTTCAGGTCGAACCCGTAGTGCGGCAGAAGGTACAGATCGGGACCGTTTTCCGCATATCTCCCGTGGAAAATCTCCTCTCTCCGATATGCCTCCTTGATAACCTTCCGGCCCTCAAAGGCGATTTCCAGGAATTGTCCTTTCAATTCATCGAGCAGACTCCGGTATTCCTTCTGCTGCACCCTTCCCTTTTTATACTTCCCTTCAAGATGGAGATAGATTCTTGAGGGGTCCAGGCAGAAGGCCCTTGAGGAGGAAGTCATCCCCTTGAGTCCTTCGCCTCCGTCACGCTCCAGATACCCGCTTTCAACGAGCCACCGGTTGAGGTATACCTCCGTGGAGATGGGAGTAAACCCGTGGTCCGAGCAGGTCATGAAGAGAGCACCATCCCTTTCCGCCTTGCGGGCCAGATTTCCGATAAACCCGTCCAGTTCCCGGTAAAACCTTTCGAAAACGGCAAAGTACTGTCCCTCCCGCGCCGAATCGTAAAAAAAATGGTGCAGGCGGTCGGTTTCGGTGATCGTGCCGATAAAGAGCTGCCACTCCTCGTTGTCATACAAATACTCAATGGCCTCCCTCCGCTTCCTGAATACTTCGAAGAGGTCGGCAAAGAAAGCCTCGGGATTCTCCCCAGCCAGGCGCGCATCGACGTCAAGCCGGTAGCCCCTCTCGCTCAGATAGGAAAAGACCCTGTCCGGATACGTCGCTTTCTTAAGGTCAAGGGCGACAAAACCGCTGACCATCACCCCGTTCATCGGAAGCGCCGGATAGGTCTGGGGGATATTGAAGGCAACGGTTTTGATATTGTTCCGTTCCCAGACGGGGCGTTCCTTCAGGGTGGTGAAATTGGGGAAAGTATACCCGTAGCTCTGCCTGTCCAGTTCCATGAAGCCGAAGATGCCATGCTCTCCGGGATTTCTGCCTGTCATGAAGCCTGTCCAGGCCACCGAGGACACTTCCGGGAGGGAGGAGCTCATTCTGATGAGCTTGCCGCCACGGCACAGTTCTTTCAATTCCGGCATGACCCCCCTCTCCATATACTCGAGGAGAAGAGTGTATGGCACACCGTCAAGCCCTGCCACAACAACTTTTTTGTACTCTTTATCTCTGTTCTCTTCTGTACTCATGAAAGCCTGTACCGAGACTGCAATTCTACCTGAAGTACTTACCCCGAGTCAATCTCCGCCTTACAGCAGAGCCGATTTCCCGGGAGCCATCCGTCCCTTTTGTCCGCCTAAAGCCGTTTTTTCAGCCGGTCGTCTCCTCATGCCCTATAAAAACACCCTTTCCGGCCCATGCCTTCTCCTGATCAGTCACCCGTACCGGCCGGGGGGGAACATCCTTTGTTCCGCTTCAGTATAGCATTCATCCTTCGGGGACAATCAAGGTACTTTTCACTCAAAGGACAGGGAAAAAACAGGTAAAGGTAGAGGTGGAGGTAAAGAATAAAACAGAAGAAACTAAGGAAAAGAGAGAAAGGATCCCGGACAAGCCGGGATGACGGCGATCCCCGACAAGCGGGGACAGGCTCCGCGCTGATTTCGAGACAATGACAGAAGGAGACAGGGAAAGATAAAAAAGAGAGGGAAAAAGAGAAGTAGAGTTTTTTGTCTTTTCTCTACCTCTACCTTTACCTGTCTTACTCTGTTTTTAGAAGAGAGAGGGCGGCCTTGTAGATGCCCTCCTCGTCGAGGCCGTATTTTTTCCTCAGAATTGCGGGGGAACCGTGCTCGACAAAGACATCACCGATTCCGACCCTCTTTACGGTCACATCGGCGGTTCCCGTTTTATTGAGGCATTCGAGGACAGCGGAGCCGAACCCGCCGGCAAGAAGGTTCTCTTCCACGGTAACGATCCGTTTTATTCTGCTGAAAAGGGAGGCGAGCAGTGCCTCATCGAGGGGCTTGATGAAGCGTGCGTTGATCACACAGGGGTCAAAACCGTCCTTCCTGAGCGTTTCAGCGGCCTTGAGAGCAGGGAAGACGGTAGTGCCCACTGCGATCAGGGCGATATCCTTCCCCTCCCGGACGACTTCCGCCCGGCCCCTCTCCAGGGGAGTATTGCACCTTTCTTCCCCCGTGTACTGCCAGATCCTGCCCCGAGGATACCGGAAGGCAACGGGACCGTTCTGCTTCAGGGCGAAGCGCAGCATCTCCCTGAGTTCGGTATCGTCCTTCGGGGCCATGAGAACGAGATTGGGGATGTGGCGCAGAAAGGAAATATCGAAGAGTCCCTGGTGGGTAGCGCCGTCCTCTCCCACAATTCCCGCCCTGTCAATGGCGAATACCACAGGAAGGTTCTGGAGACAGACATCGTGAATGATCTCGTCGTACGCCCTCTGGAGGAAAGTGGAATAGATAGCCACCACAGGTCGCAGCCCCTGCACCGCGAGGCCTGCGGCGAAGGTGACTGCATGCGGTTCCGCAATACCCACGTCGTAGAGCCTGCGGGGAAACCTCTCCGCAAAGGGGGTGAGGCCGGTACCCTCCTTCATAGCGGCGGTAATGGCGACAACCCGCTCGTCGACAGCGGCGAGCTCGGTAAGGGCGCTGCCGAACACATCGCTGAAAAGGACACATTCCTCCGCTGCCGGGGAAGCTCCGGACACAATCCCCGTTTCCACCTCGAAAGGCCCGATCCCATGATAAACACACGGGTCCTCTTCTGAGAATTTATATCCCTTCCCCTTTTTGGTCACCACATGAAAGAGAATGGGCTCCTTTACCTCTTTTATCCGCTGCAGCGTATCGAGGAGGAGGGGAATATCATGCCCGTCCACGGGCCCCACATAATTGAACCCGAGGTCCTCGAAAAGGCCGCCCGGGAGGAAAAAGCCCTTCAGGCTCCCCTCCGCCTTCTGGGCGATCTTCGCCACCGATCCGCCGATGCGCGGGATCCCTTCGAGGAGGGCTTTCGTCTCCTTCTTGAGGCGCCGGTAGAAGGTCCCGGTCAGCACCTTGCTCAGGTAATTGGACATCGCTCCCACGTTCCGGGAGATAGACATCTCATTATCGTTCAGGATCACCACGAGATCCTTCTTCAAATGGCCCGCGTGGTTCAGTCCCTCGAAAGCGAGGCCCGAAGTGAGCGCCCCGTCACCGATAACCGCGATCACTTTGAAAGAGTCTCCCTTCACATCCCGCGCCTCGGCGACCCCGAGGGCGGCGGAGATGGAAGTGGAGCTGTGACCCGTTCCGAAAATATCATGGGGGCTCTCGCCGATCCGCGGGAAGCCCGATATCCCCTTGTACTGCCGTATAGTGGGGAACTCCCCGTAGCGGCCCGTCAGGAGCTTGTGCGGATAGGACTGGTGTCCCACATCCCAGATGATCTTGTCTTCGGGAGAGGCGAAAACATAGTGCAGTGCGATGGTAAGCTCCACCACTCCCAGATTGGAGGCGAGATGGCCTCCGTTGATGGAAACCCTCTCGATAATGAGAGAGCGCAGCTCTTCCGAGAGGGTCTTCAGTTCTTCGATGTTCAGGCTCTTCAGATCCCGGGGGGACTTGATCCGTTCTATCAGCATATCGTGTATAGGACCCAACCTTTTGTTATTGGAGCGAAATACGGTTCATTTCTTAATTATAAACCAATTCGGGCGATTTTGCCTTCCGGCTTTTGCCACACTTTTGACAGGACCCGGGCAGAACTTTCCGCAGAACACGGAAAGACGCTCTCCGAGAATCAGCTCTTCCTTTCCAGCAGATACCGGGCGATGGCCCGCAACGGCTCCGCCTTTTCATCGAAGATCTCCAGGGAGCCTATCGCCCTGTCGACCAGTTCCCTCGCCTTTTCTTTTGATTTCTCAAGGCCGTAGAGCTTCGGGTAGGTCATCTTCTTCTTCTTTTCGTCGGATCCCCGGGGCTTTCCCAGGACCTCGGTCTCCCCTTCCACGTCGAGGATGTCATCCACTACCTGAAAAGCAAGCCCGATAGGGGAGCCATAGCCGGTCAGCCCGAGGAGATGCTCTTCAGCGCAGGAGGCCAGGATACCCCCCACACGGACAGAGGCGGCGATCAGTGCCGCTGTTTTGTGGATATGGATATAGGAGAGAGTTTCCGCATCGGGCTCGGCATCCTCCGAGAGGAGGTCCTGCGCCTGCCCCCCCACCATCCCCTGGAGCCCCGCCGCCTGCGCGATCTCGTGAATCACCCTGAGGACCGCCCTGTCGGTAATCCTCGGGGAGCGCACGGAGAACCCGGAGAGCAGCGCAAAGGCCTCCGTCAGCAACCCGTCACCCGCCAGTATCGCCATTCCCTCGCCGAAGACTTTATGATTCGTGGGCTTCCCGCGCCTGAGGTCGTCATTATCCATGGCGGGAAGGTCGTCGTGGATGAGCGAGTAGGTATGAATAAACTCCAGTGCTGCCGCCCAGGGAAGGACCTCTTCCGCCTCTCCGCCGCATGCCTCGTAGGCGGCGAGACAGAGCACGGGGCGGATCCTCTTTCCTCCGGCAGAAAGGGAGTACACCATGGAGTCCTGAAGCCTCTTCTGGGTTATCGGAGAAGAGAAATAGGAATGCAGGAACGCATCGACCAGGCCCTTTTTCTCTTTGAGGTAAACGGTTATATCCATAGTGCCGGACTTACGGCGTACGGCTCACTTCTATTCCCATTCGATGGTTCCCGGCGGCTTCGACGTGATATCATACACCACCCTGTTGACGCCCTTTACTTCGTTGATGATCCTGCTCGAGATCCTTTCCATTACCTCATAGGGAATCTTCGCCCAGTCCGCGGTCATACCGTCGAGACTGGTGACCGCACGGACCGCAACGACACTGTCGTAGGTCCTTTCATCCCCCATGACCCCCACACTCCTGATGGGGAGGATCACCGCAAAGGCCTGCCAGATGGTCCGGTAAAGGCCCGATGCCTTTATCTCCTCGAGAACGACGGCGTCGGATTCCCGCAACACCTCCAGCTTTTCCGCGGTAATGTCCCCGATGCACCTGATCGCAAGCCCCGGACCGGGGAAGGGATGCCGCCAGCAGATCTCCTGGGGAAGTCCCAGCTCCAGGCCCAGTTCCCTCACCTCATCCTTGAAAAGCTCCCGCAGGGGCTCCACCAGCTTCAGCCGCATCACTTCGGGCAATCCCCCCACATTGTGGTGGCTCTTGATCACCGCAGAAGGCCCCTTGAAAGAGACGCTCTCGATGACGTCGGGGTAGAGTGTCCCCTGGGCGAGGAACTCCGCATCCGTTATCTTCTTTGCTTCCTCCTCGAAGACCGCGATGAATTCGTTGCCGATGATCTTCCGTTTCCGCTCGGGGTCCGTCACCCCCTTCAAAACATCGAGGAACCTCCGGCGCGCATCGATATGGATGAGCTTTACATGGAAATGGTCCTGGAAAGTCTTCCTCACCTTCTCTGCCTCGCCCTTCCGCAACAGCCCGTTATCCACGAAGATGCAGGTGAGGTTCTCCCCGATAGCCTTATGGATGAGCAATGCCACTACCGATGAGTCAACGCCGCCGCTGAGGGCACAGACCACCTTTTTGCCGCCCACCTTCTCCCGGATATCCGCCATGGACCATTCGATAAAGGACGCCATTTCCCAGGTGGGCTTGCAGCCGCAAATGGTATAAACGAAATTGTGCAGTATCCGCGTTCCCTCGTCGGTATGCGCCACTTCGGGATGGAACTGAAGTGCGTAGAACCGCCTTTCCCTGTTCGCCATGGCGGCGACGGGAGAGTTGTCGGTGTGCCCGATAATGGAGAAACCCTCGGGAAGGATCTCGATCCTGTCCCCATGGCTCATCCATACCCTGGTCTTCTGGGAGACTCCCCAGAGGAGGTCCGCATCGTCGTCCACGATCAATTCCGCCCCTCCGTACTCCCTCTTCGTGGCCCGCGCCACCTCCCCCTTCAGGAGATGGGCCATCATCTGCATTCCATAGCAGATACCCAGCACAGGCACTCCCAGCTCGAACACTTCCGTGTCCACGAGAGGGGCCCCGCTGTCATACACACTGGAGGGTCCGCCGGAGAGGACAATGCCCCGGGGATTGAACGCCCGTATCTTCTCCAGGGAGGCATTGAAAGGGAAGATCTCGGAATAGACCTTTCCCTCCCGGATCCTCCGGGCGATAAGCTGAGTATACTGCGAACCGAAATCGAGAACCAATATTTTATTGTTGTCTTCCATAATCCTTAACGACAGAGATAAAACAGGTAGAGGTAAAGGTAAAGTAAAAACAGAAAATAAATTTTAGTCTTTTCTCTACCTCTACCTTTACCTGTCTTTTCTGTCTTTTTATTGTTCTATTCTGTAGTTGGGAGCCTCTTTGGTGATGATGACGTCGTGGACATGGCTCTCTTTCCATCCCGCATTGGTGATCTGGATGAACCGGGCGTTCTTTCTCAGATCCTCGAGGGTGCTGCAGCCGCAATATCCCATTCCGGAGCGGAGCCCTCCTATCAATTGATGAATGCTCTGCGAAACGGGTCCTTTGTGCGGCACCCTCCCCTCCACGCCCTCGGGGACGAGCTTCTCCTTTTCGACACCCTCCTGCCCGTATCTGTCCCTGGCGCCCTGCTCCATGGCGCCCAGGGAGCCCATTCCCCGGTACACCTTATAGCTCCTCCCCTGGTAGAGGATGATCTCGCCGGGGGATTCGTCCGTTCCGGCAAAGAGGCTCCCGATCATGACACAGTGGGCTCCCGCCGCCAGGGCCTTGGTCACGTCGCCCGAGTACTTGATACCGCCATCGGCAATAAGCGGAACATTCGCCTTGGAGGAGACCTCATAGCAGCTCTTGATGGCGGTCAACTGCGGGACGCCGGCGCCGGCCACAATACGCGTGGTGCAGATGGAGCCGGGACCGATTCCCACCTTGATGGCATCGGCGCCAGCCTTGATGAGATCCCTCGCCCCCTCGGCCGTGGCCACATTCCCGGCAACCACGTCGATGGCAAAGTTCTTCTTTATCTCCTTGAGCGTACTGATCACCGCCTTCGAGTGCCCGTGGGCAGTATCGATGGCAATGATATCGACGCCCGCTTTCACGAGGAGCTCCACCCGGTAGAGGGCCTCCTCCCCCACTCCCACCGCTGCGCCCACCCGGAGCCTTCCCATGGAGTCTTTGCACGCGCTAGGGTATTTCTTTTTCTTTTCAATATCTTTAATGGTAATAAGCCCCTTCAGGTTGAAATCATCGTCCACGATGGGAAGCTTCTCAATCTTGTACTCGTGGAGCTTCTCCTTCGCCTCGTCGAGGGTGGTCCCCACCGGTCCGGTGATAAGCCGCTCTCTCGTCATCACCTCGGATACTTTCT
This sequence comes from Nitrospira sp., assembly GCA_002634385.1. Classification (GTDB taxonomy): domain Bacteria; phylum Nitrospirota; class Thermodesulfovibrionia; order Thermodesulfovibrionales; family Dissulfurispiraceae; genus Nitrobium; species Nitrobium versatile. The sequence continues at coordinate 38,909 of NSJL01000021.1, forward strand.
TGTTGACATTGGTTTCGAACCGCAGGTCCCTGTTGGTCAGGATTCCGACCAGCTTTCCCTTGAGGGTGACGGGGACGCCCGATATACGATACCTTTCCATGAGGGCCAGTGCTTCGGAAATGAGCGCGTCGGGGGCGATGGTGATAGGATCGACGATCATCCCGCTTTCCGACTTCTTTACTTTATCCACTTCCAGGGCCTGCTTCTGCGGGGGCATCGCACGGTGAATGATCCCCAGGCCCCCCTCCCGCGCCACGGCCATGGCGAGCCTCGCCTCGGTAACCGTATCCATGGCGGCGCTGATGATGGGGATATTGAGGACGATGTTCCTGGTCAGCCGGGTATGGATATCCGAATCCCGCGGCAGCACATCGGATTTTGCGGGCAAAAGCAGGACATCATCGAAGGTCAATCCCAGAGGCACTATATCGTCAAGCATTTCCTAACCCCTTTGAAATTTTGAATGAAAGTATACCATGTTTCGTCCAAAAGAATGAACTCCCCGCCCCTCTCTTTCCGGTCCGGGCCGGTCCGGACCGGGGGAGCCCATGGAGCTGTTTTCAGGGGGAAGTCCGGTCAGGACAGCAGTTGCATATCGACTTTCACGTTCATCTGCTGCTTGAGGCCGTCCACATAGGACCGTACCGCCGCTCCCGCCTTTTCCATCGCCTGCATCTGAGCGGCTTCAGCAGCCTTCGCGTCCTCTCCCGTCTTCCCTTCCTGCACGGCCGGGGGCATGTCCGCAGGGGTCACCCCCGCAGAGGCGACAATCAGCCGCCTCATCTTCAGGAGCAACAACTGCTGCCGCACGGAGTTCTCGAACATCTCGGGCGTCAGCCTGTTCAGCTCCAGGGTCTTGAAATAGACATCCTGCCGGAACAGGCCGTCCCTCATGAAGCGGGGGTCGCTGGTAATAGCCTCCTGCAACTCCTTGTCGGACACCGTAATACCCAACTCGCGCGCGGAGGCGAGCAGCACCTTCTCCTCGATAAGGCTGTTGAGGGCAACCTCCTTGAGCTTCATGCTCTTCTCCATCTCTTCGGTAAGCTGCCCCTTGAGCGAGGTCCTCAGGTTCTCCCGCATCGTCTCATAGGTTCTCCAGTACTCCTCGGCGGTGATCTTTTCCTTGCCTATTTCGGCCACTGTCGCCGTTGTGGATTTATCGACCGTTCCCACCCCCCAGAAAATGAAGGAGAGAATGACAATGAAAAAGAGAAAATAGAAAAACCGCGCATGCTTTCTCATGGACTGCAGCATTGCTTAATACCTCCCGGTAAAATAATCGTTGAGTATCTCCCTGTGGTCGAAGACAATATCCTCCGGCAGGGTATCCCTGGTGAAGACGCCGATCCCTTTTGCATCATCCCCTGCACGGGCTTCCCCCCCGGCGGTAGCGATAAACACCGTCGTGATGGTGTGGAACCGCTTGTCCCTGGCCGGATCGGAATAGGTGTGGAACTGCCGCACCAGCTTCACCTCGAGGCCGGTCTCTTCCCTCGCCTCCCGGACCGCAGCAGCCTCAAGACTCTCTCCGTAATCGACAAAGCCCCCCGGAAGAGCCCAGCCGTAAGGGGGGTTCTTCCGCTGGATGAGGATAATTCCGTTCCGGTATTCAATTATTATATCAGCAGTGGGCAGGGGATTTCTAAAGGTCTGCATGGGAAGTCAGTGCGCTTCGGACGGCTCGATCCTGAAATCCATGCTCCTCTCGGGGACGATGGTGGAAACGGCATGTTTGTAAATGAGCTGCTCATTGGATTCCTTCAGCAGGATGACGAAGCTGTCGAATCCCTTGATAACCCCTTTCAGTCGCACCCCGTTCGTGAGATAGACCACTACGGGAATCCTCTCTTTGCGCAGATGGTTGAGAAAGCTGTCCTGGAGACTTTGCCCTTTATTCACCATACCTCCTCCCTAAAAACCGGATAAACGCCGCTCGCCCGCTGCTCCTGGCGGACGGTCAAACTATCTACACTTTAATGGATTTCTTTCAAGAATTCAAGCACTATGTTATAATTAAGACAATAACAGACACCTTTCACCGGAGTGTCTCTACCAAGGAGAGAGAAAAATGCCGTTATATGAATATAAATGCACCAAATGCGGAGAAGAGTTCGAAAAACTCGTGTTCGGAAACCAGGAGGTTCGCTGCCCCCGTTGCGCAGACGGCGTGGTGAAAAAGAAGTTCTCCACCTTCGGCATGAGCGGGGTCGAGCGCCAGGCATCCTCGGGATGCTCCTCCTGCAGTGCCGGCTCCTGCAGTTCGTGCAAGTAAGATACCGTCAGTCCCGGGAAAAAAGCAATGGGAGCCAGGGAAGACCATAGAGAAGGAAGATTCGAAGAGGAAATCGGGGTAAAAGAACGGCAGAAGACAAAGAAACCTCCCCTTTACCGTGTCTTCCTCCTGAATGACGATTACACCACTATGGACTTTGTGGTCCATATTCTCGAAAATATCTTTCAGAAGTCCCCGGTGGAAGCCACCCGGATTATGCTCCATGTCCACAAGAACGGCAAGGGACTGGCCGGTGTGTATACCAGGGATATCGCGGAAACGAAGATCGCCGAGGTACACGGCCTTGCGCGGAAGAGCAACTTTCCGCTGCAATGTACCATGGAGAAGGAATGATCAATAAAGAGCTTGAATTGACCATAGAGGCCACCATACGGGACGCGCGGGCCCGGAAGCACGAATACCTCACGGTGGAGCATCTCCTTTTCTCCCTCCTCCATGACGAGTGGGGCAGGGAGATCATCGAAAACTGCGGCGGGAGCATCGAGAAGATCAAGGCGTCGCTGGAGAGCTTCTTCGAGAACGGCATCACCAAGATCCCACGGAATACCGAGGAGTACCCGCAGACCACCATCGGGTTCCAGAGGGTGATCCAGAGGGCGCTGCATCATGTCCACTCCGCGGGAAAAGAGGAGGCGGATGCGGGAGACATGCTCGCCTCCCTCTTCCTGGAAGAGGACTCCCCTGCCGTACACTTCCTCCTCGAGGAAGGGATCACCCGTCTGGATGTACTGAATTTCTTGTCCCACGGAATATCAAAATCCTCCGGAGAGCCGTTGCAGGAGGGTGACGATGAAGCGGAGTCGCCCCACGAAGAAAGACAAGCACCCCACAAGGACCCCCTGAAGCTCTTCTCCGTGAACCTGGTAGAAAAAGCCGCCTCCGGGGGTATCGATCCCCTTGTGGGGCGCGAGGCGGAAGTGCAGCGAACCATACAGGTCCTCTGCAGGAGGAGAAAAAACAATATCATCTTCGTCGGAGAGCCGGGAGTAGGGAAAACCGCCATTGTGGAAGGCCTCGCCCTGAAAGTCCACCGGGAGCAGGTGCCGGACATCCTGAAAAGGGCCCAGATCTTCTCCCTGGACATGGGAGGCCTTCTGGCGGGCACCAAATACCGGGGCGATTTCGAGGCACGGCTGAAGGCGACCCTGCGCAGCATCGAAACGATACCCGATGCCATCCTCTTCATCGACGAGATCCATACCGTCGTGGGTGCGGGTGCCACCAGCGGCGGCTCCATGGACGCCTCCAATATCCTGAAGCCCCTGCTGAACTCGGGGAAGATCCGCTGTATCGGGGCGACGACCTATGAGGAGTACAAAAACCACTTCGAGAAGGACCGCGCCCTCTCGCGGAGGTTTCAGAAAGTAGAGATCCGCGAACCGGACATGGAAGAGACGGTCCATATTCTCGACGGGTTGAAATCCTATTACGAGGAGTTCCACGGAGTGACCTACACACGGAGTGCCCTGCGGGCCGCCGCGGAACTCTCCGCAAAGTATATCAACGACCGGTATCTCCCGGACAAGGCTATCGATGTGATCGACGAGGCGGGGGCCGTCCTGAAGCTCTCCCCCGCGTACGGGACCCGGAGGACGGTGGGAGTTCCCGAAGTAGAAAAAGTGGTGGCGAAGATCGCCAGGATCCCCTCGCGCACCATTTCCTCTTCCGATATGGAGAGGCTCAAGCGGCTCGAGACCGAACTGAAGAACACCGTTTTCGGGCAGGACAGCGCCATTCACTCCCTGGTATCCGCCATCAAACGGGCGCGGGCGGGGTTGGGCTCCCCCGATAAGCCCATCGGCTCCTTCCTCTTCACCGGGCCCACCGGAGTGGGGAAAACCGAGGTCTCGAAACAACTGGCTTCGGTGCTGGGGGTACAGTTCATTCGCTTCGATATGAGCGAGTATATGGAGAAGCACACCGTGGCGCGCCTCATCGGGGCGCCCCCCGGCTATGTGGGGTTCGACCAGGGGGGACTGCTTACGGACGGCATCCGTAAGCACCCGTACAGCGTACTGCTTCTGGACGAGATCGAGAAAGCGCACCCCGATATCTTCAGCATTCTCCTCCAGGTCATGGATTACGCCACCCTGACCGACAACAACGGCAAGAAGGCGGACTTCAGGAACGTAATCCTGATCATGACCTCCAACGCAGGGGCAAAGGATATGTCCCGGAGCGTGGTCGGGTTCGGGGACAGGAGCAAAGACGCACAGGCTAAGGGAAAAGATGCGGTCACCCGGCTCTTCAACCCCGAGTTCAGGAACCGTCTCGACGGCATCATCGCCTTTAATCCCATCACCCCGGATATCATGCGGAGAATCGTGGATAAATTCATCAACGAGCTCCAGGGCCAGCTCGGACGGAAAAAGGTGAAGATCGTCCTGTCCGACACGGCAGCGGAATGGCTTGCGGAAAAAGGGTATGATCCCCTCTTCGGTGCGCGGCCGCTGGCACGGATCATCCAGGAAAAAATAAAGGATGTCCTTTCCGAAGAGGTGCTCTTCGGAAAATTGAAGAGGGGCGGAAGGGCATCCATCGGAAGGGAGCAGAACGCGCTGACATTCGACTACCTGCCGCAGTAGATTCTTCCATGCCTGTTTTTCAGCTTACCCGCAAACTCGCCTTTCCCCCTCCCGAGCTGGCCGAGCCGGACGGGCTCCTGGCGGTGGGAGGGGACTTGAGCGAGGGCCGTCTCCTCCTTGCCTATTCCTTGGGGATATTCCCTTGGTATTCCGAGGGATATCCCATCCTGTGGTGGTCCCCCTCCCCCCGTCTCATCCTCATCCCGGAGGAGCTGAAGGTATCGAGAAGCCTGCGGCAGGTCGTCAGAAGGGGGGGGTTCACCGTTACCATGGATACCGCCTTCGAGCAGGTCATCGGGAATTGTGCGGAGATTGCCCGCAAAAGGGATAGGGGCACCTGGATCACAAATGCCATGCGCGAGGCCTACCTGCGCCTTCACCGGTCAGGATATGCCCACTCCGTGGAAAGCTGGCGGGAGGGGGAGTTGGTGGGGGGGCTCTACGGAATTGCCCTGGGGGGCGCTTTTTTCGGAGAATCCATGTTCTCCCGGAAGAGCAACGCGTCGAAGGTGGCCCTGGTAAGGCTGGTCCAGTATCTTACCGACCGGGGATTTACTCTTATTGACTGCCAGGTTACCACGGACCACCTGCTCAGCCTGGGGGCACGGGAGGTGCCGCGGCCCGAATTCATGCGGATGCTGAAGAAAGCCCTTGCACTGCCGACACAAAGGGGAAAATGGGAGAGCGACGAAAGCCCGTAGCGGGCGCCGGGAAGACCCCATCCCGGCGCGCCTCGCCTGCTATTCGGGGTATTTGAACGGATTCGCCCTCAGAATTTTATCCAGCTTGAGGGGTCTTCCCTGCAGTACGAAAACAGCCATCCCCCTCTCCTCCGCGAGCCTGTCGCCCTTCAGCCAATGGCCGCTCCACTGGACATTCATCTGCACCGTCCCCCCATCGATCTCCACCCATACAGGATTGAACGAAAGCCGGGCGGTATCGAAGGGCCGCATTACCCCTGCTACGGCCCTGAAACCATCGCGGGTAGTGCTCTTCTCGATAGCACTCGTATCCTTTTTCTGGTAAGCCTCCCTCAACGTCTCTGCAAGGGCAAAGGCCTCCTTTGCAATTTTCGAATCCGCCGACTCCCTCTTGATATCCTTCTTTCCCCCGCAGGAGACGACAAGGGTGAACATGAGAAACGTACACATCAAAAGCCTTTTCATTCCGGACCTCCCCGTTAATTAGGACTACGCAGAATTATACAGAGAAAGACAGGTAGAGGTAAAGGCAGAGGTAGAGAAAACGACAAAGACAACTATGTTTTTCTTTCTTTTCCTTTTACTCTTTACCTTTACCTGTCTTTGCTCTGTCTTTCCAGTTCCTGCTATCATACCCCTATGAAGATCGTCGCACAGAACAGAAAAGCGTACCATGATTACAGTATTGAAGAGACTGCTGAAGCAGGCATACAGCTTCTCGGCACCGAGGTGAAATCCCTCCGTGACGGCAAGGCGAATCTCAAGGACAGCTATGTACTCATCAAGGATTCGGAGGTATTCCTTTTCAACTGCCATATCAGCCCTTATTCCCATGGAAACATCATGAACCACGACCCGCTGCGGACGCGGAAGCTCCTCCTCCACCGCAAGGAAATCGAGAGAATCAAGGGCAAGGCCCAGCAGAAGGGGTATACCCTGGTCCCGCTCAAGATCTATTTCAAGGGACCCTTTGCGAAGGTGGAAATCGGCCTTGCCAAAGGCAAGAAGGTCTACGAAAAACGGGAGACAATCAAGGAACGCGAGGCGAAGAGGGATATCGAGCGGGCGATGAAGAGCAGGTAACCCCCGGTCGAACGCAGGCAAACAGGTCCCACGGAAAGGGGGGCCGATATGGTATAATAAAGTATAATTCCAGGGGGCGTCAGGGCTCGACGGAGGTTATGAGGCTCAAGTTGCATGCCGTGGCTCCATCACCACGTAAAAAGGTGGAAACAAACACAAACGCCAACAACGAACTGGCACTCGCTGCTTAACCAATAGCAGCACGCTCCTCCGAGGTTGTCTGTGCCGCGGAGACGGGCGTCATACAGCAGGCTGCCGCCGGATGAGGCCCTTAATTCCGGCGGGAGATTCAGGGGATAGGATGCCCGGAGGCCCGCCTGCCGGCAATCCGGTATCCGAGATCAAATAGGCAGGATACGCATGTAGACGCTTGAGTGTAGTGCTTTCGGACGCGGGTTCGATTCCCGCCGCCTCCACCAAATTTCACCTGGTTATACATTCAGCCGGCAACACAAGACGATCTGCGAGCAGCGTGCATGTCCCGCACACATTCTCTCTCCTCTCCTTCGGGGAAGCTTCTACCCGAACGCCGGACACCCGCTGCGCCCGGCAGGGAGGGTAGTGAGAGGTGCCTTCCGGTCAAGTGCCGAGAAGAAAAGGAGAGGATACACTCTCCGTATTACGGATCTTGCGTTGAGGGAAATAGAGGGTAAAGGTGGTGCCCTTCCCCGCCACGCTCTCCACCGTGATAAAGCCGCCATGGTCTTCCATGATCTTCCTGCTGATGGAGAGTCCGAGCCCTACCCCCTTCTCGGTTACCTTCGTGGTGAAGAACGGTTCGAAGATCTTGTTCAGCCTGTCGGCCGGAATGCCTTCTCCGGTGTCACTGATCGTTACCGTAACGAAAGGTTTCCCTTCGACATCCTCCTGGGCCGTGCCGGCAGTCAGTGTTCCGCCGCCGGGCATGGCGTCGAGAGCGTTCGCTACGATGTTGATAATGACCTCCCGTGCGCGGTTCTTGTCGACAACGACCCCGTCAGCATATCGATAGGATTTCCGGACGGTGACCGAATGCTGACTGCACCTCTCCTCGTACATCTTCAGGACGTCGTCAATAATCTCGTGAATGCGATACTCCCGCAGCTGCAGGGTTGTTGTCCTGGCGTAGGAGAGGACATCCCTGAGGATCTCTTCGAGCCTGCTCACCTCCGAAACAATGAAATCAGCGTACTCCCGCTCTCTCGTTTCTTGTGCCGCACTCCGCTGCAATCTCCGTGCAAAGCCCCCCACCACTGTGAGCGGGTTCCTGATTTCGTGGGCGACATTTGCAGAGATCCTTCCCAGTGCAGCGAGCTTTTCGGCCTGGGAGAGCCGTTCGAGGAGCTTCTTCCGTTCGGCTTCGGTCTGGCTGCGCTTGATGATAATAGCGAGGGTATGGGCGACGGCACGGAAGAAGACCTCTTCCCGGGGCCGTGCCATGGGCCATTCCTTGGCAAAGATGCTGAGCAGCCCGAGTATGGTGCCGCCCTCACAGATGGGGATGCAATAATGACCGAAAGAAGAGCGGTGTGTATAGATCATTTCATAGGGTGCATCGGCATGTCCCGTGTACGAAACCTCACAGCTCAGACCCGGTTGGACCTCCGGCTTCGGGTACTCAGGGATCTCCTCCGGGGAAGTCTCCCCGGTTTCTGAAAAGCCGTTCCGGGCCTTGAGAACATACTCCCCGGACGCCGCATCCAGAAGATAAATCAGGCCCTTGGCCTCCAGTGCGGGGTCGGTTATGGAGATGATCAGCTCCAGGATGCGGCCGAGCTGCTCGTCGAGGGAAACCGGTTCCAGTGCGATCTTCAGGATCGTGCTTATCACTCTCTGGACCTGATAATCGAACTCGATCTGTTCCTCTGCGCGGACCCGCTCGGAGATATCCCTGATCGCTGCGATGACAAGCACCTCGCCGTCAATCTCCAAAGGGCTCAAACTTATGTCAGCCCTGAATTCGGTACCGTCCTTCCTCCGGGCGTAGATCTTGAGGCCCGACCCCATCGGGCGTGTTCTGGGCTGTGCAAAGAACCGGGAAATGTTCTCCCGGTGCTGTTTGCGGAACCGTTCGGGGATCAGCATATGCACATCCCCGCCGATCAGCTCTTCCCGTGAGTAGCCGAACAGTCGTTCCGCCTGGGCATTGACCAGAGCAAGCCGGCCGCTCTTCTCTACAAAGATCATGGCATCGGGCGCGACTTCGAGGAGCTTTTGGTACAGCTCCCGGAAGTCGCGGTTCTGGACCGGGCATGCCTCAAGCGCCTTCACGGAGCCCTCGTTGTGCTGCCTATCCTGAGTTTTGACGGGATTCTTCATGCCTTTTCCCCCTTATTCCTTATGGTATCACAGAAACTTTGCACAGGGCTATGACAATACGGGTATGTTGAAGAGTGAGGGCGAGTACCCTCTGTTCTGGTAGTCAGCAAAGAGTCCTCGCTCTCACGAAATCCTCCCGATATCGCTCTTACCCCCTGCTGCCTCCTCTTCTGCACCTCTTCTTTGTGCTGCCACTTTGAATTGCACCCTTTTGAGCCCGAAGGCATTGACAGCACGGGTCCAAAACCATATGATGTGAATAAGAACTCTTTTTGCCGTTTCGTACACACAGCAGAGCAGGGCCCCCCGGAGTGGACGTATGGTCAAAACCGTGAAAAAACCGGCGGCACCACTACTGACGGAAAAGAAGAAGCCGAAGCTGGAGATCGTCCTCAAGGGTGACTCCATGGGAAGCGTCGAAGCCGTCACCAAAGGTATCGCATCACTGAGCACGCCTGCTGTCGCCATCTCTATCATTCACAGCGGCATCGGCGATATCAGCAAATCCGATGTACTCTTCGCCGAGACAGCGAGCAGGCTCATTATCGGTTTTCAGGTAGGCGTGACGCATTCGCTGGACAAGATACTGCGGGAGCACAGGATCGAGGTCCGCCTGTACCAGGTGATTTACCGGTTGCTCGAAGACATAAAAGCCATTGCCGATTCTCTTGTGCCCCACGAGCCCGAAGAACAGATCATCGGCTTCGGCAAAATAATCGCCCTCTTCAAGAGCAGCCGGAAGGGGATCATCATCGGCAGCGAAGTCCAGGAAGGCTTTTTGGCGGTAGGCGAACGCTTCCGCATCATTACTGCCATGGGGCCCGTATACCAGGGCACCATAGAATCGCTCCACCGGGGAGATGTCGCGGTGCAGAAAGCAGTGCCGAGGCAGCAGGTGGGCATACGCATAAAGGACTTCAACAAGGCGAAGGTCGGAGATCTCGTGGAGAGTTTCCGCCCTCCGCCCCCGGAGAAGGGCCGCACCTGGGAGCCAACGGGACAGATCATCAGGAAGTAGGGTCCGTTCCCTGCATCTCGTCCCCTCTCCGCTTCACGCCACCATCCCTGCCGTTTTCCGCCTCTGTCCCCCACAGAGCGCGAAAAAATTGTGATTACAATCACAGACTACTTACCTCCTATCCGCTATCATTATTCTATAGTGGAACAATCCTGCCTGCCGGATCAGAAGCCCGAGAGAAAGGCATAGTACTGCACGGTGGGCCCGGATTCAAATCCACCGGCCCTCGCATTCAAGCTGTACGCTCTAGGCGGCAGAAGGGCCACCGGGCAAAGATACAGAGCATCCTCCCCGCTTGTATCGTGCACGGCAACAGACGAGACGTAGGAGGTATTCATGTTTTCACGCATCACCGGATCAAAGCACAGGAGGACTATCCTTTCCTTATGCTCGCTTTCTCTTATCCTCATGCTGACGCTTCTTTTCGCGGCTCCCGACGCTTTCAGCGCATCGGCAACCCTCTCCTGGGACGCTCCGACCACCAACACGGACGGCTCTCCCCTGGCCGACCTGGCAGGGTACAAGCTCTACTACGGAACCTCTTCGGGCTCCTACTCGCAAACCATCAATGTCGGCACCACCTCCTCCTACACCGTCACCGGCCTCCTCGGCGGAACCTACTACTTCGCCGTCACCGCCTACGACGCCGAGGGGAACGAAAGCGCGTACTCCAATGAGGTGAGCAGGGCTTTCACCACACAGTACACCCTCACGGTGAGCAAGGCGGGGACAGGGACGGGAACCGTCACCGGCTCCGGCATCAGCTGCGGAACCGATTGCTCGGAAGCCTACGATTCCGGGACCGTGGTGACCCTGACCGCCACCGCCTCTTCGGGCTCCCAGTTTTCGGGATGGTCCGGAGGAGGATGCTCGGGCACGGGACAGTGCGTTACGAGCATGACTGCAAGTAAGACCGTGACCGCCACCTTTACCTCTGAATGCGGCCCTTTCTCCGATGTTACCTGTGACAACTGGGCGAATAGCTACATCAACGCGATTTATACGGCAGGCATCACCGTGGGGTGCGGAGAGGGCAAGTACTGCGCTTCCGATACCACCACCAGGGGACAGATAGCGGTCGCCATCGTGCGGGCCCTCTATGGAGAGGATTTCACCTACACCCAATCCCCTTATTTCAGCGATGTCCCCTCCTCGCATCCCTTCTTCAAGTATATCCAAAAAGTAAAGGACGCCGGCATTACCACGGTAACGGAGGTCTACAGCGTTGATGCACCGGTAACCAGGGACCAGATGGCTGCCTTTATCATACGAGCAAAATACGGGGAAAGCTTCACCTATACCCAAACCCCCTATTTCAGCGATGTCCCTGCAACAAATGCTTATTTCAAATACGTCCAGAAGCTCAGGGATGCGGGGATCACCACGGTAACGGGGACCTACAGTGTTGATGCACCGGTAACCAGGGACCAGATGGCCGCCTTCCTTGCCCGGGCTTTCCTCGGGATGCAATAGCGAATCCGGGGGGAACCCCTCTCCGCTCTCCGGCGAGGGGTCCCCGGAGCCCCTCTTCCGCCTCTGTTCTGAATCCATCAGAACTTTCAGGAAGAAATAGCTTCCCTCCTACCGCCGACCCGCGGACAGCGCTACCCCCTGCAGCTTTCGAAAACACGGCGGATAAAAGAGAGTTTTTCCGCATCATAGGTATTCATGAGAAGCTCCACGGACCTCTCGAACCTGCCCGCAATCAGCGTATCGATAAATACCAGGGAGACGATTGAGAGGACAATGCAGCCGACCGCGGCAACACTGAACGAGGGGTGGATATCCAGTACCGCACATGCGGCGAGAAGGCAGAACAGGCCGACAAGGAACAGGATCGCCCTGATAAAGATCCTGTTGTACCGTACAAACCGGCGCGCTTCCCTGAGCACTTCGAATTGCAGTTCCCTGTTAAACAGCTCTTCTGCGTGCTCCTGTGCCAGATCCAGTTCATTCCTCCGGATCCTGCACTCAATGAGGTTCAGAAGCCTTTTTCGCTCAAACTCCAACTCTTTGTTTGAAAGGCTTCCCCGCTCTATGCCGTCGCTCCCCATTGCGCCCTCCTCTTTTTATTTCCATTATCCATCATTCAGTTTCCCTTTAAACTGATGCAGATCATACTGAGCACACCTGCACACTTCCTTTCAACCGTGAAAAGTGTCGGCGAAGAGGGGGAAAGGCGGCTTGTCCGGGGGAGTACGAGCATGAAAGGAAACGGGACCGAAGCAGGAGGGGCACTCCCCTCTCCTACCCCTATTTCAAATAGTAGCATACGGAACTCCCGAAAAACAGGAAAAGACAGGTTCCTGTCTTCCTCCCTTGACATTTCCGCCGCAACCCCGTACCATCAAGAAAAAGCATCTTGCCCAGTGAGTTCCGGTCCGAAAACTCCGGCCGGACGCTCCGGGGAAGAGAGAAACAGAACAGCAGTACACCATCATCAAGAGGAGGGATGACTATGAAAAAGGTTGAGATCGAGTATTGCGTCACCTGCAACTATCGTCCCATTGCGGCAAGCCTGGGTATCGCCATCGAACGGGCGGTCAATGTCAAACCGGTCCTGGTACAGTCGAACGTCAGCGGGGCTTTCGAGGTGCTGGTCGACGGGGAGAGGATCTTCTCGAAGACCGGCTCGGGGCGCTTTCCCGATCATGCCGAAATCATTAAGCTCATACAGGAAAAATAAGCTCTGATAGGGGGAGGTAAAAAGATGAACCAGAAAGAGAGACTTCTGAAAGCCTTGGCCCTGCAGCCGGTGGACCGGCCCCCTGCGGCGGTTCCCACGCAGAATGCCATAGAAGAGGTCATGGAAAAAAGCGGGTACAAATGGCCGGAAGCCCTGAGAAAAGCCTCTGCCATGGCGGGACTCGCCTGGGCTTGCCACGAAATCGGAGGCATTGAAAGTGTCCGGGTCCCCTTCGATATCACTATCGAGGCTGAAGCCATGGGCTGCGAGACCCGTTTCGGAGAGGAGGCAACCGCCCCTCCCATGAGCATGCCAAAGTCCAGGGAGACCTACCACACGATCAGAATTCCCGATCCCCTGAGGGACGGGAGGATGCCCGAGGTGCTGGAAGCCATCACTCTTCTCCGGGAGAAAGCCGGGGACGAGGTCCCCGTCATCGCCGCCCTGGGCACCCCCTTCGAGCTCCTTTCCACCACATTGAGCTTCGAAGACATCACCATGGCGTTGTACAAGGACCCGGACTTCCTCCTCCGGCAGATGGAGATCATGACCGGAATTGCTAAATCCTATGCGGCAGAAATCGAGAAGAGGAATCCCGACGTCCTTATGCTGGTGGACGGGACCTCGCAGGCACTGGGGCCGTCCTATTACACCCGGTTCTCTTTCCCCTACACCCGTGAGATGGTGCAGGCCCTGCAGAAACCCGCCGTTCTTCACATCTGCGGCAACGCCACCCCCCTGCTGGACCAGATGGTCGCCACCGGGGTAAAGGGCCTGAGCATCGACAAGCCGGTGGATACGGAGAAGGCACGCCGGACAGCCGCCGGGAAAGCGGCACTGGTGGGAAACATTTCTCCCCATACCCTCTGCCTGGGCAGCAAGCAGGAAATAGAGGCTGAAACCATGGAGGCCCTGCGCAGTGGCATGCAGGTGGTCGCTCCCGGCTGCGGTATCCTGCCCCAGACCTCACTGGAGAACCTGCAGACGTATATCCGTTGCGTTACCGAAGGCTGCGCCGGGTAGCGGTCGCAGTCGGAGGGGCAGGGAGAGGAAGGTCATCTCCTCCCCTCTCTTCTGAATAGGCATCTTTTAGTATGGGGCTAAGAGGGTACCCTCTTTCTTTGCGAGTGAATTCCTCCCTGTTCTCAGGGGATCTCCTCATTCCCCTCCCTCGAGGGGAGGGGAGAAAGGGGAGGGTGTCCTGCCCCCTCTGCTCTTCCAGACACTCGCTACAGAGAAGAGGACACCCCCCTGCCCCCGTATATACTCCGTTTCAGAATCAGTCACTCAGGGAGACAGCCGGAGCCCCTCTATGCCGTCACCCCGGCGAGAGTCAGAATCCCTCAAAGCCGTCACCCCGGCGAAAGCCGGGGTCCAGTTCCTTATTCAAAAGACTGGATCCCGGCTCAGAGAATCCGCCGGGATGACGGCAGAGGAAAGGAACAGCCTCCCCCTTTCTTTCCAAAGGGAATGCATGTGAAGTGAGTCTGAGGGGTGAGAGAGAGGGGAGGAGGGGAGTTCTGAGCGGACCTTAGCTCTTGTTCGTCTCCTCTCTTCGTGAAACGGAGTGGCCACCACAGTGCATGTTTGAGCGGAAGCGAGTTTGCGCTGTGGTAACGGAGTGAGCGGTAGAGAGGCAGAACAAGAGGTCGGGGAGTGAAGGACTTCACGACTCCCCTGACACAGAGAGTAGGAGTCAGGGGTGACGCTCCCCGGAGGATACAAGGATCTGAACAACTATCCGCGAGGGAGTACGGTGATTCGTTGCATTGCAAGGACATCGAATCCCCCTGCCCCTCCCACCCCTGAAAGAGAAGCGCATTGATTCTTTGCGTATTTTCATGCCCTTCGAGAGAGGCGCACTATCATAGTAGGAGGCGCAGGAATCTCCCGTGAGAAGAATGGCTCTCTGCTGATTCCCTCTGAGATCAAGGGGATAGGTACCCTTCCGATTCCTCCCGCGTAAGCGCAAGGCTTTACAAAAAACCCCTTCCGGTGATTTAATTAAAAGGGAAAGGAAGGGGAGAACAATGGACAGAAACTTCTTCGAAGGTTACGCCGACAGAATCAATGTCAATGAATTCTTCGACGCCTTGTCCGGCGCGGAGAACACCATCAATCTGACTCCGCTGCTCCGGTCCACGGTGAAGACATACGTTGAAGAAGGAACGCTCATCATCAAGGAATTCGAGCTTGATCTCTACAAAATGGAGGACGCCAGGTATGTCGTCCACATCTGCAGGAGGGAGGGCTCGGACAACTATTGCGACTACTACATCTTCGACGAGATACACCCCCCCCTCAAGTACCGGATACTCCGCGCCCTCATCGGCGAGAGCTTTGAGGCGCATGATGTCCATTACGAATGCCTGGAACATGCCGCCGAGCTGAGCGATCTCTGCGAGGTGCTGCAGCAAGCGAAAAGACTTGCGTCTTCCCGCGGAGAGAAGTAAAAAGACAGAACGGCTTGCCGTACCGGTTTCCCCGGTGCAGTTTCCCAGGACGACTACCGCCTCCCTCCCTTCCAGGACAGAATGCATTTGAGGCGGATCCGGGGAACTTGCTCCCCCCCCCGGACCCTCGTAGATGAGGGGGCACCGGAACGGCGTCGCGGCAGGAGAGAGGATGAGAGAGAAGGAGAAGACAAAAAAAGAGCTGCAGCAGGAAGCCGAGCAGTTGCGCCGCAGAGTGGCGGAGCTGGAGGCGGAGCAGCGTGAATTCAAAAAGCTGAAGAGAGAATTCATCGATACCAAAAGCTTTTATGAGGGAATCCTGAACGGAATCACATGCGGGGTCTGGGTGTCGGACAGACACGACAGGATCAAGTACGCCAACAGGGGAATGGAGATGATCGCGGGGACCACGAAACAGAAGCTCGTAGGATACCGGGCGCTCACTTCCTCTTCGGAAGCCATGATGGAGCAGTTCCAGAGCTATTATGAGGAAGCAAAGGAGACCCTTCAGCCGGTCTACTACTCCGAGGTTCCCGTCCTTACCCCTGCCGGAAGGCAGACCTACCAGTCGGGCTGGCTTATCCCGCGGGTGAGGGAGAAGAAGTACGACGGCATGATCTGCATCCTCGAAGATATTACAAACCAGAGGGAAATCCGTAAGGCACTGTCCGAGAGCGAGGCGAAGTACCACGACCTCGTGGAGAACGTGAACAGCATCATCATGCAGATGGACCTGAAGGGAACCATCACGTTCTTCAACCGCTTCGCCCAGGAATTCTTCGGCTTCAGGGAGGACGAGATCATCGGCAGAAACGTGATGGGGACCATCATCCCCAGGACAGAGAGGCATATCCGCAGCATAAAGCGATTGCTGGAGGGCATCAGCAGGAACTCGAAACGCTATACGAACAGGGAGCAGGAGAACATCCGCAAGAGCGGGGAGCGCTCCTGGATCGCATGGACCCACAAGGCGCTCCTGGACAGCGAGGGCAGGATCAGCGAGATCCTCTGCGTGGGCACCGACATCACCGAGCGCAAGCACCATGAGGAACTGCTGAAGAGATGCCGCAGCAGCCTCGAACGGGAAGTGAGGATCCGCACAGCCCAGCTGACAAAAGCGAACGAAGAGCTCCAGCACGAGATCCTGGAGCGCAAATGGGCGGAAAAGGTCCTGAAAAGCTCCGAGGAGAAATACCGCCTCGTCGTGGAGAACGCCAACGAGGGGATAGCCGTCACCCAGGATAACTTTTTCAAATACCTCAACCCCAAGGCAGTGCGTATTTTCGGGCATCCGGAAGAGGTGCTGACCTCCCGCCTCTTCTTCGAGTTCTTCCACCCCGACGACCGGGACATCGTTGTGGAGAAACACCTGAGGAGACTGAAGGGGGATATGCTCCCCCATCTCTATTCGGCGCGGATCATCGATAAGGACGGAAACATGAAATGGCTGGAGATCAACTCCGTCCTGATCACCTGGATGGGAAGGCCCGCCACGCTGGCCTTCTTCAGCAATATTACCGAACGGAGAAAGACCGAGGAGATGCTGAAGCTCCTCGAATCAGCCATACAACAGACGACCGACTCCATCATTATCACCACCGCGCGGCCCGAGCAGTTCACTTCCAAGGTCGTCTTCGTCAACAAGGCTTTTACCACGATGACGGGGTATACCCCCGAGGATGTGGTGGGACGCCTCTCCATTATTCTCCAGGGACCGAAGACGGACAGCACCGAGTGGTTCAAGCTCGAAAGCTCCCAGGCGCGGGGAAAGGCATTTTATGTGGAAGCGGTGAACTACCGGAAGGACGGCACCCGTTTTTACCACGAATGGCAGATCTCCCCCATCCGCGACGAGCGGGGAAAGGTGACCCACTTCATCTCCACCCAGAGGGACATCACAAAACGCAAAAAGGGGGAGGAGGAATTGAATGCCTACCAGGAGAAGCTCCGCGCCCTCGCCTCCGAGCTGACCCTTACCGAGGAAAGGGAAAGGAGGCGTATCGCCACAAACCTGCATGACCATATCGGCCAGACCCTTGCCATCACCAAGATCAAACTGGGAGAGCTTCGCAACGCCCTGTCCTCCACAAGCCTCGCCTGGATGGTGGACAGCATCCGCGTCCTTATCGAGAAGACGATCCAGTATACGAAGACGCTGACCTTCGAGCTCAGCCCTCCCATTCTCCACGAGCTCGGCTTCAAAGCAGCCATGGAGTGGCTCTGTGAAAGGATGCAGAAAGAGCATGGTATCTCCTTTGCATTCAGGGAAGACGGGAGGACGCGCTCCCTCGATAACGATATCAGCATCCTCCTGTTCCAGGCGGTACGCGAGCTGCTCATCAACGTAGTGAAGCACGCGAAAGCGAAATCGGTGCAGGTTTCCCTGCTGCGGGACGAGAGCTCCGTACGGATCATCGTCGAAGACGACGGCGTCGGCTTCGACGCTTCGAAGATGGAGAAGGCCTCCTTCGGTTTCTTCAGCATCAGGGAGAGAGTGAAGCACCTCGGCGGCACCTTTATCATCGATTCAAAACCGGGACAAGGGACAAAGGTCACCCTGACATCGCCCGTAACACTTACTCAAAATTAGGGGGAAGCAGAGAATGAGCTTGAAAGTCCTTTTGGCAGATGACCACAAAATCGTCCGTGACGGCCTCCGGACGCTTCTTCAGAAGAATGCGGATATCGAGGTGATCGCCGAGGCGGAAGACGGCAGGGAAACGGTGCACCTTGTCAAGAAACTGTCTCCCGAGATCGTGGTGATGGATATCGCCATGCCCGACCTCAACGGGATCGAAGCCACCCGTCAGATCATGGCCGAGCACCCGGGGATCAAGATCATCGCCCTTTCCATGCATTCGGACAAGAGGTTCGTCATGGAGATGCTGAAGGCGGGGGCCTCCGCCTACCTGCTGAAGGACTGCGCCTTCGAGGAACTGATCCTCGCCATACGGGCCGTCACGGAGAACAAGACCTACCTCAGCCCCGGAATTGCAGGGGTGGTGGTAGAGGACTTCCTCCACGCGAGAAAGGAGGAGCCTTCGGTTTTCTCCGTGCTTACCGACAGGGAGAGGGAGGTGCTCCAGCTCCTGGCCGAGGGGCAGACCACCAAGGAAATCGCTTCCCATCTGCAGGTGAGCATCAAAACCATCGAGACGCACCGCAACAGGATCAT
This sequence comes from Nitrospira sp., assembly GCA_002634385.1. GTDB lineage: Bacteria > Nitrospirota > Thermodesulfovibrionia > Thermodesulfovibrionales > Dissulfurispiraceae > Nitrobium > Nitrobium versatile. The sequence continues at coordinate 57,204 of NSJL01000021.1, forward strand.
GGACAAACTGGGCATTCATACCATTGCAGAGCTGACCAAATACGCCATCAGAGAGGGGCTGACCTCGTTGTGAGCACTCCAGCCGCGGAAAAAGTTCCTGCCTTTTGTATTCGGGAAGAATATCGTCAAGTTATTGACGATATTTGACGTTTCCCTTTTTTGGATGTTTATAGTAGAGAAAGCAGGCAGCAGCACGCAGAATGAGGATGTACGAAGATGTATGCAGCACTATAATGCGATCCCATTGAATTTAATTTATTTTTTCCCTCCAAGAGCACTTTACTCTCTCCCTGATCTTCTTACTTTTTCCTCTGTCCGGTATCGGGCGGAAGAGTTCCTGCTTCCCTGTAAGGTTTTTCCCGGTCCACTGTCAGGAAAAACCTGATTGCATTTGGCACTGAAAAGAAGTAAATAGATAGAAGCATACTTTACTTGGGGGAATAAAGAATGACTGAAGAACGTCTCCTCGCTGCGTTTCGTGCGATAACCTATACACGCATGTATACCTATTCACACCTGGCGAAGATATATTCCGGCCTCTTTGACCTTCCTTCCATAAAAGAGGACCTTCAGTACTTGCAAGAGTACCAGGAGATCCTCGCGCCTCCCGGCACTCCCCTCGGGGATTCCCTTGCCGCCTATCGGGCAGAGGCGGAAAGAATCCCGCACGAGGACCTTGAAAGTATCGAGTTCGAGTACAACCGCCTCTTCGTAGGGCCGACCCGCCTGGTTGCACCGCCCTACGAGTCGGTGTACCGGACAGAACACCGTGTGGTCATGGGTGACACTACCCTGGCAGTACGGAACGCCTACCATGAGATCGGCTTCCGGATTACCAGAGAGACGAGGGAACCCGATGACCATATCGCCGCCGAACTGGCATACCTCTCCTTTCTCCAGTCCCGCTGTCTCCAGGCGATCGAGAGAGAGGAGATGCATGAAATAAGGAGGCTCATCCGGGCAGAGCAGGCTTTTCTGCATGAGCATCTCCTTACCTGGGTTGCAGAATTCTGCAGGATGATACAGGAGGGCACCCGGTCCGCTTTCTTCAAGGCCCTGGCCGGCGTGACCCCCCTCATTCCACAGAACGACGTACAAGTAATAGGGGAGGTAGGGGATTCCCTTGCCTCAACGGGGGGAACGCAAGAAGTCCTTCCGAAAAGATAACAGCAAACAAGGAGGCTACAAATGGGAGAAGGCAAGCGGGAAATCGATAGTGTTGTCGACCGCGCGTTAGCTTCGAGCCTGTCTCGAAGGTCGTTTGTAAAGGGAGGACTGGCGGCGGGGAGTTGGCTCGCCCTGTCCGGATTTTCGCAGATGGATCCCAACGATGCTCGCTCTGCACCGGCAGACACAAGTGGCTCAACCAAGACGTTCCTGAGCGCGTGCCCGAGGAACTGTTATGACACCTGCTCACAGCAGGTGTATGTGAAGGACGGCGTTATCCGCAAGGTGGATGCTAACCCCCAGAACACCTACACGGGCAATTCCATGTGTGTTAAAGGACACATGTATACAAATAAGGTATACGACCCCAATAGGATAAAATATCCCATGATGCAGTCGCCCCGCGGTTCGGGCAACTGGAAACGCATCTCATGGGATGAGGCGATGGACGTCATCGCGAAGAAAATCCTGGATCTCAAGGACCGGTACGGTTCCACCTATCCCATCTGTATGAACAAGTACTCCGGGAACTTCAACATCTGGCACTACTGTGTCGAGGGCCTGATGAGCAGCCTCGGGTACATCAGCCTCGTCCAGGGCACCCCCTGCTGGCCCGCCGGAATCGACGCGCAGGGGTATGACTATGGATTCATGTGGAACACGGACCCCGAAGATTTCGCAAAGTCGAAATACTTCATGCTCTGGGGCGTAAACCCTGCCTGGACCTCCATCCACACCATGAAGTTCATCAACAAGGCGAGGGAGAACGGTGCGAAAATGGTGGTCATCGACCCCATCTGTACCTCCACCGCATCCAAGGCGGACCTCTATATACAGATCAGGCCTGCCACGGACGGAGCCCTCGCCCTCGGCATGGCCCGCTATATCCTGGACCACAAGCTGTACGACAAGAAGTGGGTCGACCAGCACTCTACCGGGTTCAACGAGTTCGCCGATTACCTGAAGAAGAACGTCACCGTCGAATGGGCATCCAAGATTACGGGTGTCCCGGTTGCCGTCATAGAGCAGGTAGCAAAAGAGTTCGCCGCGGCAAAACCCGCCTGCACCTGGATCGGGTACGGCTTCCAGAGGCATACGAACGGCGGGCAGAATGTCCGCAATGTCGACGCTCTCTCAGCCATGACGGGGAATGCGACCCGCCCGGGCGGAGGCGCAAACTACGGACATCTCGCCACCTGGGGCTTCAACTATCACGCCATGGTCATGAAGCCGCCCGCAGGCACCGTGGGGAGCGCTCACCGGAACATCAACATGAACAACTTCGGCCAGATGGTGCTCGATGCCTGCAATCCCCCGATCAAGATGCTCTGGACCGCATGCAGGAACACCATGAGCCAGGACCCGGAAACACCGGTGGTCAAGAAGGCGCTGGAATCCCTTGAGCTCGTCGTGGTCGTCGACCATGCCTTCACCCGTACAGCGGAGATGGCCGATATCGTGCTGCCCACCACCTCGCATTACGAACACCCGGGTGTTAACGTAAGCTACTGGCACTACTGGATTTCTCTTACAGAGAAGTGTATCGAGCCCCTGTACGAGTCCAAAACGGACCTCGAAATCGCCTGGGCGCTCTCCAAAAGGCTCAACGAACTGAGGCCCGGCTCCTGTACGTACCCGACGGGTGGAAACCTGCAGGAATGGACCGAGAAGGAGTTCAACGACGGTATTCATAAGCTCTTCGGGATCAGCAGCTGGAAAGACCTGAAGAAGGGACCGCGGAAGGCGAAATTCCCCAACCCGGGATACTCGGACAACAAGTTCCCGACTCCGTCAGGAAAATACGAGTTCCGTTCCATTATGGCCAAAGCCGACGGACATCCCGACCTCCCCATCTACAAAGAGCCGATGGCCCCCTCCTCGAAGGAGCATACCGTCCGGTTCCTCACTCCCCATTCGCGCACGGGTCTCCATTCGCAGTTCCAGAACAACCCGTGGATGATGGCGCATAATCCCGAGCCGTTGCTGGAGATCCATCCCGACCTCGCGAAGGAGCACGGGATCAAGGACGGCGATATGGTGAAGGTTTCCAACGAACTCGGATCGGTTACCATCAAAGCCCGGATCACCAAGGTGGTACCGAAAGACGTAGTGGCAAGCTACGAAAACTGGTACTGGAAATCGGACTACTGTGTGAACAACACCGTCAAAGCGATCCCCGCTGATATGGGGAAACGTAATACCGGAAACCCGGGCGTCGCCTTTCACGATAACTTCGTGAAAATTGAAAAAGCGTAAAGGAGGCGAAAAGTAATGAAGAGGAAATTCATATTCGACCAGAATAAATGTGTGGGTTGCGGTTCGTGCGTCATGGCGTGCAAGAACGAGTTCCAGACCCCTCCGCACATCAATTACCGGAGCGTGCGCCCGGCAAACGAGAACCCGGACGTGCCCGAGAGGCAGTTCGTCAATACTGCGTGCGTCCACTGTGATGAGCCCGCATGTGCGAAGGTCTGTCCGGTTTCTGCTTACAGCAAGAGGAAGGACGGCGTTGTCGTGCAGAACCAGGATGCCTGTATCGGATGCAAGGCCTGTGTCGCCGCCTGCCCCTACGGAGCACCCCAGTACTACGAACCGGCGAACAAGGTGCGGAAGTGTGAGTTCTGCTATCCGAGACTCGATGCGAACCAGCTCCCCTCCTGCGTGAAGGGATGTCCCCTCGGCGCATTGGGGATGATCGACCTCGACACGGGAAAGGTCCTGACCTCTCTCGGCACAGTCGCCAAAGTCAGCGGGATGGTGGACAATCTGCCGGAGCTCCCCGACAAGAGCATTACCAAACCGAACCACCGCTTCATCCTCAGGAAGCCGGCAAAACAGGTGCGGTATATGGTAGTGGCCCCTGCGGTCACGGGTGGAGAGAAAAAGGGATCCGAAGGACCGAAACCGGCAATTTAGGTTTATAATTGAAAATGGGCGCTTTTGCGCCCGGATACGGTTTTTGCGGATGCCGCCCCGGCGGCATCCGCACATTTGTATTGAGAGTTGCGGCGAATTCAGTGAAAAGGAGGGGGTTAATGTGTAAAAACTGTCGGTAGTCCGGAGAGAGTAAGTGTGTGCTGCACCATCTATTATGAACAAGGGAGGATAGAGTATGAGCAAGTTTTTCTTGAAAATCGCTGTTCTTGTTGTACTTGCTGTTGCTGTGTCAGTACCTCCTGGGGCCTTTGCTGCCCAGGACGACGTCATCAAGGAGTTGATGGAGAGGATCAACAAGCTGGAAAAAAGGCTTGCAGAGAGAGAGGCCGTTGAGCCTAAGGGAGTCGCCGCAGCCCCGAAGGCAGACGAGAAGAAGGTGGACTTCGGGGGCTTTATCAGGACCCGCTACCATGTCAGCAATGCCCTCAGCTACGGTGCCGGGCAGATCCTTCCGCCCGACGAATCGGTGCCGGATGCCGACGATACTGCAAACTTTTTCGAGCAGAGGGCCAGGCTGTACATATCCCCGAAGCTGAACGAGTACGTCACCGGAAACTTCGCCTTCGAAATCAATTATGCCTGGGGTAACACCGCTTATGACACCGCGTTTCTCGGCGGCGGCGGTCTCATGTCAGACTCGGTCAACATCTGGACCAAGAATCTGAATGTCGTAGCCACTATTCCGAACACCAACCTCACCGCCACCGTTGGTATCCAGAACCTGAAGGACGCTTACAATGGTATCCTTTTAGGATGGGCTGATGCCCCGGGTATCAACCTGAACTATAAGGTGTCGGACAACCTGAACGCCACTCTCGGCTACTTCCGCTTCTGGCAGGTTCCCATTGCGGGGGGGTACAAACAGAGCACTTCCGCCGACTTTGTCAGGGGTGAGATCGCGTACTCTCCGAACAAGGACCTGAACCTCGGCTTCAACCTCTATGCCCTGTTCGACAGGACAGGATCTGAGGCAGGCACTGCCGGCGTTCTCGGCGGTCCGGCCATCGGCACCACCAGGAACGGCTTTGCTCCCTTAAGCTACAATGCCTCTACCGGGTTTGAGAGCCTTGTGGGGAACAACGTCTACTCCATGAACCTCTACTTGCCCGGCGTCAATTTCACCTACAAGAGAGGGAACTTCGATTTCGACGGTTTCTTCATCTATGAGGGTGGTGAATACAGCTCCGGCACCGCCGGCATCAGCGATGTGGACATCAGCAGCTTCGCCGCCAATCTCGGAGTGGGGACCAAGGTGGGACCCTTCAACGTCAAGCTGAGCGGCTTGTACGTCTCCGGGGATGACTCCGACGATAATTCTTCCATCGGTATCAAGGAAAACGGCTTCTACACCCCCGGTTCCTACTCCCTGGCAGCGGCCTGGATGGGTCTCACCGGGATGAAGATCCTCTTCCCCGACATCGATGGGACGATCCAGGACCAGTACCTGGTCTATGATGTTTCCAACATCCTGGAGCAGAGGCCCCTCGGCGTCGCCGCACTCATGCTGACAGGGAACACGAAGCTCTCTCCCAAAACCACTTTGGAGGCCGGCCTCGGTGTCCTGTGGTCTGCTGAAGACAGGCGTGTCAACGGCGAGAACTACATGGCGACCGAAATCAACGCGGGAGTCCATCACGACGTAACAAAAGGGTTGAGCGTCGGGCTGGTGGGTGCTGTCGCCTTCGTGGGAGACTTCTATGATGTCAGCGCCGCACAGGCTGCCGCCTATAACGCTGCTACCACAGGTAATCCTGTCAGCACGAACCTCGATCCCGCTGACATCTGGCGCTTTACTGTCAGAGCAAACTATGCCTTTTAACATTCTTTTTTAACATTCTTTTGAAAAGGATCTCGGTGCATGAGAGCAGCTTTTCATAATGTTTCCGTCAGGAAGGGGAGCTCTCCCCTTCCTGACATTTTTTTCTCTCTCAGCATACAACAGCCGTCTCCAACAATGCCGGTTCATGGGAAAACCGGGGGGAACCCTTCTTTTCCCGTTTATTTCCATATACTTGTCTTTCTCACTTGGCGGGTAGGGTTTTTTTAACCAAAAAATCAGGGAAATCCCGATTGCGCCCGCTGTTCCAATAATGTCATTATAAGGAAGTCGCTCTGCGAAGGACGAAAAAAAGCAGCGAAATCATGCAAGATGCTGAAAAAATGAAAGGAGATAGCGTGATGACACCGAAGGAAAGAGTAATGAAGTTGCTGAAAGGGGAGAAGGTAGACCGTCCTCCCATCTTCAGCGGAATGGGACATGTAGTCACCCCTGTTCTGGAGAAGTACGGCATCGTTTTTTCCAAATCACACCGCGATCCCGAGCTGATGGCGAAGGCGGCCATCGGCACCTACAAGGAATTCGGGTTCGAGTGCGCAGTCGTTCCCTTTGACCTCGGAGTGGAGGCGGAGGCCCTCGGCGCAAAGATGAACTACTATGACGACGTGGAGGGCTTGCTGTACCCCACGGTAAAGGAGAAATGCGTCAAGTACGCCGATGATGTGAAGATCCCCGCGGACCTGGCGAATGCCGGCAGGATCCCTGTGGTCACCGGTGCGATGAAGGCCATCAGGAGGGAGCTGGGAGACGAGATCGCCATCGGAGCCTACGTGCTCGGCCCCTTCACCCTCGCCGGGCAGGTGATGGAGCTGGATGAGCTCTTCGAGGAGTCCTTCCTCGACCCTGAGAGGATCAGCGCTATCCTTGAGAAGCTTTCAGATATGATCATCAAGGTTTGTGAAGTATACAGGGATGCGGGAGCCGATTACTTCGTGCTCAGGGAGATGGGGGGCACCTCCGACGTCATGAGTCCCCGGACATTCAGGAGCCTCATCAAGCCCCACGTCATGCGCATTCTTGCCGAAATTCCCAAGCCCACGGTGCTGCACATCTGCGGAGACACCAACGCCATCATCACCGACATGGTGGAGTGCGGGGCGGACGCCATCAGCGTCGACCAGAAGAACAACCTGACGGAGACACGCCAGAAGGTGGGACCCGATGTCATCCTTCTGGGCAACTTCGATCCGGTGAAGGTACTGCACAAGGGGCAGGCAAAGGACGTGGGACCTGCAGTCCTGCAGTGCCTCAAGGACGGGGCCAATGCCGTGTGGCCGGGCTGCGACCTGTGGCCCGAGGTCCCCAGGGAGAACATGGAAGCGCTCGTCAGCGCACTGAAGTCGGTCGCATAAGGAAAAGAGCAGCAAATACAGGGAGCATTCGGGATCTGCAGGGCACCGCAATGAGAAAAGGTGCCCTGCAGGCCCTGCAAAAAAAGACAAGACTCTCTGGGCAATAGGGGAGGGCAGATGAAGTTAGTGCAGATAGCGGGATACCTCGGATCGGGAAAAACGACCCTGATCGTGACGATGGGACGGACCCTGTCGCAGAGCGGCAGCAAGGTAGCCATCCTGGTCAACGAGGTCG
>NSJL01000074.1 GCA_002634385.1 Nitrospira sp.
TAATCCACCCTTATATGTTTTACTATCAAAAGATTAATTATATAATTGCATAAGGAATGGTATGGCTAACGTAAGGAGCCCGTAGGGCGACTGGAGTTAGCCATACCATTCCACAAAGAAAAAATTGGTGTTGGTGTGCGGAGGAAGAGAGAGTCAATCCACCCTTGCCATTTAATGGCCTTTTGTAGACATACTCCTCTTCCTCCCTGTCCGCCTGTGTCATCCGGGCGGACTAACAATCTGACTGTATGATCAATAGGATGTTGTTTAAAACAATAACCCATATAAGGCCATCAACATGTCAGACATTACTACTATACCAGTTGCAAATGAGCGCACTACAACAAACTTTATTATTCTTAATATCTAAGGAGGCAATTTTATGGTTTATGTCGGTATTGACTGGGCTGATGATCACCATGATGTCCATATAACAAATGATACTACCAAATTATTAGCTAAATTTCAAATCTCTCATGATTGTGATGGTTTTGCCGATCTTCATAACAAGATCAAAAGCCTGGCTAAAGATCCTGTTTCTGTTTCAATTGCTATTGAGACCAACAAAGGCCTACTGGTCAATGATCTCTTAACTGCCGGGTATACCGTCTATGCCATTAACCCAAAAACAGTCAATCGCTACAAGGACAGACATGTGCTTTCTAAAGCCAAATCAGATTCAATTGACGCTGAAGCTCTCGCCAATATTCTACGCACAGACAGCCACAGGTTCAGACCCTTAAAACCTATGCCAGAGGATTATTGCCTCTTGGATAGACTGTGTATTGACTTACGTAAAATAGTTGATGAGAAGTCAAAGGTTTTAAATCAAATTACTTCATGCCTTAAAGAATTCTATCCAAAGGCCCTGGATATTTTTTCTTTGGACACCAATATTTCCATCGCCTTTCTCAAAAAATATCCTGACCCTCAATCTCTAAGCAGATGCAAAAAGAAGAGCTTCTCCGCATTTCTAAAAAAACAGAAGTATTCCCATCCTAAGAAAGAAAGCGAGTTGTGGAGAAAAATTAAAACACCTGCTCTTGAATCCGATATTATTACAACCAAAGCCGGTCACCTTCGCTTACTGGCTTTATTGGATCAGCTTATCCCCCTTAGAGAACATCTTACCTGCTATGAAAAAGAAGTTCGGTCTATTTTGAATAATCTTCCGACAGCAGAACCAATCTCTACATTACCAGGAGTCGGAGAACGTTTAGCTCCCGAGCTAATCGCGGCTCTGGGTCCAAACAATGATATAAAGCACCTTCGATTTCAATCTCCTGATGAAATCATGAAGCTCTCAGGCTGCGTTCCTATTACACGCCAAAGCGGTAAGTGGAAAAAAGTATCTGTTCGTTACGCTTGTGTCAAAACACTTAGAAGAACATTTTATGACTGGGCGTTTGCCAGCTTGAAACACTCTGACTGGGCAAGGGCATATTATGATTACCACAAAAACAATAACCAAAGGCATTCTACCATTTTACGTAACCTTGGCAAAAAATGGTCTAAAATCCTTTTTGCAGTATGGTCAAAAAAATTAACATATAATGAGGAACTACATATCACAAAGCTCAAAGGCCATAAAGTCCCATGGGCTATTGCTTTGTAGCTGTATTTTTCAAAGAACATCTAAACAATTCTAACTTTTTTGTAGAATAGCTTGACATAGGATGTCT
>NSJL01000073.1 GCA_002634385.1 Nitrospira sp.
CAGCCCCGGCCGATGTTCCGCGCGTCCAACATCCACTACGAACTGACGGCCAGAGAGCGGGGCCTGGGCGAGGGCGGGATCGGTCTGATGCACCGGCTGGCCACGCGGACGGGCTTGGTGAAGACCATCGACCGGCGGCTCCACCTGCTGAAGCGCCACCTGCCGTACCACGAGTCGGATCACGTGCTGAACATCGCTTACAACAGTTTGTGCGGCGGCACGTGCCTGGACGATCTGGAACTGCGGCGCAACGACGAGGTTTACCTCGATGCCCTCGGGGCGCAGCGCATCCCCGATCCGACCACGGCCGGCGACTTCTGCCGGCGGTTCGACGAGGCCGACGTGCACATGCTCATGGACGCGATCAACCAGACGCGCGTCGGCGTGTGGAAAGCGCAGACGGACGACTTCTTCCGCGAGGCGCTGATCGACGCCGATGGCTCCATCGCCGAGACGCGCGGTGAATGCAAAGAGGGCATGGGGCTGTCGTATGACGGGCGCTGGGGCTATCACCCGTTGATCGTATCGCTGTCGAACACCGGGGAACCGCTGTATGTGGTCAATCGTTCGGGGGAGCGCCCGTCGCACGAAGGCGCGGCCGCGTATCTGGATCGCGCCGCGGCGCTGTGCCGCCAGGCGGGGTTCCGCAGGATCACCTTCCGCGGGGACACGGACTTCTCGCAGACCGCGCATCTGGACCGCTGGCACGGGCAGGGCATCCGCTTCATCTTCGGCTACGACGCGGCCCCGACCCTCAAGCAGCGGGCCGATGAATTGCCGGATTCCGCGTGGAAAACACTGCCGTGCGGGCTTGCGAACGCCGGTGGGGGCACCGCGGGTGCGTGCCAGGCCAACGGCCCTCTGATTCCGCGGGCGCGACCGGACAACGTCAAGGAACGGATTGTGCGTCAGAAGGGTTTTGAGAACCTGCGGCTGCTGGGCGAGGAGGTGGCGGAGTTCGAGCATATGCCGCAGGCCTGCCGGCGCTCGTACCGCATGGTCGTGGTGCGCAAGCGGATCGCGGTGGAGCGCGGGCAGGAGCATTTGTTCACGGACTACCGGTACCTGTTCTATATCACCAATGATCGCGTGCACGTTCGCAGCACCATCGTCGAGACGGCGCACGCACGGTGCGACCAGGAGAACCTGATTGATCAGCTCAAGCACGGAGTGCATGCGCTGCGGACGCCGGTGGGGGATCTGGTGAGCAACTGGGCGTACATGGTGATGGCGGCGCTGGCCTGGTCGCTGAAGGCGTGGCTGGCGCTCCTACTGCCGGTGCGCGGTCGATGGAAGGAGCGGCACAAGAGCGAGAAGCAGTCCGTGTTGCGGATGGAATTCAAGAAGTTCGTGAACGCCTTCATCCGCGTCCCGGCGCTGGTGAACCGCGGGGGCCGGCGTGTGGTGTTCAAACTGCTGTCGTGGAACCCGTGGCAGAGCGTCCTGTTGCGTGCGGCGGACGCGCTGCGATGGCCGCTGCGCTGTTGACTTCGTCTCCGGGTGCCGGGGTCCGGATGCCCCGGTTGGCGTAGGCCTTTATGAGAATCGAGACGAGGTGCGAATGACACAAACCACAACTTGCCGCTGCTCACGCGACCGCCCGGCCGCCGCGCTCCATCTGCGCGCTGCCACACCGGTGACACCAACGTGGCAACCTGGCACTATTTAACGCTTGATTTGGG
>NSJL01000075.1 GCA_002634385.1 Nitrospira sp.
GTAACTATTCAGTGTATTTAAAAACATTACCAGTGCTATTAAATAAAATCTGGTAATTCACCTCGAAATAATATTTCTAAAGCCTGGCTTGATTTTATCCCTTGCTTTCGGCAAGTTGAAAGGTAGCTACGCACACGGCAGAAAATCCTTGCTCCTTGCATAGAACGAAAACATCCTGATATCTTCTGCTGAACTTTTGTCATCCTGATATCATTTTCACTCAAATTATTTGTAAAGGGGACAATGATATCATCCATAAACCTTAGCACATCATCCTTGTATTTTAGCAATCGTTCCAGAAGATTCCTGGCTTTTGTCCTTTTTACCGGACCTCTTTTTCCCTTTCGATTTGTCATATCGGGCGCAGGGCATTCCACGTCCGCTTTTTGTAATATCATGATATATTTTTGTTGATATTTCACGGACTCACTGCTTGTTAACAAGCCTCCCGCATTGTTCACTGCATGGCAAATCTCTTCAAGTAATTCCTTGGTATCCCTGGCCCACTGGTGTTTTTCCTCTTCCCACACCTTTGTCAATTCTCTTAAATGATGAGCGTTACAAAGGGCATGGATACAGTCATATGTATAATAAGGCTTCCAATGATCATGACAGAGAGTTCCCATATATTCAGGCAATATACCAATTGCATTCATCGCTTCTGTTCCCCGCCTTTTATGCGGAAAAAAGTATGTCCATAAACCATTGGAGGTACTATGCAGCCAATGGCCATCTCCATTAATATTGATTCCAGTTTCGTCTACATGGAGTAATGGTGAGTCGGCAAGCTTGCCCTTGGCTTCTTTCTCAAAATCTTCCAATAAACCGTATGCTTCTTGATTAAAGTTGTAAATGGAACCTGCGCTTACTGGTATCTGAAGTTGATTACAAAAATAATCCTGGATCCTGTTATAGGGAATCAGTTGATACTGTGACATATACACTGAATGTGCTTTCAGAACAGTTCCATATTGTACTGCCTTTGTTACTCCTTCTGGAAAAGATGCAACAAACTGATCCCCATTATCTTTCTCAAGAATCTGTGCTTGATATTCTGTTACAATCCTTGAAATCTTTATATCAAATACCTGCCGTGATTCATAACCCACATCTTTATACTTTCCACTGGGAAGCGTTCGTCGATCAACCTTGAGAACTTTAACCTTTTCTGGATCATCAACTTTTCGAAGTGTCACTCCCTCATGGCCTTTTTGACCACCTGCTTTCTTACCATCTTTCGCCTTGCTTTCTTTCTTACGATTCGGATCCCTTGATGGTGGCTTGCTACTATTACGGCTGTTTACATTCAAGCGATTAACCAACAACGTTACCAGCAATATCAGCAACTCAACCATAGATCGCATTGTTGGTGACAATTCTTTCTCTTCAGCGAGAAGTGCATTTACTTTCTTGAGTGTTGCATCAATATTAATATTGTTGATTGTCAATGGATAACACCCGTGCTAAATAGCTTTAAATTACAAATACAATAGAAACTATTATACCACAGGGTATTTAGCCCATATTTTACGCCTTACAATCCATGCTAAGGTACGGAAATAAATTGACAACGACAAGATACTCTTTGTATGTCTGGCGCCTTGGGTGGGACAAAGAGAGCTGTCATTAACCAAAATATAACA
>NSJL01000076.1 GCA_002634385.1 Nitrospira sp.
ATTTGGACGGACGAGTCCTCTGAGGTGTACCTCGGGCGCGTGTTGCTGGCTTGAGGCGGGCGATCTTGCGCGCGGGGAGCTTTTGAGCTGAGGTTTCGCCTCGACGCCCGGCTGTGGCGCCTGGTATCTCGGACCCGGGTCGGCCCGAGCGGCTTTCAGCTCGGCGCGGCGCCGCAGCTGCGAGCCAGGCGCAGCCAGGGCGCGGCCCAGGCGTGGGAAGCGGCGAAGTGGACGAGGACTCGGCGCGCCGAGCGCTCGACGCGGGCGGCGATCTTGAGCAGTTGCTGGCGGAGAGTGGCGACGGTCGACCGGTGATCCTGGCGACGCGCGAGCCGGAGACGCAACTGCTGGAACAGGACGTAGGCGGCGGCGGTCAGCAGCACGCGGAGCTGGTTGGCGAGAAAGCGGCGACAGCTCGTGCGGTCGAGGGCGAGGTCGTTCTTCAGCTCCTTGATGCGGTTCTCGGTGTCGCCGCGCTCCCGGTAGATCTGGTAGACGTTCTCGGGCGTGTGCCGGAGGTTGGTGACCACGAAACGCGCGTTGTCGCGCGGCGAGCGATCGTCGAGCCGGGTGATCTCGGCTTTGAGGACGACGCGCCGCTCGTGGCGACACCAGGAGCGGGCGGCGTAGCGGGTCTCGCCGAAGAGGGTTTCGGTGCGGCCGCTCGTCTTGCTGGCGCGGCGGGCCTTCCTCATCAGGGGCTCGACGCGCCGCTTCAGCACGGAGTTTCCGGCGACCGCGACGACGTATTCGAGACGCTCTTCTTCGAGAAAATCGAGCAGCTCGGGCCCGGCGAAGCCGCCGTCGAGACGGATTCTCAGGCGGGCGCGTGGAAACGCCTCGCGCAGTCGGGGCAGCAGACGACGCAGCAGCGGCAGCGCGCCGAGACTGGCGTGGGCTCGGCCGCCGCGCAGAATCGCGGCGACGAGCTGCTGCTCGGGCTCCTCGTCGAAGGTCACGAATGCGAGAAGCGGCAGAAAGCACCAGCTGCCGTAATGCCCGTTGAACAGCGCGAGCTGCTGCTGCCCGTGGGTTGGATCCTCGGTCGGATCCAGATCGATCGTGATCCGGCGCACCCGGCGAGCCCCCGGGCGCCGGCGGTTGTGCTCGATCACCACGTCCATCAGCTCCGAGCCCATGCGCACGAGATCCGTCCGGCCGACCGCGTTCTCGAATCGGGAGAGCGTCGACGGATCGGCAAGCCCGACACCGGAGAGCGGATCGCGCTCGAGCAGGAGCTTGTGGATCGGATCCTCGCGCAGGGACCGCGCGTCGTTGCAGTCGGCGTAGCCCAGAGCCAAGCCGAAGACGCGCTGGCGCACCAGGTCGACCAGGCCGTGCACCACCTTGCCCGGCTGCCGCGAGTCGCGCACCGAGCCGGCCAGGCGCTCGGTCAGACCGAGCTCGCGGTCCAAGCTCGAAAGCAGCACGGCGCCGCCATCGACGCTCGTCGCGGGCTCGTCGAAGCGCGCCCAGACCGGCCGGTCCAACAGCTCTGGAAAGACGACAGACTGTGTGCGAACATCACTCATCGGCAAGGCTCCGTGCGAGTCGTGAAACCCCTTCTCGACAAAGAGGATTCTCGGCTCCCGGAGCCTTCCGTGTCTACGGATTCAGGCCGCTTCGTGCATGATCCGGG
>NSJL01000022.1 GCA_002634385.1 Nitrospira sp.
CTCCCGGCTCCACTGCATTGTCGGCCTCTCCTTCCAGAGCGTATCCCCTGCTTATCATACCTTTTTGTCCCTCCGGTGACCAGTTTCTTTTAGAAAGAATCCCTGCTGCCCCGGGGATCAGGGGCTCGCAAAGAAAGAGGGTACTCCCTCGCCCCATGCCGGAGGATGCCTATTCAGAGGATGTCAATGCAGAAACTCGCTGTCTCCCCCCGCGATCAAAGGGATATACAGCAAGGGGAAGCAGAGCAATAAAAAAGGGGCACGGAAAAGCTCCGTGCCCCTTTGGACTAGAGAGTATAAGGTATCCTAATCGTTGAAGGTGGGACGGGGATAGAGCCCCGCGGCTTTGACGATCTCCGGCATGGCGCTTTCCCATTCGATGGCCTGGATATGCACGCCCTTGATCCCGGGGATTTCGAGCACCTGCTGGACCAGCTCCACCGCTATCTTGATCCCCTCGGCCTCCTGCATCTCCTTGGCCTTCTTCTTGTCGTCGCCTGCAGCGTCCTTCGCCTTCTGCATTCTCTGGATCAATGCGGGGGGGACGTTGACTCCCGCCACCGAAGAGTCCATATACTTGAGCATCATCGCACTCTTGGGCACGATGATGCCGCCCAGGATCGCCGTCCGCTCATGCACTCCGAGGTTCCTGACCACTTCCATCTGCTTCCTGAACATCTCGATGTCATAGATGCCCTGGGTCTGGATGAAGTCGGCCCCCGCGTCCACTTTCTTCTTCAGTCGGTAGGGACGGTAGTCCATCGGGTCCCCGCCGGGAGTGAAGGCGGCGCCGATGAAGAGCTTCGGGGGCACTTCGAGCTTGTCCCCGCCTTCCTGGAGGCTCTCGTCGCGCATCTTTTTGAGAATGCCGACGAGCTGGATGGAGTCCACGTCATAAACGTTCTTGGCGCCCGGATGGCCCTTGAGCCTTCCCGCGGCACTGAAGGACTGGTGGTCTCCCGCGATGCAGAGACAGTTCTTGAGCCCCAGCGCCGCAGCGCCGAGGATGTCCGCCTGGATGGCGATGCGGTTGCGGTCCCTGCAGGTCATCTGCATGACCGGCTCGAGTCCCTCCCGGAGCGCCAGCACGGCGGCGGCGATGCTCGATATGCGCACCACCGCGGTCTGGCAGTCGGTGATGTTCGCCGCATCGCAGTAGCCCTTCAGCATCCCGGCCTTCTTTATCACTTCATGGGGGTCAGCGCTCATGGGGGGACCCAGTTCGGCTGTGACGGCAGGTTTTCCGCTTGCGATGACCCGTTCAAGATTACTTCCGCTTTTCATTTTTCCGTTCCTCCTGCCTACGATTCTTTCTTCTCTTCCTGCTCTTCGAGGTCCTGGATATGCTCCAGCACGACCCTGCGGGGGCCTCCGTACAGGCCGGTGGACCAGTTCCGCGGAGGCTGGATCTCGTACAGCTTCTCCAGGGTGCCGAGCTGCTTCATCCTCTCGACGATCAGGAACCAGGCGCAGTCCACATTCGGGCTGATTTCACATTTCCCCTTGTTCGTGCCGCCGCACGGTCCGTTCATGAGGGACTTGGAACAGCGGGCCACGGGACAGATCCCGCCGGTCAGGTGGAGAATACATTTCCCGCACCCGGCGCACAGCTCCGTAAAGACCCCCGCCTGGGGCACCGCACCGAAGAACTCGGTATCGACTCCGGGGTAGACCGGTATCGTGCCGATCCTCTCGGAGAGGAAGTTGACCCCCACCCCGCAGGCAGTGGAAAGCACCAGATCGTAGGTTCTGACCTTTTCCATAACCGGGGCGAAGAATTCAGGCTCGCAATGCCTCTCCACCGCCAGGTGGTCCACTTCCATGGCGACGCTTTCCTGCGCGGCCTTCATCCTGATCATCGAGGCGAGGATCTCCGCCTCCTTGCCGCCGCCCGCATGACATATGGCTACACATGTGTTACATCCGAATACCAAAACCTTCTTGAAGCTCCTGACCATCTCCCAGATTTCGTCGAATGGCTTCTGCTCGCCTACTATCATCGCTGCTCACTCCTTTTTGTCCCGTCGCTCTTGCAGACGGCAACCCGCATCGGTGAGGGGCCGAGGGCCTGAATCTTCTCGGTAAACTGAGTACAGATCTCCGCCCATCGCGGTCCCATCGCCGCCGAGAGGTTGAACATCTCCAGGCGAGCAGGATCAATGCCCACCTTGGACAAAAGTTTTTTTATGTACTGAATTCTTCGTGCCGCGAATGAATTACCTTCCAGGTAATGACATTGTCCCTTCAGTCAGCCGGCGACAAATACGCCGTCCACGCCCTTTTCAAAAGCCCGCAGGACGTAGATATGGTCCAGCTTGCCGGTGCACGGAAGCCGGACAACTTTCACGTTTGACGGGTAGGAGAGCCTCATGACCCCTGCCAGGTCCGCTGCCGCGAATGCGCAGTAATGACAGGCAAAGGCCAGAATGTTGGGCTCCCAGCCCGGCGGTGTCTCGTGCGGCTTCTCCACGGGGGAAACCGCGTTCGGTGCTGTCGACTCCGCGAGTTTATCCATTACGCAATCCTCCTCTATGCTTCTTCAAAAATACGCTTCTCATGGAAATTGCCCTACCCCCCGATCACACCCGGCTCTTCGCACTCCACCGCGGCGTCGATCATCGCGAGGATCTGGTCGTCCCGGAAGTTGTTCACCTGGAATGCCTTTGCGGGGCAGATGCCGGCGCAGATGCCGCACCCCATGCACTTGACTTCGTTGTGGGCGACCTTGCCGTCCTCGCCGATATACGGGGAATCGAAGGGGCAGACCCTGAAACAGCTCAGGCAGGACATACAGAGGTCCTTCCGGTGCTTGGCGATAATGCCGGAGACCGCCAGCCGCTCGTGGGAGAGGATCACCCCCGCCCGGCCCGCGGAGGCCAATGCCTGGGTGATGGTCTCGTCGAGGTTCTTGGGGGCGTGCGCAAGGCCGGAAACAAAGACCCCCTCGCTGGGAAAGTCCACCGGGCGGAGCTTCACGTGGGCCTCGAGGAAATAACCGTCGGGGTTGCGGGTTACCTTATACATCTCGCCCACCTGATCGGTGGTGGGGTGAGGCCTGAGACCGGTGGAAAGAACGAGCCAGTCCGCGTTCAGCGTCAGCTCCCTGTTCAGCATATAGTCCCATGCGGCGATCCGAACTTTGTCGCCGGCCTTTTCCACCGCGGGCTTCCGGTCCACTTCATACCGGATAAAGAGCACCCCCAGGTCGCGCGCTTTCTTGTAGTAGTCCTCGCGCAGCCCGTAGGTCCGGATGTCCCGGTAGATGATGGCCACCTGGGCGGCGGGGTTCCTTTCCTTTATGGCGATGGCGTTCTTGACGGCGTCCTGGCAGCAGACGCGGGAACAGTACTGGTTCGGCTCCTCGCGGGAGCCCACGCACTGTATCATGACGAAGCTCTCGCCCGCCTTCGGCTGCGCCCCCCCTGCAAGTTTCTTTTCGAGCTCCCGCTGGGTGACGACCCTGTCGCTTTCTCCGTAGAGGTACTCGGTGGGCTCGTATTCCACGCCGCCGGTGGCGATGACGATCGCCCCGTGGTCGAGGGTGTCGCCGCTGCTGAGCGAGGTCTTGAAATTTCCGACGAAGCCCTCGGTCTTTTTCACCTCGGCTCCAGTATGGACCGTGATGCGGGGATGGGCCTGCACCGCGGCGATCCTGGATTTCAGGAACTCCTGGACATCGCTCCCCTCCAGGGTGCGATGGAGGTTCCTGAGCAGACCGCCCAGCTCGCTCTCCTTCTCCACGATATGCACCTGGAAGCCCTGCTCGGCGAGGGAGAGGGCCGCCGTCATCCCGGCGATGCCGCCGCCGATGACCATGCAGGCGGGGGTGACCCCCACCGTATCGGTGGAGATGGGCTTCTGGAGCCGGGATTTCGCCACCGACATCCTGACGATTTGTTTGGCCTTTTTGGTGGCCTCCTCTTTCTTCCCCATATGGCACCAGGAGCACTGCTCGCGGATGTCCGCCAGGTCGAAGAGGTACTTGTTCAGCCCCGCCTCGCGGATTGTCTCCTGGAACAGGGGCTCATGGGTCCTGGGGGTGCAGGAAGCGATCACCACCCGGTTCAGCTTCTGGTCCTGGATGGTCTGTTTGATCACTTCCTGGTTGTCCTGGGCGCATGCGTAGATGGTATTGGTGGCGTACACCACGCCGGGGAGCTTCTTCGCCTCTTCCACCACCTCGTCGACCTTGACGGTGGAGGCGATGTTGGTGCCGCAGTGGCAAACGAAGACGCCGATCCGCGCCTCCTCTCCCGACAGGTCCCGTTCAGGGGGGAGTTCCTTCGAGGCGGTCTCGGTGCCGCGGGCCTCTCCCAGAAGGGCCATCGCCTCTCCGGCCACCGCGCTCCCCTGCATGACGGTTTCGGGGATGTCCTTCGGCCCCTGGTAGGTGCCGGTGACGTAGATGCCCTCCCTGCTCGTCCGGACGGGACGGAGCGGCGAGGTCCTGGGGAAGCGGTACGGGGTAGTCTCGATGCCGAAGGTCTGCGCGAACTCCACCGCATTCTTGTGCGGTTCCAGTCCGACGGACAGTACCACCATGTCGAAGGTCTCGTCCACCAGCTTTCCGTCCTCGGCGGCGTAGCGGAGGACCAGGTTCCCTGCGCCGGGCTCCTCCCGGACCGCGGAGATCATGGCGCGCTGGTACCGCACGCCGTAGTCCCTCCTGGCACGCTCCACATATTTGTCGAAATCCTTGCCGAAGGCCCTCATTTCCATATAGAAGATGGTGGGCTCTATGTTTTTGTCGTGCTCCTTGGCGATGATGGCCTGCTTGGTGGCGTACATGCAGCATACGGAGGAGCACCAGGGATTGGCGTTATGGCTGTCACGGGAGCCGACGCACTGGATCCAGGCCACTTTGCGGGGATGCTTCTCGTCGGAAGGGCGTTTCACCTCCCCTTTGTACGGGCCGGAAGCGGAGAGGACGCGCTCGAACTGGATGGAGGAGACCACGTTGGGCCAGCGCCCCAGTCCCAGCTCTCCCCTCACCCGGGCGTCGTAGCGGTCAAGTCCCGGGCCGAGGATGACGGCGCCGACCGTGAGCTCGATTTCCTTGCCTTTGTCTTCGTAGTTGATGGCCCCCGCCTTGCAGACCTTCTGGCAGCTTTTGCAGACGCCCTTGGTGAGGTAGAGGCACTGGCTTGCGTCGATGGCCCGGGTGTTGGGCACCGCCTGGGCGAAAAGCGCGTAGATCGCCTTCCTCGTGGAGAGCCCCTGCTCGAACTCGCTGGTCACTTTCTTGGGGCATTTCGCCTCGCAGTCCGCGCAGCCCGTACATTTTTCCGGGTCCACATACCGGGGCGCCAGTTTTACCCTGACTTTGAAGTCTCCGGGCTGACCCTCCACCGATACCACTTCGGCAAGCGTATGGATGTCGATGTTCAGATGCCGGCCCACTTCCACCATTTTCGGCGAGATCATGCACATGGCGCAGTCGCCGGTGGGAAAGGTCTTGTCCAGCATCACCATGGTGCCGCCGATGGCGGGGTCCTTCTGGACCATATGTACCTTGAATCCGCCGTCGGCGAGGTCAAGGGCCGCCTGCATGGCCCCGATGCCACCCCCGACGACCAGAACAGAACCATGTTTCGAGGAAGAAGTTTTTTCGCTCATATCAGTTTCAACTCCTTTAAAAGTCCCATGGCATCCACAAAATGCCTGTCGATCTGCATCTCCTGCGGGCTGAGCCCCAGGGAGACGCCGATCAGCTCGGTGATGAAATAGACAGGCAGACGTTCCGGGATCCCGTATTTCTCTCCCACCTGGTCCTGGTAGGCATCCATATTGAACTGGCACATGGGACAGGTGGTGACAAAACAGTTGGCCCCCCGCGCCACCGCGTCCTTCAGGATTTTCGACATGAGGAACAGGGAGGTATCGGTGTCGTTGACCGAAGCGGCGGCGCCGCAGCAATCCGTCTTGTATCCCCAATCGAGGGGCTGGGCACCCAGCGCCTTGCAGATGGTTTCCATCCCCTGGGGGTTTTCGACGTTGTCGGGCACCTCCATATCGCAGGGGAAGCGGGTCAGCAGGCAGCCGTAGTAGCAGACGGGCTTGAGCCCTTCCAGTTTTATCTGCGCTTTTTCCGCTATTTCGCCGGACCGGGCTTTGGGCAGGAGTACCTCGAGAATGCTTCGTATCTTGATAGAACCTTCCACCTTCTTTTCGAGCTCCGCGTTGATGACGTCTTTGAGCTCGGGATCCTCTGCGAGCCGTCTCTGGGACACCAGCATCCTGCTCAGGCAGGACGAGCAGGGGATGACGATTTCGGGATACCCGCTGGCGTCCGCGATGCCCAGGTTGCGGGCGGGGAGGGCGACGGCGAGGAAGTCATCGGTCTTGCTGGCGGAGGTGGCCCCGCAACAGTTCCAGTCCTCGATCTCCTTCAATTCGAGCCCCAGCTTCCCGAGCACCAGCCTGCTCTGGATGTCGTAAAGCTCGGAAGAGGCATGCAATGTACATCCGGGATAGTACGCTATTTCCATGATAAACCCCTGATCTTTCAGCCGGGTGCAGGCCGCTTCAGCAGCCCGTCACCTTTCTTTCCGTGGACTTTTTATAAAGACTTTTGACTTCAGAGAGTTTTTTGACCTTTTCCAGGCGGAAATGCATTCTCCGTATCTTCATCATGGAGAGACCCAGTCGGGCAGTGGTTCTCATCTCGTCAAAAATGGCCTTCCACCGTCCCCTTTTGAGCTCATGGGCGGTGTTCTCCATTTCATAGATGCCCATGAACTCCACCTCGTTGAAACGGCCGAAGTGAGAGGCGGCTTTCATAAAGGCGCCATGGAAAGAGGCGACCTTCGGGAGCAGCGGTTCGGCATGGGCTTCCTTGGACATATGCTTGAGTGTCTCATTGATCCGCGCGGTCTGGATATTGTTCGGGCAGCGCGTGCCGCAGGTGTAGCAGGCGACACATTTCCAGACGAGGAGGTTGTTGAGGGCTTCTTTCGTATCGCCGAGCAGGATCATCCGTATCAGCCGGTCCGGGGTGACCCCTTCCGTCTCGTCCCCCACCGGGCACCCGGCGGCGCAGCGACGGCACTGGTAACAGGCAAGAAGGTTCTGGCCCGACCGTTCCATGATCTCCTGCAGCAGCGGTTTTGCAAGCTCGGACTCGTACTGCAAAGCTGTCGATGACATAAAGGCTCCTTCGGTTCTTTTCCGAATTTTCGGGTCCGGTTTCCGGGCCCGGTTCGTACCGGGGAGGAAAGGCCGGGCTCTCCGTTCTCCCCTCCCCGTAGTCTCCTTAAACCGGGGTTTTATTCATCCCTTTATTTTACCATAGGGGACCGGTTTTTCTTCCGGTTAGGCCGGCAGTCCCGCATGCATCTTCGCGGAGGTGACGGTGTTCTTCATGAGCATGGTAATCGTCATCGGTCCGACGCCGCCGGGAACAGGGGTGATGGCACCGGCGATCTCCTTGGCCGCGTCGAAATCCACGTCTCCCTTGAGGACCGGCACCGGCTTCCCGGTCTTCTCGCTTATCTTCTCCCCGACACGGTTGACGCCTACATCGATCACGCAGGCACCGGGCTTGATCCATTCAGGCTTGACGAGACCCGGCACGCCGGCGGCGACGATAAGGATGTCCGCACGTTTGCAGTGGGCCTCGAGGTCCTTCGTCCCGGTATGCACGATGGTGACCGTCGAGTTTGCTCCCTTGCCTTTCTGGAGCATGATGTTGGCGATGGGCTTGCCCACGATGTTCGAGCGGCCGACCACCACGACTTCGGCCCCGGAGGTCTCGTAGCCGGAGCGTACGATCAGTTCCTGGATGCCTGCGGGCGTGCAGGGCAGGAACTTCGCCTCGGAGCCGCCGATCATCAGGCGTCCCACATTGACCGGGTGGAAGCAGTCCACATCCTTATCCGGATCGATGGCGTTGAGCACCTTCTTTTCGTTGATGTGCCTGGGGAGCGGGAGCTGGACAAGGATGCCGTGGATCTTCGGGTCCTTGTTGTATTTGTCCACGAGGGCGAGCAGCGCCTCTTCGGAGATGTCCTCGGGCTGATCGTCCTGAAGGGAGTAGAAACCGAGCTCGTGCGCGCTCTTCTGTTTGGCAGTTACGTAGCTGACCGATGCGGGATTCTTGCCCACCAGGATAGTCACGAGGCCGGGCACCACCCCATTTTTTTCTTTGAGGGCATCCACCTCTTTCTTGAGCTCCTCCCGGATCTGGGCGGCTACTTCGGTGCCGCTGATGATTTTTGCCGACATGCTTCCTCCTTATTAATAGTTTTTCTTTATGAGCTCGAGCATTTCCTCGCGGGTGCTCTGCTTGCTTCTGAAGATTCCCCTGACCGCCGAGGTGGTCGTCTTCGCCCCGGGCTTCTTGATCCCCCGCATGCTCATGCAGAGGTGCTCCGCCTCGATGACCACCATGCATCCTTTCGGTCTGAGCCTTTCCATAATGATATCAGCAAGTTGAGCGGTGAGGCGCTCCTGTACCTGGGGCCTTTTGGCGAAGTGTTCGAGGGCCCGGGGGAGCTCGCTGAGACCCACGATCCTGCTGTCGGGGATATAGGCGATATGGGCTTTGCCGATGAAGGGAAGGAGGTGGTGTTCGCATACGGAATAGAAGGGGATGTCCTTGAGGAGTACCATCTCGTCGTGGTTTTCCCCCTCGATGGGCTTCAGGAGGTCTTCGTCGGGGGTTTCGAGGCCGGAAAAGATCTCGGCGAACATCTTCGCCACGCGCACCGGAGTCTCTTTGAGCCCCGGACGTTCCCCGTCCTCTCCTATGCCTTCAAGAATAAGCCGTACGCCCTGTTCTATTTTCCTAATGTCCACAGTTGACAATAGTCCTTTGATCGGTGATGATGGCATCCATCTTTATGTCATGCGTTTCGGCGGGAAGGGAGGCGACAATCTGCTCCTCGTACGCAAGGGCAACGGCCTTTGCCCTTTTCTCCCGCAGGAGCTTGTCATAATATCCCTTGCCGTATCCCAGCCTGTTGCACTGTTCGTCGAAGGCGACCCCGGGGACGATAATGAGATCCATCTCCTGCACTCCCCTCTCTCTCTCCGGGGAAGGGATCGGTTCCCGGATGCCCCAGCACCCCGCGGCGAGGTCGTCCATGCCCCTGATTTCATAAAGGAAAAGCTCTCCTTTTGCGGAATCCACCCGCGGCAACGCCACCCGTTTGCCCTGCGTCAGGCAGTGGCGTATCATTTCGAAGGTGTCCACTTCGCTCCGGAAAGATGCATAAAGGAGGATGAAACGTGCTGATTGATAAGCGGAAAGGAAATAAAGGCTCTTCCGTATCGCCTCGTCTTTGCCGCTCCTTAGTGCGGAAGCGATAGAGTCCCTGCGGGAGAGCACCTCCCTTCGTATGGAAGCCTTAACGGGAATCAAGTGAACTTTCGAGCCTTTTCTTTA
The DNA here is from genome assembly GCA_002634385.1 of Nitrospira sp. Taxonomy (GTDB): domain Bacteria; phylum Nitrospirota; class Thermodesulfovibrionia; order Thermodesulfovibrionales; family Dissulfurispiraceae; genus Nitrobium; species Nitrobium versatile. Next base: position 9,386 of record NSJL01000022.1, read on the forward strand.
TTTCCTTGATGGATTCGACTGCTTCAGAGGCTCTTCCGAAGGGAGACGCCCCGCTCACATCGGCGTCCATTACCGCCTGACTGAAAGAGACGGCGCCGAGGATCTCCATATCCTGCAGGTGCTCCCTGAGAAAAGCAATATCATTTTCGTTCCGTATCTTGTTGGCGACGACGAAAACCTTTTTTACCCCGAGGCCTCTGGCCATTTCCTGTACGGTAAGGGCGGTCTGGATGCTCCGTTGCCCGGGCTCCACCACCACGATGAAGGCGTCCACCGCTTCCGCGGTCCCCCGGGTCAGATGTTCGATGCCCGCCTCCATATCCACCACGACCACCTCGTTCCTCTCCACGACGAGATGCTTCAGCAGCCGTCGCAGGAGCACGTTCTCGGGGCAGTAGCATCCTGATGCGGCGGATTTCGATTTGCCCGTTACCAGGAGAGTGATCCCCCCCATTGTGTATCCCAGGCCCTCGGGAAGGTCGTCGACACGGGGGTTCAGCTTGAAGATCCCCCCCATAGTCCCGGGCTTTGCACCGGTCCTCTCCTCGATCAGGTCTGCCATATCCGCGATAGGGCGTATTTTTGCGCTTTCGGCAGGGGGAATTCCCAGGGCCTGGGCGAGGTTGGCGTCGGGATCCGCGTCCATGGCGATCACCCTCTTGCCGTCCGCTGCGAACAGGTGACACAGTATGGCCGAGAGAGTTGTTTTCCCTACGCCGCCTTTTCCGGTAACCGCGATTTTCATGACCATCCATTATACCATATGTATAGAAATTTTATACATAATTCCGATCACTGTCTTTTTGCCGGTGAAATGTTTTTTTCAGTATTTTCAAGCCTCTCTGTTGCCCTGTCCTTTTCACCTATGTTATCATCTCAGATGGAACAGAAAAAAATCATCGAGGACGCGGACCGCTATCTGATGCATACCTACAGCCGCTTTCCCCTTGTGCTGAGGAAAGGGCGGGGTATGAAGGTGTGGGGTGCCGACGGCAAGGAGTATCTCGATTTTGTCGGCGGTATCGCGGTCAATGTGCTGGGGCATTGCCATCCGAAGGTCGTGGTCGCCGTACAGAAACAGGCCCAGCGCCTTCTCCACGTTTCCAACCTTTTCCATATCGAGCCGCAGATAAAGCTGGCGAAGCTCCTCGTCACCCATTCCTTTGCCGATAAGGTGTTCTTCTGCAATTCGGGCGCGGAGGCGAACGAGGGAGCGATCAAGCTCGCCCGGAAATACGCAAAGGAGTATCACGGCCAGAACAGGTATGAGATCATTACGGCGCTGAATTCCTTTCACGGGAGGACCCTGGCTACGGTGACGGCAACGGGGCAGGAGAAGTTCCAGAAGGGCTTCGAACCCCTGATGCCCGGCTTCCGGTATGTGCCTTTCAACGATATCCACGCCCTCGAGGCGGCCATTACCCGGGAGACCTGTGCCGTCATGCTCGAGCCGATCCAGGGGGAAGGGGGGGTCAAGATCCCGTCTGACGATTATCTCAGGAGGGTGCGGGAGCTCTGTGACAAGCATGAGCTCCTCCTTATCCTGGACGAGGTCCAGACGGGAATGGGAAGGACCGGAAAGCTGTTTGCCTACGAGCATTACGGGATCACTCCCGACATTGTTACCCTTGCGAAGGGGCTGGGGGGCGGCGTGCCCATTGGTGCGGTCCTGGCGACGGAGAAGGTCGCTTCGGTCTTCCAGCCCGGCAGCCATGCTTCCACCTTCGGCGGGAATCCCCTCGCCTGTTCCGCTGCCCTGGCGACACTGGAGACGATCCTGGAGGACGGGTTCATCCTGGACCACTGCAACAGGATGGGGATCCATTTTGTCGAGAAGCTGAACCAGCTGAAAGAGTACTACCAGCAGATTGTGGAAGTCAGGGGGAAAGGGCTGCTGGTCGGCATGGAACTGACGAGGGACGGCATGCCCATCGTGAAGGCGTGTCTGCACAAAGGCATACTGATAAACTGCACCGGAGGTAACATCCTGCGGTTTCTTCCTCCTCTCATCGTTGAGGAGAGGGATATCGACCACCTGGTGGAGATACTGGACGATCTGTTAGGCAGGGCATTATGAAACGGGATTTTCTTACGGTTGCAGAGTTTACGGGGAGCGAGATTGAGGGCCTCCTCACAAGGGCCATCGACCTTAAGGCGGGAAAGGACAGGGGAGCATGTCCCCTGGCCGGAAAAAGCATCGGGCTTTTTTTCGAAAAACCTTCCACCCGGACGAGGGTCTCCTTCGAAGTGGGTATTTACCAGCTCGGAGCACAGCCCCTTTACCTTACCGCGAAAGAGATACAGTTGAACAGGGGGGAGACCATCGCCGATACGGCACGGGTGCTGTCGCGGTATATGCACGGGCTCGTCCTGAGGACCTATGCCCACTCCACCATCGAGGAGTTTGCCGTCCATGCGGCGATCCCGGTGATCAATGCGCTTTCCGACAAGCACCATCCCTGCCAATCCCTCGCCGACCTGATGACGGTTCTTGAGAAGAAAGGGCGGCTGAAGGGCATCCGCCTTGCCTATATCGGGGACGGGAACAATGTGGCTAACTCCCTCATCGAAGCTGCTGCGCGGGTGGGAATGGAGGTGATCATCGCCTGTCCCGAGGGGTATGAGCCGGACCCGGAGGTGCTGGAGAGGTCCCGGAACGAAGCCAAAGGGGAGATCGTGCTCCTGAGGGACCCCCGGGAGGCGGCTGCCGGAGCCGATGTCGTCTATACCGACGTATGGGTGAGCATGGGCCAGGAAGGGGAGGCGGAGAAGAAGAGGATCAAGTTCCAGGGGTACCAGGTCAACGGTCAGTTGCTCCAGTGCGCCCGCAGGGATGCCCTGGTGCTCCATTGCCTTCCCGCCCACCGGGGGGAAGAGATTACCAACGAGATCATGGACGGACCCAATAGTGTGGTGTTCGACCAGGCGGAGAACAGGCTGCACACCGCAAAGGCCCTCCTGGAGATGCTGATACGCTGAAGTAGGGGTATTCGGGCGGTTTCCTTGACTTCCCGTCCGCCTGTTTTATATGATACTCAACCGGATGGAGAAATACGGGAGAAGCAGGAAAGAGAGGGGAGAGAAACGGTTCCTGTCTCCTGTTGCGTGTTTCTTGATTATTTGCTTTTTTTTCAGGAGGATGGATGCGTATTGCCATAGGGTCCGACCATGCCGGCCTTGAAATGAAAAGGGAGCTGCTCTCCCTTTTGCAGGAGATGGGCCATGAGCAGGTCGATTACGGGACGGATACCCCCCAATCCGTTGACTACCCCGACTTCGGAGAGAGGGTCGCCCGTGCGGTCGCCTCGGGAGAGGTGGACCGGGGAATCCTTATTTGCGGAACGGGGATCGGGATGTCCATTGTCGCCAACAAGATACAGGGGGTTCGTGCCGCCCTGTGCAATGAGCTCTTTTCGGCGAGGATGTCCCGGCTTCATAATGATGCCAACGTGCTTGTGCTCGGGGGGAGGGTCATCGGAAAGGACCTTGCAAAGGAGATCGTCCGTACCTGGATGACCACTCCTTTCGAAGGGGGAAGACATTTCAACCGGCTTAAAAAAATCACCCTCATTGAGGAAAAGCGATAAAGAACGAAAGGCTGCCCCTGTCGGAGACAGGATTCCAATAGAGCAGTAGACAGGAAATGGAACATCTTAGAAAGACAGATCCCGATATTTATGAAGCAATTCTGAAAGAGACGGAGAGGGAGCAACGCAAGATCCTCCTGATCGCGTCGGAGAACTACGCGAGCCGTGCCGTTCTCGAGGCGCAGGGCTCGCTCTTCACGAACAAGTACGCCGAGGGGTATCCCGGCAGGCGGTACTACGGGGGATGCGAGTACGCCGATGTGATCGAGAAACTCGCCATCGACAGGGCAAAGGAGCTCTTCGGGGCGGAGCATGTCAATGTGCAGCCCCACTCGGGGAGCCAGGCGAACATGGCGATCTACTTCTCCGTTCTGCAGCCGTGCGACACCATCCTCGGCATGAGCCTTGCGCACGGAGGTCACCTCTCCCATGGTGCACATGTCAATTTCACCGGTATGATCTATAATTCGATCTCCTACGGGGTCGACAGGGAAACCGGGTATATCGACATGGACGAAGTAAGGCGGCTCGCAAAAGAGCGCAGCCCCAAAATGATCGTTGTCGGCGCAAGCGCGTATTCGCGGATCATCGATTTCAAGGCTTTTTCCGAAATCGCGAAGGAGACGGGGGCCTATCTTCTCGCCGATATTGCCCATATTGCCGGCCTGATCGCCGCGGGAGTGCACCCATCGCCCGTTCCCTACGCGGACTTTGTCACCTCCACGACCCACAAGACCCTGCGGGGGCCCCGGGGCGGCATGATCATGTGCAGGGAGGAGTATGCGAAGGCCGTTGACAAGACGATTTTCCCGGGAATCCAGGGGGGGCCCCTGGTGCATGTGGTCGCCGCGAAGGCGGTTGCCCTGAAGGAGGCGCTGACCCCCGAGTTCAGGGAGTACCAGAAGAGAGTGGTGGGGAATGCGAAGAAGCTTGCTTCGGAATTGATGGCGAGGGGCTTCACCATCATATCGGGGGGGACCGAGAATCACCTGATGCTGGTGGACCTGAGCGGAATGAACATAACCGGGAAGGAGGCCGAAGAGGCCCTCGACAAGGCGGGAATTACCGTCAATAAGAATGCCATTCCCTACGACACCAAGCCCCCTGCCGTTACCAGCGGCATGCGTCTCGGCACCCCGTGCATTACTTCGCGGGGCATGGGAGAGGCCGAAATGGAAGAGATTGCGGATATTATCACCACGGTCGTCAGGAACAGCACCGACCCCTCTGTTCTGGGTAAGATGAACGAGCGTGTCATGGCACTTTGCGCGAAATTTCCCATCTATGCGTCATGAAGTGCCCTTTTTGCGGCAGTAGCGAGGACAAGGTAATCGACTCGAGGGCGAGCAAAGAGGGTGATGTGATCCGGAGGAGGCGGGAATGCCTTCAATGCACCCAGCGTTTCACCTCCTACGAACGGGTGGAGGACCCCCTTCCCCTGGTGATTAAAAAGGACGGGAGCCGTGAGTTCTTCGACCGGCATAAGATCCTGACGGGACTCAAGAAGGCCTGCGAGAAGAGGCCCATTCCTCTTACCAAGCTGGAGGAGATAGAGGGCGCGATAGAGAAAAGAATAATAGGCCTCGGCATGAAGGAAGTGAACAGCTCCTGGATCGGTGAGGAGATCATGTCCTCCCTGAAGGAATTGGACAAGGTGGCCTATGTACGGTTCGCTTCTGTGTACCGGCAATTCAAGGACATCAACGATCTGATGGAGGAAGTGAAGGCATTGTTTGAACTGAGAGAGCCCAGAAAGCCCCATTGATCCTCTTTTTAATGAGCGCTTTCACGACGCAAGAGACCCTGCATGCTTTCATGCAGGGTCTCTTGTTGGTGCATAGCGCCGGGAAAGACAACCGGTCATTTGTGTTTGAATTGACACATGTTTCATGCTATTATATTTAGTCTGCACCGAATCCGTCGTATCGCATCAGAACACACACTAATTTTGTAGAAAAGAACTGCGCAAACTGAAATGACAAAAATCATTCCTTTCAAGGGCCTTCTCTATAATCCGGAAAAAGTATCAGGGGACGAGGTGATCGCCCCCCCCTACGACGTGATCAGCCCGGAGTACCGCGAGGCCCTCTACCGCAAAAGTCCGCATAACATCGTCCGCGTGGATTTCGGCAAGGAGCTGCCCGGAGACAGCGGGGAAGATAACCGGTATACGCGTGCCCGGGAGTCTCTCGAACAGTGGAGCAGGGAGGGTATCCTGATCAGGGATACGGCCTCCGCTTTCTATGCGTATGAAATCGAGTACCTCCTTCACGGGAAGCAGAAGGTGCTGCGGGGAGTTCTCGCCCTTGTAAAAATAGAGGAACTGGGAAAGGGGGTCTACCCCCATGAGGCGACCCACTCGAAGCCGAAGGCCGACAGGCTCAATCTGATGAAGTCGTGCCTGGCGAACATAAGTCCCATCTACTCGCTGTACCACAGCCCCGAGCGGATTACCTCCCGGATCCTGGAGTCCGTCAGCGGAAAACCCTATTTCAGCGCCCGTGACCTGGACGGGGCCGTCCACAACCTCTATAAAATAACGGATGCGGCGCACTGCGACTTGATAATGAAGGAATTGTATGATAAACCTATATTTATAGCCGACGGCCACCACCGGTACGAAGTGGCGCTGGAATTCAAAAAAGAGATGGATGCCCTGGGATACCCCAATGCGTTCTTCCCGGAGAATGCAGGGGGTGAGGCACGTCCTTGGGACTATGTACTGATGTTCCTTGCGAACATGTCCGACGAAGGAATTTCCGTGCTCCCGACCCATCGGCTGGTAAAGGGCATCTCCCGGAAAGAGGATATCGAGCGGAAACTGGGGGCGGATTTCAGTATCCGCCAGGCGAGCATGGCTGATGACATAGTGAAGACAGTGACCGGGGGGGGAAAGGGGACCTTCGGTCTTTACTTTGATAACGAGGATCACTGGTATGTCTTGCACTACCGGGAAAAGGGGCAATTAAAGGATATCCCTTCCCCCCTCCGGACCCTGGATGTGGTCGTGCTCCATGAGTTGATCCTCAGCAGAGATCTCGGGATAACGGACATCGCCTACGAGATGGATGCCGGAGAGGCTGCGGAGAGAGTGCGCAGGGGCGATTTTGACGGGGTCTTCTTCCTGAATCCTACGGGAGTGGAGGATGTGGAAAGGGTGGCCCTGTCCCACTTGCGGATGCCGCCGAAGTCTACCTATTTCTATCCCAAGCTTCTGACGGGTATGGTAATCAATCGTCTAACAACTAATTCCTAAGGAGGATACTATGGCATTACGGGTGGGCATCAACGGGTTTGGAAGGATCGGAAGGAATTTTTTCAGGACGTGCAAGGGATACAGTGATATAGAAATCGTTGCCATTAATGATCTGACCGATGCGAAGACGCTGGCGCATCTGCTGAAATATGACTCCGTACACGGAATTTTCGATGCCGACGTGCAGGTGAAGGACAACAGCCTGGTGGTGGACGGGAAAGAGGTGAAGATCTCCTCGGAAAGGGCGCCGGAGAACCTCCCCTGGAAAGCGATGGGAGTGGATGTCGTCATCGAGTCCACGGGTCTCTTCACCGACAGGGAGAAGGCGGCGAAGCACCTCGATGCGGGAGCGAAGTGGGTGATCATCTCCGCACCGGCAAAAGAGCCGGACATCACCGTCTGCCTCGGCATCAACGAAGAGTCCTTCGATCCCTCGAAGCACAAGATCATTTCCAACGCCTCCTGCACCACCAACTGCCTTGCTCCTGTCGCGAAGGTACTGCACAAGGAATTCGGCATTATCCGGGGCCTTATGACCACAATCCATTCCTATACCAACGACCAGAGGATCCTCGATCTTCCCCACAAGGACCTGAGAAGGGCGAGGGCTGCCGCCCTCTCCATGATCCCCACCTCCACGGGGGCCGCGAAGGCGATCGGGCTGGTGCTCCCCGAGCTGAAGGGGAAGCTCGACGGTTTTGCCATGAGGGTTACCACCCCGAATGTGTCGGTTGTGGACCTCGTGGCGGAACTGAACAGGGAGGTGACTGCCGAGGAGATCAATGCGGCGATGAAAAAGTGGGCGGACGGTCCGATGAAGGGAGTCCTCCAGTATGTGGATACACCGCTGGTCTCGACGGATTTCAACGGGAACCCGTACTCCTCGATCTTCGATTCCACGCTGACCAAGGTAATGGAGGGCCGCATGGCGAAGGTTATCTCCTGGTATGATAACGAGTGGGGGTACAGCTCGCGCCTGAGGGATCTCATTCTGCTTATCAGCAAGAGGGGTTGATCATGGCGAAGCGGAGCGATATATCCCTCGGCATCAAAGATATTCTCGGGAAGCTTACCATCGAGGATCTGCCGATAAAGGGGAAGCGGGTTTTTATCAGGGCGGACTTCAATGTTCCCCTTGATGACAATCTCGTCATAACGGACGACAGCAGGATACGTTCCACTCTCCCTACCATCAATTATGCCATCGACGAGGGGGCCAAGGTCGTCCTGGCCTCCCATCTGGGGAGACCGAAAGGGAAGGTGGAACCCCGGTTCAGTCTCTCTCCCATCGTGAAGCGGCTGCAGCGGCTCCTGAGCAAGGAGGTGACTTTCGCTCCCGATTGTGTCGGTTCGCAGGTGGAAAGCATCGTGGCGAAGATGAAGGATGGAGATGTCCTCCTTCTGGAAAACCTCCGGTTCCATCCCGAAGAAGAGAAGAACGACGAGAATTTTGCCAAATCCCTGTCCAGGCTCGCCGATTTCTATGTCAATGACGCCTTCGGTGCGGCGCACCGCGCCCATGCCTCTACCGCCGGCATCACCCGGTTCCTCCCTTCCGCCGCAGGCTTCCTCATGAAGAAAGAGATCGAGTACCTCAAGGGGGTGGTGGAAAACCCGGTGCGGCCCTTTGTCGCCATTCTCGGAGGGGCGAAGGTGTCGGGCAAGATAGGCGTCCTCGAGAACCTTGCCGACAAGGTGGACAAGGTAATCGTGGGCGGCGGAATGGCCTATACTTTCATTAAAGCCATGGGATACGAGATCGGCGACTCCCTCGTGGAGACCGAGATGTTCGAGCTCGCCAAGAGCATTATGGAAAAACTCAGGAAAAACAACGTGAAGTTTTACCTTCCGGTGGACAGCGTCGTCGCCCAGAGTATCGAGGCGGGTGCGGAAACGAAGATCGTGACGACCCAGGAGATACCCAAGGGCTGGCGGGCCCTGGACATCGGCCCCGCTTCGGTAAAGCTTTTTTCCGAGGCCCTGCAGAATGCGAAAACCATTATCTGGAACGGCCCTATGGGGGTCTTCGAGATCGATGCCTTTTCCCGCGGGACCTACGCTATTGCCCACTCCGTTGCCGATGCCTATGCCCTGACCATCGTGGGAGGGGGGGATACGGACTATGCAGTGCACAAGGCGGGAGTAAGCGATGCCATCACCTTTATTTCAACCGGCGGCGGCGCTTCCCTGCAGCTCCTGGAGGGAAAGGAGCTGCCCGGCATTTCGGCCCTGACGGACAAGAAATAAAGCGCCGGAATTCCTGAAGGAAAGAGAGAAGGGGCAGATCCCCGCAAGGATCTGCCCCTTCTTATTGCTTCAGTTCAGAACGAAAACACCCTTCTCCCTGCATGTCCGGCAGCCAGGAGGGGGATCACCGGGTGATCCTGCTTCCTGTTACGATGCCATACGCAGTTCGACGTCGCACTCGCACGTTTTATGGGGAAGCTTTTCGTTGGAAACGGAGAGAATGCCCCTCTTCAACTCGACGATGGAGGGGTTCTTGCTCTCGAAACGGTTAATGAGATAGTGAGCGGCTACTTCCGGCTTTATCACGTCTCCACAGGTGAAAATATCCACCGCTGCATAGGTATATTCAGGCCAGGTGTGGATGGACAGGTGTGATTCGGCTATTACAATCATACCGCTGATCCCGAACGGGTTGAACTCGTGGAAGGATACATCGATAATGGTCGCCTTGGCCTCTTTGGCCGCGGATACCAACGCCTCTTTTACTCTGGTAAGGTCCTTTAGAATCTCAGGATTACAGTCCCTCAATTCCACCAAAAGATGGGTACCTAAAGCATTCAATTTCTACCCCCTTCAGTCAAGAATCGAAGGAGCGACCGCTCCTACAAACTTTACATCATACATGAACAGTTCTCCGTCTGTCAAGAAAATTGAGCCGTTTTCCATCGATGGAATCTACGCGTTCTCCGGCTCTTTCCCTGGCTCTGCTGCCCGCTCCCGGGCGGCTCAAAGCCTGCTTTCCGGGCCGGCTTTTCAGACGACGGGCTGTCCTGTACGATCCTTTCCCGGCACTCACCTCCATCTGTATCGCTTCCTTCCGGTTGCGTGGTTTCCCGATCCGTGTCAAGCGCAAATCGTACCACTATATATTAAAGGATTTGAAGAGGGGTGTCTATAGGAAAAAAGCGAGGGGAGAAAGTTGCGCAAAAAGAGAGGGGTACAGGGAAAATCGCTGTTTCCGCCTTGCCTGTTCACTGCTGCCTGCCGTGGTATCTGTCCCGGTATCTTCACGGGAGGAGGAGGCATGGTGGGCAGTGAGAGAATCGAACTCCCGACACGGGGCTTTTCAGGCCCCTGCTCTACCGACTGAGCTAACTGCCCGTGAAGTGAAATTGTAAAACTTTTTTGCCGAAAGAGTCAAGAAAGATTGGGAATTCTCTGCCCGCCCTCCAGGGATCCCTTCCTGCTTTCATTATACCCCCGGCTGCAGAGCCAGGCAATTCGTCCCTGCCCTGTGCTCCCACCTTTCCTCTCCCCTCTCTGCTCATACGGAGAACCTGACGCTCCGATGGGATTGACTCATTTCCTGAAATGGAATATTTTTAAGGAAAGGAAGCGAGAGGTTCTCACGTTGATGCAACAAGCAGGGAGAGAGGCGAGCGGGCTTTCACCGCTGCACAGCGGGGTGCATGCGTTATTCGGGAAGACCCCCCGTGCATAGTCTTGAAACCGTCGATTTCTTTTGTAATACATTGATGTGGAATAGAGCAAAGCCAATGGGATGAGATGCGTGGTGCAGAGGGAGCATGACTGCGAGCAAATGATAAGGAGGATGAAATGCTTGTCGAATTCAGCATTGTCCCGGTAGGTTCAGGAAGCAGTATCGGAGACAGTCTTGCGGAGGTCCTGAAGATCGTTGACGAAAGCGGTATCCCATACAAAATCAACCCCATGGGTACCGTTATGGAGGGGGAGTGGGATGAGCTGTTCACCCTTATCAGAAAATGTCATGAGAGCACGATGAGACACGAAGAAAGGGTTATTACAACAATCTCCATTGATGACCGGAAGGGAAAACCCAACAGGCTGGAGGAGAAGGTGATGTCTGTCGAGAGGAGGATAGGAAAGTCACTCAGAAAGTAATGAGACAAGATCAGGGGGGCGGGGGACTTGCAGGGATTCAATCACTGAGGGAGCCGGTACGTTTAGATGCAAGCAGGGGTACTCCCCAGTAAAAGGCATCCAGCACTCTTTCTCTCTCATCATTGACAACAAAATCAGCAGGTTGGATCGGTTGTGCCGATGAAAGACCTTGAATGCACAGAATTCCTGCAATGGGGTCTCCCGAGGCTGCGGTTTCGCTGGTCGGGTTTTCGCAAAGTCCGGAAACAGGTATGCAAACGTCTCCAACGCCGCATAAGTGAATTGGGTCTTTCAGATATTTCCACCTACAAAGGATATCTCGATAGTCATTCCGCAGAGTGGGAAGTCCTCGACTCCCTGTGCCAGATCACGATTTCCCGCTTCTATCGCGACAGAAGGGTATTCGACGCGTTATGCTCTACAATACTTCCGGGGCTGGCAAAGAACGCATCGGAAACCGGGGCGCATGAAATCCGCTGTTGGTGTGCAGGCTGCTGCTCGGGTGAAGAAGCCTATACCCTGCAGATACTCTGGAGAACGTATGTAATGCCGGCACTTCAACGACAGATACCGCTTCGCATCATTGCAACAGATTTAAATCCTGACGTGCTTGAGCGCGCACAAAAAGGCGCTTTTCCTGCGAGCAGCCTCGTTGATCTTCCGGAAAAGTTGATTCGAGAGGCATTCGAATGCTCGGGAAGTGCCTGCACCATTAGAGGGGCATTCAGAGAGGATGTCGAGTTTGCACGGCAAGACATCCGCGAGCAGCTGCCGGAGGGAACATTTCACCTCCTACTATGCCGCAATCTTGTGTTTACTTATTTCGATCGGACCTTGCAGCTCGAAATTCTCGAAAGGATAGTGGAACGGCTCAGTCCTGGCGGATTTTTCGTCATCGGGATACATGAATCGCTGCCGGATGGGGTAAGCACTCTCGTTCCGTACAACAAACTACCGGGTGTTTATCAGAAAAGTGCCCTATAAAATTAGGATCTGCGCGTTTGCCATGAGGGTGGTGCCGATCCGAAGCCGGCCAGCGGGAGACCGCATCATGCTCTATCCCTTGTACGGGAGAGATTTTCGATAGCTCTCCATGCAACGGGAAAGTCAAGCTATGGTAGCCGGCTCCTCCTTGCCTTTCTCCTCTGCAATCTGAAATCATACAGGAAGAATGGCGACGGCAGGCAGCATCATCCCTCCACGGCCGGGAGTCCTTGCAACGGCTGCCCGGGAGCACTGCCGCCCTTGCGCGGAAGGGAGGGGGCGCGTTTCCTACGCATCCGGCCTCTCGGGAATATGTTGATCCGCAGGGCGGTCGTGAAAAGCTTCACCGATTTCTTCAGGGACGACGGACTCCTTCTGGCGGGCTCCCTTTCCTACTTTTCCATGATGGCCCTTGTCCCCTTCTGCCTTCTCCTCATCACTCTTTTCGGGTATTTTCTCGGAGAGAACTATATGTTTCTTCAGTTCTTTTCCTCCAAACTGGTAAGCTTTTTCCCGCAGGCCGCCCAGGAAATAGCGGGTGAACTGAGAAAATTGATTTCATACAAGGGGCTGGGCCACTATACGTTCCTTCTCTACGGAATCATGTCATACCAGCTCTTCGCCTCCTTTGAGGCGGCTATCAATGTGATCTTCAAAATAAAGAACAGGAGGCCCCTCCTCCTTTCCCTCGTGCTCTCCCTGCTCATCATTACGCTGATCCTCTTCTTTGTACTCCTCTCTTTCGGGGCGACGTCGGCGGTATCCCTGCTCAAGGCCCTCAGGGCATACTTCCCCGGTCTGTATATCGGGGCCATAACCCGCTTCCTCGTGGGTGTCGTGGTGCCGCTGGTTCTCGTATTCCTGGTGCTCACGATGCTGTATATCGTGCTGCCGCGGAGGAAGGTCCGGGTCTCCCATGCCCTCGCAGGCGCTCTCTTTACCGCCGTCCTCCTGGAGATGGCAAAACACCTCTTTACTCTCTACGTGGGGAAGGTCGCCCATCTGGGCACCATCTACGGACCCCTGTCCGCCTTCATTATCTTTCTTCTCTGGGTGTACTACTCCTCCTGCATCTTCCTCATCGGGGCCGAACTGGTTCACAATCTGGGGGATCCGGGACGAAGGCAAGGGGACAGGAAGGCACGGGAGTGATTTTTTTTGATGGACGGTATGCCGGGCACGAGCTATAATAAAGAGTCACGGGTACATTCCCATTTTTAATGCAAAAGGAGCGGTACATGAGAAAGTTTTTCGTTGCAGGTATGATCGCGCTGTCCCTCTGTGCGGTGTCCCTCCCGGACACACACGCGGGTGCTCAGAATGGGGTGTCGGGCAAAGTGGTGGAGACGATGGACAGCGGAGGATACACCTATGTCCGGCTCGAGAAGAACGGGAAGAAGATATGGGCGGCGATTCCCCAGACAAAGGTGTCCAAGGGGCAGACCATTTCCCTGAAACCCGGAACCGAAATGGTGAATTTCGAGAGCAAAACCCTCAAGCGCTCTTTCGATACCATCATCTTTTCCGAAGGGATGATTAAGTAAAAGAGTACGGCAGGGAAGGGGGCTCCTTCCGGGTCCCCTGAACGGCCGGTGACAGGAAGCCCGGTTACCCGGGATGCAGGCCGGCTGCGTGGCGCGCTTTCCGGTGCGCGGGGGACGCATATTCTCCTCTTCTGCGAGAATTCGACAGGGGCCTGAGCGGTGCGTCGCTACTTCGATGTCTGTGTGTAGATGCCTTCCCACCCGGGAGGGGGGAGATTGTTTTCGTACCCTTCGCACAGGGCCGCATAGGTTTTTGACGGTCCGTCTCCGGGAAGCTTCTCCGCGGCTTTGCGGAACCGTTCCTTTGCGTCCGTGAAGTGCGACGCAAAGAACAGGCAGAGCCCCTCATGGAACAGGCCGATCGCCTCCAGGTGCTCTTCTCCCATTGTAGCCCTCCGTCCCGACAGCTCAAATACCTCCAAAGGAGAGGTCCTTCCCTTCAGTACCACCTTCGCGAGAAGACGGAAGACATATTCCCCCGGCTGACAGGCATCCGCCTCGCGGCGGGTGCTGTCGGATACAAGAATCCGCGTCCCGAAATCCTTGTTAAGGGGTTCGAGCCGGGCGGAGGTGTTGACCTCCGTGCCGATCACGGTGTAATCGAAAATATCCTTCGATCCCATATTGCCCACCACCATCTCCCCCGTGTTGATCCCGATTCTGATATGCAGGGCGGGCTTCCCCTCTCTCTCCCACTTCGTCCTCAGTTCCTCCACTTCCTCCACCATGAGCAGGGCGGCTTCGCAGGCGCGGGCAGCGTGGTCTTCCTGGAAAACAGGTGCGTTCCACTCCGCCATTACCGCATCTCCGATGAACTTGTCGAGGGTTCCTCCGGTCTTTTTGATGCAGTGCATCATCCGGCCGAGGTATTCGTTGAGGAGCGCGCTTATCTCCTCGGGAGCCACACGTTCGGAAAGGGAGGTGAACCCTTCTATATCGGAGAAGAGGACGGTAATGCATCTCCTTTCCCCCCCCAGGGCGAGTGTGTCCGGAGACCGGAGGACTGCCTCGAGGACCGGGGGGGCGAGGTAATGCCCGAAGGCGGAACGGATGTGCCGTTTCTCCCTGTTCTCGTGAACATACTTGACCAGGAGCACGCCGAGGTACGTACCCGTCATTGAGACGGACACCTTCACGACCGACAGTATCCAGCCATAATCGAAAAGCTTCCAGTGGAGTCCCGCAACGGACCCCGTCAGTGCGAGCGCGAGCACAAAGCCGCTGAAGGGATTGCTCCCTGCGGCGAGTATCCCGACGACCAGGGAAAAGAAGAGGATATCCCCTCCCTCCCCCCATTCCCCGACGGAACGAAGGCACTTGTTGGAAAGGAGACTGTCTATCACATTTGCGTGTATCTCGACCCCGGGGGCCACGGGGCTGAAAGGCGATGCCCGGAGGTCCGAAAGCCCTGCGGCGGATGCGCTGATAAGGACGATCCTGCCTTTGAAGGTGCCGGGGGGAAGCACCGGCTGCCTTCCCTCCTGAGCCAGATCCCTGGACGCAATGACGGCATCGTACGGAATGTAACGATAAAACGGTGCATAGGTGCCCTTTCCATCCGTCACTGTTCCTCCCTGATACGGGATCATCGCGCTCCCGTCGGGAAGCAAGGGGATCACCGCATCTCCGATGCGGATCACATCATCCTGTATTCTGATGGACGAAAGAGGCACGCCTTTTACATATGCCGCAATAACAAGGGACAACGAGGGATACGCGGTGGCGCCATCCCTGAACCACAGGAGGGGAAGAAACCTTCGGTATGTACCGTCGGTATCGGGGATCGCATTGATATGCCCGATGCCCCGGGAGGCCTCTGCCAGATCGGAAAAGGGGAGAGTAACATTGAGCAAGAGGAGGTGGTGACGGTTACGCGGAACAGGCACCGCCGAGACCGCCAGGGCGGACCTCGCCTTCTGAACGGAGGCCTCGTCCGCCGGGGGAGGGGACGCTTCGGCGGAATCATGTTCACTCACGGAGAACACCGACGGCAGGAAGACATTCCCGGCTCTCTTCACCGCAGAGACGAACAGCGTATCGTGCACTGCGGGGCTCAGCATATCGAGCCGGAGGAGCAGCTCTTCCCGTATCTCCCGCACATCCGCGTTCTTTGCCAGGGCTTTCAGCCCGGTGATGAGGGAAGAGTCCACTTCCTGCCGCAGGGAGTGCTCGGCGAAGAGGATATCGAAGCCGATGGCCGCGGCGCCGTCGGACGCCAGGTATTCCACCACTTCGCCGTGCACGGAACGGGGCCAGGGCCACCTTCCATAGAAGGGTTCGAGCCTCTTGATCGTCTCTTCCGAGATGTCGAGGATGACTATATCCCGGGTGTGGTGCGAGGGATGCGCAAAAAAGCGGTGGCGCGCGTCTATTGTCTTGCGCTCGAAAGACAGGAGCTGCCCCCCCGGATCGAGACAGACGATCAGGGAGAGCAGGACGGCTATGCCGAAGGCATAGCCTACTTCCCGCCTTGCTTTAATGTACCCTTCCCTCCGACACTATGGCAGTTGAAGCAGAAGTCGAAAACCGTGCCCCTCTTCTCCAGCAAGGGGAGCGATGTCTGCGCTTTCACGGGGGCCGGCTCATTCTCGGGAACGGCGAGGTATTCACCCTTCGCCACTCTGATCGTCCTGCCGTCTTTCAGGGATACTTCCACGTCGCCGGAGCAGGTGCAGATACAGACGAGCTTCTCCCCCTCGCCGAACACCATGGAAAAAGCGGTACCGCGAATCCCCGCGGTGGCGAGGGAGGTCGTAATCGATGTCTTGCTCCCCTTGGGCAGGCTGGACTGGAGCCACAGGGCACCCCTCTCGATTTTTGTCCGGAAGTCACGGGGATCTTTTCCCAGCTCGACATGGGAAGACGGTCCCATAACGAACCGGCCTACAGCGGGGAATTCGATGATCGCCACCGCAGTCGTGTCGGTCCTCAGCCTGTCACCCCGGAGGACCTCCTGCCCGGTACCCAATTGCATCCAGTTGTTTTGCTCCGATCTCTCGAGTTTGCCGTCCCGGAGGGAAGCAACGATCCCTTTTTCCTTGTCTTTCCCCTGCACCTCAAGAACGCATACCAGGCACACACCAAGGAAGACTGCTGTCACCAACGAACCCGCATTCAGGAATCCTCGTACTCTCTCCCTCATCGCCTTTCCTCCTTTGCCGCAGTATTGAAATAAGAAGCGCCAGAAAAAACAGCTCCATCAAATAGATCTCTCGGTTCGTCTTGCCCTTTGGAGAGTGCTGCAGAAAACTCCGCATGGTGCAGAAAAGAAAAAATGAATAGAGGAGATTGCTCATCTTTTTCATCCTGTTTTGGTACTTCAAAAAAATTTTACGCTCTAACTGTAATAGAAGAAAAGAATGCGTGTCAAGTCAATTCGGCGTGTGCGCCGGGGCAGAAAGGAGGAGCTGATTCCGGGCGTTTTCGCTGCCCCAAAGAATCTTTGATTCTTCGGGGACCCCTATTCTTTTCCTGGGGTCCTTGGCCGCCTTGCCAGGAACGGTTCGCTCGGCCTTGCAACGAACGCAGTCTGCAGACACACCCTAGTTCGGCAGGCGTATGACGTACCGGTACGGAGGCGTCCTGTTGGTGAGCAGTGCGGGGTTCAGGCCCTTTATTTCCCTTACTGTCGTATTGTATTTCTCCGCAATGGCAGCGAGGCTGATGATCCTGTTGGTGGTGATTTCCCGGTATTCCCGCTCTTCTGCCCCTCCGCTCTCCGGCGGTTTTATCCCGAAACTCTCCGGGTCTTTGGCGACCGTGGAGACTGCCATGAGTTTTGCCAGGTACCGGTTTATGATCTCGGGCAGCCGTACGGAGCTCTTGTCCTGATCGCGGGAGAAAAGGCGCCGTATCTTTCCGTCGCCCGCATTGTACGCGGCGAGGGCGATATCCCATGCCCCGAACATGCGGTACAGATCGTTCAGGTAGTTGGCTGCCGCATGGGTGGACTTGACCGGGTCTTTCCGCTCGTCTACGTACTGGTCCACCCTGAGACCGTATTGGCGTGCGGTGCCTTTCACCATCTGCCAGAGTCCTACGGCATTCCCGCTGCCTATGGAAAGGGGAGAGAAGCCGCTTTCAATAAAGGGGAGATAGGCGATGTCTTCGGGTATGCCCTTTTCCTTGAATATCTCCAGGATCAGCTCGATGTACTCCTGGGAGCTGTGCAGCTTCCTCTCGAAGGCTTCCGGGATTTTTTTGGTGAAGAACTCCAGCGCGCGCTCATAGAACTTGCTGGTGGAAGCTTTCTCCCTGATAGCGTGGAGTTCCTCCGCTGCGCGGACATGCAACGGAAGACCGACCAATAGGAAAAGCAACAACGTTGTCGATAACAACTGTCTCATTCCCCGTCACCTCATGGAGTAATTTTCAGATGGAATAATAAAGAAAGGGGGTGCTTCGCTGCTTATGTCAGGATCTGATGGAGAATTATACCATTTCGGATACTTTTTTTTCGAGGTGTGCTGTCGAACACCCTCTGCATCCTTTTATGTAATTGTACCAGAACGCCTGCATGATGCAAGTTGCCGGTCAGAAAGATCCGGCCGGGAGAAAGGCGCTCTGAAAAGAAGTGGTTCTTTTCGTGCTTTGCGGGAATCTATTGTTGAAAGAATGGTATCCTTAAAGAGGAGGGTGCGGGTATGCTGTACAGAATTCTTGCCGACGGTGTTGTTTTTATTCATTTTTTATGGATCCTTTTCCTGATCTTCGGTGCTTTTTGGGGAGTGCGTTTCCGGGCCGTGAGAATCCTCCACCTCTCCGGGCTCGCTTTTGCTGTCGGTATCCAGGTGTTCGGATGGTATTGTCCTCTCACGCACCTCGAGGTATGGCTGAGGGCGCGCCATGATCCTCTTACGACGTATACCGGCTCCTTCATCAGCTATTATCTGGAAAAGATCATCTATCTGCACCTGCCGGGCTCCGTTCTTTTTGCCCTGACCCTGCTGCTGAGCGGATTCAACGGGTGGGTGTATCTGCGGAAAAAAAGGTAATGCAGGAAAACCTCCCGCGGAAAGTGCCGCTTTCCGGAACTGCTCTGCGCATCCTGGATGCGGAGGCGGCAATCTGCTATACTATTTGATAATCTGCCCGGAGTCTCCATGAATTATACGGTGGGGAACCGATCACGGAGGTGAATGAATGCACTTTCTCGTATGCGCCGTACTGATGGGTGTCCTGTTGTACCCTGCGGCGTCTCCCCATGCCTTTCCTGCAAAAGGGGAGGACTGCTCCCGGTGCCATACCCTGAAAAAGGAGGAGGCGACGGCCCTGTTGAAGGAGGTTATCCCCAAGGCAAAGGTCCTCGACATCAGGATGAGCCCCACGAAGACCATGTGGGAGGTGGCTGTCGATACGGGCCGGAAGGGGATTGTCTACCTCGATTTTACAAAGAGGTATCTTCTTCTTGGTCCCCTCGTGGATTTGAAGAACAGAAAGAATCTCACCGAGGAGCGCCTTATCGACATCAACAGGGTCGATACCTCCCTGATTCCCCTTGCCGATGCTCTTGTCCTGGGCAGAAGTGATGCGCGGCACAAAGTGATCGTATTTGATGACCCGGAGTGACCGTACTGCGAGAAACTTCATCAGGCGATGAAGCAGGTGGTAAAGGAAAGGCCGGATATCACGTTTTATATCAAGATGTATCCTTTGAAGTCCCACCCGGGGGCGTATGAGAAGGCAAAGGCCATTGTTTGCGAGAAATCCCTCGCCCTCCTCGAAGATGCCTTTGCAGGGAAAACGCTGCCGAAGGCGAAATGCACCACCTCCGTGCTGGAGGAAAACAGCAGGCTTGCGGAAAAGCTCGGAATTGCCAGCACTCCCACCCTCGTCCTGTCCGACGGCAGGGTTGTCCCCGGGTACCGGGACGCGAAGACCCTGAAGGAGATGATCGGGAAATAGGGGGCAGGGGGAATGAGCCGTAGACCTTCCGAAGAGAATCGTCCTGTGTTGCACAGCGGCCTGTTTGGCTTTATGATTTAAGGAGCAACAGGTCCCTGCACAAGAGAAGGAGAGCGCGATGCGTATACAGAAAGCGGCAGTGCTCTTTGTCCTGATCTCACTCCTCGTTTCCTGCGCAGGATTCAGGATCTCGGGTGCGAAGAGCGAGTTCCAGGAGGGTCTGTCCCTGTTCAACCGGGGGCAGTATGAAGCGGCGATCCCCCACTTCCAGAAGGCGACGGAGCTTGATCCTGACTTAGGGCAGGCGTATCTCTATCTCGGCAGGTCCTACCTGAGCCTGCGCAGGTGGTCCCAGGCGATCACTCCGTTGCGGACTGCCCTGCGGCTTTCCCCGGAGGAAACGAGGAGAGAGATCTCGAATCTCCTCATAGACGCCCTCCTTGGCGCGGCAGAGCCCGTACTCCCAAAAGAGAGGTAAAGGGGTTCCGGCGTCCTTCAGCCGGAAAAACGGCAGCGGCTGTGCGCACCGGATGCTCCTTACGCTTTTCGTACCGTCTTCGTTTTCGGGGTGAAGGAGAGGCATTCCTCTCCGGAGCTCCGGTAGACCTCTTCGGAAGGCATGCGTTTCGCTTTGAAGTTGATGGCGCGGCACCCGTACGGGAAATTCCTGTCCCAGGTGATGTAGTGATGCGCACAATGAAAACAGTCGATTCTCTTCATACGCCGTCCATCGGAAAGGCGGCCTCAGTCGTCCTTTCCCTTTGAGATATTGTATTTCTTCAAAAGGGCATGGAAATTGGTCCGTTGCATCCCGATTTCCTGGGCGGCCCGGGTGATGTTCCATCCGTTGCGGCGCAGGGCCGATACGAGAAAACCTTTTTCGATCTCCTCGATGGATTTGAGCCGGATGTCCTTTTTCCGTTTTTTCAGCTCTTCGAGCGTTCTCGGGATATCCTGTTCCTCTTCCGTGGGGATGATGATGTGCTCCGGCCGGAGCATCCTGTCGTTACAGACGATGACCGCCCGGTGGATTACATTCTCGAGCTCCCTGATGTTCCCGGGCCAATCATAGGTGATGAGCTGGCGCATGGCCTCGGTGGAAATATGGGGCACGTTTCTGCCGATCTCCTTGCTGTACTTGTGCAGGAAGTGGTAGGCAAGGGCGGGAATGTCCTCCTTCCTGCTCCGCAGGGGAGGAACAGAGAGGGGAAAGACGCTCAACCGGTAGTAGAAGTCCTCCCTGAAAGTCCCCTCCCTGACCATTTCGGAAAGATCCCTGTTGCTTGCGGCGATAAACCGTATATCAAGCCGCAGGGTCTTCTTGCCGCCGACGGCGCGCAGTTCCTTCTCCTGCAACACCCGGAGCAGCTTTGATTGCATGGAGAGGGGAAGGTTGCTGATCTCGTCGAGGAAAAGGGTGCCGCCGTTGGCCGCTTCGATAAGGCCCTTCTCCGTGGTGACCGCCCCGGTAAAGGAGCCCCGCGTATGTCCGAACAGCTCCGATTCCATGAGATTCTCCGGTATGGTCCCGCAGTCGAGGACAAAAAAGGGCTGCTCCCTCCGGGCGCTGTTGTAGTGCACTGCCCGGGCAATGAGCTCCTTCCCGGTGCCGCTCTCCCCGGTAATCAGAACGGTGCTGGCGGTGGGGGCCACCGTACTCACCAGTTTGAATATCCTCTGCATCTCCTTCGAGATCCCGATGATATTTTCGAGACTGTAGAAGGCGTTTATTTCCTGCTTGAGCCGTACATTCTCGATCTGGAGCTTCCTCTTTTCGAGGCACCTCTCCACGGCGTTCAGCAGGACTTCGGGGGTGAAAGGCTTTTCGATGTAATCATAGGCGCCGTACTTCAGGGCATCGACCGCTGTCGCGACAGTGCCGTATCCGGTGATGAGGATGACTTCGGTATCGGGCCACCCCTCCTTCGCCTTCTTGAGCAGGTCGATCCCGGACATATCGGGCATCATGAGATCGGTCAGCACAAGATCGAAGCACGCTTCCTGAAGCCTTTGCAGTGCGTCGGTTCCGCTCGTGGCGGTCTCGAGCGTATACCCCTGGGGAGAGAGGACCTTCTCACAGCTTTTCCGTACGATCTCTTCATCATCCACAATGAGCAGACGGGGATTCATCAGGGGCACGTCTCGAGCACCTCGCTGATCCTCTTCACCAGCATGTCGGGGGTGAAAGGTTTTTCGATATAATGGGCGGCGCCCGAACAGAGGGATTCCACCACATGCTCGACGGTGTCGTACCCCGACATGATGATCACCTGCAGGTCCGGGTAGCGTTTTTTTATGGTGACCAGGGTTTCTATTCCGTCCATGGCAGGCATTTTAAGATCGATCAGGACAACAGGATACATGCCCTCTTCCAGGAGGTCGAGGCACTCTTTGCCGGAGGCTGCCGTGTCCACCTCGTACCCGGCGGATCGAAGGGCCTTCCTGCAGCTTATCCGCACAATCTCTTCATCGTCAATCACAAGGACCCTCACCGTGGCCATTACGACCCTCCTTTACGGACAGCGTGACAACGCTCCTCATTTATTGTAAAACAGCGGCTGGGGTAATGGGAACAGTCTGCAGTACCCCTTCCTTGGCTCTTGCGGGCAGATTCCAATAAAAACAAGACCTTGGAAAATGAAAGGTCGACCCGAAGTGTTCGTGAGAGGGACCTGCGGGGCGTTCAGGGGGGGGCCGGTATGTGGAAAAAACAGAGAGGAGTTATCCCGCAAATTTTCCTCGTATCGCGTTAGGCCAAGGGCAGCTTTATGAAGAAAGTGGTCCCCTTTCCTTCCTCGCTCTCGACCTGTATCTGTCCTCCGTGTTTTTCAATAATTCCATAGCTGACGGCAAGCCCGAGCCCTGTCCCCTTGCCCGCAGGCTTTGTGGTGAAGAAGGGCTCGAAGATCTTCCCGAGATTTTCCCGGGAGATACCGGGGCCGGTATCGGCGAAGGCCAGCCGGGCGAAACGGATACCTTCCTCCTCGGCCATACCTGAAGAAATAGTGATCTTTCCCCGTTCCTCCATGGCATCGGCGGCATTGATCAGCAGGTTCAGGAAGACCTGCTGGACCTGATTCGGATCGATGACGACTTCGGGGAGGGCGGGGACGAGTTGTATGTCGAAGGCGATATTATGAAATTTTGATTGATTTTTCACCAGGTTGAGCGTATTTTCGACGAGGGTGTTGAGATTTACCCTCGTTTTTTCCGAAGCGGTACGCCGTGAAAAGCCGAGCAGCCCCTTGATAATGGTGGAGCACCTCTCCGCCTGGCTGATGATGACGTTCAGATCCTCGATATCCTCCGCATTCCCGGGGGGAACGCGTTTCAGCATCAGGTGGGCGAAAGTGACGATGCCGGTCAGGGGGCTGTTGATCTCATGGGCGACCCCGGCGGCCATCCTCCCCAGGGAGGCGAGCTTCTCCGTGTTGATCAATTGCTCCTGCGCCTTGTAGATCTCCGAGGTCTTCTTCTGGACCTCCTCCTCGAGGCTCCTGGTCCAGTTCTCCATCTTTTCCTTGTACTGCTGCAGCTCGTCCACCATGGAATTGAAGGAATGGGAAAGGATGCCGATCTCGTCTTTCGTTTTGATGTCCACCCGGTACTCCATGTCCCCCTTCGAGAGCCTGTTCATCGCGTCCACGAGGTAGGAGAGGGGCTTGGTGACAATGAAGTAGAGGATGAGGCAGAGAAAAAAGGAGATAAGGACCACAAAGGAGCCGCCATACAAGAAAAGCTCAAAAAGCCCCACCTCCGGATGCTGCTTGTTGAAGGCATAGGCGAAGAGGAGACCCATTATGAACATCATGCTGCCGATAGCGGGGATCAGCTTGCCTGCAAGCGAACTCAGAGACTTTTTATGCATTATTTACTATACCTTACCGGTAGTATTGAGTCAACGTGACGGTTACTCTGCAGGGGCCTGCACTTCCCGGTGAAAAGGAGGGGATTGCTTCAGGATACGACCCTTCGCAATGACAAAGACAGGAGGAGAGACAGAGGGAAGCAGAGTGAGGCAGCAGATACGACAGCAGGTGAGGCAGAAAAAGACAAAAAAGAGAAACAGGAGAGAGGCAGAAGAGAGGGATCACTTCTCTGTCATTGCAAGCCCCTGATCCCCGGGGCGCCTGGGATACGCTCTGGAAGGAGAGGCCGACAATGCAGTGGAGTCAGAGAACCCGCTTGCGAGCGCAGCGAAGCAATCGCAAGGGTTTGTCCCTTCACGGGAAATGCTGTGCAGGGGCCGGAGAACTTGACAGAACGCGGAGGGAAGCTTAAGCTATGTGTCATGATGGGAATCCCCCCGTGTTCCAGAAAAAGAGTGAGCATGAGCCCCGGCTCCCTGCGGTACTGCACCGTGCCGTTCTCCCTGTCCGGGCATGTGCCGTGCAGAGAGTAAAGCCGAAGAAATCTTTCTATTCCCTTACCGGAAA
The DNA here is from genome assembly GCA_002634385.1 of Nitrospira sp. Classification (GTDB taxonomy): domain Bacteria; phylum Nitrospirota; class Thermodesulfovibrionia; order Thermodesulfovibrionales; family Dissulfurispiraceae; genus Nitrobium; species Nitrobium versatile. The sequence continues at coordinate 33,207 of NSJL01000022.1, forward strand.
GCTTCTCCTGACCATAGGGACCCTGATCCTGGTGGTGAGTGCCGTCTTCTGGCACTTCCTTATCAGTCACCAGGAAAAGGAGCTGCTCAGGAATTTCGTGCGGTACGGGTCCTCCTTTGTGGACAGTATCAGGAAGAGCAACCGGTACGGAATGCTCACTTTCCAGCAGCTCCTTATCCAGCAGAGCGTCGAGACCATCGGCTCCACGGAGGGTGTCATCAGGATCAGGATTATGAACAGCACAGGGAAGGTGGTGCACTCCTCGCGCAGGGAGGAGATCGGTAGCGTCCTCGATAAAAACTCCCTTGTGTGTATGGGCTGCCACAAGAGCAGTGCCGGGGCGGCCGAGACGGGGACGACATGGAGCATCACGAAAAATAAAGGGGAACCCCGCGTCCTCACCATCATGCAGGCTATTCAGAACGAACCCGCCTGCTATACCGCTGCCTGTCATGTTCACTCCCCCGACAGGAAAGTCCTCGGCATTATTGAGGGGGATTTCTCGCTGGCGCCCCTGGATACCTCCCTCAAACAGCAGGGTATCGCCATCGCCGCCTACGTGCTCACGTTCACTGCCGTGATAGCGGTGGTCCTCTGTACGATCCTCTGGTTTATCGTGACCACCCCGGTACGGATGCTGGTGGAAGGGATGAAGAGGGTGGCTGCCGGGGATCTCGAGTATAAAGTAGAGCTGAATTCACGGGATGAGATGGGAGATCTCGCACGCTCCTTCAACGCGATGACGGCTGAGCTCTCGAAGGCGAAACAGGAACTGATCCAGTGGGGAAACACCCTCGAAAAGAGGGTGGAGGAGAAGACCGAGGCCATTCAGAGGGCGCAGGTGCAACTGATCCATTCCGAGAAGCTCGCCTCCCTGGGGAGGATGGCCGCCGGGGTCGCCCATGAGATCAATAACCCCCTGACCGGGGTGCTCACCTTTGCCCACCTGCTGGAACGGGAGCTCCCCGAAGGCAGCCAGGAGAGAAAGGACGTGGAAGTTATCATCGAGCAGACCAACAGGTGCTCGCAGATCATCAAGGGGCTCCTCGGCTTCTCCCGTGCCATTTCCACGGAAAAACAGGGAATCAATATCAATGAGCTCCTGAAAAGCTCCCTTGATATCGTCAGCCGCAAGGCCGACTTTCTCAATATTCGCATTGTCACCCGCTTCGATGAGAATCTGCCCCTTGTCCGTGCCGGCGGACTGCAGCTGCAGCAGGTTTTTATGAACATGATCGTGAATGCGGCGGATGCGATGGAGGGCAAGGGGACCTTAACGGTATCCTCCCGGACGTCTGCCGGGGAGGAGGGACCTTTTGCGGAAATCGAGTTTGCCGACACGGGGTGCGGCATGTCCGAAGAGACGATTACGAAGATTTTCGAGCCTTTCTTCACTACAAAACCGGTGGGCAAGGGGACGGGGCTCGGGCTTGCAGTAAGTTATGGCATAATAGAAGATCACGGTGGTACTATTATAGTAAAAAGCGAGGCGGGTAAGGGGACGAGCTTTTTCATCCGGCTCCCCCTTGGCGAATAGGAAATGAACAAAGGAAAAGTGCTCATCATTGACGATGAAGAGATTGTGCGGATAAGCTGCCGGCGTATTCTTGTCCCGGAAGGCTATGACGTGGAAACGGTAAAGAGTGCGGTGGAGGGGTTTGCCCTGCTTGCGGGGGGACGTTTCGATGTGGTCCTCACCGATCTCAAGATGCCCGATATCGACGGCATCGAGGTCCTCAGGAGAGTAAAAAAGGAGTGGCCGGAGGTCGAGGTGATCGTGATTACCGGCTACCAGACCATCAATACTGCAGTGCAGGCCATCAAGCTCGGGGCATTCGACTATCTGGAAAAGCCCTTCACCCCTGACGGCATCGTTTCGGCCATCGAGAGGGCCATGGAACAGAGGGGAACGGGAGAGCAGGCTTCCGCCTGATGCGGGGAAACGCCCTGGAAAGAGCTCTCCAGGGCGCGTCGTATCAATGGGATGTTGTCTTCTGGATAACCTGTTTTATGGTTGCTTTCAGGTTGGCCAGATCGGAAGACTTCACTACATACGCATCGGAAATCCATACGGAGAAGTCGTCGCGGTAGTCGTATGCGGTAAGCATGATGATGGGGATCGCGGGCTTCCTCTCCTTCATCTGGCGCAACACCTGAATTCCGTCCATGTCGGGCATGAGGATGTCGAGGGTGACGATGTCCGGGTTTTCCTTCTCGAAGACCTCCAGGGCCTCCCTTCCGGAATTGGCGGTGACCACCGTATATCCTTCATCTTCCAGTTCCGCCTGGTAGAGTTTCAATATATTTTTTTCATCGTCGACAACCAGTATTTTCATCCTATTCCTCCTCCATCGGGATGTATATTTTGAACTTTGTACCCTCTCCCCAGACGCTTTCCACTTCGATTCTGCCCCCGTGCTCTTCGATAATCCTCTTGGTGATGGAGAGCCCGAGACCGGTGCCCGCGGGACGGGTGGTGAAGAACGGGTCGAAAATGCGATGCCGGTCCTCCTCCCTGATGCCGCAGCCGTTGTCCTCGATCTCGATGACCGCCTCCCTGCCTTCGGTCCCCTGGTGCGGTCCTTCGAGGGTATACGCCCGGAGGGTGATCATCCCGCTGTCGGTGGCCTGGTTCGCGTTTGTCATGATGTTCAGCAGGACCTCCTTGAATCTGTCGTGATCCACCGTCAGCCGTATAGGGTATTTTATCTCTTTCACCAAAATATTTCCTCTGTCGAAGGCCGCGGGCTCCAGGAGATTGATGATCCCCTCCGCGAGTTCGCCGAAATCCACCGGCGCCTTCTTGATCTGGGAGCTTTTTACAAAGCTCAGGGTGTCGTTCAGGATCCCCTCCAGGCGGCTTACCTCGTCGACGATGATCTTCGAGTACTCCTTCAGCTCGCTATCCAGCCGTTTTTCGAGCCTCCGTGCAAACCCCCCGATGGAGAGCAGCGGGTTCCGTATCTCGTGGGCCACCTTCGCCGCCATCTCTCCCAGGGCGGCCATGCGCTCGGCCGTGGCGACCTTCTCCCGCAGCTTCTTGATTTCGGTTACGTCCCGGACAATATGGACCGTACCGGTCAATTCCCCCGCCTTGTCGAGGATGGGGGAGCAGGAGATGAGGAACGTGTTCCCGAAATGGGACTCCTCGAGCTCCTCGATAAACGGCTTTCCGGTGGATAACCCCTTGTTGTGGAAGCGGGTGGTGCATGCAGTAAAGGCGTGGTTGAAGACATCGAAGCTCTTCTTGCCGATGACCTCCTCGGCGGGCTTCCCGAGCATCTCCAGGACCGCCCGGTTCACTTTTTTTACCGTAAAATCGCTGCTGGTGACATAAACGAGATCGGAAATGGACTCGAAGATGTTCTCCAATTCCTGCTCCGCCTGCGCCACATGCTCGAAAAGACGCGCGTTTTCAATGGCGGAGGCCATCTGGTCGGTAAAGCCCCTCAGGAACTCCATATCCAGATCGGTAATGGGCCTGCTGGTATAGATGTTGTCCACCCAGAGGACCCCGATCACCCGGTCACGGGAGATCAGGGGCAGGACCGCGTACGCAAGAGTGCCCAGTTGCTGGATGAGAACCGTATCGGAAAGGGGCTCCGAATGGACATCCGTCACGTTGAAGGGCCTCTTCTCCTTCACCGCCTTGGTGAGGATGGTGTCGGAATCGAGGGATACCTCCACGCCGCAGCAGAGCCTGTCCATGAAGGAATCCTTCCGCAGGGGGCCTTTCTCGATCTCCTCCATGATGGAGTGGAGGCTCTTATGCTCCATGGTAAGCCTCGACCATATTTCCCATGCCTCCTCGTGGCTTGCGGGGCCCACCCCCATCGCTCCCTTCAGCACATTTCTCTCCTCGTCGGAGAGAAAGAGCATGGAGCGGTTGAACCCGAGACCGTCGCCCATGGTGACGGCGGTGAGCACCATCCGGAGCAGCTTGTCCAGCTCCAGGGTCCCGCGCATGGCGGAACTGATGAGGAGGAGCTTTGAGAGCACGGCGTTCTTGCTCAGGAGGTCCTTTTCGATCCTCTTCTTCTCGGTAATATCCCGTGCGATCCCGCTGATCCCGATGATCGTCCCCGAGGCGTCCTTGATGGGGGAGAGGGTAAGGTTCACGTCGATCAGCCGTTCGTCCCTGGTCCTTCGTATTGTCTCGATATCCTTGATGGTCTCCCCGTTCTTCACCCGTTCCGCGTAATTCTTTTCGATCTCCATGAGAAATTCGGGAACAAAGGGCAGGTGTTTTCCCATGGCCTCCCCCCGGGAATAGCCGTAGATCCTCTCCGCGCCGATATTCCACGAAGTGACGATGCCGTTCAGGTCGGTGGTCACGATGGCGTCGGCGGAATTATCGACGAAGCCCTGCAGGTAGTCCTTCAGCTCTTCAACCCGCTTCTTCGCCTCGATGGCCTCCCGCTCCTGCCTGCGGGCATTCTCATAGAGGATGGATTTATCGATGACGATGGCGGCGATGGAGGCGAAGCCCTCGAGGGTCACCGTATCCTCCTCGGTAAAGGGGGTGATGGAGCCGTCGGGGGCTTTCTTGTCGAAGAGCCCGAAGGTGCCGATGACCTGCTCTCCGATCTTCAGCGGGGTGCATATGGCCGAGCGGACATTCAGGTGAGGGGCGATGGGGCCGAACTCCCCGGGATTGTTCGCCACGATGGTCCTCCCCTCCTCCGCTGCTCGCCCCGCGATCCCCTCTCCCCTGCAGACCGCTTCGAAATCCTTTATCTCCTCAGGGAGCCCGTACTGGGTCTTTACTTTCAGCTTGCCGTCTTCAAGGAGCCGTATCATACACCCGGTAGCGTTGAAAAGCTTCGTGGTCTCTTCAGAGATCTTGTTGAACAGCTCATCGAAATCGCGCACGGAAATAATGGCCCGGGTGAGCTCATAGATGACGGTGATACGGTTGAGGTGCTCCCGCGTCGTGTGGTACAGCTCCACATTCGTGTCGAGGGCGGACTGCAGCTTCTGGAGAATGTCCAGGTTGTATTCGTTCATAAGGGAGCTGTCGTCCGGCTTGCCGGTATCCGTTCTGTCGATGTCCGGTTTTTTGATATCTTCCATAGGTGCGTCCTTCTTTATATTTAAAGAGGAAGCGGAATCGCTGCTTCCGTTTCCTTCCGGTGTTCTCTCTGTCTCTAGGAGCGGAGGGCGGGCTGGATACCGGCCTTTCGCTCTCTTTGGTACATTTCGAGGTAGGTCTTCGCCGACTTTCCCCAGGAGAAATCCTTGTCCATGGCATTTAGTACCATTCCCTGCCAGGCTTTCTCCCTGGCATAGACGTCAAGGGCGTGCTGTACGGTGTGGACGAGGGCGGAGGAGGAATAATCGGCAAACAGGAAGCCCGTCTTGTTGTCCTCGATGGTATCGGAAAGTCCGCCCGTTTTCCGGGCCACCGGAAGGGAGCCGTACCGCATGGCGATCATCTGTCCCAGTCCGCACGGCTCATACTGGGAGGGCATGAGGAACATATCGGAACCGGCATAGGCGAGGTGTGCGAGGGACTCGTTGAAGGCGGAGCAGAAATAGAAACCCTGTGTGAAACGGGCGGCAAGGGAATTCATCATGGTAAGGTACAGCTCATCTCCCCTGCCGATGACGACGAGGGTGACTCCCCTCTGGACCAGCTCGGGGATCGCCTCCGCCAGGATATCAACCCCCTTCTGGGTAGAGAGCCTCCCGATGAAGCAGAGGAGGGGGGTGCGCTTGTTCCCCTGCAGGCCGCATTGCCTCATCAGTTCCTCTTTGCATACATATTTGCCCGCCGGATCCTCCCTGCTGAAGGTCCGGGGGAGCTCCCGGTCGGCGGCGGGGTCCCATTCCCGGTAATCGATCCCGTTCATGATCCCGACAAGACGGTCCTCTCTTTTCCGGAGGATGCCCTCCAGTCCGAAGCCCGACTCTTCCCTGAGGATCTCCCGTGCGTACGTCTCGCTCACCGTAGTAATAACGTCGGCCCCCACGATCCCCGCCTTGAGAAAATTCATCCTCCCGTAGAACTCCACTCCTTCGGGGGAGAAGAGGTCGCGGGGCAGCCCGGTGATGACCATCGTCTGGTGGGGAAAAAGCCCCTGGTATCCCAGGTTGTGGATGGTCAGCACGGAGAGGGCATCCCGCACGGCGGGCGCGTCCCGGTACAGTGTCTTCAGGTAAAGGGGAATCAGCCCCGTCTGCCAGTCGTTGCACTGTATCACCTCGAGAGAGAGGTCGAAACGGACACAGATCTCAAGGACGCTCCTGCAGAAGAAGGTGAAGCGCTGGTCATTGTCGGGGTAGTCCCCGCGGGGAGTGCCGTAGAGCTCGTCCCTGTCGAAGTACCCGTCGTTGCCGACGAAGAAGACGGCTCCTTTACCGGCCTTTCCGTCCCCTGCTCCCCCGTTTGCCGCCCACGATCCCTTGTTGACGAATACCCTGCATTTCCTTACGGCGTTGCCGAGGGGAATATCCAGGTCGATGCCGGTATCGTGGAGCTCTCCTCCGAACCGCTCCCGTGTCGTCCGGTAGAGGGGGACAAAGAGGCAGACCTCCATTTCCCGGTCCAGGAACTCCCGGTAAAGCGCTCCCGCAACGTCCGCCAGACCTCCTGTTTTGGAGAACGGTACCGCCTCCGGTGCAACGATGGCAATTCTCATATCTTCGCTTCTCTCATGAAGGCCGTTGCCTCTTCCGGGGGGGTGGGGTTGATATAAAACCCTGATCCCCACTCGAAGCCCGCCGTTTTTGTCAGTTTCGGCACGATCTCGATATGCCAATGGTAGTAGTCGTTGCTCTCTTCCTTGAAAGGGGAGGTATGGATGATGAAGTTGTACGGCGGCGTATCGAGCACCCTGTCGAGCTGCCGGAGCGTCCTCTGCAGTATCTCGGCAAGGCTGGAGAAGCTCTTTTCCGGGGGGCTGAAGCTCGATTCGTGATTTTTCGGCAGGATCCATGTCTCGAAGGGCTCCCGCGGAGCAAAGGGGGAAATGGCCACGTACCGGTCGTTTTCGTACACCACCCGCTTGTCCGCCGAGATCTCCTGGTTGACGATGTCGCAGAAGATGCATCTCTCCTTGTTGTCGTAATATTTCTTCGCGGATTCCATTTCCTCTTTGACGCTGATGGGAACGATGGGGAGCGCAATGAGCTGGCTGTGCGTATGCTCGAGGGACGCTCCTGCGATCTCTCCCTCATTTTTGAAGATCAGCACGTATTTCAGCCGGTTATCCTTCTTCAGGTCGTTCAGCCGGAAGTAGTAGGCCCAGAGGACATCCTCCACCGACCGCAGCGGCATGGTGGCGAGGGAGAGCTGATGCTCCGGCGTCTCGATGATTACTTCATGCGCCCCGATCCCGTTCATCCTGTCGAACATGCCTTCGCCCCTCTTGTTGAGGTCTCCGTGTATCTGCAGCGCGGGGAACTTGTTGGGAACCACCCGGAGCGTCCAGCCGGGGGAGTTGGGCGGAGTGCTTGCGGGCCTGAAGGCGACGATCTCGGGCGGGGTCGTATGCTCGTTGCCCGGACAGAAGGGGCAGAACCCCCCCGCCCTCCTCTTCTGAGAGGGGGAGATAAAATCCGACGGCCGTTTGCCCCGCTCCACGGAGATGATAACCCATCTTCCGGAAATGGGGTCCTTTCGTAATTCAGGCATGCTCCCTCCTGAGAGTTGATAAAAAATAATAGGTAAAGAGACGGGTAAAGGTAAAGAAAATTCCGGATACGTCCCTTTCTGCGCCTTTTACCTTTACCTCTCCCTTTACCTATGCCTATAATTATATCATTATGAAACCAACTTTTCATGCCGGCCTGATCAACGGTCCTTTCGAGGATCCATGTGTTTATGTGGGAATTATAAGGGAGAGGCGGGCACTGCTCTTCGATATCGGCTCCATCGGAAGGCTTGGGGCGGGCAATCTCATGAAGGTGACGGATGTATTCGTCACCCATACCCATATCGATCATTTCATCGGGTTCGATACGCTCCTGCGCGTTGTGCTGCACAGGGAGTCTCCCCTGCGCCTCTACGGCCCCGAAAACATCATCCGCTGCGTGGAGGGAAAGCTCCGGGGCTACACCTGGAACCTTATCCGGGAATACCCTCTGAAGATAGAGGTATTCGAGGTAAGGGGCCCGGGGCTGGCCCACGCGAGTTTCCATGCCGAGCACTCCTTCGAGAGACGCGACCACCCCATAACGGAATTCTCCGGTACTCTTGTGAGCACTTCGTTTTTCACCGTCAGGGGTTTGCAGCTCTCCCATCAGATCCCGGTGATGGCCTATCTGCTGGAAGAGGAATTTCATATCAATATAAATAAAGCGGCACTGACGGAGAGGGGCCTTCCGGTGGGCCCGTGGCTTTCCGACCTGAAGCGGGCCATCCGCGAGGGGGCTCCCGGCGAGACGACTTTCGAGGTCGCGGGAATGCGGCTTGCCCTGCGGGATCTGATGCAGATCGTCTCCCTGACCCGGGGACAGAAGGTCGCGTACGTGACGGACATCGCCCCCACGGAGGAGAACCGGGAGAAGGTCATCCCCTTTATCAGGGGAGCGGACCAGCTCTTCTGCGAGGCCTATTTCCTCGAAAGGGACAGCGACAGGGCGCGGGAGAGGCACCACCTCACCGCCGCCCTTGCCGGAAGGATCGCCCGGGAGGCGGAGGTGGCCCATCTCGAGCTCATGCACTTCTCTCCGAAATACCGCTACAACGAGGGCGAAATCCATCAGGAGGCGATGCGGGAGTTCCGGGGAGGGGAGAGGTACGCCTGAGGGAGCGCATTGGAATGGGTACAGTGGTGGCATATCCTTTGTGGTTGGGGTAGTCAGCAAAGAGTCATCGCTCTCAATAAAAAGGCAGGGAGAGGTAAAGGGGGAGAGAGAAACAGAAGAAAGGGAGAGGAGGGTGTCGTGTGTCTCTGGTGTCATCCCGGCAGATCTTCTGAGCCGGGATCCACAGTCCTTTTCAATAAGGAAATGGACCCCGGCTTCCGCCGGGGTGACGGAAAGAGGAGGGACTATGGCTCTCGCCGAGGATACCTGCTCAGGATCGCTCTTCCCCCCGCTGTCTTCCCTTTCAGGTGAGTTTCTTTTTGCCGCCACTTTTGATTGCTCCCGTACTTCAGTTCTCCGGGGAGGGGAGGCGTGCTATGATAGATGAGAAGAGCGAAAGGAGACCATGCCGCCGCTGATACTGGTAACGAACGATGACGGTGTCCATTCCCCCGGGATTATCGCCCTTTTCAAGGCGATGAAGGAGCTGGGCGATGCGGTGATGGTCGCCCCCGACAGGGAGCGGAGCGCCGTGGGGCACGCCCTGACCCTGCACCGCCCCCTCAAGGTGGAGGAACTGCGGGAGAACGTGTATAGCGTGAACGGCACCCCCACGGACTGCGTGGCCCTCGGAGTGCATAAAATCCTGTCCCGGAGGCCGGATATGGTGGCCTCGGGCATTAACAAGGGGGCGAACCTGGGTGATGACATCACTTACTCGGGCACTGTTTCTGCGGCCATGGAGGGGACTATCCTGGGGGTTCCTTCCTTCGCCATATCCCTGACCGGGGACAGACCCTTCCATTACGATACCGCAGTGCCCTTCGCCGTCGAGATCGGCAGGTACATACTGGACAAATCGCTCCCCTACGACACCCTGCTCAATGTGAACGTCCCGAATGTGCTCAGGAGGGACATGGTACGGGGCGTCAAGATCACCAAACAGGGGAAGAGGGTGTACGACGGCGCCATACAGGAGGTCTTTTCCCCCTGGGGCGACAAACACTACTGGATAGGAGGCGGGAAGCCCTACTGGGAGCACGGGGAAGATATGGATATCCAGGCGGTGCTGAACAGCTATGTCTCGGTGACACCCATCCATCTCGACCTTACGAATTACGTCGCCCTGGAATATCTGAAAGAGAAGTGGAAAGATAAGACAGAATAAAATAGGTAGAGGTAGAGAAGAGACAAAAACAACTATGTTTCTGTTTTTACTTTACTTCTACCTTTACCGACTTTCTCTGTCTTTGGAGGGTGTTATGCGCTGTGATGTGGTCATTGTCGGTGCGGGTCCCGCGGGAATTTTTGCCGCCATGGAGCTGTTGCACAGCGTTCCCGGTCTCAAGGTCCTCCTCGTCGAGAAGGGGAAAGACATTGACGAAAGGCAATGCCCTATGGAAGCCGGCGCTCCCTCCTGCGTCTCCTGTCCCGAATGTGAACTGGTGAGCGGGTGGGGAGGGGCGGGAGCGTACAGCGACGGAAAACTGACCCTCTCTCCCCGGATCGGGGGATTCCTTTCACGGTATGTGGACGACACTACCCTCCAGTCCCTGCTTGACTATGTGGATAACATCTACCGGCGCCACGGGGCGCCCGGAGAACTGCATGGTGTCAATGAGGCGGAGATCGAGGCGCTGAAGAGGCGCGCCGCTGTCTATGAGCTCTCCTTTGTCCCCTCCCGTATACGGCATATCGGCACCGACAGGTGCCGGAAGGTACTGCGGAACATGCGGGATGCGCTTATCGGGAAAGTGGAAGTGCTGTTCAGCACGGAGGTGCTCCGGATCCTCGCGGAAGGGGGGCAGGCCAGGGGAGTGCGCCTGCACAACGGAGAGGAGATTGCCGCGGAGTATGTGATTCTCGCTTCCGGGCGCGCCTCCTCCCAATGGCTTGAGAATGAGGTAAGAAGGCTTCATCTCACCCTCCTCAAGAACCCCGTGGACATCGGGGTGAGGGTGGAGGTTCCTGCGCCGGTCCTGGAACCGCTGACACGGATTACCTATGAGCCGAAGCTGCTCTTCACTTCGAAAAGGTTTGACGACAGGGTCAGGACTTTCTGTGTAAATCCCTACGGGGAGGTGGTGCGGGAGCATCTCAAAGGGGTCTGGACGGTGAACGGCCACAGCTACGCGGAAAAGAGGACGGACAATACCAACTTCGCCCTCCTGGTCAGTACCACCTTTACCGAGCCCTTCGACGAGCCCGTCTCGTACGGAATGTATATCGCCCGTCTTGCCAACTTCCTCGGAGGAGGCGTCATTGTCCAGCGGCTCGGTGATCTCCTGCAGGGCAGACGCTCCACCCCCGAAAGGATAGCCAAAGGAACGGTGGAGCCCACCATGAAGGATGCGACTCCGGGGGACCTCAGTTTCGTTCTCCCTTACCGCCACCTTTCCAGCATCCTGGAAATGCTGGAGGCCCTGGACGCGATCGCACCGGGGGTGAACTCCCGGCATACGCTTCTGTACGGGGTGGAGGTGAAGTTCTATTCCCTGCAGCTCCTGTTGACCGGGGGGCTCGAAACGGAGATCAGGAACCTTTTTGCCGTGGGCGACGGGGCCGGCGTCAGCAGGGGACTGATCCAGGCGTCGGCATCGGGGGTGCTGGCATCACGGGAGATCGCGGGAAGGTATGGACTGCCCTGAGGAGCACCGACGACCATTTGCATACATACCCGAAAACGGAAGGATGTACTACCAGCACTTCCCGGTGAAAGTATATCCCCTTGAGATTGCCGAGCTTACCGCGCAATGGCAGAGAAAGTTTTCGCGAACTGTCATTCCCCCCCGTCATTGCGAAAGGACTTGTTCTTGAAGCAATCTCTTCTCTTCCCCCGGGAATCGCTGATGTACTACAATAAAAATATGGACGGCAGGGATATGGATAATGGAGCCTCTGACTATCAGAGAATGCGGGATGCGATGGTGGACAACCAGCTCATCCCCCGGGGCATAAAGGACCCCCGTGTCCTGGATGCCATGCGGCGGGTGCCGCGCCACCTTTTCATGCCTGAGCCGGTACGCTACAGCGCTTATGACGATATAGCGCTCCCCATCGGAGAGGGACAGACCATCTCGCAGCCCTACATGGTGGCGATCATGACGGAGCTCCTCGAATTGAAAGGGGAAGAAACGATCCTCGAGATAGGGACAGGGTCAGGATATCAGGCCGCCATCCTGGGGGAGCTTGCACGAGAGGTCTATACCATCGAGAGGTTGCCCCATCTCGCCGCGGAGGCGGTGAGCCGCCTGGCGGAGCTGGGATACGACAACGTTACGGTGATCACCGGGGATGGGACAAAGGGGTTGGAGGAGCGGGCGCCGTTTGACCGTATTCTCATTACCGCCGCTGCTCCGGAGATCCCTGAGATCCTGGTGCGGCAATTGAAGGAAAACGGCATCATCGTTGCCCCGGTGGGGGAGAGGTACTCTCAGGTCCTTATTAAAGGGAGAAAAAGCGGGGGTGTCCTGGTGGAGGAGTTCAGCACCCCCTGTGTCTTCGTGCCCCTCATCGGGGAGTACGGCTGGAGGAGTTAAAATGTTTCGCAAATAAGAAAGTAAATAACTCTTGACTTTCCTGTCAAGAGGGTACTATAATTGATAATTATGAAGAAAGAGAAGTCAATATACGAGTTGCAGGCGGAACTGTGCAAGATACTTTCCAGTCCCAAAAGAATAGAGATTATCAGCGCGTTGAAAGGCGGGGAGAAGACCGTTACCGAGCTTGTGGAGATACTGGAGACTCCTAAGGCGAATGTGTCGCAGCATCTGGCCGTTATGAGGCTCAAGGGTATCCTGAAAAGCAGAAGGGATGGGGTGAATATTTATTACAGTATCTCCAATCCCAAAGTGATCCAGGCATGTTCCCTGATGAAGGAAGTGCTTGGCGAGCTGCTGACGGAGAGAAGCAAGATCGCAGCCATGGTCAATAAGGGATGAGGGTGGCCGGAAACTCCAGTATCTGAACGGTACCGCGTACGTGGGGCATTTCGTACGGGAAAAAACCCTCTTTTCACGTATCCGCAGCATCCTGTCTTATTCCCACCTTACCGCTGTTTCCTGTTTTCCCTCTGAACACAGAGGTGCGTAAGCGCACAATTTGACTTATTGCGACCTGCCATGGTATTACTTAAAGGCTTTTGGCCGAAAAGTAGGGAATTCCCGCTGGTGAGCAGAGCGGGCGCCTGCAATAAATACGTTTTATGGAGGAACCTTCTATGGCTCTAGCAACATTTAAAGGAGGCATCCACCCGCCTGACAAGAAGGAACTTTCCAAAGCGAAAGCAATTTCTCCCGCAAAGCCGCCGAAGAGGGTCGTTCTTCCCCTAGTGCAGCATATCGGCGCTCCGTGCAAGCTGAGTGTGCGTATCGGACAGGAAGTGAAAATGGGGGAGGTCATCGGTACCCCCGAGGGGTTCGTTTCCGCTCCTGTCCATGCCTCGGTATCGGGAAAAGTGATAGCGATTGGAGATTTCCCCCTTCCCACCGGCAGGATGGTCCCCTCTGTGGTGATCGAGAATGACGGAAAAGAGGAATGGACATCCCTGAAGGACAACCCCGATTATATGAAGCTTTCTCCCGACGAGCTGAAGGGGAAAGTGAGGGACGCCGGAATCGTGGGAATGGGGGGTGCCGCCTTTCCCGCCCATGTCAAACTCTCTCCCCCGAAGGAGAAGCCGGTTGATGTAGTGATCCTCAATGGTGCGGAGTGCGAGCCGTACCTCACCGCCGACTACCGGCTCATGCTGGAGAGGCCCTCCGAGGTGGTGGAAGGCCTCAAAGTGCTGATGAGGATCGTCAATGTCTCCAAAGGGGTTATCGGTATCGAAAGCAACAAGCCCGACGCCATCGAGGCGATGCAGCGGGCGGTGGCGGGGGAACCCTCCCTGCAGGTCTGTGCCCTTGAGGTCAAGTATCCCCAGGGTGCCGAAAAGATGCTGATAAAGGCTGCCGTGGACCGGGACGTGCCTGCACGGGGCCTGCCCATGGATGTGGGGGTCGTGGTGCAGAACATCGGAACCGCCGTCGCGGTCTACGAGGCGGCGCGCTACGGGAAGCCCCTGATCGAGAGGGTCGTTACGGTGACGGGGGAGGGAATACGGGAGCCCGGGAATCTCCTGGTGAAGATAGGCTCCCTCGTTTCCGATCTTATCGGGGAGTGCGGGGGCTTCCGGTCCGAGGTCGCCAAGGTCGTCTCCGGAGGACCCATGATGGGCTTCGCCCTGTATTCCCTTGATGTGCCCGTTACCAAGGGCACGTCCGGCATTCTCGTCCTGCCCGAGGAAGGGGTCGTCCATGCCGAGGATTTCGGTCCCTGCATACGGTGCGGCAGATGTATCGATATCTGTCCCATGGGTCTCATGCCCTCGATGCTGAGCGTGCTGTCCGAAAAGGGCCTGTATGAGGAGGCGAAGGACTATAATCTCTTCGACTGCTTCGAGTGCGGTTCCTGTACCTATGTTTGCCCGTCGAAGAGACCCATCGTACAGTTGGTGAGACTCGCCAAATCGATGACGAAACCGTAAGTCTACGGTAAGGAGAAGGGAAGAGGAGAGAGGGATACATGGAAACAGCCAAAAAAGAGCATCAATTGATTGTCTCGGTCAGTCCTCACGTAAAGAGCGAGGAAACCACCAGCCGCATCATGTGGAGCGTCACCGCTTCGCTCCTCCCCGCCGCAGTAATGGGCGCCTACTTCTTCGGGCCCCGGGCGGTGATTACCCTGGCGCTCTGTATCATTACCGCGGCGCTTTCCGAGTACGGGTACCAGAAGGCGCTGAACAGGAAGGCTTCCGTCAGCGATGGCAGCGCGATCCTTACGGGACTGCTGCTGGGAATGAACCTGCCCGCTTCGGTGCCTTTCTATATCCCCCTAATCGGCTCCTTCGTTGCGGTGGTGATCACCAAACAGCTTTTCGGGGGTCTGGGATACAACGTTTTCAACCCCGCGCTCATCGGCAGGGCCTTCCTGCTCATCTCCTTCCCGAAGCTGATGACCATCTGGACAAAGCCGGAGGCGGCCTTCATCAGAATGGATGCGGTTACTACCGCCACGCCCCTCGGCATCCTGAAGGAGGAAGGCGCTGCGAAGCTGATGGAGGTATTCGGAGACAAGATAAACCTGTATACGCAGCTCCTCGTGGGGCACCGGGCGGGTTCCATCGGCGAGACCTCCGCCATCGCGCTCCTGGTGGGGGCTGCCTTTCTCCTGTACCGGGGGTACATCTCCTGGCATATCCCGGTCTCCTTTCTCGGTACGTCGGCGGTGCTGGCGTGGATATTCGGAGGGAAGGGAGCCCTGTTTGCCGGTGACCCCATCGTACACCTCATCAGCGGCGGCATGCTTCTCGGCGCCTTCTTCATGGCAACGGACTATGTCACCTGTCCCTCGGTGAAGAAGGGGCAGCTGCTCTTCGGGGCGGGCTGCGGGTTTCTTACCATGCTCATACGATTGAAGGGGGGATATCCCGAAGGCGTCATGTTCGCTATCCTCATCATGAACTGCTTCTCTCCCCTCATCGACAGGGGCTTCCGGACGAAGGTCTTCGGGGCCCGGAAGGAGGCCCGGAAATGACCGGCAAGGACATTTTCAAAGTAGCGCTCAATCTTGTTGCCGTATACCTCATCGGCGGACTCATCCTTGCGGCGGTGTACGCCAAGACCTCTCCCATCATGTACCGGAACGCCGAGAATGCGAAGAAGCAGGCATTGAAGGAGCTGATGCCCGAAGCGGACGACATCGCGAGGATGGGGGAATGGACAATCCATGACAAGCACGCCGAATACTACATCGCCAAAAAGAGCGGTGCCCCCATCGGCTATATCGTCCAGTCCTTCGGCAAGGGGTATTCCAGCTACATCAACACCCTTGTGGCGGTGGACAAGGACTTCAAGGTGCAGAAGATCAATATCCTGAGCCATGCGGAGACCCCCGGCCTGGGCGACGAGATCGAGGCGGACTCCTTCAAGGACCAGTTCAAGGGGAAGGATGTCAACCACCTGAAGGTCCTGAAGACCGATACCACGGAATATATACAGGCCATATCCGGGGCGACCATCTCGACCCGTGCGGTTTCCGAGGACGCGGTAAAGAACGGCGTCGGCAAGCTTATCGAGGTAATCAAAGGAGGAGGTGCGGACAGTGGCGCAGGCAAGCACAGTTAGTTACTGGGAGCTGATAAAGAACGGACTCGTAAAGGACAATACCATCTTCAAGCTCGCCCTCAGTCTCTGTCCCTCCATCGCGGTGACGAACAGCCTGAAGAATGGGGTCCTCATGGGCGTTGCGGTCCTTTTCGTCCAGACTATGGTGAACGTTACCATATCCCTCATGAGAAAAGTGATCCATCCCAAGGTCAGACTGCCCATTTTCATGCTGGTCATCTCGGGCTGGGTCACCATCACCGATATGTCGATGGCGGCGGCGTTCCCCGATGTCTACCGGCAGATGGGGCTTTACATCCAGCTTATCGTTGCGTTCGCTTCCATCCTCGCCCGGGCGGAGATGTTCGCGAGCAAGAACCAGTTCACCCCCTCCATGGTCGACGGCATCGGAATGGGGCTCGGCTTCCTCTTCGCCCTTACGGTCATCAGTTTCTTCAGGGAACTGGTCGGGAAGGGAGCCCTCTGGGGGGTTCCCATCGTCGCAACGAAGCCGCTGCTGATCCTGATCCTGCCCGCGGGCGGGTTCTTCGCGGTGGGGATACTCATGGCCCTTTTCAACTGGATCGATGCCCGGTACCTGAAGAGCAGGACGGCGGGACACTAAAAGGAGAGGAACGATGGAAAGCGAATTCACGAAACTCTTTCAGCTTGTTGTTTCGGCATCTCTGATAAACAACTTCGTTTTCACCCGGTTTCTCGGCCTCTGTATCTTCTTCGGCGTCTCGAAGAAGATGGAGACCGCGGTGGGAATGAGCATTACCTTCACCGCGGTCATGATGATCAGCGCGGCGCTGAGCTGGTTCATCTTCAATTATGTAATGGTCCCCCTCGATATCACTTTCCTGAAGATCATCGTCTTCATCGGGGTGATCGCGGGCCTGGTGCAGGCATCGGATACCATCATGAGAAAGATGGCGCCGGGACTCTACTACAAGCTCGGCATCTACCTCGCGCTTATCTCCACGAACTGTATCATCCTCGCCGTGCCGCTGATCAACGCGGGGGAACACTACAACTTTATCGAAAGCCTGGCCTTCGGACTGGGGTCCGGGATCGGCTTCGCCCTCGCGCTGATCATCATGGCGAGTATCCGAGAGAAGATCGAGCTGGCCGATGTGCCCGCCCCCTTCAGGGGCCTGCCCATGGCCTTTATCATCACCGGTCTGATCGCCCTGGCGTTTACCGGTTTTTCGGGACTGATCACCCTGTAAGGAGGACGAGTCGCACGCTGCGGCGTTGCCTGCCCGGTGCCGCTTTCGGTACAATAAAAAAGGCTCTCCGTAGTGAGCTGTGAACGTGTAACGGAGGAAAGACAGAATGCATGAGATCATAAAATTGATACCCGAGGTGCTGGGGATGCTCCCCCTTGCCGATATGTCCCCTTTTCTCATTCCCCAGGTGGGGGTGGGAGGAGGGGTTGATGCAAAGGAGCATGTGGACATCGTCCCCCTGATCAAATTCACCCTCATCTTCCTGGCGGGACTCGGCACGGTGTTCGGCCTTGGACTCGCCTTCGCCGCAAAGAAGTTCGCCGTCAAGATCGACCCGAGGGTGGAGCAGGTGAAGGACTGTCTTGCCCATGCCCATTGCGGCGCCTGCGGATACGCCGGATGCGAGCAGTATGCCGAAGCGGTGGTGAACAATCCGGATGTCCCCCCCAACCTCTGTACCCCCGCCGGCTCGAAGGGGGCCGAGGCGGTCGCCCTGATCACCGGAAAGAAGGCGGTGGCCATGGAGCCCATCTTTTCGAGGATCATGTGCCAGGGGGGCTGGAGCAAGTCGGACAAGAGATTCAAGTATGAGGGGGTGCAGGACTGCAGGGCGGCGATCCTGGCGGGCGGCGGAGACAAGTCGTGCGTCTACGGGTGCCTCGGGTACGGCACCTGTGTGCGGGCCTGCCCCTTTGACGCCCTCCATATGGGGGAGGACCATCTCCCGGTCGTGGATGTGGCGAAGTGCACCGGGTGCAGGAAGTGCGAAACGGCCTGCCCGAAAAAAGTGATCGAGGTGCTCCCCGCTTCCAAGGCGGTGGTGGTTGCCTGCCACTCGAGGGACAAGGGCGGTGAGGTCAGAAAGCACTGTCAGGTGGGCTGCATCGCGTGCGGCAAGTGCGTCAAGGTCTGTCCCTTTGATGCGCCGAAGATCGAAAACAACCTCTCGAGAATCGACCTGGATAAATGCAGGGTTTGCGGACTTTGCGCGGGCGTCTGCCCTACCAAGGCTATCGTCGACTTCATCCCGGCACGGCCGAAGGCAGTGGTGACCGATACGTGCATCGGATGCCAGATCTGCATGAAGGTATGCCCGGTAAACGCCGCGGCGGGAGAGGCGAAGAAGAAGCATACTGTCGACCCGGCAAAGTGCATCGGATGCGGTATCTGCACGGCGAAGTGCCCGGTTCAGGCCATCGAGGGTACCTTCAATACGGCCGAAGTCCTGGCGGCTGCGGCGGCGAAAAAACAGAAGTCTGCCACTGCCGCTGCGTAGCGCCGCAGCTGTTGATCATGGAGGAGGACGATCGGAAACAGACGCTCTTGACTTTTTCCCCCGCTTTCGGTACTAATATACCTGCATGAAGAAGAACGGGGTGATAGGCTGGTCACTGGTATTTGCTGTTCTCGCTTTACTTTTCGGCAGTTCCGTCTGTGCGGATACTCCCGGGGGGAATGTCTCCGAGGTGGAGAAGTATCCGGAGAGGAGCCTGAAAGACGGGGCGCAGAGGCTCCCCTCTCCGCCGCTGGCCCTGGAGGTTCCTTCGTTCTATCCCAATATCGCAGTTACAGACCTTACCCTCGACAAGGGAGCGGCTGCTCCCGCTCCGGAGTCTGCTTCCGGGCAGACCGTCAAGGAAAGTCCAAATAATCCGGGGGAGAAGAAAGAGCCCTCCGTCAATTCTCCCATCGACACCGCATCGTACAAATCCAATGAGACCGCTCTGAAGGCGATAGAGAGGAACGTAACCCTCTTCACGGAGAGGATCAAGGGAAGGTTCGAGATATGGCTCGAGAGGTCGGCGCGGTATATCGAGATCATGAAAGAGATCCTGCGGGAGAAGCAGCTCCCCGAGGAGCTCGTGTTCCTCCCCATTGTGGAAAGCGGGTTCAATCTGAACGCCTACTCCCCTGCACGGGCGGTGGGTCCCTGGCAGTTCATCGCGGCAACGGCAAAGAGATACGGGCTGGTCATCGACTGGTGGAGGGACGAGCGGAAGGACCCGGTGAAGTCGACCCACGCGGCGGCACAGTATCTCAAGGACCTTTATAAGATGTTCGGCTCCTGGAATCTTGCCCTGGCGGCATACAACGCGGGGGAGGGGCGGATTTCCCGGGCCCTCAAGAAGAGCGACGTCAGCGATTACTGGTCCCTTCTCCATACGAAGCAGATACGGGACGAGACAAAAGAGTACGTGCCCCGCTACATTGCGGCAACCATGATCGCCAATACCCCTGAAGAGTACGGTTTCAGCAATCTCGACTACCATGAACCCCTTGCCTACGAAGAAATTACTCTTGCCTCTCCCATGGATATCGAAGTTATTGCGCATTGCGCGGAGAGTACGGTAAAGGAGATCAGGGAGCTGAACCCCGAGTTGCGGAGGTGGAGCACTCCTCTCAATGTTCCCCAGTACACCATACGGATACCACAGGGGAGCAAGGAGCTCTTTCTGAAGAACGTGTCGGATATTCCGCAAGACAAACTCTTTACCGTGGACACGTATACTGCGAAAAAAGGTGATACCCTCAAGAAGATTGTCAGGAAAACCGGCGTCCCGATGCAGGCCATCCTCGCCATGAACTCCCTGAGCGGCCTCGAAGAGATAAAGGCGGGATATGAGATAAGAGTACCCCCGAAGGAAAAATTCTCCCCCGATCATGATGATACCTACAAGGTAAGAAAGGCCTCGTACAGGAAGGTATCCGAAAGGTCCGGGAAGAAGATATCGGGGAAAAAGTCTTCGGGTAAAAAGGGAAAGAAGAACACGGCAGCAAGCACGAAGAAGTCCCGGGCTTCGGCCTCCAAGTCGAAGAGCAAGGTCAAGACGAAAAAGGCCTGATTTCCTTCCTTCCCTCTGAAAACGCCATTTATGTATGGGTTCAGGGGGCACCCTCTTTCTTTGCGAGCCAATTCCTCTTTCATCTCAGGGCAGCGCATGTTCATGATAATACTCCTGACCCTCTTCATGCATACAAAGGGGGGCAGACGTATCTTCCCTATGTCCGGCCCCCCTCTGCTATTCCAGACACTCGCTACAGAGAAGAGGATACCCCCCTGCCCCCCTGTGTCTGCCTGTTTCGGAGTCCTGCACTCCGGAGAGAGTCAGAATCCTTCAAAGCCATCATCCCGGCGAAAGCAAGAGACTCTCTCAGGCTGTCACCCCGGCGGAAGCCGGGGTCCAGAGTCTTTCGGAAAAGGACTGGATCCCGGCTCAAAAGGTCTTCCGGGATGACAGGAGAAGAGTGCGCGTAGGGTTTTAATGCGTTTTTCTGCATAACTTTCTGATTCGACCGGACAATCCAATCAAGTAGTATAATGGTAATAGAGAGCGCGGCGGTGTAAGCAAGGGGTGGCAAGTGAAAAAGCTTCAAATCGCGGGTTTTCTTCTGGGAATACTATTTTTTCTCCTGATAACCGTATTTTCCTATCTGGGAGCGAAAAGCCTCCTGGAGGTTCCCGAAAAGAGGATCCGGATTGCAACCCGCATCGGCATCCTTGAGAGGATACGGGATCAGGTGAATGCTGCGGTGCTCTCTCAACGCGGATACACGATTACAGGAGATGCGGGCTATCTGAGCTCATACTATAAAGCAATCTCTGCTGAACGGGAAGAATTCAAGAAGATCGGGCAGGCAGGCTTCGAGACCAGGAGCCAGGAGGAGAAGCTGAACCGGCTTGAGGGTCTTGTCAGTAAGAGGATTGATTTTATTGACGTTTTGATCGATTTCCAGAGGGCCGGGGTGAGTGATACGCAGCAGGAAGGCATCGCTATCGGCCAGGGCGAGGCACTGAGCGATGAAATCAAAAAGGGAATCGATGAACTGGTAAGAGAGGATAACACCCTTTTCAGGCAGCTGGAGGGAGAGGCTTCTTCGGCCCTTGTCAAGCTGATTGCCACCCTGCTCCTGGGGGCATTCCTGAGTACTTCCTCTTTAGCGCTGGCGTTCTATTTTTACCGCTCCCGCAGTATTAAGGAAGCGGAAAGCGGAAAACTCCTTCAGGCCATTATCGACAACAGCCCTGCTGCGATTTACCTGAAAGACAAAGACTTGCGACTTATCCTGGCGAACAAGAAATGCGAGCTCCTTTTCGGCCTGCCAAAGGAGCAGTTGCTGGGCAAGACTGCCCATGACCTTCTTTCCAAAGAACTGGCCGACGCAGCTGCAGAGAGTGATCTGAGGGTATTGCGACAGGGAATATCTCTTATCAGCGAGGAACGGATACTCTCGGGAGGAGAAATGCATACGTATCTCTCCAATAAATTCCCCTTGAGAGACCCGTTGTCCGGCTCTCCCTACCGGGTGGCATGTATCTTGACGGATATTACCGAGCGCGAGCAGATGGAACAGGCGCTGCGCGAGAGCGAGGAGCGGTTCCGCCTGATTGCCGACACTATGCCAAACCTGGCGTGGACAGCCCGGCCCGATGGCGAAGTGGATTACTGGAACCGATACGGGCTGGAATACACAGGGCTTCCGGAGATGGGAGGCGGGAAGGAATGGAGTTTTGCCGTTATCCACTCTGAGGACCGGCAGGCAGCGAAGGATGCCTGGGAAAAGGCAGTCCAAACAGGCACTCCGTATGAAAAGGAGCATAGGCTCAGACGCTTTGACGGCGCATATCGATGGCACTTCAGCCGGGGCGTGCCGGTACGGAACGGCGGGGGACGGATCATCAAGTGGTATGGTACGACCACGGACATCCACGAACTGCGGGAAGAGACACAGCAGAGGCTCCGCGAAAGCGAGGAGCGATTCCGGATGGTTGCCGAGGCGTCCAGGACCATGGTATATGCCATCGAAGTGGAAAGCGGCACAATGTCTGTTACCAGGGGACTCGATGAGTTGCTCGGGTACCGCCAGGAGGAAATACCGCTGAGCCGCACCTGGTGGTTGAGCCGGATCCACCCTGATGATGTCCTGCTCTGCAAAGAGCAATTCAAAGACTCCGAGGCAAAGGGACTGGATTTCAGCCTTGAGTACCGGGTGCGCCACAAAGGGGAACACTATATCACTGTCCAGGATACCGGAAGAGTGGTAAGGAACAATACAGGACAGGTAGTGCGGATAGTGGGGGGGGTTATCGACATCACCGAACGAAAGCAGATGGAAGCTACTATCAGGCATCAGGCTCATTATGATCTTCTCACCGGATTGCCTAACAGGACCCTGTTTCTCGGTCACCTGACCTTTGCCCTGTCCCAGGCTCACCGCTCCCAGAAGCAGCTGGCAGTGATGTTTCTGGATCTCGACCGCTTCAAAACCATTAATGACACTTTAGGACATGCCACCGGCGACAAGTTGTTACAGGAAGTTGCCGGGAGGGTGAGACTTTCAATTCGCAAGACCGATACGGCGGCCCGGATCGGAGGAGACGAATTCCTCATCCTTCTGTCCCAGGTCTCGCACCCGGAAGATGTATCCAGAATTGCGGAAAAGATCACGGCCACCTTTGAGAAACCGTTTTCCGTTAATGGATATACTTTCTATACAACGGCCAGCATCGGTATCAGTATCTTTCCTGAAGATGGAGAGGAAGCCGAAATCCTGATAAAAAATGCCGATATCGCCATGTACCACGCAAAAGAGGAGGGAAGAAACAACTATCAGTTCTACAGTCCTGAGATGAACATCAGGACCCTGGAGCGGATGATCCTCGAAAACGACCTGCGCCGGACTCTCCGTCAGGGAGAACTGGAGCTCTTCTATCAGCCCCAGTATAACATCGCGACCGGAAAGATCGTCTGCACCGAGGCATTGATCCGGTGGAGGCACCCCAGGCTGGGACTGCTCAGGCCGGCGCAGTTCCTGCCGTTGGCCGAGGAGATGGGATTCATTCTCTCCATCGATGAGTGGGTGCTCCGCACTGCCTGTGCGCAGAACAAGGCATTGCAGGATGCAGGATGTCCTCCGACCTGTGTTGCGGTGAATCTCTCTGCCCGGCAGTTCAAGCAGGCTCATCTCGAAGAGACGGTCTCCCGGGCCTTGCAGGAGACGGGACTGGACCCGAAGTGGCTGGCGATCGAAGTCACCGAAACCATCGCCATGGGGGATATCGAACAGACCATTTCCAATTTGAAGAAACTGAGCGCTCTGGGTATCCATTTCTCCATCGACGACTTCGGCACGGGATACTCTTCGTTGAGCTACCTGAAGAGACTGCCGATCCGAAAACTCAAAATAGACAAGTCTTTTATCAGGGACATGACCTTAGACACGGACGATCAAGCCATCGTCAATGCCATCATTTCCATGGCGCATAGCATGGACTTGAAAGTAGTGGCGGAAGGAGTGGAAACCGGGGAGCAGCTGTCACTCTTACGCTCAATGGGGTGCGATGAGGTGCAGGGGTATGTGGGCAGTCATCCTGTGCCTGCAGAGGAATATGAACATCTTCTCAAGACCAACTGACATTTTTACCCGCGGATGCTCCCCCGTCTCCTTCCGTCTACGTTGTCAGTTTCCGGTAGATCTCGGTGATCCTGCCGGGGAGCTTGCGTACCTCGTCAATGAGGATATAGTGTGATTCTCCATACATATGCGGCAGATAGGAGTGCGCCTCCTTGTCAATGGTGATGCAGAAGGAGTGGATCCCCTTCTCCTTTGCTTCCAGCAGCGCCTTCCGTGTATCCTCGATTCCGTAGTCCCCCTTGTACGCATCCCAGTCCTCGGGCTTCCCGTCGCTCAGGGTGATGAGGAGCTTTGTCCTCGCTTCCACCCGTTCGAGGATTTTTGCGGAATGGCGCAGGGGCGGACCCATCCGTGTATAGTCTTTCGGCAGGATTCCCGCGATGCGCTTCCTCACCGTCTCGTTGTACTCTTCCCCGAAGCTCTTGATCCGGTAGTAGTCGCAGCGTGTACGGGTCATGCCGGAGAAACCGTAGATTGCGTACCGGTCACCGAGGGAGTCGAGGGCTTCGCACATCAGCACAAGGGACTCCTTTTCGGCCTCGTTTACCCACCCCTTGGTGGAACCGCTCATATCAATGAGGAAGAGCACCGCGATGTTCCGTTCCTGGCGGCTGAAACGGGTAAACAGGGCCTCTCCGGGGGGGAGGCCCGCATGCATGTCGGAAAGCGCTTCCACCACCGCATCGATATCGATATCCTCTCCGTCCCTCTGCCTCCGGAGCATCTTCGGCTCCTTCTTCAGGAGCTCGAACTTTTTTCTCAGGACGGCGACATAGCCCCCGTACCGCCGGAGGGTCAGCTCCACGAAGGGCTCGTGCCCGGGGTGGATATCATACTCGTACAGGCTGCACCACTCCTTCTTGTATCCGCCCCGCCGGAAATCCCATTCGTCGTACCGCAGCCCGCCCCTCCGTTCCTCCCCGTTCCCCTCTCCCTCCAGCAGGTCGTCCTTGAGCACAATACAGCGCCGCGCCGCTCCCATGTCGCTCCCTTTCACCAGGACTCCCCCGGGAATCTCTCCCCTCTCCTCCACAAGCTCCCTCAACTCGCTGTCCAGCTCGATGACCTTCCCCTTTATGACAAGGTAATCCCCTTCAGGCTTCGGGACCCTTTCGCAGGTGACCGTTTCGGAAGGGGGGTGCGTGCGGGGCTCCGCCTCGGGCATGCTCAGCAGCTTCACCACCATTCCTTCGAGCTTTTTCCTGCGGGCATCCCTCTCTGCGCGCAGACGGCGGGAGACGGCTTCGGGCCGTATCCGTCCGGGAAAGACGGAATGCCCCGGAGGCTCATAGTCCCCTTTCAGGTCCCTGAGGGTAGCGTACAGGTCCAGGAGAGTCTCTAGGCTCTCCCGGGGTCCTTCCGCCCGGGATACCGCAGTCAGCCTGCCGGAGATTTTCCGCAACGGTCCCGGCAGTGTCACTTCCTCCCCGCCCGTCATATAAAAACGGTACAGGCCCTCGACAAAGGCGCTCTTTTCGGACAGCGCGGCGCGGGGCTCTCTCCTTTCCAGAAGCTCGGCTTTCAGGGAGTCGGCCTCCCGCATCAGCCCCGGCAGCTCCTTCCGGAGGAAAACCTCTCCCCGCAACGCCTCGAGAAGAGTGTAAATGTCCACCGCAAGGTCCGGCGGGAAGAACCTGCTGAAAAAAGTGCCGATGTCCGGCACGAGGACGCCCGGCTTTTTCATGAGCCTTTCCAGCGTCTCCCTCCCGGGAGTAAGGGTATTCAGGACGAGCTCTGCCCATCGGTGGGCCGCCAGCAGCTTATAGAGGAGGAAATTCCGGTCCCGTTCCCTGAAGATGCTCAGGAAGGGGGGGAGATACACCACGGCGGTATCGGTGTAGGACTCTCCGGCAGGGGCGACCTTCACCTCCCGGCCGGAAAGGCCCCGAAGGTAGGTTTCCAGGAGCGGTGCCACCTCCAGGAGCCGGAGCCCTTCGGGGCTCCGGAAGGCCCGCAGTGACTCCTGATCCGTCAGGGAGACGAAACGCAGCACCGGATCGATCCCCTGTGCGTCGAGGAGATCGAAGGCATGGGTGACCCACCTCTCCGTATCCCCCGGAGAGAGATGCTGTTCCGCCTCTTTTATCCGGCCGAGGATGTTGCGCACGAGGGAGGAACTGGCATGAGAGAGGGAGAGGCAGAGGGCAAGAATCTTCTGCCTGAGCTTCGGGTCGAAGGAATCGATATCCCTCAACACAGCCTGCACCTCTTCCGGGTTGAAGAAATCGAGGGTGAGATTCCGCACCAGCGCGTCTTTCAGGTCCCTTCGCAGGTGTTTTCGATCGGGGGAGCTCTCCGCCATTTACGCTGTCAGCCTCCGATAGATTTCGGCAATCCTGCCGGGGAGCTCCTTCCAGAGAAAGCTGTCCAGCATGAAAGCCTCGAGCAGGGTAAAGAGGTCGACGGCAAGCTCCCTTTCCGGAAAAAAGAGGAAGAGGACCTCGAGGGTGGGGGGATGTGGAGGTAAATCTCGAGGGTGTCCGCCACCTCCTTGAGCCGGAGCCTCTCGGGCTTCCGGTACCCCCGAAGGGTTTCCTCGGCAATGTTTTTGATAAAACCGATGAAATGTTCGAGGCTCCGGGTATTCAGGAGGGTGAGGGCGCTGCCGACCCACCGCTCGGGCTCATCGGGATCGAGGAAGAGTGCTGCCCTCTGTACCCGCTTCAGGGTGCCGGGCAGGAGGGAGGGGCTGGCAGTGGAAAGGGCGAGGCAGAGGAGGAGCAGGGTATGCTGGAGCCGCCCGTGAAAAGAGCCGATGGTATCGATGAGGGCGATGATATCGCTGTCTCCGTAAAAAGTGCGTTTGAGGTTCCTGATAAGCTCCCCGATCAGGTGCTCATTATGGGCATCCGCGTCCACAGGTGTCAGAAGATGGACTGAACGATCTCGGAGAGAGCCCTCAGCATCTCCCGGTCGTCGGTGAGTGTTTCCGCAATGCCCACTTCGCACGCGGTCCGCGGCTCTATATCCGAGCGGATCAGCTTCGCCGCATGGATGAGGATGCGGGTACTGGCCCCCTCTGTCAATCCCCTGTCCACCAGATTCCGTGTCTTCTCCCCGAAACTCACCAGCCGTTCCGCCGTATGGGCGTCGACCCCCGCCTCATGGACGATGATCTCTGTCTCCACTTCTCTTCGGGGATAGGTGAATTCGAGCGCGAGAAAGCGCTGCCGGGTGCTCTGCTTGAGGTCCTTCAGAACGCTCTGGTATCCCGGGTTGTACGAGAGGGCGAGAAGGAACTCCGGGGGGGCGCTCAGCATCTCCCCCCGCTTTTCGATGGGGAGTATCCTCCGGTGGTCGGCAAGGGGATGGATCACCACCGTGGTGTCCTTTCTCGCCTCGACGATCTCATCGAGGTAGCAGAACCCCCCCACCTTGACCGCCCGTGTCATGGGACCGTCCACCCACACCGTTTCCCCGCCGCGCACGAGGTATCTTCCGACCAGGTCCGAAACCGTAAGGTCGTCATGGCACGAGACGGTAACGAGCGGCCTCCTGAATTTCCAGGCCATATATTCCATGAAGCGCGTCTTCCCCGACCCCGTGGGTCCTTTGAGGAGCACCGGAATGCGGTTCCGGTAGGCCGCCTCGAAGAGGGACTTCTCCCGGTTGACTTCCACGTAATACGGCTCCTCTTCCACTATGTATTCTTCTGTGGTAATTGTTTTCAGTTTCATATTTCTAATTGTACTGGAAATGTCCCGGACAGTAAACCGGGGTGTGATGAAAAATGAGGGCATATTTCTTGTAGCAGGGGAGTGTCAGCAAAGAGCATCGCTCGCACGGGAAGTTTCTGCGCCTCTCTGATAATGAGCTCCCTTTCGGGAGGGGTCGGGGCAGGGGGATTCGATGTCCTTGCAATGCGACAGGATCATGGTATTCCCTCTCGCCTCTCTGTTGTCTGATTCTCGCATCCTCCGGGGAGACTCACCCCTGACCTCTCCCCTCTGTGTCAGGGAGTCGTGAAGTCCTTCGCTCCCCGACCTCTTGTTCTGCCTCTCTACCGCTCACTCCGTTACCACAGCGCAAACTCGCCTTCTCCGCCCCGAAAAGTCTTACGACTGTTTCGGGGACCCCTCTTTTCCTCCATCGTTCTGGCATGCACTGTGGTGGCC
>NSJL01000056.1 GCA_002634385.1 Nitrospira sp.
CCATAGCGCCATCGGCTATATTGCTCCTGCCGACAAGCTCAACGGCAGAGAACAGGAGATTTTCAAAGAGCGGGATCAAAAACTGGAAGCCGCCAGAGAGCAGCGCAGAGTCAAAAGGCGGCAGGAACACCAAAGCTCAGGAGAGCATTGCTCTTCCTTAACTCATGCGGCATGAAAGTCCATTTACGCCTGAGGCAAAACAAAAGCAGTAATCCCCTGATAAGAGGGGTGAGGGAACGGTGCATCGGAAGAAGAGCAACAGACCAGAATGGCAGAATGAGCAGGTGATCACTGCGTATGCCGGTCTGTTGCGGCTGTGAAGTGGGAGGGTATATTTAATGGAAACAAAGAGGACAGTACATGATAAAGTGATATCCGGCTTTATTGCAGCCTGCTATGCCGTGACAGAGCCGCTTCGCGTAAGGCTTGCCAGGATGAAATATGAGCGGTTTTATGATGATCCCGGGGAGAAACCGCTCATCAGTGTTTATACTCCCACGTATAACAGGGGGGGATTATTGCTCGAGAGGGCTGTTGATTCTGTTCTGAAGCAGACGTATAAAAACTTTGAATTCATCATTGTAGGTGACCATTGTACGGATAATACCGAGGAGCTGCTCTCCAAAATCGATGATCCGCGTATCCGTTTTTACAATATCCCTAAAAGAGGGTACAGATATCCTCCGACTGCTGAAAATCATTGGCTGGCCGGACCTGTGGTTGCCGCAAACACTGCTCTGGGTATGGTGCAGGGAAAATGGATTGCCCGTATCGATGATGATGATATATGGACCGCAGATCACCTGGAAGTCCTGCTACGATTTGCTCAGGAGGGGAGTTATGAGTTTGTTTCGAGTTCCTATATAGCGGAACGACATGGAAAGAGATTGACGATAGACGCAAAAGATGAAGTGCCGAGGATCGGTGGTACACAAACATGGCTGTACCGTTCATACCTGAAGTTTATGAAATACAATATTAGCTGCTGGAGAAAGAGCTGGAACAGGGTAAACGATACGGATTTGCAGGACAGGATGTATAAAGCCGGGGCGAGGATCGGGTTTTTGGATAAGGTCACATGTTATGTCATCCCTCGCCCAGGTGAAGTGACGATCGGTCTTGAGGCTTACAGGCTGACCGAAGAGGAAAAGAACAGGCACTTCGCGTTTAATCAAGGGGACAATTAAAGGTGAAGAAGATCCTCCTCGCATATGAATCCGCAAGAAGGGAACTCGATTATCTCATCGTCCTTAAAAACAGTCTGGAGGCAAGGGGATACAGGTGCGAGCTGGCATGTGTATATTTCAATCTGGTAAGCATGATTTACAGTTTTGTCCCTCATATTCTCGTAATGCCATGGACAAGGAGTGATTCGGTTTATTTTAAAGCTGCTCTTGATGTCAATAAGAATATGATCATTATCGATACTCATGCAGAACAGCTTCTTGATGCCGAACAGGCCGAATACGTTCTTGGCAGGCATTCAAAAAAGGTCGCTGATTACCACTTGGTATGGGGCCCTCACTTTCGCGACAGGTGGCTGGGCGACGTTAATGATAACGTATATGTTGTTGGGAATATGCGAATGGATCTTTACGGCCCTCCTTATGATCGTTTATTTAGTTCCGATTTAAAACAGCACTGGGGACTAGAAGGGAAAAGGATAATTCTGTTCATTTCCTCCTTCGGAGGTGTTTTTTATCCGGAAGAATCCGTAACCCTGCATGAGAAGACTTTTAAAAATATCAGAAACGAAATCAGCGAGGCAAAGAGACAGATCGCCGCGATTTCCGGTTTTGTCGCTGAATTTCTAAGTGCCAACAGGTATCCGGATCTTATGTTTGTTATAAGGCCGCATCCGACGGATAATGTGACGGGATTGCGAAAGTATTTCCCGAAAAGCGAGAGGCTCGGTATAATCGCCTCTGGAGGAATTCATGAATGGATAGTCAACGCCGACGCGGTTTTTTCGTGTATAAGTACGGCCATCCTGGATTCTTACATGATGGCAAAACCGAGCTGGATTGTAGAGACCGAGGGCGCGACGCACAATAAAGCCTCGCACATGCGCTTTGCGAAAGCGGTAAATAATTTTCAGGATTTTAAAGGAGCGATAGAGGCCGCTCTCGCCGGCGAATATGACCCATCCTTATACTGGCACAGGACGGAACTGGAAAAATATGTAGCAGACAATTACGGCATAATTGACGGTCGGTCTTTTGACAGAATGGTTCAGGCCATAGATGATATATGCCGAAGGGGAAAGACGCTCAAGAATATCAACATTCAGAATGTTCAGGCGTTTGACATTGTTAAGTCCCGACTTAAGGAAAAGATAAAAACGACCCTTGCTGATAAACATATTCTTGGATTGACTAAGAGATGGAGTGTTTTACAGAAGGAATATGTAACCAGAGATGAAATGGACAGGAGAGGTGAATCCTTCAAAACCATTCTTTCAAATGTTCGCCGCTCTTCATTGAAAACCACTCCTACGCAAATCGTATGATTTCGTAGGTGTTAATTTTATTGGTTCTTCCGGGAATTGAGTGGGAAAGTGGGGAGGGGTTGAATAAGGATGGGGATATATAGGAAGCTATACTCCGGAGGTAATCGTCAGAAGGAGGATAGTGGATGCAAGATAGAGAGCTGTACCGACAACTGTTGGGATTACGGGATCCATGGAAAGTGAGCGAAGTGACTGTGGACTTTGCGGCGCTGAAGGTAGACGTATGGGTGGAGTGGCCGCCTGAGCAGAAGGCTCCGTGTCCTGAATGCGGCACTCTGTGCAGTCTCTACGATCATCGGGAGGAACGCAGGTGGCGGCATCTGGACACCATGCAGTTTCAGACGATTCTGCACTGTCGGATTCCCCGCGTCGACTGTACCGATGGGAGCCCTATATGAAAGCGGTACGGGCTCTCCTGCCGGAGGCGGATATAGTGCACGATAAGTTTCATATCGCCAAGTATCTGGGGGAAGCGGTAGATGCGGTACGGAAGGCAGAACATAAGGCAGAACATAAGGGGCTGATGAAGGACGGATCAGACGTGTTAAAGGGGACGAAGTATCTGTGGCTGACGAACCCTGCTAACTGGAGCGATGAGCAGAAGCAGCAGTTCAAAGAGCTGAAGGATCAGGGATTGAAAGTAGGACGAGCATGGTCGATCAAGGAAATGTTTGCCGACTTGTGGGGGTATACGTATGAGAAGGCGGCGAGGAATTTCTTTCGCAAATGGTACTGGTGGGCAACGCATTCGAGATTGAAACCGGTAGCGGGAGTGGCTCATATGCTGAAACGGCATTGGGAGAACATTCTGACGTACCTCAAGCATCGGATCACCAATGCAACGGCAGAGGGACTGAACAGCAAGATTCAGCAGGTGAAGTCCTCAGCGCGGGGGTTCAGGAATTTTGAGAACTTCAGGATTGCTATCCTGTTCTTCTGCGGGAAGCTGAACCTTTACCCACACAAAGACCTGTAGAGCCTTTTTTTTAGGATGGTCTATGTGATATTGCATGAGTCTTATTAAGAATTCAGTCATCCTCGGTGCGGCCAATCTGGTTCAGAAGACGGTTGGGATGCTACGATCCGTCATTATCGCCCGGTATTTCGGGACGGGCGGTTATCTGGATTGTTTTTTTGTCGCGCTGATACCCGTGAATCTCCTCAAGATGGTTGTCGGCACGAGCATGGCCGAACTGCTTATCCCGGAGTATGTAAAGAAAAAAGAACAGCAAAAAGAGCTCTTCACCGCCCTTTTCCTGGGGGGGCTTATTATCGGATTCCTCACCTTTATCTTTCTTTTTCTGTCTGCCCCCCTTGTCGTTGACAGGATCGGTGCCGGATTTTCTCCTGAAAAGAAACTGCTTTCGGTAAAACTCCTGAAGGCCCTTTCGGTCCTTGTAACGGCATACATTTCAAACAATATCCTAAGGGCGCTGGCGATCGCAAAAGGCAGGTTTTACCTGTATTCGCTGTCCAATTTTGTTGGGTCCGCGCTCCTGCTTGTGGTAATCCTATTCTATCCCACTTATGGAGAAGGCGTGCTTCCGGCATCGCTGCTTATAGGTGAATTCGCGGTAATGTTCTTGCTGATAGCGTTCGGACTTCCGCAGTTGCGGATCAGGAGGGGCATCATGGAAAATGTCTCAGTCCTAAAAGACAAGGCCGGTGCCCTGCTGGCGCTCGTGGCAATTGTCGGTCTCGAAAGGATTAATCCTGTTGTGGACAGTTATTTCGCTTCACACTTGGGCGGCGGCGCCATAGCAATTCTGAATTATGCGGATTCAATCTACTCTTCCATCATGGACGTGATCGCCGGCGCTACCGTCAGCGTCCTGTATCCGAGGATCTCCGAAATACAGGACAACGGTGAGTTTCAGGAGTTTCTTTCGAGGATTATCAATAACGTTATATTTGTATTCATTCCAGTCACCGCTTTTGTAATTTTTTTCAGCAAGGAAATTATAATCCTTCTTTATCAGCGGGGCAATTTTACCGCTGAAGATTCTGTTGCCACCTCAGGGGCGCTTTCATTTTATGCGCTCGGGATGATTTTTTATCAGATTCGGCTCATCTTAGCCAGGAGGTTTTACGCGGTAAACGAAAGGAAAAAAGTAATTTATGTGACCCTGCTCTCGATTGCTTCGAATGGATTGCTCAATTACATACTTATCAGATTTTTCGGCCTTC
Organism: Nitrospira sp.; assembly: GCA_002634385.1. GTDB lineage: Bacteria > Nitrospirota > Thermodesulfovibrionia > Thermodesulfovibrionales > Dissulfurispiraceae > Nitrobium > Nitrobium versatile. Next base: position 4,697 of record NSJL01000056.1, read on the forward strand.
AGGGAATCGCATTTTCAACGTCCTTTGTGCAGGTTATAACCTGTTCGATCATGCTTTTAATGACAGGGAAAGAACACCTCTCCTATATCGGTTTAATCTATTTTTTAAAAAATATTGTTGTCGCGTCTGCCTTATTATTTCTTGTCAGATCATTTATAATCGATATTGTTCCTGGTCCGTTTTACAATCTGGCTGCGGGAAGCGCGATCTTCTTATCGCTGTGGTATTTTGTATGTATGAAACTGTCAATGGTGCCTGATGAAATAAGCGCATTTGTCCGTAATTCTACGATAAAAGTGAGGAGAGCATGAAGTTCGTCACGATAGAGCACGAGATTGGTAGATTGTCGAAATCCGGCGTTCTGGATGTTGGCCTCAAATGTCCTCATTCCTGTGAATTTTGCTATTACTCGTACCTCGATAAAACTGGTAATCAGTTCCGGGGTATTCGACGTGCTCCGTTCAGACCTCTTAAAGAGTGTAAGAGGGCTCTTGATTTTTTTGTCACACAGGGATTTGAGAGACTGGATATTACCGGAGGAGAGCCGACATACCATCCTCATATCATTGATATCGTGAAATACGCGGAAAAAGAAAAAAATCTTCGCGTTAGAATCATTACCCTCGGTCAATTGCTTGATCGGAAGATTGACGGAACAGGCAGAAAACTGCTTAATGCACTCATAGAGGATGCCGAAATCACCGATTTCCTTTTCTCTCTCCATGCAGTTGATCCGAACCTTTTCTACAGAATAACCAAGGGGAATTTTGAAAAGCTTGAAGATGTGATGGATCGGCTTGATGCGGTGGGATTCGACTATTGCACTAATACGGTTGTATATGCAAATAATGCATGGAATATTCCCGATATTGCAAAGTATATTGTATCCAAGAAGCGGCGGGTTCGGATATGTAATTTTATAACTATGAACGCTTATTACGCATGGTCTACAGGCAAGGCTTTCGGCATCCAAGCCCGCTACAAGGATATCATTGACCCAATACGCAAGGCAACTACTCTGTTGGAAGATGCCGGTATAGCTGTTAACATCCGCTATGGCACTTATTGCGCCATAAAGGGCTTGGAAAAAAATTTTGTAGGCTGCGTCGGCGTTTTGTTTGATCCATATGAGTGGCGCAATACAACGCAGAATCCTTTTGATGTTATTGGCACCGATGAGGAAGACGCTTTTACGCTGAGTCGTAGAAAATTGCCTCTTAATAATAAGGCTTTCCCCGAAAAATGCAAGCTTTGTTCTGTTAAGGAAATATGTGATGGAGTTGATGTTGCCTATTATGCCAAGTACGGAGATGAGGAGATACAACCCTTTAACGGTCCCCCAATTGATGATGTGGTCTATTTCCGACGAAACAATAAGGCTGCGTTCAATATGAAACAGAAGGCGAGCGACAACGGGACGCTGCTTCTGCCGCAATTTGAAAATGAACCGTTAGTTTCTGAACAATTGAAATTTTCGGACAATATTAAATCCATCTTCTTAGGCATTCGTAAATTTTATGCAAATAAATTTTTTAGAAGGCTTTATCTTTCAGAGGCACCAAAACGAAATCTCTCGGAAAAGCCGCCATTGTGGACGGATGCACACGAATTAAATGGGACGGTCAATCAGGCGCTTACGTTGCCTCGCGGCGCGAGAATTCAATTCAGTATAGATATATCGAAGGGATCCATTTTTTATTCAAAGGTTAGACTTTTAAAGGATGGAAGTCCCGTATCCTCTAAAAAGGAGAGAAGTTTTTCAGCAAAATATTTAATCGAAGCAAAGGATGAGAGGAGCGATTTGCATTTGTTACGTATGAAAAGTGTACAGGGAGGGAATTGGATGGTCATTAAGCAACCTCTTCCATCAAAATGCGGGGAAAGAGTAGATTTAATCATTTCCCATGATGATTCGGGAGAGGAAGGGGTTGAGATAGTTTTTATTGAACCTATTATTTACAGCAGGAAATCTCTTTTTTACATTTTAAATTTCATATATCGGAGGGCAAGGTATTTGGGAATGCGCAGAGTATACAAAAAGCTGCTGAGTTATGCTCACTATGGTGCACGTGAATCAAGGCCTGATTAGCATCGTTCCTATCTCGTCAGGATTTGCAGTGTCGGATAGAAGTAAGAATATATTTTCAAACGGGACTTTGGGTGCGATATGCCCGATAAGACTGAGACCTTTGCCTCCGAAACCTCTTGTTTCAATAATAGTAGCTAATTTCAATTATGGATTATATATTGGTTCGGCTATTGAAAGTGTCCAAGCTCAAACATATTCCAATTTTGAACTTATTATATGTGACGACGGATCAACGGACGGCTCTTGTGAAGTTATCGGTTCTTACTTATCACGAGATAAAAGGATTAACTTTATTTCTAAGGAAAACGGGGGGCAAGCGTCTGCTTTTAATACAGCTTATAAAGCAGCAAACGGAGAGATCATCTGTTTTCTCGATTCCGATGATTTGTTCCATGAGCATAAACTTGAGTGGATTGTAGGCGCATTTCAGAGGAATACGGGTGCCGGATATTGCACTCACTTGGTACAGCCGATTTCTCCGGATGGCAGATTCATTGAATCGGCATACCCTAAGTCGCTGGAGAATGGGTGGATTGCTTGCGATGCTCTATTTAAAGGTGGGAAGAGCATCGGTCTTCCTCCAACGAGCGGTTTGTCGTTCAGAAAGGAAATTACTGATAAGATATTTCCAATACCGCCTGACTTTAGAGTTTCAGCGGATGGACCTTTTAGGGAGGCGGCTCAGTTTATGACAAGCATTATTGCCATTCCCGAAATATTGGCATATTATCGGATACACCGGAATAATTCTCGGGGGTTGCATGCAAATTCATTGGAATCTGTACGCGCTATAATAGCCGACTATGAGAAAATACATATTTTTTTGAAGGAATTTCTTCGAAAGGAATATGGGGAAGAAGTGGCGAAATGCTTACGTTTGGAAGATGCTCCTCAGTATTGGGAGAACCTTATTAAAATAAGTTTGTTTACGAGTAAAGGCGAGTTGAATAAAAGTTACTCCATGGAGGAAATACTTAGAGAGATTCCTTTCTCCCCAAGGAAGATCTTTTGGAGAATAATGTCGCTTTTGCCTGAGAGCATGGCAAAGCCTGCCCTCAGGTTTTTTTTAGGTGATTCGAGACGTAAGAGAATTTTACTTCGCACAATAAGAGCACTACAAATTGAAAAATAATAAAGGACTTGGATTATGTATTTAACAGGAGTAATTAATTTCGGATTTCTTCAAATTAAAAAGAAATTTATTCTCATTGTGTTTTTATTTATATTTTCTTTAATGTCGCTGAAGAAATTCTACGTGGCCAGCTTCTCAATGCTTTATTTTGATTTTCTGGCGATAATATATACATTATTCCATTTTATTTTCCTGAAAGACACAATGAGACACCTAATGAATTTGTTTCTGATTATATTCGGGCTTGCAATTGTTTTATTGTTTTCATATTTTAATTCCGGAAATTTTGATTATTCTTTTATGGGAAGGATGACTCTTATAATAATGACTGTTTATACCTTAACATCTCTCTTTTTCCAGAGGATAAAAAAGTTTGACGACTTAATCGAGGTCAATAATATTTTTTTGGTCATAATGATTTTATTAATTATTAATAATTTGGGGGAAAATATCGTAGAAGATATATATATAGACCAGCTTAAATCAACTGTCGGATTCATTATTATTTTTATTCCCCTTCGCTTATGTATTTTCAACAGGATGAGCTTGTTCGAATTATTATTGCTTTTTTTTTGCATATATTTAACTATTGTAACCGGATCGAGAAGCAGCCTAGTTGGATTTGTCGTATTTGTGCTGCTATATGCATATAAGTTGAATATAAAAATATTTTCCATTATGGTTAGTGCGTTTATTTTGTCAATGACTATTTCACATTCCTTTTTCTCAGAGCACTTCATAGTGTCTCAAGAAGGCAGCAATTCAGTTAGGATGTTTATGCTCTCCATTCCTTTTTCTTACGGTGATGGAATAGGCGATTATTTATTCGGAATGGGTTTTCTAAAGTGGAAAGGTATCCTGATAAATAATGTAGGAAATATATTTTGGTTGACTGATGAATTCGCAGAGGGAGCAAATCCTCATAATTTTATTGTTGAGCTTTTTATTAGAGGTGGCGGTGTGTTAGTGATATTTCTGGGATATCTTCTATTTAGAATTCTATTTCGAAATAGAATAAGCCCTTTCTTAATTGCTGGACTTATTCCGGTTTTTTTAGGAACAACTACGGGATATGAGCGTTATGTCTTGGCGGTTTTAATTGCTTATGCGATTATTGCCAAGCGAATAGATGCATTAGAAAGTAGGCTTATGAGTCTATAATAGCTCATAGCTATGGATAACCCTAGAGCCTGTAAAATATTTTGTGTAAGTAGCCTTCTGGGGTACAATAGCAGACCACCCCGGAGGGAGAACGCATGAAGAAGATACGATCTGAACTGATTGACGAACTCGTAAAAGACTACCAGAAACCT
>NSJL01000005.1 GCA_002634385.1 Nitrospira sp.
CTCCCGGCTCCACTGCATTGTCGGCCTCTCCTTCCAGAGCGTATCCCCTGCTTATCATACCTTTTTGTCCCTCCGGTGACCAGTTTCTTTTAGAAAGAATCCCTGCTGCCCCGGGGATCAGGGGCTCGCAATGACAAAGAGTGAGAACTTTTGAAACACCACCCTGGTATGTCCTCATTTTTACTCATACGAAATACATTTTCTGTGGGAGGAATTTACAGGAATGTCGAAAAATATTACACCATTGAACGACTTCTTCCGTCCTATATGATCAGACGGTTTGCTGTCGCACTACTTCTTCTTGCTCTTTTGTGATCCTTATACAATAAATATATGTAACACAATGAGTTACAGTATTCCCTTCTACTGGTGGCAGCAGAAATTCAGAGGGCTCTTTCCGAGGCGACCGGGAGGTGATGCCCCTCAGAAAAGACCCCTTGTGCTCTCTAAAAAGATGCTAAATGCCTCGCTTTGGTCGGATACTTTAACAATTGCCTCTGTCCATCAAGATCACTGCTCAGAACTCATTAAAATACAGGAAGTTAACAGCTCGGCATGCTTATTGCTTGTTCTTGTAATAAAGGAGAACTATCTTCGTCAGGCGGAGGTGAAACAATGAAAAGGGCTTTGATCTTATCGGTGCTGGTGCTGATGGCTCTGTGTGCTCCTCTTTCTGTTTGGGCTGAAGTCGCACGGTACAACAGCGGCGGGAGTGATTTTGCCCGGGCCATAGCGCTCGGCCCGTCCGGAAACGTGTATGTGACGGGACAAAGTTGTCAAAGCCAAACCAACTGTGACTACGCCACGGTCGCCTATGATCGGAATCTCAGCCGGCTGTGGGTAGCACGGTACAGCGGCCCGGCAAATGGTGCTGACAATCCTTCAGCCATAGCAACCGACTCCGCAGGGAATGTCTATGTGACGGGAGAAAGTTGTGAGAGTAACGGGACGAACTGCGACTACGCCACTATTGCCTACGATCCGAACGGCAACGAGCTGTGGGTAGCGCGCTACAACGGCCTGGGAAATGGTTCTGATTCTGCCCATGCCTTGGCGATTGGTCCATCAGGCACCATCTATGTGACGGGAGGAAGTTATGCAAGCAAGGCATACAATGACTACGCCACGGTCGCCTATGACGCAAACGGCAATGAGCTGTGGGTAGCTCGCTACAACGGCCTGGCAAATGCTCATGTTTCTGCCCAGGCCCTCGCAATCGGTCCGTCCGGTACCATTTATGTGACAGGATGGATTGAGGGAACCGGGACAGGCTATGACTACGCCACTATTGCCTACGATTCCAGCGGCAACGAGCTATGGGCAGCACGCTACAACGGCCCGGGAAATGGGGAAGATCGTGCCGCTGCCCTGGCGACCGACTCCTCCGGCAATGTCTATGTGACGGGAAGAAGTTATGGAAGCGGAACAAGCTTTGACTACGCCACGGTCGCCTATGACCCCAGCGGCAATGAGCTTTGGGTGGCTCGGTACAACGGCCCGGGGCATAGGGGTGATTCTGCCGCTGCCCTGGCGACCGATTCCTCGGGAAACGTCTATGTGACGGGAAGAAGCTATGGAGGCGGAACAAGCTTTGACTATGCCACAATCGCCTATGACCCCAGCGGTAATGAGCTTTGGGTGGCTCGGTACAACGGCCCGGCAAATTTGCAGGATCATGCCGCTGCCCTCGCAATCGGTCCGTCCGGCAACATTTATGTGACGGGCTATAGCACTGGAAGCGGGACAGGCTGGGACTACGCCACCATTGTCTATGATCCAAACGGCAATGAACGGGCGGTGACACGGTACAACAGCCCTGCAAATGGGGATCAGATCGCCACTGCCATGGCCATCGGTCCGTATGGCGGTATTTATATTACAGGCTATAGTTCTGGAACCTCTTACTACGACTACCTCACCGTGAAGTATGGAGGGGGGAGTCGCTGAAGAGGGAAGCTGCAAGGTTCAGGGTTGTTTTTGTAAGAAGAGTCGGGACCGGCCTATGCTCCGGTCCCGACTCCCTTTCCGTACTCCGGGTGGTTTCTCGATCTTCTGTGCTAAGGCACGGAGAAGACAATACGTGCCATTTTAAGTGTGCTCAGTTCAGTATACTCCACCAACTCCTCATCATAGAAGCTGTAGGTGTAATAGATGGCGGTCTTCCCATTCGGCAATGTCAGGGCTTCGGGCTCGGAACGCTTGGCGGGTGATATCGAAGAGTCCGGGGTTATTCTCTCAGGGGCGGAGTCATCAAAGAGAGTGGCAATCCAGATACTTCCGGTCGCCTCTGTATTCTCTTCTTTGTAGAATTCCAGAGGCGTAAGTGACGTGGTTGCATAGACGACATACCATTTGCCATCACCCCCCTTAAAGGGTTCAGGGGAAGAGATGAACCGTTCCGGGGCCTGTGCCTGTGCTTGTATTCTCTTTGTGAGCAGCCAAGAGCCATCCGTTTGTTTTTGGTACACTTCAATTGTCCGATATCCAGTTTCAAGCGTAAACAGCATCGTTTCTTTATCTCCGTCTTCGTCGAGATCGAGAATCCAGGGGAAACCTGCCTTTATTGCTGTTTGTTTCACGCATGTCTTGGAGCCGGTGTTTATGTCATAGATCATGGGGTTTCTTACCGAACTCTCTGGATCCCAGCAACTGTTATCAGGATCAGGGACCTGCGCCAGCGCAATTTGGGTGCCGTCGAAACTGAAATGCGCCTGGCTCGCCTCAGCACTCAGCAAAGTTTCTTCATTCTCAAGGTTACCCTCAGGGTCATACAGGTTGCGTCAGTATACTTTGACACCCGAGCCAGTGAGCTTTTGGTAGAGAATTTTTGCCTCTCCGGTGTTTTCCGAGTAGGTTCCGAGGGCACAGCGTCCCCCTACGGCACTGGGCAGGTAAGAAATTGTCCAATCGGCGTAGCTCTCTGCGGTGCCGGCAGAGTTCTCTTTGGCAGTCTTGAGTCGAAATTTAAGAGAAGCATACTGACTTTCTGGGTTTATCGGCACGGTGTAGATGATAGAGACTTCTCCATCGACCGAGTAAACCCACTCGGGACCATTGGCATTCTCCGTGTCGATTGGGGCCAAGCCGGTGGCTAATTGATAGTGATAGTCCAAGCTAGCCTCAAACTTACCGGTGTCTTCCTCAAGCTTGCTGATCCATAGTTTGTTTGACTCACTCTGCCAGAGTGCTCTCAAATGTACGTTGTCAAATTCGGGATCAATGATTTGCAAAGTCAGCTGCCACCCATCGGGAATGGCTCGCTCATCAGCTATTTCCACCTCAAAGGCTTTAGCAAGGCCGGGTGCGAAGGGCATGAGGACCAGGGTAGAAAAGACGAGGAGCGTAAAAGCGTTGAAAACGATGCTGGAGTAGTGCACGGTGTGTTTCACGATCGTATCTCCTTTCCAAGGGCAAGTTGGACGAGAAAGACGTTGTTCCTAAAGAGAGAGCGACTCAGCCATTACCTTATGCAGCGACCTCCTTTCTGTCGATGTCCTTCTGTTGCAAGGCAACAAGCAGCTTCGGTATCTCTCTACAGCCCTTTATCCGCCTGAACTTCCTTTCCACTCTCAACAGCGCTGCCACGGCCCCTCGATGCACCAGCTCACCATTGCGCCACCCCACCAGCAGATGCCCTTTGAATTCTATAGCGCTCTTCTCGTGCAGTAGTAAAACAGACATGATTTTGAATGTCAAGGTGTTTTTCATAGTTTTGTCGAGGCAAAAAAGAGATATCCGGTTCTTACGCAGCTGCCTGCCAAATCTTCATGTAGGCCATCAGCACACTCTGATCGCTCCTCGTTTCAAACCAGTCATGATGAGAGCCGTCCATCTGCACCATCTCTCCTCTCTGGCTTCCTCCGGATAGAAGGATCCGCCTTGTGCCCTATGCCTGACCATAATACTGTCTTTTCCTGTCATCCTGATGCCCTCCCTCAAAGCTCAGTATGACAGCTCCCCAATAGGACATTATCATTTTGCTGTTACACCCGGGTCCACCGGGTTTGATGTAAGGATAAGTTTTTTGTTACAATAGGTTGAAGGGCATTTGCCAATGAAAAAAGCCGGCTGTACCGTAGACGCCTTGATGGTACGGCAACGCCTTCCCGGAAAGAAAATACGCGACTGAAAGCCTTGCCGGTTCCGTCATAATGAAAGGGTAGATATGAAATGGAATACCTTCTCGAAAGCCCTTTACGGACTCCTGTTCCATACTATCGCCACCGTCCTCTTCATCGGATATCTCCCCTTTGCCCCGGGGACCTTCGGTACCCTGGCCGGTGTGCTGTTCCTCCGCCTTGCGAAGCCGGGTCCGGACATGCTGGTCCTTTTCACCGCCGGGGGGCTGGTGCTGGGGACGATAAGCGCCCATATAACGGAAAAAGGGCTTGGACAGCAGGACAGCAAACATATTGTCATTGACGAGTTCGTGGGGTATCTTGTGGCAATGATGTTCCTCCCCCTGACAGGACCCTACCTGGCAGCGTCCTTTTTTTTGTTCCGGTTTTTCGATATACTAAAGCCGCCCCCCATCAGGAGCATCGAGAGGAGGATAAAGGGGGGTGCCGGGATCATGCTCGATGATGTGGTGGCGGGGCTTTGTACGAACGGGCTGCTGCAGCTCTGGAGGTATCTCCTGTGAGATGTTTCATCGCACTGGATATGCCGGCGGAAATCAAGGAGGCCATCGGCGCGGTGGTCGAAAAGGTACGGCCGGCGGCCAGGGGAATACGATGGGTCCCCCCGCACAACATTCATCTGACCCTGAAATTCCTCGGCGAGATACAGGCGGAGATGGTTCCGGAGATACAGCGGATCCTCTCCGCTGTCTGTTCCCGCTACCAACCCTTTGCTCTCACCGTCCGGGGGACAGGGGCTTTCCCCTCCCTGAAACACCCCAGTATCGTATGGGTGGGGATCGGGGATTCCGAAGAGCTGGCGGCGCTGTACCGTGATATCGAGGATTCCCTGCAGGCCCTTGGCTTCGCGAAGGAGGGGCGGAAATTCTCTCCCCACCTCACCATGGGGAGGGTGAAGGAGAGGACGGGGAAGGCATTATTGGATAAGGAGTTAGCTACATTTAAAGACACCTTTTTTGGTACTATAGAGGCGAAAGAGATTTTGCTCATGAAAAGCGAACTGGAGCCGACCGGAGCGGAGTACTCGAAGATAGCCGGTTTTGCACTGACCAACAAAGCGTAAGCTGCTGCCGCCGCATGCGAGGGGGGGTGCCCTGCACCTGCGGGCAGCGCAGAAGGAGGCATTTGAATGAATAAGGATAAGATCAAGGCGCTCGAGATGGCCATCTCCCAGATCGAGAAGAGTTTCGGGAAGGGAGCGATTATGCGCCTCGGGGCGGGTGAGGTGGCCGAAGGAGTGCAGGCGATACCTACCGGGTCCCTGTCCCTCGATATTGCGACGGGTATCGGGGGCTTTCCCCGGGGGAGAGTGGTCGAAATATTCGGGCCCGAGTCCTCGGGGAAGACGACCCTTGCCCTGCATGCCATTGCCCAGGCGCAGAAGGCAGGGGGAGTTGCCGCATTCGTCGATGCCGAGCATGCCCTGGATGTGAACTACGCGGGCAGGCTCGGAGTGAATGTGGAGGACCTCCTGGTCTCTCAGCCGGACACCGGGGAGCAGGCCCTCGAGGTGGCGGAAACCCTCGTCAGGAGCGGGGCCGTCGACATTATCGTGGTGGACTCCGTGGCCGCCCTTGTTCCCAAGGCGGAAATAGAGGGGGATATGGGAGATGCCCTGCCCGGTCTGCAAGCGCGTCTCATGAGCCAGGCAATGAGGAAGCTCACCGCGGCCATATCGAAATCCATGACCACCCTTATCTTCATCAACCAGATACGGATGAAGATCGGGGTGATGTTCGGCAACCCCGAGACGACTACCGGAGGGAATGCCCTGAAATTCTATTCTTCCATGAGACTCGATATCAGGAAGATCGACAATCTCAAGGAGGGGCAGGAGACTATCGGGGGCAGGGTGAGAGTCAAGATCGTAAAGAACAAGGTCGCCCCCCCTTTCCGGCAGGCGGAATTCGACATCTACTTCAATGAAGGGATATCGAAGAACGGGGAGATTATCGACCTCGGCGTCGATAAAGGCATTATCGAGAAGTCCGGGGCGTGGTACAGCTATGGAGGCAACAGGATCGGCCAGGGGAGGGAAAACGTGAGGGAGTACCTCAAGAGCAACCCTGCGGTGGCGGAGGAAATAGAGCAGAAAATCAAGGAAATAAACGGGCTGGTAAAGCCTGCGACAGCCCCTGAAGCCAAAAGCAATGGCAAAGAAAAATAAATAACGGCCCTTTTCACCGCAGAGGACGCAAAGGACGCAGAGAAAAGAGTAAGAGAGTAAGACAGAATGAGACAGAGATAAGGCAGAATAAAGACAGATAACGACAGAGTGAAAGAGAAAAAAGCAGTTTCTTGTCTTCTCTGTCTTACTCTGGTTTTATCTCTGTCTTGTTCTGCTTTTGTTTCTCTGCGCACACTGCGCTTTCTGCGGTGAAACGGTGTTTTTATGAAAGCCTTTGAAGACACAACGAAAAACGCCCTGCAGCATGCGTTCAGACTGCTTGCGTACCGGGACAGGAGCGCGAAGGAGATGCATGACAGGCTTGCGCGAAAGGGCTTTTCAGAAGGGGTGATCGGAGAGACCCTGCATTTCCTGCAGGAGAAACGTTTCATCGATGACGAACGGCTTGCCGGAATGCTCAAGCGGGATGCGGTGGAAAGGAAGCATTTCGGCAGGGGGGGCGCGAAGGGCTATCTTCTGAAGAGGGGAATTCCCGGGGAGGTAGCGGATGCGGTCCTTGGGGACCCTGACGAATATCTCGATGCAGCACGGGAATTGGTGGAGAAAAAACTGAAGACCATGAAGGGGCATGACAGGGAGACGGTCAGAAGGAGGTTGTGGGGGCTCCTTTCCCGGAGGGGCTTCTCTCCCGATATCATACGGCGGACGATGAGATCTTTTTGCGACAAGGAGGAATTCGATGAGAATTGGTAGAATAATGGGAATAGGAGCGGTGCTTTTTGCCATGGCGTTTTCTGCCGGATGCACCTCCGCCCCGGTACGGTTTACCCACGATGAGATAAAGGGGTATCCCCTCGATGTGCAGGAGCGCATCATTAAAGGTGAGATAATGCTGGGCATGACCCAGCAGCAGGTGCGCTATTCCTGGGGATCTCCCACGACCGTAAAGACGTCGGTGGCGCGTGACGGACGGCAGCGGGAGGAGTGGATCTATTCCGATACTGTCGGGTATAAGAAAAGGCTCCTCTTTGTTGACGGAAAGTTAAGCGATATCACCGAAGGGCTGTTCCTCAAATCCGGCCAGCCCGGGATAAAGCAACAGGAGACGAAATGAAAAGCGCGGAAATACGGAATTTATTTCTCGAGTTTTTCAAAACGAAAGGGCACGAAATCGTCAAAAGCTCGTCCCTTATCCCCCGGAACGACCCCACCCTGCTGTTCACCAATGCGGGGATGGTCCAGTTCAAATCCGTTTTCCTGGGAGAGGAGAAGCGACCCTATACCCGCGCTGCCACCTCCCAGAAGTGCATGCGGGCGGGGGGCAAGCATAACGACCTGGAGAACGTGGGCCACACCGCGCGGCACCACACCTTCTTCGAGATGCTGGGCAACTTCTCCTTCGGCGACTACTTCAAGAAAGAGGCGATCCTTTTCGCATGGGAATTGCTTACCGAGGTTTGCCGGTTGCCCAAAGAGAGACTCTGGGCCACGGTGTACGAGCGGGATGACGAGGCCGAGAACCTCTGGCATGAGCTGACCGGGATCCCCCGGGACAGGATCGTCCGCCTGGGAGAGAAGGACAATTTCTGGCAGATGGGGGACACCGGCCCCTGCGGTCCCTGCTCCGAAATCCTCATTGACCAGGGCGAAGACATCGGCTGCGGCAACCCCGGGTGTACGGTCGGCTGTGACTGCGACCGCTACCTGGAGATCTGGAATCTTGTCTTCATGCAGTTCAACCGGAACGAGTCCGGGGCGCTGACCCCCCTTCCCAAGCCGAGCATCGATACCGGCATGGGACTCGAAAGGCTCACTGCGGTGCTGCAGGGCAAGCGGAACAACTTCGATACCGACCTTTTCGCTCCCATTATTGCCGCCATAGAGGGGGCTTCCGGCGTGCCCTACGGGAAAGGTCCCGATACCGATATCTCCATCAGAGTTATCGCCGACCATCTCCGCGCTTCCTCTTTCCTGATGTCCGACGGGCTGGCGCCCTCCAATGAGGGCAGGGGATACGTGCTCCGGCGCATCATCAGGAGGGCCTCGCGCCACGCGAAACTCCTCGGTTTTACGGGGCCCGTCCTCTACAAACTGATGGATTCCGTGGTGGAGACCATGGGCGATCTCTATCCCGAGTTGGTCCAGGAGAGGGAGAGGGCCTCGAAGCTTCTCATGATCGAGGAGGAGCGCTTTACCCGTACCCTCGATCAGGGCCTGAGGATTCTCGATGAGGTTATCGGCAGGGTGAAGAAGATCGGCGAAAGGACGATTCCGGGTGGGGAATTGTTCAAGCTGTACGATACGTTCGGCTTCCCCCTCGACCTCGCGCGGGATATCGCCGTCGATAACCACCTGCTCATCGACGAGGCGGGGTTCCACCGCGAGATGGAGATCCAGAGGGAGAGGGCGAGAGCCTCGTGGGTGGGCGAGGAGGAGGCCATCGCCTCCATTTATAAAGAGCTTGCCGCTGAGGTCGGCGATACCGTTTTTGTCGGGTATGACACCCTCGAGTCGGAATCCGTGGTCAAGGCGATCCTGAAGGACGGGAGAGTGGTCACCGAGGCCTCCGAGGGCGACGAGGTGGAACTGCTCCTCGATAAAACGCCTTTTTACGGCGAATCAGGGGGACAGGTGGGTGATACCGGCATGATCTACGGTCCCGGTGCAGAGATAGAGGTCGTCGGCACCAAGAAGGAAGTGGGGCTGCACGCCCACGTGGCCAGGATAAAGCGGGGCGGCGTCAAGGTGTGGGATACCGTCAGATGTTCCGTAGACCGGGAGATGAGGATGGCTGCGGCGAGAAATCATACGGCGACGCATCTGCTCCATACCGCGTTGAGGGCGGTGGTGGGGGAGCATGTGAAACAGGCGGGCTCCTATGTTTCACCCGGCCGGTTGCGCTTCGACTTCGCCCACTTCTACGCACTGGACCGGAAAGAGATCGAAGCCATCGAATCCCTGGTCAACGAAAAGGTGATCGAGAATAGGGACGTGCTCACGCAGGTGGTCGATATCCAGGAGGCCCTCAAGTCCGGGGTGATCGCCCTTTTCGGCGAGAAATACGGCGAGAAGGTCCGGGTGGTATCAGTCCCCGGCTTCAGCAGTGAGCTGTGCGGCGGAACGCACTGCAGGACGACGGGGGATATCGGTCCCTTTGTTATCGTTGCCGAAGGAAGCGTGGCTTCCGGGATCCGGAGGATAGAGGCCCTGACGGGGAAGTCCGCCTACGAGCACCTGCGGGAGAAGAGGGAGGAGCTCTCCCGGGTGGCGGAGCTCCTCAAGACGGACAGACCCTATGAGAGGCTGGAAAAGCTGCTTAACGATCTGAAGGAAATGGAGCGGGAGCTCCAGGCGCTGAAGGCGAAGGCAGCCTCCCGGAATTCCCTTTCCATTGTGGAGCAGGTGCGGGAGATCGACGGCGTGAAGGTGCTCTCCTGCCGTGTGGATAACCTGGAACAGAAGGATCTGCGGGTTCTTGCGGATAATGTGCGCGACAGGCTTGGTTCCGGCATTGTCGTGATCGCGTCCGCCCTGGATGGACAGGCCTCCCTGGTGGCGATGGTAACCCCCGATCTTACCGGGAAGTACAAGGCGGGAGAGATCCTCAGGAATGTTGCCGCACTGGCTGGCGGAAAGGGAGGCGGGAAGCCCGAAATGGCCCAGGGGGGTACAAAGGAACTGAATAAGCTGGACAAGGCACTGGAGTCGGTATATGATATGGTAAAATCAGGTGGGGATAAAAAGTAGAAAGAACGAGGAGGTGCGTATGACGATCTTCGATGTAGTACGGAACGCTGTCCTTGCGGGGTTCGGTGCCCGTGAAAAGGTGAAGGAGTTTGTGGACGACCTGGTGAAAAAGGGCGAATTGAGCGAATCGCAGGGAGCGAAGCTCATCAAGGAGTGGTCCGAGAGGGTGGACAAGGGTACCTCCGACTGGAGCCGGAACATCTCGGACATGATCTCCAAGACCATGGAAAAAATGAATATTCCCACGCGGGACGATATCGAGAAATTGAACAGAAAGATCCAGACCCTCTCCGCGCGGGTCAAGAAGCTGGAGGGAGCCCACGAGGCGGAAGAGACGGAGCAGTAGAGACGGATACTCGATACGGGGTGCTTCTCAGCTTTCCTTGTATCGGTCCGGCATCGCCCGGCACCTAGATGGATATCAGACGGATAACCCGTACCTATAAGTCTGCGAGAAGGCTGCAGCAGATCGTAAACGTATTCCTCAAGTACGGTTTCGGGCAGGTTATCGAGCAGATCCACCTCGGCAAATACATTCCCTTCAAAAAGCGCCTCAGGACTTTCGGAGTGTGGCCCCCGCTGAAAGGCGGGGTTCCCGAGAGGCTGCGGATGGCCTTCGAGGAGCTGGGGCCCACTTTCATCAAACTCGCCCAGGTCCTCTCCTCGCGACCCGATCTTATCACCGCCTACTATGCGGACGAATTCAGAAAACTGCAGGATATGGTCCCCCCCTTTCCCGCCGCCGAGGCGATGAGAATTGTAGAAGAGGAGCTGAAAGCGCCCACAGGCGTGCTTTTCAGCCGCTTCGATGAAACCCCTATCGCCGCGGCCTCCATCGCCCAGGTGCACCGGGCGACCCTGCTGGACGGCTCCGATGTCATTGTGAAGGTGCAGAGGCCTTCCATACGGGAGCAGGTGGAGTCGGACATCAATATCCTTGTCACCATTGCCCGGCTCCTCGAAAAGTATGTCCCGGACAGCAGGTTTTTCAATCCTACGGGAATCGTGGACGAGTTCGCGCGGACGGTGCGGAAAGAGATGGACTTCAAGGAAGAGGCGCGGAACTGCGTCCGCTTCCGGAGGAACTTCGAAAACCACCCCGATATCCATATCCCGAAGGCGTGCATGGAGATAGGTACCGAAAAGATCCTGATAATGGAGAGGATCGACGGCGTACGGATCGACAATATTCCTGCCATCGAGGAGATGGGGCTCGACCGGAAGCGGCTGGCGCGGGTGGGGGTGGATGCCTTCTTCAAGCAGATGCTGGAGGACGGCTTCTTCCATGCGGACCCGCACCCGGGGAACATCCTGGTCATGCCCACCGGCGTGATCGCCTTCGTGGACTTCGGCATTGTGGGGAGGGTATCCGAAGAGCTGAAGGAGACGATGGCGAATACGTTCATCGCGCTGATGCAGAAGGATTTCGAACGGCTTATCGACCAGTATGTCGAGTTGGGTATCATCCCCGAGCATGTGGATCTCGACGTCTTCAGGAAGGAATTCAAAGCGGACCTGATGGACTTTCTCGAGCCCCTCTACGGCCTCACCCTCCAGGAGATCAATTTCGCCCAGTACCTCGATACTCTTACCCGCCTTGCGATCAAGCATAACCTGAAGATTCCTTCGGACCTCCTGTTGATCAATAAAACCATGATCATCCTCGAAAACCTCGGTCGCCAGCTCGATCCCTCCTTCGATTTCATCGCCGCCGCGGAACCGTATACTTCGCGGCTGATGCGCAGCAGGATCAGCCCCTCGCGCTTCTATGACAGGGCACGAAGGAATGTGATGGAGCTCACCGACTTCGCTACTATCTTCCCCCGGCAGATGAAGCAGATCATCAAAAAGACGCTGAAGGACGATATCCAGGTGAAAATGTACCACATCAACCTGCCCGAATTCATCAGGGACATGGACAAGGCGAGCAACCGCATCGCTTTTGCGCTGATCGTGAGCTCCATGATCCTGAGCGCTGCCATTCTTCACACCACGGGGGTGGGACCGAAGATCTTCGGCTTCTCGGTGCTCGCCATGAGCGCCTTCGGCTTCGCCTTCTTCCTCGGCCTCTGGCTTATCATCTCCATCATCCGGTCGGGAAGGCTGTAGCACCCTCCCGCGGGTAGTGAAACGCCCCGCCTCCCCCCCTCTTGACAGGTCAGTATCTCTATGTCCATACCTATACGGAAGCTAGCAAAGAGAGGGTATTGACAGTACATACCTTCCATGGTAATCTTTAATCAAGACATAAGGACTGCCACTGCAATCAAGGTAAAGTACAGGTAACTGTATGGCACAAAGCCACCTGTCCTATGAAAATAGGAACGAGGGGTTGCTGTGGTGGCAGCATTTGATAGAGAAAAGGCCTGCTCCAAAAGGGACAGGCCTTTTTGCTGCCCTATAGCTTTCGATCGGGAGTCTGTCAATACCCCCTCTTTTTTTCTCTCCTCCGGGTTATCCAAGAGTCCTGTTCTCTTAATTTGCTTTTTTTTACAATATAGGGTGTAATAATGATAGCTGGTACTACCTGATTCGTATGGAGAATGTGCAGGGGGCAAAGGGTGCGCGCGGGAGCCGGAGCGCATTTCCGGGAAAAGTGCTCGAAAACAATAAGAACCGAAAAAAACGGGCACAGACCCTCCAAGACATTCTGAAGTAGTTTGTTGTTCAGGGGAGAGGGAGGCGTTACTGAGGAAAGGGGAAGGGACTTTGTAAAAGAGCCCCGGGGAGGGGGCCGGCGGGTTCCTGTAAAGCGGCAGTAACGTTGAGGACGGAGGAGGCAGATATGTATGCCTTATGGGCAGGCAGACTGCAGCGTGCAGTCGCAGCCGCCTTTTATTTCATCGGGAAGCTCTTCCTTCTCAATTTCGCCTTCGGGGTGGTGACGGCAACGAGAGTAGTCGGGCTGTATCCCCCCCTCATTTCCTCGAGTCTCGATCCTAACTGCAGCCTGACGGTCTTCACTTCGTCTTTGAGCCATCTCTCCCTTGGGAATCATGACGGTGATGGCCCTGCTGTTCTTCCGGTGGTCATTGCCAGTCGGCTATGGATCTTCAGAATTTTCAGAAATAAAGTAACGGAAGAGGAAATACTGAAGGACAAAGAGGCATTCTAATAATAAAGAAAGGGGTTTAATGGAGCAATGGAAATTACCCGGGAAACTGATTATGCGATTCGGTGTGTGCTCTATCTGTCGGGAAAGCAGGAGGAAGTGACTATGGTGGATGAGATCGCCAGGGAGATGTCCGTTCCCAAGAGCTTCCTCGCGAAAATCCTGCAGAAGCTCGTACGATCGAAGGTCGCCAAGTCGTACCGAGGAGTGAAGGGGGGCTTTCAGCTTGCGAAGAGGCCGGCGGAGATCAGCCTGCTGGATGTGATCGAAACCGTTCAGGGGCCGGTGGCGATGAATCGCTGCGCCGTGGACGAAAGTATCTGCAATTTCAGCGCCGCCTGCGTGGTGCATCCCGTCTGGGTCGACCTGAGGCGCAAAGTAGAAGAATATCTGAAAGATGTCACCTTCGAGATGCTGAGGACAGGGACATGCAAGTGCCCGCCCCGGGATATGCTGCGGCGTTAAAAGGGGGGATGTCCCGTGGGGACCGTCGAACGATGCGGCAGCGGAGGAAACAGGAACATGGATGCGTATCGGTACGATAATCAGACGGTGAAAGGATTCATTGTCTCCTCGATCTTCTGGGGTGTGGCGGGTATTCTGGTAGGGCTCCTCCTGTCGGTGCAGCTATGGAAACCCTCGTGGAACTTCCCGCCTTTTTTTACTTTCGGAAGGCTGAGGGTGGTACATACCAACGGACTCGCTTTCGGGCTCGGCGTGGGGGCGATTTTCGGGATCACGTATTATATCGTGATGAGGCTTGCCCGGAGGCCGCTCCTCTTTCCGTCCCTCGCCCGCTTTCATCTTTACCTGTTCAACCTGATCATTGCCCTGGGTGCTTTGAGCCTCCTGGCAGGGATGAACCAGTCCCTCGAATATGCGGAGCTGGAGTGGCCCCTGGACCTGGGAGTGCTGGCCCTCTGGAGTCTCTTCGCCGTCAATGTTTTCGGCACGATCCTCCGCAGGAGAGAGGAACAGCTTTACGTATCCCTCTGGTACATCATTGCCACGGTGGTTGCGGTGGCGGTACTCTATCTTATCAATAATCTTGCGGTCCCGGCGGGTTTGTTCAAGTCCTATTCGGTCTTTGCGGGGGTGAACAGCGCCAATGTGCAGTGGTGGTACGGACACAACGTCGTGGGGTTCATTTTTACCACCCCCATCCTCGCCATGTTCTACTACTTCCTGCCGAAGTCCACCGGCATTCCCCTCTACAGCCATCGCCTCTCCATCGTCGCCTTCTGGTCGCTGATCTTTGCCTACCTCTGGACAGGAGCGCATCACCTCGTGTATACGCCGGTTCCCGACTGGCTCCAGACCCTGGCCATCGTGTTCACCCTCTTCCTGATCGCCCCCTCCTGGGGGTCGGTGGTGAACGGGTACTACACCATCGGGAGCGACTGGTCGTCCATGAGGAATAATTACCTGACCAAGTTCTTCCTTCTGGGTATCACCTTCTACGCTCTCCAGACGATCCAGGGACCTGTCCAGGGATTGCGGACCGTCAGCCAGTTGGTCCATTTTACCGATTGGGTGCCCGGGCATGTGCATATGGGGACGATGGGGTGGGTTACCCTGACGGTGACAGCCTCTGTATACTATATTATCCCCAGGATCTATAATACCGAAATCTACAGCGTACGGACAGCAAATACCCATTTCTGGCTCGTTCTGATCGGGCAGGTCATCTTTTCCCTTACCATGTGGATTACCGGTATCCAGCAGGGCGCATTATGGAAGGCGGTGGGCCCCGATGGAAATCTCCAGTATACCTTCATGGAGACCCTGGTAAAGAACTACCCCTACTGGAAGATGAGGACGGTCGCCGGCATTATTTTTACGGCCGGAATGCTTTTCTTTGTCTATACTGTCTTCATGACGATCCGCAAGGGCAGGATGTCCGCGGCATCCGTCTCCCGGGAGGTGTGAGATGGCGGGAGCCATTTACCGGAATCCCCTTCTCTTTGCCATCGCTTCCGCTGCGGTGATCTTTACGGGGACGGTGGTCACCATGCTCTATCCGATGCTGACTCCCGCGATGCACCCGAAGCTCGCTGCGCTGAAGCCGTATACCGCTCTGCAGCTTGCGGGAAAGGACATCTACCAGAGGGAGGGGTGCAACAACTGCCATACCCAGACCGTGCGCCCCCTGAAGACAGAAGTAATGCGCTACGGAGAGTATTCCAAAGCCGGCGAATTCGCCTATGACCGGCCGTTTCTCTGGGGCTCGAAGAGGACGGGGCCGGACCTCGCGCGCATCGGGGGCAAGTACCCCGACGCGTGGCATTACCGCCATTTCGAAGATCCCCGGGCCTTTTTTGCGGAATCCAACATGCCTTCGTACGGCTGGCTGAAAGACAGGAGACTCGACCCCGCAGAGGTCGAAGCGCACATGAAGGTGAACGGCTTCCCTTTTACGCCCCTGGAGATCGCTTCCCTCGGGTCGAAGACGGAGCTGGATGCCCTCGTGGCGTACATGCAGGCCATCGGGAGCGCAGTAGAGAGGAAAGGTGCACCTGGAGGGGGGGCTGTGACAGAAGAGAGGAATCCCCTCACCGGGGACGGAGAGGCGGTCCGGAACGGCCGGGACCTGTATAGCCGTAACTGTGCCGCATGCCATGGCGAGCACGGAAAGGGGGCGATCGGCCCCGACCTTACCGATGCGGTGTGGCTCGGAAGCAGGGGCAACATAAGTGACGGAAAATTGTACTCTATCATAGCTAACGGAACACAGGCGGGCATGCCTCCCTTTCATGCCACCCTCGATAAGGGGAAAATATGGTCCCTGGTCGCGTATCTGCGTTCGATCCAGGGGAAGTGATGCCAAGGGAGTAATGATAGGGAGAGAAAACAGCAAAAAGGCGGAATGCCTGGAAAAGACATTCCGCCTTTTGCGCGCAGGATTCTCTGCTATTTGCTGCCTTTTGCCGCCTCTTTGATGAGAGCCTGTCCGATGACATTCCTCTGTATCTGGTTGGTGCCCTCGTAAATCTGGAGGATTTTTGCATCCCGCATCATCTTCTCCACCGGGTATTCTTTCATGTATCCGGCGCCTCCCATTACCTGGAGGGCGTCCACCGTCACTTTCATCGCTATATCGGTGGCGAAGGTTTTTGCCATTGCGGACTCCTTCGAAATTTCCTTCGCGCCGCTGTCGATATACCGGGCGACGGAATAAATCAGGGAGCGCGCCGCTTCGATCTGCATCGCCATATCGGCGAGCATATGCTGAATTGCCTGGAAGCTGATGATCGGATGGCCGAACTGGTGCCGCTCACGGGCGAATTTCACCGCCTCTTCAAAGGCGCCCTGGGCGACTCCCAGCCCCTGGGCTCCCACGCCTGTTCTCGACTGGTCAAGGGTCTTCATGGCGACGATGAACCCCATGCCCTCCTTGCCGATGAGATTTTCCTTCGGTATCCTGCAGTTGTCGAAGACCAGTTCCCTTGTGGAGGAAGCCCGTATGCCCATCTTGTTCTCCTTCTTGCCGAAAGTGAAACCCGGGGTCCCTTTTTCCACAACAAAGGCGGAGGCGCCCCTCGGACCCTTTGTCTTGTCGGTAATGGCGATGATCGTGTAAATGTCCGCCTCGCCGCCGTTGGTGATCCACTGCTTCGTGCCGTTCAGGACATATTCATTCCCCTCCAGCCGAGCGGTAGTCTGAATGCCGCTCGCGTCGCTCCCCGCATTGGCTTCAGTGAGGCCGAAGGCGACCAGTTTCCTGCCCGCTGCAACATCGGGAAGATACTTCTTTTTCTGCTCGTCCGAAGCGAAGAGGAGAAGGGGGTAGGTTCCCAGGGCGTTGGCGGCATAGGTGGTAGAGACTCCCACGCATGCCCTCGAGATCTCCTCGACGGCGATGCAGAGCTCGAGGCATCCCTTCCCGAGTCCGCCGTACTCCTCGGGGATGAACAACCCCATCATATCCGACTGGGCCAGTACCTTTATGATTTCCCAAGGGTATTCGTCTTTTTCGTCCAGTTCCGCCCTGGCCGGCACCACCTTTTCTTCTGCAATCTGTCGGGCCAGGTCACGAATCATCTGCTGCTCTTCCGTAAAAAAATAATCCATCAAATCCTCCTCAATAGTTCATGACTCACGGCTGATAGCGTGCTCCCAACAAAGAGGATACCGATACGGGAAAACAAGGATAGAATGCATATCTTGAACGACGCGCCCCAACGCTATCGGCCGCTAACCGCTTATATCGATACCCTCAATAAGAAGACTAGAGGAACCTATGTTACCATAAAATCTCAGATCATCGCCAACCATTACTATATTGTTGAAAAGGGAGAGGATGTTGCCCGAGATGGCCGCTTCTTTCACCGGATAGCGAATCTCTCCCCCCTCTATCCAGAGCCCCGACGCCCCCACGGAGAACTCCCCGGAAATGGGGTTCGCGGTATGCATTCCCATGGTTTCCAGCACGTAGAACCCCCTGTCTATGCGCTCCAGGAGACCCGCAAGCCCGGTTTTGTACTCCTCCGCTGCGGATTCCAGGTAAAGATTGGTGGGGCCTACGGACGGGAGTCCGGTGAATCCGCCCCTGAGCGCATTTCCGGTGGAACGACATCCCTCTTTCCGTGCGGTGTAGGTATTGTACAAAAAGCCCTGGAGCACTCCCTTTTCGATAAGCGTTTTGGTGGTTACAGGCACCCCCTCATCATCCACCGGTTTGCTCCCGAGCTTGCCGGTGAGCAATCCATTGTCCACGAGATTGATCCGGGGGCTCACTACCTGCTCCCCTCTCTTCCCTGCGAGCATGGATTTCTTCTTCTGCACCATTTCGGAGGAGAGGGCGGCGGAAAAGATCTCGAGGAACTCTGTGGCGATGGCGTTGTCGAGGAGGACAAATCCCTTCAGGGGCGCTATCTTTCGGGCGCCGAGGAGTTGCAACGCCTTCTGCGCGGCATTTCTGCCGGTCTGTTCAAAGGATACCTCCCGCAGGAGTCTGCTGCCGCTGTAATCCCATCCGATCTGGCTTTCGTTCCGGTCTTCCGCTACCGCTGAGAGGGAGGCGGAGCACCCTGTCGATGCGTAGTTGAAAAAGATACCATGGGAATTTGCGATGCTGATGGAGCTGACGCTAAAGCCCCCCGAAGCCTTTCGTATCCGGGTGATTCTCGTGTCCTCCTCACGGGCCGAGCTCTCGATGAGAAGCACGCGCTGTATGGCCTCCTCCTCGGACAAGGAAGCGATGGCATCATCATAGATCCCCCCGGGCCCCGGGGGAGGCGAAAAAGAGGACGGCAGCCCGGCAAATTCGTCCGGTTCCGTGTATTTTGAGGCCTCCACCGCTCTCTCTGCAACGCTGTCCGCCTCCCCGGGATCCGTGGAATAGGAGAAGCCGACCCTTTTGTCCCTGATTACCCGCACGCAGTATCCCCGTGTGACGGACGATTCGAGGGTATCCACTTTCCGGTCCCTGACCTCGATGCCGAGGCGGCGCACTGTCCTCAGGTAGACTTCCGCTTCGTCAGCCCCTGTATCCAGGGCCTTGCCGACAAGTTTCTCCACGAATTCCTTGTCCATATTTTTCTCCTTGCATACAATCGGGTGCGTACTGAATGTGCCATCTGCCTTTCCGGAAAGAGCTGAAAAGGGGAGAGGAGGGGAGGGAGCTCCCCTTTTCCGTTGTGCGTTGCTTTTTCTATGTCCGCCGGGCAGGGACGGACTGCCCGCCGGCTGGCTCGGGAAGAAAGGCGCTCCTGCCGCCGGCTGCCGTCCTCGTAACGGTTTTACACTATTTACCCCGCGCAGCGGCGGCGGTCAATCTTCTTCATAGTAAGTAGCGGAAGCGGTTTCCGACTCCCATACGGTGACGGCGGAAACGGCGATTCCCTTATACTCTACCAGCCGTTTTTTCAGAGAGTCGAAGATCCACCGTGCAATATTCTCCGAGGAGGGGTTTCGCTCGGTGAAGGGAAAGACATCGTTGAGGCAGGTATGGTCGAGCTGCGAGATAATCTCATTGGTCATTGCCTTCAAGTCATGAAAATCGATGGCGATATCGATCTCGTTCAGACGTTCCGCCACAATGTACGTCTGTACCTTCCAGTTGTGACCATGCAGATTCTCACATTTCCCCTTATATCCCCTCAACTGGTGGGCTGACGCAAAGCCTGTCTCTATCATCAGTTCGTACATGCATATACCTCCGGTTTGGTTCAATTTCTTCTTGCTCCGGCTGTCGCCCGGCGAAGAGGCCCATTATCCATTGAGAACGAAACCTTTTTGAGCCATGAGCTAAGTGCCGGGAGCAATTATGTCTCTTTCTTGAAGAGTGCCAGGTAGGGCAGATTCCTGTATTTGTTATCGTAATCAAGGCCGTAGCCAACCAGAAACTGGTTGGGAATCTCGAAACCGACATACTCCACCGGCACCTCCACCAGGCGGCGCTCCCTCTTGTCCAGGAACATGCATAGCTTCAGGCTGGACGGCCCTTTGGACAGGATCCGCTCCCTGATGAAATTGATGGAGATGCCCGTATCGATAATATCATCGATAAGCAGGACATCACGCCCTGCTATCTCCTCCCGGATGTCATAATATATTTTGACCTCACCCGATGAGCTGGTTTTCACATAGCTCGATGCGACGACGAAGTCCACGGAGACGGGAATCCTGAGCGCCCTGATAAGGTCGGCGAAGAACATGAAAGAGCCTTTCAATATGCCGACGGCAAGGACCTCCTTGCCCAGGTAGTCGTGCGATATCTGACCGGCGAGTTCTGCTATCCTGTCGCGTATCTGTTCTGCTGATAGAAATGGTTTTCCGATGATCATTACCCGTCCCCCTGTATGATGATGTATATATAATACTTGTATTCGCCCCATATCTCAACCACCATGCCCCGGCTTCTGCCTGCCGGGAAAGCGTGGTGCAGGAGGGCACGTTGTTTTTTCGCGGAGGTATTCTGTGTTATAGTTATAGGCAAATTTCCCGATAATAAATGAGGTAGGGATATGCAGACGAGAAGAACGGATACACTTTCCTCTCTCTTCCTCGCCCTCTGGTGCGCCATCTCTCTCCTGCTCGCTGCGGGGGTGGTATCAGCCGAGAAGAGGACCCCGCACGATGTGGTGAAGACTTCACCGCCCCCCCAAAAGAGCGGACCGGACCGGGGCTTCGATATTGTCCTCCTCATGGACAGTTCGGGGAGCATGAAGAAGTCCGATCCCCACAATTACCGGAAGGACGCCGCACGGCTTTTCATCTCCCTGTTGGATAATGAGGACAGAATCGGCATTGTGAGCTTCGGGGATACGGCGAAGACCCTGATTCCTCTCGCTCAGAACACGAAGGAGAACCGGGGAAAGCTTTTCAGTGCCGTCAATGCGGTCTCCTCGAAGGAGTTCTCTACCCATATCCACGATGCAGTGAAAAAGGGGTATGAGGAACTCGCCTCTTCCGGGAGAAAGAACAGGATTCTTATTCTCCTTTCGGACGGGAAGCTTACCCTTGGCGCAAAGGAGAAAGAGGACGCCGCCTTCGCTGAACTGGCAAAGCTCCTCCCCGAACTGGCAAAGGCGCAGGTGAAGCTGTATTCCGTGGCCTTCACCGACCAGGCCGATGCACGGCTTCTGGAGAAGCTGGCAAAGGAAACCGGAGGCTTTTTCCGGTTTGCAAAGACCGATAGAGACGTGCATGTCATGTTCGCTTCCCTGTTCGAGAAGGTAAAATCCCCGGATGCCCTTCCCCTGGAGGGGGAGGAGTTTTCTGTGGATAAGGAGGTCAGGGAGGCTGTCCTCCTCATCACCAGGAAGCCGGGTACGTCCACCATCCTGTTCGATCCCTCCCGGAGAAAAAACACTCCTGTCCACTATGCGGAAAACATTCAGTGGTACGAGGCAAAGACCTTCGACATGATTACGGTGCGGACTCCCGCACCGGGCAGGTGGAGAGTAAAACTGAGCTCGACCGAGGGCAACAGGGTCTTTGTGGTGACGGACCTCAGCCTGAAGAGCTCCTTTACCAGGAGCTTTGTGAATAAGGGAGAGACAGTGCATCTCGATGCCTGGCTCGAAAAGGGAAACAGCATTATCGCCGAAAAGGATTTCCTGGAGAAGGTGTCTTTCTTTACGGACGTGACAGGACCCGACAGGAAGAGCGCGAAGATGGGCCTTGCCGAGGCCTCTTCTCCTCCGAACGGGAAATATTCCGGGGCGCTGGCAGTAGGCGCTACGGGAGAGTACGAGGTGAGGATCGTGGCGGAAGGGAAGACCTTCAAGAGGGAGAAGCTCGTGGCATTCAAGGCCGCCGAGCCCCCTGCCGGGCCCCCTGCGGAACAGAAGAAGAACCCTGAAGCCGCCCCCAAAAAGAAGCAGGAGCCGGCAGGGGAAGCCTCCTGGAAGCAGGTCCTGGTGAAGTTCGGGATCATTAATGCATCCCTTGCTGCAGTCATTTCGCTGGCGTATCTTGTCAGGTGGGGTATGATAAAGACAAAGGCGGGAAAGGGGAGGGGAAAGAAAAGAGATGATACTCAAGATTGATGCCTTATCTCTTCTGCTGCTGATCGAGCTCTCCCTTGTCCTCCTGGGGGCGACAGTGTTTCTCCTCTTCCGCGCCAGGAAATACAAGGAGTTGTACCGCAAAGGGGTCGAAGGAGCGGGGGGAGGACAGAGGACGGCGCCGCTCCCGCAGGAGGTACCGGACGGTCCCGGGGAAAAGGAGGAGGTCCTGACGGGTCAGACGGTGCAGGAAGCCGCTGCCCTCCCGGAGCAGGAGGGTTTCCGGACTGCAGAGGAGGACGACTCCCGCTCCGGCCTTCAGGGAGAAATCAGCAAGCTGCAGCGCATCGTCGATTACCAGAAGGGCAGAATTCTGGATCTGATGTGCTATAAAGACATATTCGAAAGCGCCCAGAAAAGACTTGCCTCGATCCAGCAGAAATACCAGGAACTGCAGGAAAAGATCGAGGGACTGGCGGCTTCCTCGGGAGAGAACCAGGAGGGGCTTGCGGTCATGACGGGCATTCTCCAGGATAACAACCGGGAGCTTGCTTCCTATATAGGGGTTCTCTCGGGGGAGAACACCGTCCTTTCCGAAAAGTTTGTCCGTTGGGAGAAAGAGCTCAGGATATTCTGGGAGGAGGCAGGAACGGTCTCCGGGGCAGGCGCAGGAGCCGGCTCAGGAAAAGGCGGGGCTATCGACGAGGAAAGGTACGAGGAGATCCTCCGTGAGAAAGAGGAGCTGATGGACAAAGTGAAGGGTTTCGAGGGAAAGCTGGAGGAAAAGAGCAGGCTGCTTGAAGAGATGCAGAAGCAGTATGAGGATATGGAGAAGGAATACATGATCCTTTATAACCAGCAGCAGGCGGCCCAGCAACAGCTCTGAACCCGTACTGTTTTTTGCGGGAGAGTCCCTGCTACTCCCCTATCCCCGAGCCTGCATAGTAGAATGCAGCGACCGCAAAGAGCAGGGATACTACGGTCAATGCCATGAAGTAGAGCGCCCGGGGTATGTTCTTCATCCGGAAATGCAGGAGCATCTTCGGGGCAAGGGTAAGCGCTCCGAACAGGAGCATCAAACCCATAAGGATCTGGGTAACACTGCGTATCATATTCCTCCTTGCCGGACAGGGAGGATGCCCCCCCGTATTCCTCATTGTACTGTTTCTACCGGTTCCGTATCAAATTATCCGGGAGCGGTGGGGTGCGGAGCTCATCCCTGTGGTATCGGCAAACGGAGGGTGAAGAGAGTCCCTTTCCCCGGCTCACTCTCCACTGAAATGTTTCCGTTATGGCTTCTGATAATACTGTATGCGGTGGAAAGCCCCAGCCCCCGGTGATTGAGACATCCCTTGGTCGTGAAGAAAGGCTCGTAAATATGCGACCTTACCTCTTCGGACATTCCCTGTCCCGTGTCGCGTATCCTGATGACGGCATATCCCCCCCGCCCCTGTGGCGCGGGGTCCGCAAGCGTCATTTCCTCGTAGAGAGTCTCCACCCGAAGGATCCCGCCGCCCGGCATGGCGTCCCGGGCGTTGAGGCAGATACTCAGAATCACCTGCTGGATCATGGCTCCGTCTGCCTCGATTTCCGCAACATCCTCGCGGAGGTCGGTTTCGATGGAGATGCTCTTGGGAAAGGAGAGGATAATGACGCGCAATGCGTCGTTGACGATGGTGTTCGGGTGGACCCTCTTTGTCTCGTACTGCGTCTTTTTCGCAAAGGCTGCAAGTTGTCTGATCAGATCGGAGGCCCTCCGGGAGGAGTTTTCGATGATTTCGATATGGCTCTCCGCATCCGCCAGTTCCGGAAGGGTGAGGGACGACAGGCGCAGCCGGAGCAGTCCTGCATACCCGAGGACGCCGGTGAGGAGGTTATTGAGGTTATGGGAGAGTCCCGCCGCCAGGGTGGCCACCGATTGGATCCTTTGGGATTCGATCAGATATTTCTCAAGGAGTTTCTTTTCGGTGAGGTCGATCCCGGTGCCGATCACGTACACGGTTTCGGCCTGGTCGCCGGTAATGACCGTATTGTTCCAAATGATGAACTTCTCTTTCCCATCCTTTGCAAGGCAGGGGTTTTCATACGACGAGGCCGGGATCCTGTTGCTGCGGAGGTCGTTGAAAACCGTCCGGGCGTGGGGAAGGAAGCGTTCGGGAATGAGAAAGTCCCAGATGGGTTTCCCCATCACCTCCTCCCGGGAGAAGCCCGTGACCTCCTCGCATTTCCTGTTGAACATGACCACCCGTGCCCCGGTGTCCAGCACGAGGATCAGGGCTCCCACGGTGGAGATGAGCGTGTCCATGAAGTCCTTCTGCTGCTGCAGTTCCCTTAGGACGTTGTGCAATCTTTCGGTCCGGAGGCCGATGACATATTCAAGGTTTTTCGTGTAGTGGGTCAGCTCCGCATTGGTGATGGCAAGTCTTTCCACCATGGCATTGAAGTTCCGTGCAAGGACGCCCAGCTCGTCGCCGGAGGTGACCGGAACGGAGAGGGAGAGGTCTCCCTCCGCAACCTTTTTCGATGTATCGATGATAGAAACGAGGGGGGAAAGGAACTTCCTTGTAAGAATCAGCCCTGCCAGGATGGCGAGCATGACGAGAAATCCGGTCAGGGGGACAAAGAAATCCCTTTTTTCCTCCAGGGAACGGGGCAGAAAGTCGGCGGTAAAGGAAATATAGAGAAAGCCGACTACCTCATTTCTTTCAAAAAGGGGGTCGAGGCGCATGAGCCGGTATCCGTCCCAGCGTTGGGCAGGGGCCGTTTTTTCCATCCCTTCCCGTATCCACGGCTCAGCAGGGGCCGTTCCCCGGGGATGCAGACCCGCCGTGTCCGCCCGCAGAAGACCGTTCCGGTCATAGAGGCGCATATCGGAGACGCTCTGCAGTGCTGCGCTCTTTCTCCGTATCTCTTCTGCGATGACCTGATAGTCTCCCTTCGCACTATGGGGAGCGAAATCCGCGCTTTCAATACGGGAAAGGGATTCCACCCACTGTTCGATATGCTTCCGTTCGTCCCGCTGGTAATATTCTCTGAGCAACACGTTGAACAGAATGCCGGTCGAAAGGAGGGCTGCTGCGATCAGAAAATTAATTTTGAAAAAGAAAGAGCGTGTCATTTTCCCCGCTTTTCAGAGGATATACGGATATTTCCCGACTATAATATCGTATTTCGAAGAATTTTGAAACAAAGGCGCAGTGGGCAGCCCGGGGCTGCTTCTCCGCGTCGGGCGGCAGGAGCGGGGCAGTGGCGGAGAAGGGCGAAAAGTGTAGCATATCCCGACACTTATCCCGGGACAAAATTGACAAAACACTGGTGCAAAAACTATAATTTTGTTAAAAGGGCGTTCATCTCTTCGATAAGGAGCAGGAGGTATTATGGCAGAAGGTGTTGTTGAATTGACGAGTGCATCATGGGATCAGGAGGTATTACAATCCAATGGATTGATTATGGTGGATTTCTGGGCGGTATGGTGCGGGCCGTGCAGGATGGTCGCCCCGACGGTTGAGGAGCTGGCGAAGGAGTATATCGGCAAAGTGAAAGTGGGAAAATTGAACACGGATGAAAATCCCGATGTGGCGAGCAAATACAAGATCATGGGAATTCCTACCCTTATGTTTTTTAGAGATGGACAGAAGGTAGACCAGATTGTGGGGGCCGTTCCCAAACCCCAGCTCAAGGCCAAGATAGACGCGCTGCTTGGAAGTTGATGAGACGTTTGCAGTTTCTCGCTGCGGTATGCAGCATTGCAGTTCTATTCATTTCCTGTTCGAAAAGTGAAAAGGGAGCGGTTACCGGGAGCACTTCCGAAGCTCCCTCTTTCATTGTTACTGATATCTCTCACAAGAGGATACGTCTTGCCGATTACCGGGGCAAGGTGGTTTTACTGGAGTTCTTTGCATCATGGTGTCCTCCCTGTCGGATATCGGCGCCGGATCTCCGGGCGGTGTATGAAAAATACCGGGACAAAGGATTGGTCGTCCTCTCGATCTCTATTGATGAGGGGCCTGGAGCGCTATCCGCGGTGGATTCCTTCATGAAGGAATTCGGACTCCCCTTTCCTGCTGTGCTCGATGACGGCGAGATAAGCGGACAGTATGGAATCGTCAGCATCCCCACAAGTATTATTATCGATAAGCAGGGAGCTATCCGGAACAGACATATCGGAATGATTCCTGATATGAAAGAAACCTTATCAAGGGAAATAGAGGCGTTGCTGTAGGCGCGCCGGCACCTGCACCCGGAAAGCGGACTCCGTCCCCTGATTCGATGGTGCAGGAGAGGGGGCCGGCCGATAGAAAAAGAGTACGAGGAGAAAGATGTTTGAATCACTGAGCGATAAGCTGGATTCCATATTCAAGAAGCTGAAGGGCAGGGGGCTGCTCAAGGAGGAGGATGTTGATGCCGCCCTCAAGGAGATACGCCTTGCCCTGCTCGAGGCCGATGTCAACTTCAAGGTGGTAAAAGACTTTATCCAGCATATACGGGAAAGGGCAGTGGGCAAAGAGGTGCTGGAAAGCCTTTCCCCCGGGCAGCAGGTGGTAAAGATCGTTCATGATGCGCTCTGCGAGCTGCTGGGTGCTACGAATACGAGGGTTCAGCTTGCGCCCAATCCTCCCACTGTCATCATGATGATCGGTCTCCAGGGGTCCGGTAAGACGACCACCACGGCGAAACTTGCGCGCTTTTTCAAAAAAGAGGGCAGGAGGCCCCTGCTCGTTGCAGCGGACCTGCAGAGGCCTGCCGCGATCGACCAGCTGGTGACCCTGGGCAGGCAGCTGGACCTTCCCGTTTTCCATTCCCGGGAGACGAAGGACCCCGTGGCGGTAAGCGAAGAAGCGCTGAAGAGTGCAAAGCTGGACGGCAGGGATATCGTGCTGATCGACACCGCGGGCAGGCTGCATATCAATGAAGAGCTCATGGTCGAGCTGAAGCGGATAAAGGAAAAAGTGAGCCCCCGGGAGATCCTCCTGGTGGCGGATGCCATGACGGGCCAGGATGCGGTAACCATGGCGAAAAGCTTCAACGACCAGATAGGGATTGACGGGATCATTCTTACCAAAATGGACGGCGATGCCCGCGGTGGTGCCGCGCTTTCCATCCGCCATATCACCGGCAAGCCCATCAAGTTCATCGGCACCGGAGAGAAGATCGATATGATCGAGCCCTTCTACCCCGACAGGATCGCCAGCAGGATACTGGGAATGGGGGATGTGCTCAGCCTGATTGAGCAGGCGCAGAAATCCT
Source organism: Nitrospira sp. (assembly GCA_002634385.1). Lineage (GTDB taxonomy): Bacteria > Nitrospirota > Thermodesulfovibrionia > Thermodesulfovibrionales > Dissulfurispiraceae > Nitrobium > Nitrobium versatile. Next base: position 26,827 of record NSJL01000005.1, read on the forward strand.
TCGATCAGAAGGAGGCGGAAAAGCTCCAGAAGAGCATTATGGAGGAGAGTTTTTCCTTCGAGGACCTCCGCGACCAGCTAAAAAAGATACGGAACATGGGGCCCATCGAGAACCTTCTCGGCATGATCCCCGGGATGGGGAAGGCGTTGAAGGAGGTAAAGGTCGATGAAAAGGAGTTTGTCAGGATCGAAGCGATCATCAATTCCATGACGCCGGAGGAAAGGAGGAACCATCAGATCATAAACGGCAGCAGGAGGAAGAGGATCGCCATGGGAAGCGGAACGACGGCTGCTGATGTGAACCGGCTCATCAAGCAGTACCTCGAAATGAAAAAGATGATGAAGATGTTCAAAGGGAAAAAGGGGTTCCGGCTTCCGAAGATGATGCCCTTCTGAGGGTAACCCTTGCCTCATTGCAAGGAAATGTAGTAAAATTCAGTTTTTCTTCAGAGGGCTTTGCCCTTTTGGAAAAGATAAAGGCAGAAAATTTCAGGGAGTGTAAAGAATAGAGTCCCGTTAAAATGCAGGAGGTGAACAGTTGGTAAAGATCAGGTTGACAAGGATGGGGTCTCATAAGAAACCATTTTATAGAATCATCGTTGCGGACGCACGGGCCCGGAGGGATGGTCCTTTTGTGGAGATTATCGGGACCTACGATCCGAAAAAGGAGCCGTCGGACATAAAGGTTGACATGGAAAGGGCCAAATACTGGATCAATTGCGGTGCGCAGCCGACGGATACGGTGAAGAAGCTCTTACAGAAAGCCGGCATGTGATACGGGTCTCTCAGAAACTGGGTTGGGTACTGCTCAAACCAACATGGAGGTGGATGATGAAGGCATTGATCGAGACAATGGCAAAATCGCTGGTGGATAAGCCCGAAGAAGTGAAGGTGACTGAAATCGACGGAGAGAAGACCATTGTGTACGAGCTGCGTGTATCTCCAAGCGATCTGGGTAAAGTGATTGGGAAGCAGGGAAAGACCGCCCGTTCCATGAGAACCATTTTGGGTGCTGCCGGTACGAAAGTCGGTAAGCGTTGTGTCTTAGAGATTTTGGAATAACGAAACGTTTCTTCTTAACGGATAAGGGGCGTTTGTGACAAACGCCCCTTCTTATTGCATTGAACGAATGAGCGCCGGATTCGATATACTTACCCTCTTCCCCGGGATGTTCCAGGCATACCTCGGCGAGAGCATTATGAAAAGAGCGGTGCAGAGGGGTCTGATTGATGTGAAGGTGTACAATACGAGGGATTATGCTGCGGACAAGCACCGGATCGTGGACGATTACCCGTACGGCGGCGGATCGGGGATGGTAATGAAGATAGAGCCCCTCTACCGGGCGGTGCAGTCCGTAAAGGCCGACGGGAGCGAGCGTCTGACCGTACTCCTTAGCCCCCAAGGCACCCTCTTTCACCAGGGAAAAGCGGAGGCTTTGGCGCAGGAGCAACGGAGAATCCTGTTCATTTGCGGCCGCTACGAGGGGATCGATGAGAGGGTGAAGGAGCTGCTGGTGGATGAGGAGATTTCTATCGGCGACTATGTGATGACTGGTGGAGAGCTGGCGGCTTTGGTTATAATAGACAGCGTCGCCCGCTTGATCCCCGGAGTGCTGGGTGATGAGGACTCCGCCAAGGAGGAGTCTTTCACCTGGGGGATTCTCGACTATCCCCATTATACGCGGCCCCCTGAGTTCCTGGGACTGAAGGTGCCGGATGTCCTCCTTTCGGGGAACCACAGGGAGATAGCGCGGTATCGGCGCAAGGAAGCGTTGCGGCGGACGCTGCAGAGGAGACCCGATCTCCTCGAAAGGGCTGCCCTGAGCAGAGAGGATTGTGCTATCATCGATGAGCTTTGCTCTGAAGATACGGAAATGACGAGGAAACGGAGGAGAAAAAATGAATCTGATACATGCTGTTGAAGAAGGCTTCAAGAGAGAGGTTCCGCAGTTCAATATCGGGGATACCATCAGGATGCATGTCAAAGTGGTGGAAGGGGACAAGGAGAGACTTCAGCCCTTTGAGGGTGTGGTGATCGCGCGCAAGGGGAGCGGTATCAAAGAGACCTTCATGGTGAGAAAAGTCTCCTTCGGCGTCGGTGTGGAAAGGATCTTCCCCATCCATTCGCCCTCCATCGACAAGATCGAAGTCCTGAAGCGCGGCAGCGTGAGAAAGGCGAAACTGTATTATCTCAGGGACAAGAAGGGGAAAGAGGCGAAGGTAAAGGAAAAGGCGAGAGAGAGGTAGCTCTCTTTTCTCGGGGCGCTCCGGCTGACGGCATGGACCTCTATGCGTACGATGATGCTATCAGACAGGAAGGGTTTGAGGTCATCGCCGGAGTGGACGAGGCCGGCAGGGGACCGCTGGCGGGTCCGGTGGTGGCGGCAGCGGTAATTTTACCCCGGGAATGCCCACTGAAGGGCATACGTGATTCCAAGACAGTACCGGAGAAGGAGAGGGAGCATCTCTATGAGGAGATCTCCCGCGTTGCTCTTGCCTTCGGTATCGGCATCATTGGAACGGAGGAAATCGACAGGATCAACATACTGGAAGCCACCCGCCATGCGATGCTGGCTGCAATTGCAGGGCTCGGAAGTGCGATGGATATCGTCCTCATCGATGCCCTATCTCTCCCCTCCCTTCCCGGCCCGCAGAGGCCGATTATCAAGGGGGACGCCCAAAGCGCCTCCATTGCCGCCGCCTCCCTTCTCGCAAAGGTTCACCGGGATCGCCTCATGAGGGAGTACCATTCCCTCTACCCCCAGTATGGGTTCGACAGACACAAGGGATACGCCACGAAGGCGCATTGTGCCGCATTGCGTGAGTACGGGCCCAGTCCCCTGCACCGGAAGAGCTTTCAACGGGTGCTGTCGCTCCCGCTGCCTTTTGCCGTGGAATAAACGGCTTCCCTCCATATCATCTGAGAGCTTCCCCGTCATCGGCTTGCAGCCCACCCGTCCTGTTTCTGAAAATTGTAAAAATGAGGTTCGTTTTTTTATTATTAGGTAACGTATCGGTATGCTGGTGAAAGACCGGAAGGGAGGGAAAGAGGAATGGAAATGGAAAAGGAACGGATCGACGAGGCCCTGGAGCTTCTATGGGTGATGGGAGAAGAGGGATACGGGGAGGTAAAGCGCTTCGAGCTGAACTCCGACGATCCGGATATAGAACAGCTCATCCTGTCCCTGAAGTCCGGGGGGCTGGTTTCCGTAGGGGATTCCCGCATTACCTTGACCGAGAAGGGCAATCACCTCGCAAGGGGGCTCATCAGGCGGCACCGGCTTGCGGAGCGGCTCTTCACCGATGTTTTTGACCTCCCGAAGGATGCGGTATGCGAGGATGCCTGCAAGATGGAGCATATCCTGAGCGAGGAGCTTACCGACAGTGTCTGCACCTTTCTCGGACACCCCCCTACCTGTCCCCACGGAAAACCGATCCCCCGGGGGGAATGCTGTAAGAAGTATGCGGTGGACGTACGTCCCGTGGTGGTCAGACTGACGGATTTCGAGGTGGGGCAACAGGGGAAGATCGTGTTTATTACCCCGTCCGAAGCGGCCCGAATAAGCCGTCTGAGCTCCATCGGCATCATTCCCGGGACTACCCTGCGGCTGCTCCAGCGAAAACCTTCCGTTGTCCTCCAGATCGACGAGACCACTATCGCCATCGATCCCGAGCTTGCCAGGGACATCTTTGTGAAAAAAGTGGTGTAAGGGGCCTCAGAAACGGAACTTTTACGCCTCCGCCCTTCCGCCGCATCATTTTTCCGCAACGCACGGGCATGGAGAAATTCTCTTTTATTGGGAAATTTGTCCCTACCCTCCTTCCAACCCGCGAAAACAGAAAACGTGTTTTGTCAGATAGATAGCTATTGTGTCCGCTTGGCATAAAGCTTGATTGGTGAGCGCGGTGTTCGCACCGTGGGAGCGGAAGGCAACAGCGAGAGATGCATAGGGGTATCTACCCTGTTGATTCTCTTGCCTGCTTGATTTGTGGGAGAGCGCTATGCACCGGGAGAGCGGCTGAAGGGGTAGTATCATTGCCGGAGCTGCTGCCGTACGGCTGAGAGCATGCCAGGCATATCTGCCTTGCACGATAGTAATTGACAGACCGGGGCTTCTTTCTGATAATAAACCTGATGCCGTACAGGTGCCTGTATGGTTTGACGGGAAAAGAGGTGGAATATGGGAGCGAAAATGATGTCGCTCGGGATCAAAGGGAAGTTTGGAGCCGGGTACCTGTTGATGACTGTTGTTCTGTACCTTCCTTTCCTGAGCGCTTGGAGCTCCACCGACAGGGTGGTCGAAATGTATGAGGCGGCCCTGAAGAAGGCAGCCTCTCACCAGGCGGGAGGAGCACTATGCCGGAAAAGCCGAAGTTGAGCATGTACTGGGCAGCCTCATGCGGGGGATGCGAGATTGCCCTGGTGAACCTGCACGAGAAAATACTGGATGTCGATGCCGCTTTCGATTTCGTGTTCTGCCCCTGTCTTCTCGATACGAAAAAGAGGGATGTCGAGGCGATGCCCGACGGGAGCATTGCCCTCACTCTTTTCAACGGCGCCATACGGACCGAAGAGAACGAGGAGATGGCCCATCTGCTCAGAAGGAAATCCCGGCTTCTTATCGCCTTTGGGTCGTGCTCGTACGAAGGGTGCATTCCCGGTCTCGGGAACCTTTCTGAAAGGGATGAGTTCATGAGGACCGTCTACCTCGAGAATCCCACCACCGAGAACCCGGGCGGGATCGTCCCCCGGACTGAAACCGAAGTTCCGGAAGGGGTGCTGCATCTTCCCTCTTTTTACGACAGGGTCAGGACGCTGGCACAGGTGACCGGGGTGGATTATTTCATTCCCGGGTGTCCCCCCGAGCCCCATCAGATCGGGAATGTGGTAGAAGCGGTGGTCCAGGGGAAGCCTTTGCCCCCAAAGGGGAGCGTTATCGGAGCGGGAAGGTCGTCGGTCTGCGAGGAGTGCTCCAGGAAAAGAGAGGATAAGAAGCTGAAGGGGTTTCGCAGGATCTACGAATTCATCCCCGACAGGGAGAAGTGCCTGCTCGATCAGGGAGTGCTCTGTATGGGGATTGCCACCCGGGACGGATGCGGAGCCCTCTGTCCCAAAGTGAATATGCCCTGCACCGGCTGCTACGGTCCGCCCGAGGGAGTGCTCGACCAGGGGGCCAAGATGGTGGCTGCCCTGGGATCCCTTCTCGATATCGGAGAGGTGAAGGGGCTGCCGGAGGAGGAAATCGACAGAAGAATCGATGCGCTGATCGACTCGATTCCCGATTTTGCGGGGACCTTTTACAAGTACAGTTTGCCCGGCTCAATTCTGAAAGGGAGGATTGCATGAAGCGTATCACCATTGATCCGATCACACGGCTCGAGGGACACGGAAAGATAGAGATATTTCTCAATGAGGAGGGGAATGTCGCCAATACCTACTTCCAGGTGCCCGAATTGCGGGGATTCGAACAGTTTTCCGTGGGGCGTCTTGCTGAAGATATGCCGGTGGTGATGAACCGCATCTGTGGTGTCTGACCCGAAGCACACCATATGGCGTCAGTTAAGGCGCTCGACGAGCTTTTCGGAGTACAGCCCCCTTCAGCGGGGAGCAAAATAAGAGAACTGGTCTACATGGCTTTTTTCGTTACCGACCATGCCACCCATTTCTATGCACTGGGTGGGCCCGATTTCATCGTGGGACCCGATGCCCCGCCGTCCGAGAGGAACATTCTCGGGGTTATCCGGAAAGTGGGTCTGGATATCGGCAGGCAGGTGATCGATTGCCGGGCACGGAATCACCAGGTGATCACCCTGTTGGGGGGCAGGGGGATACATCCGGCAGCGGGCCTCCCGGGGGGGTGGAGCAAACCCCTGAGCGGGGAGGAGAGGAAAGAGATCGAGGAGACCGCCCGGAAGAACATCGATTTCGCCCTCTTCACCCTCAAGCTCTTTGACGACATCGTCCTGAAAAGTCCGGCATACCTCGACCTCGTCACCTCTGATGTCTATCTGCACCGGACTTATTACATGGGGACCGTAGATGAGAGGAACAGGGCCAACTTCTTTGACGGGATGATACGCATTGTGGACCCCGAAGGGAAAGAGCTCGTCAAATATCCTCCCCGGGAATACGCGACGCATATCGCCGAACATGTGGAACCATGGACGTATCTGAAATATGCCTATCTCCGGCAGATCGGATGGAAGGGCTTTACGGACGGGAAGGAAAGCGGCGTCTATGCTGCTTCTCCCCTTTCGCGGCTCAATGTCTCGGACAGCCTGGCTACCCCGAGGGCACAGGAACATTTCGAGAGGTTCTACGAGACCTTCGGGAGCAAAAAGGTGGACGGGCGGTATCAGCCCGTCCATTACCGGCTCGCTACTCATTGGGCAAGGGTGATCGAGCTCCTCTATGCGGCGGAGCGCATGCTCGAGCTTGCCACCGACCCCGAGATCACTTCGCCTGAAGTCAGGAATATTCCCGGAAGGATTACGGGGGAGGGGATCGGATCCGTGGAGGCGCCGCGGGGTACCCTGACGCACCATTATGTTTCCGATGAAAGAGGGGTCTTGAAAAAGGTGAACCTCATCGTGGCGACGACGAACAACTATGCGCCGATGACGATGTCCATCAAGAGGGCTGCCGAGAAGCTGATCACCGGGGGCAGAGTCATCGAGGAGGGGCTGCTGAACAGGATAGAGATGGCCTTCAGACTGTACGATCCCTGCCTGTCCTGCGCTACCCATTCCCTGCCGGGGAAGATGCCCCTGACCGTGAACCTGAGAAACAGCAACGGCGAGATCCTCAGAACGTTTAAAAGGACAGAGTAAAGGCAGGTAGAGGTAAAGGTGAAGAAAAGGCAGAATAAAACAGGTAAAGGCAAAGGTAGAGCAAAAACAAAACAACTGTCTTTCTCTTTCTTTTTCTTTTCTGTTTTACCTTTACCTGTCTCATTCTTTACCTGTTTTTTTCTGTCTTCATTATGAGGACGATTGTCATCGGATTGGGAAACCCCCTCCTCTCCGACGACAGCGTGGGGATCAAGGCGGTACGGGCAGTGAGGGAGCTCCTGGACGGACAGAACAGGGGTGATATCGACGTAATCGAGCTCTACGCAGGGGGCATCCGTCTGATGGATGCGTTGCGGGGGTATGACAGGGCGGTGCTTATCGATGCCATGGTGACCGGGACCGTGGAACCGGGGACAGTGCGACGTCTTTCTCCGTCCGACCTCCTCTCCACGAAAAACAGCCTCTCGGTCCATGACATGGATCTGCCTACTGCCCTTGAGTTGGGACGGATGCTGGGAATCCCCCTCCCCTCCGAAATCGTCATATGGGGCATAGAGGCGAAGGAGGTAGAGACTTTCGGGGAGGAGCTCACGGAGGAAGTTGCTGGTGCTCTCCCCCGGGTGGTGGATCGTATCTGCGGGGAGCTGGATACCAACGCGGCGCAGTAATGGAGTAAAAGGGGGCAAGCATGAAAATCGGCGTATATTTCTGCAAGTGCGGCACGAATATTTCCGGTAAAGTGGATGCGGATGACGTCAGAGAGAGGATCGGAACCGGTTCCGGCGAGGTGCATTTCAGGTCCGTCGATTTCATGTGTTCCGAGGAAGGGAAGGCGTTCCTGGAGAAGGAAGTGCGGGAAAAAGGCCTGGAGCGTGTTGTGGTCTCCGCCTGTTCCCCCCGGGAGCACGAGGCCACCTTCATGCGGGTACTTGCAAAGGCGGGGCTGAATTCCTACCTGCTGCAGATGGTCAATGCGAGAGAGCAGGTTGCATGGGTGACGGAGGAAAGGGCGAAGGCAACGGAAAAGGTGGCGCGGTATATCAATGCCGCAGTCAGAAGGGTGGCTCTCCATGATCCCCTCGAAAAAAAGGAGGTCGATGCGTGTCCGGACGTGCTGGTGATCGGCGCCGGACCTGCGGGCCTGAAGCTTGCCCTGAGCATGGCGGAGGCGGGACGGAAAGTGGTGGTGGTGGAAAAGACTCCCGTCATCGGCGGCATGCCGGTGCGCTTCGAGGAGCTTTTCCCCGCGATGGAGTGCGGCCCGTGTATGCTGGAGCCGGTGATGGGAGATGTCCTCCATGGAGAGCACGCGGAAAAAATAGAGCTGCTGACCATGGCACAGGTGACGGACGTGGTGGGCTCGTACGGTAATTTCACCGTAACGATACGGCAGGCGCCCCGCTATACCGATATGCGGAAATGCATCGGGTGCGCGGAATGCATCGAACCGTGCCCCGTATCGGCGCAGAACGAATTCAATTGCGGGCTGAGCGGGCGGAAGGCCATTTCGTTCCCCTTTGCGGGGGCGCTGCCCAATGCGCCCTTTATTGACGGATCCCTCTGTTTGAGAGAGAGAGGAGAGGAATGCCGTCTCTGCAAGGATGCCTGCCCGATGGAGGACGCCATCGATTTCGGGGATACGGAAAAGATCCTCAAGAGGAACGTGGGAGCCATTGTCATCGCCATCGGTTCCGGTCTTTATGACTGCAGGAACATACCGGCCCTGGGATACGGAACCTTTCCGGACGTGTATACCGGGGTCGAATTCGAGAGGATAATGGCATCCAACGGTCCCACGGAGGGAGAGATCAGGACGACGGAGGGTACCCCTCCCGGAGCGGTGGCGATAGTCCACTGCGTGGGCAGCCTTGACGGGAACCATAAGGAATACTGTTCGGGAGTATGCTGCCAGTATGCGTTCAAGTTCAACCGTATGATCGAAAAGAAGCTGCCGGGAACGAAAGTGTATCACCTTTACAAGGAGCTTGCCCTTTCCGGAAAAGAGGAGTTCAGCCTCTATCAGCACGCCAGGAACAATCCGGATACCACCTTTATCCGGTATGCCGATATAGGAGATCTGAAGGTGACCCGGCAGAGTGGAGGGAAGGTTATGCGGTTCAGGAATGTCATGGGGGAGGAGGGCGATATTCCCGTAGATATGGTGATCCTGTGTCCGGCGGTGGTTCCGGTAAAGGAGGCGAACGCGCTCGGTGCCCTGCTGGAGGCGGCCCACGACCGGTTCGGGTTCTTCGAGGAACTGCACGGCAGAATGGATTCAGCGCAGAGCACGATAAAAGGTGTTTACCTGGCCGGAACCTGCCAGGCACCCATGGATATACAGAAGGCCATGAACCAGGGCATGGCGGTGGCAGGATATACCCTGTCGGGGCTGGTGGCAGGGAGGAAGATCGAGATCAACCCCCTGGCGGCCCTTGTTGATGCCGACCGCTGCTCGGGATGCCGGGTCTGCATCTCCGTCTGCCCCTACCGGGCGATCTCCTACGATGCTGAAAAGGGGGTTTCCGCGGTGAATGATCTCCTCTGCCAGGGGTGCGGTACCTGTGTAGCGGCATGTCCGTCGGGGGCCGCCACCGGTAACCATTTTACGACACGGGAAATTTTCGCTGAAATTGAGGGGGTGCTGGCATGACGGCAGGGAAAGGGGAGGGGCCGCAAAGAGATTTCGAGCCGAGGATTGTGGGGTTCCTTTGCAATTGGTGCTCCTATGCCGGTGCGGATAAGGCCGGGACCGCGCAGAACCCGTATCCGCCCAATGTCAGTGTCATACGAGTGATGTGCAGCGGGAGGGTCGATCCCCAATTTGTCCTGAAAGCCTTCGAAAAGGGAGCCGACGGTGTTATAATACTCGCGTGTCATCCGGGAGACTGCCACTATAAGGAGGGCAACTACCGCGCGGTCCAGCGTCACCGCATGCTGTTGCGGCTCCTGGGACAGCTCGGCATCGAAGAGCAACGGTGCCGTTTCGATTATGTATCTGCGGGGGAGGGGGACAGGTTCGTCTCTGTGATCACGGATACAGTAGAGGCGGTCAGAAGATTGGGACCGCTACGGCGGGGGAACGGCGGACAATAAGGAGGAAAGGGAATGGCATTGGTTACGCTTGATGCAAGGGGGCTTAAGTGCCCGCAGCCGACGCTCAAAATAACGGCGATGGCAGTGAAGATGAAACCGGGGGATGTCCTGGAAGCGATTGCGGATTGCTCCACCTTCGAGAAGGATGTGCGGGACTGGTGCACCCGCTCCAAAAAGATCCTGCTCTGGATCAGGGAGGAGGGGAGTGCCAGGAAATGCCAGATACAATTCTGACGGTATCGCCTCATTGTTTCGGGTGGATGAAGATATTCTCCTGTCGCAGATGAGCACGTATACTATCAGGTAGTTGAGAGGAAACCTCCTCGAGAAGCGTCGATTGCAAGCCCCCCATGCAGGGTGCCTACATGATGAGGGGTTGGCGGCACCGTTTCTCATGGAAAAATGCCATGAAGTTGGAAAAATTCCATGCCATTCAGGGAGGGAGAAGGGGGTCTCCAATAAAAGAAGTGTTATGAACCAATAGGGGAGAAGGGACACTTCCTGGTATCTTATTTGCTTATTTCCGGGGATATGAGGAAGATGAAGAAGCTCTTTTCTTTTTCTTTTTATATGGTGTTGCTCTGCTCACCGGCGGGCTGTCTCTTTGACAGGTCGGCTCCCTCGCAGGAGGCGGCGCTCACCGGGGGAAGAGGCGATACGGAACGCCTCGCCGCCATGGCAGGGAATGGAGAGGAGGTGACCGCTTCCTTTATCGTCGAACGGCCCGATGAGATCAGTGATGAGGAACTGATGGAGATACGGGCATCCCATACCTCCGCCGAGATGACGCTGGACGAGGCGAAGAGGCTCATCGAATTGCACGCGGACAGGCAAAAAATGCCGGAAAGCATGAGGGAATCAATATTTGAAACCCTGAAAGGGCTGGCCCGGCATATTCCGGTGAAGGAGGCGTACAAGCTTGTCTCCCTTCGTTTCAATCTTTCAGATCTGAATGAATTCAAGAGATCCGGCAGTGCCGATTACGAAAAGAGCATCGGCCTCAATGGCAGGGCAGTTTTCCGCCGATAGTTTCCGGGTTTGACAACAAAGAAAAAGAGTATTATGATACAAACCGATTTCCCTGCAAGGGGCGGGGAGAAAGTCAGTGGAGAGCGGGTACGCTATGCTGGAAAAAGTGCGGATATTGATAGTGGATGACATGCCCCCGATGCGGGCATTCATCAGGGCCGGCATCAAGGCGTCCATTTCAAAGGACATTGAGATAGACGAAGCCGGAAATGCCGAAGCGGCCAGGGAGAAACTGAAGATCCAGCAGTACGATCTTATCCTGTGCGACTGGAACATGCCCGGAGTGAAGGGGACCGAGCTGTTGCAGTGGGTACGGGAGCAGGAGGGGCTGAAAAGGATCCCCTTTCTCATGGTGACTGCCCACAACGAGAAAGATGTGGTTATGGAAGCGATCAAGTTGGGGGTGAGCGACTACCTTATGAAGCCGATCACTGTCGATGTCCTGAGCAAGAAGGTCAGGGCTGCTCTTGCCGCATCCATCCTCGGCAGACAGGGGAAAGACGCGGACGTCTGACAGAGCGCGGCGGGGGCGCTGTATTCGGGGGAGACGGTACCGGTGGAAGAAAATACTTTAAAAAGCGACTGCATCCTGGAAGAGCTCAGGAGACGCAAGAGCCGCGGAAAGATCGTCGATGTGGAGGAAGAGAAGGTGAAAGTGGTCATCTTCTCCCTCCTGGATGAATGGTATGCCTTTTACGGCAGTGAGGTGAAGGAAATACTTCACCTGACAGAAATCTTTTACGTTCCGGGCTCCCCTGATTGCATTCTCGGGGTGATCAATGTCAGGGGGGACATAGAGTCGGTAATTGCCGTCAATGCCTTCCTTGGACTTCCCGAAGGACAGCGGACCCACCGAAGCCGGATCGCCCTGGTAGCGGCTGCCGGTGTCCGTTCCGGCATACTGGTCGATTCCATTATCGATGTGGTCGATGTCCCGGTGCGTTCCATCAGTCCTCCCCTTGCAACCCTCGATTCCCCTAAAAAGGAATATGTAGCGGGCAGCCTGCACTTCAACTCCATGAGTGTCACTCTCCTGAATATCGGGACGATCCTCGGGAGGATTGCGGCATGACCGGTGATCCGGGACAAAGACCCGCCTGCCCCCGGGAGATCCGGCTGCTCACCTTCACTGTCGGGGGAGTCGCCCTTGGAGTGGATGCGGACCAGGTAGAAGGATTCCTCGAACCGGGGCAGGCCGTTTCGGCTGTTCCGGAAGGAATACCGGTCTATGACTTTCACGAGATAGTCCCTTTCCGGGGAGAATCTTCCCGGACTGCAGCACCCTGGACTCTTTTTGTCAGACATCCGGAGACCCCCTACGGAGTTCTGATCGACAGACCCGAAGAGATTGTTCCGATACCGGTGGATTCCCTTCAGCCCCTGCCCCCTCTCCTCGCCTCCTGCTATGGAAGGCGGGGAGCTTTCTGGGGAGCGTGGGTGAGGGAGGACGCGATTATCCTGCTCGTCGATTTTTACCGACTGGGAGGGGGGAGAAATAAAATGTCAGGCCGATCGGAGGCAAAGAGATGAAGCTTTTTTTCAGAAAGACAGGCGGCGTCCACAGCTCCCTGAACAACCAGGTCTTCTTGTTCTCGGTCATTCCCATGATCGTCGTCTTCTGTATCCTGACCTATCTTGCCGTATCCACCATTATCGGGCGGGGTGAAGAAAAGTTGCGGATATACAGGAACATGCTGCTCAATGAGCGCAAGGAGATGATAAGAGGCTATACGGACCTAGCGGTCAGGGCCATAGAGACCCTTCCCCGGAATGACGCGGAAAGGGCGATCAAGAGGCTCAAATATGGAAAGAACGGCTATTTCTGGATAAATGATTTCAACCATTTCATGATCTCCCACCCGGACCCGAAGCTGGAGGGGAGGGATACCAGCGACCTCCGGGACCCGAACGGGGTTTATATTCTGAAAGAGATTGTCAGGGTATGCAGGGAGAACGGGGAGGGCTTTGTCGCCTATTCATGGAAAACGCCTAATGACGAGAGGCTGCAACCGAAGATTTCCTATGCGAAAGCGATCGGGAAATGGAACTGGATCGTCGGGACGGGCATCTACGTAAATGACATCGATGAGACGGTCGTTAAGGAGAAAGAGAGGATACAGAGGGAAGTCGCGGCCCTCATACGGAAGATCATTATCATGTCCCTTGTGGTTATGGCAGTTCTCATCTTCCTGGTCAGGTTTTTCGTCGATCGCCTGATCAACAAACCGGCGGAAAAAATAACCGAAACAGTGAAGAGATTCGATAATGACCTTACGGTCCGCATACCGGTGACCACCCGTAACGAGATAGGCGAGCTTGCTTCCTGGTTCAATCACTACATCGAGGGGATGCGCGATGTCGTCAGCAAGGTTTCCGGAGCCGTGGCGGGGATTACGTCCTACGCTCACGAAGTTTCCCGCGCTGTCGAGCAGCAGGCGACGGTGGCCTCCCAGCAATCCGCCGCCGTAGCCGAGATCACCTCCACCATGGAAGAGCTTTCGGCCTCATCCACCCAGATAGCCGATCACTCCCATTCCGTGGTGGGAATCGCCTCCAAGACATGGGAGGATACCAAGAAGGGAGCGAATGCGGTGGAGTCGGTCATTTTCAAGATGAACGAAATCCATAACGATAACCAGGCCAGTATCCGTGAGATTGTCGAACTGGGAAGGAAGTCGAAGGAGATCTCGAAGGTGATGGAGATCATCAATTCGATTGCGGACCAGACCAAGCTCATCGCTTTCAATGCAGCCCTGGAGGCGTCCAGCGCCGGGGAGTCCGGCAGGAGGTTCGGTGTCGTGGCAGTGGAGATCCGCAGGCTTGCCGACAGTGTCATGGAGTCCACCGGCGAAATCGAAGCGAAGATCAATGAGATCCAGGAAGCGATCAACCGCCTGGTGATCGCGTCGGAAAAGGGTTCGAAGGGCATCCAGGAGGGAATGGAATACTCGAACCAGACAGCGACGCTGCTTATCGATATTGTGGACGCGGCCCAGGCCACCACCGATGCCGCCCGGCAGATTTCCCTCTCGACCCAGCAGCAGAAGACGGCAAGCAATCAGGTGGTGACTGCCTTGCGTGAAATCGTGGCGGGGGCAGGGCAGACTTCCGATTCCATAAACCAGATCAGTGCTATAAGCAGAGAGCTGTCCGCCCTTTCCGATGATCTGAAGCACCTGGTGGAACGGTTCAAGGTACAGGAAACCCCGGCTGCGGGTGGCGAAGGACGATGAAACAGATCCGGGTGCTTGTGGCTGACGACAGCGGTTTTGCCCGTGAATTGATCATCGCCATCCTGTCCACCGACAGTGAGATCAGGGTGGTGGGAGAGGCGGTGAACGGGCGGGATGCAGTGGAAAAGGTCAAGGCTCTCAAGCCCGATATCGTCACCCTTGATATCGAAATGCCGGTCATGGACGGGCTGGAGGCCATCGAGGAGATCATGGCATCCCATGCCGTACCGATTCTTGTGGTTACCACTCGGGGAGATGCGAGGACCGCGTATGCTGCCATTGCAAAAGGGGCGCTCGACCTGGTGGCAAAGCCTGATATCAATTTGGAAGAGGCACAGGAATTCATCGATAAAATCAAGCTGCTGTCCAAAATCCGGGTGATCACCCATCTCAGCGGGAAGAGAATACCGAAAGAGGAGAAGGAGGCCCTGAAACCCGTATTCAAGGGGGGGGCGTCGGAGGACAGAATTGTCGCTATCGCTTCTTCCACCGGCGGACCCGAAGCCCTCTCCATCATTCTGTCCCGGCTTCCTTCCCCTTTCCCCTGCCCCATCGTGATCGCCCAGCATATTTCGGACGGATTCGTTTCCGGGATGGTGGAATGGCTGAAGAAGATAGCGAAGCGGGAAGTGAAAGTGCCGGCTGCAGGAGAGCCCCTTGCCCCCGGGGTGGCATATGTGTCCCCGTCGGAGCGACATATGGAAGTGACCGGGAGCCGGAGAATCGCTTTTGTGGAGAGGCACCCGAAGGATATCTACCGTCCCTCCTGCGATCTGCTCCTGTCTTCCGTAGCGGAGGTGTACGGATCCCGGGGGATCGGCATCATACTGACCGGCATGGGGAGTGACGGGGTGCAAGGGCTGGAGAGGATCAAGACTGCGGGGGGAGTTACCGTTGCCCAGGATGAAAAAACCTCTGTCGTCTTCGGGATGCCGAAGGTGGCCATAGAGCGGGGGTGTGTCGATTCCATCCTTTCCCTCGACGAGATAAGCGGCGAAATTACGAGGCTGTTGTATGCGGGGGGGACGCCCGCCGATTCCGCTCTCCGGTCCGTCAGGCGATAACCATGGAGGTAACCCTTTTCAAGGATCTTGTCAGAGAGAGGTGCGGTCTCTCCTTTGATGAGGTAAGGATGGCCACCCTGGCGGACAGTCTTCAGGCCAGGATGGCGGAGAGGGGGATCGAATCATCGGTACAGTATCTCGATTGCCTGATAAACGATCAGGACGAATTTCATACCCTGGTGAACCTCCTGACCGTGAACGAGACCTATTTTTTCCGCGAGCCGGCCCATCTGGAACTGCTCGCAAAGAGGATCGTCCCCCGGCTGCTTGCCGGAAAAAGGCCGGGAGAGAGGATACGGATAATGAGCGCGGGATGCTCCACGGGGGAGGAGCCCTATTCTCTGGTCATTGCCCTCATGGAGCACTACGGTGTTGCACTGCAGCATTTTCTTGCGGTTATCGGAGCCGACATCGACAGCGACGCGATTGCGAAGGCGAAAAAAGGAGTCTACAAAAACCATTCCTTCCGGGGATTCCCCGACTCCCTGAAGAGCAAGTATTTTGAGCCCGTGGAAGGAAACCGTTTCCGCATCAGGAAGTGCATCAGGGAACGGGTGGAGTTCCGAACCCTCAACCTCCTCAGCGATGCGTATCCCGAAGAGGTACGGGGGATGGACGTAGTGTTTTACCGGAATGTCTCCATCTATTTCGAGCCGGAAACACAGAAAAACATTTTCAGGAAACTTGCAGACCTGCTGAACGAAAACGGCTGCCTCTTCGTAAGCTCCACCGAGACCCTCTCCCATACTATCGGGGTGCTTCCCCTGGTGGAAATAGAAGGCGTCTTCCTGTACCGGAAGAGCACCGGAGACCCTCTTGAGGGAACGAGGAGATCCCGGCGCAGCAGGGAGCTGGAGCCTCCCGAAAGGGAGCAACCCCTTCAACCCCTCTCCTCCCCCCGTCCTCCCTCTGCCGTTCCGAAGGAATCCGTGCCGCGAGGAACGAAGGGTGCTGGAGGGAGAGGGGATGTCAGTATTCTTTTCGAGCAGGCGCTTTCACTGGCGCATGAAAAGCGGTATGGAGAGGCCTTGCGTCACGTCGAAATCCTTATCGCGCAGGAGCCCTCCCTTCTCAAGGCGTACCTGCTGAAGGCGGGCATCCTGATCAATCTGAAGAGGCTCGACGAGGCCGAGAGCGCCTGTCTGCAGGGGATGGAGCGGGACCGCTGGTGTCTGGAAGCCTTTCTTCTCCGGGGGGTGATCGCAAAGCTCCGGAATGACGAGGAGGACGCCCTGAAGAGGTTCAAGGAAGCGCTGTATATTCAGTCTTCGTGCTGGCTTGCCCATTTCTGCCTGGCGGAGATACACCGGTCCCGGGGGGAGACGGACAGGGCGTGCCGCGAGTATGAGATTGTCGTCAAGCTCCTGGAAAGGGGAAACCTGAATGATCCCGGATTCACGTTCTTCCCCCTTTCCTTTTCCGTGGAGCAGATAGCGCATCTCTGCCGGCACCACCTGTCAAAACTGAAAAAGGCAGAGTAAAACAGAAAAAGAAAGGTAAAGACAGAATGAAGCAGAGAACTGCAGAGAGGAACAGAAAAGAGAAAAACAGCAGTTTTTTGTCTCCTCTGTCTCATTCTGTCTCACTCTGCCTTATCTCTGTTTTTTAGGAGTTTGTCATGGCATTTGACCTATCGAAGTTTCTGGCGCGGTTTGTGGAAGAGGCCCGTGAGCATGTGGAAAAGCTCAACGCGGGCCTGGTCCTGCTTGAGAAGGACCCGGACGACACGGAAAACATCAACGCTATTTTCCGCTCCGCACATACCCTTAAGGGGTCTTCGCGCATGATGAAGCTCACCCCGATTACCGAGGTTGCGCATAAAGTGGAGGACGCGCTGGGTGCCCTGCGGGAAAAAAAGATCCGTCATTCCCGGGAGCTTGCCGATCTCCTCTTCCGGGGAATCGATACGATTTCCGCCATGATCGAGAAGACGGCGGAGGGACAGGCCATCGAGACGGACAGCAGTACCCTTTGCGAGGACCTGATGAAAGCGGCGGAAGGTTTTTTTGCCGGGATGCCGGTGCATGCGGGAAAAGAGGAGATGTCTTCCGCTCTCCCGCAGGTAAATGTTTCCGGCTCCGCGGGGGTCCCGAACGAAGGAGCGGAGGCGCCCGTAACGGAGACCCTGCGGGAGACTCCCGGAGAGGGGAGGCAGAGGGAGGGAACGCGCCCTTCGGAGCAGAGTCCTCCGGAACAGAGTACAGCCAGGGGGGGCAAGGCAGGGGAGACGGTCCGCATCAATGCGGAGAAACTGGATGAGCTCATCAAACTGGTGGGTGAAATCGTATCGAACCAGAACCGTCTGAAGCAGCGCCTGGCCGATGTCAAGGACATGGAGAGGATTGCGAACAGGTGCATAAGGCTTGCTTCGCGGCTCGATCAACAGGATGCGGAGAACGGGGAGGGAATTCTCTCCATGACCCGTTCCCTTTTTGTAAAGAGCAGGCAGCTTGTCTCCCAGGTGAAGGATGATGCCGTTCTCCAGGAACTCTTGACGGGAGAGCTCCAGGAAAAGGCTCTTTTGTTGAGGATGGTCCCCCTTTCGACGGTGTTCGATTCCCTGCACCGGATGGTCCGGGATATCGCCCATGCCATGGGAAAGGAGGTGGACCTCATTATCGAGGGGAGCGAAATTGAGCTGGATAAAAAAATGGTCGAAAAGCTCGGGGACCCGCTTGTCCACATGCTCAGGAACGCCATCGATCACGGCATCGAGGAGAGGGGAGAGCGAAGGCTGGCCGGAAAGACGGAGAGGGGAACCGTACGGGTATCCGCCGGGTACGATGCCGGGAGCGTTGTCATAGAGGTGAGCGACGACGGCCGGGGCATTCCCCTCGAAAAGATAAAAGAGAGGGCCCTGCGCAAGAAAATGCTCAGCGCGGATGCGGTGGAGGGGATGTCGGAAGCGGCTCTTGTGGACCTGATCTTTCATCCCGGCTTCAGCACCAGCACTATTATTACCGATGTTTCCGGCAGGGGGGTGGGGATGGACGTGGTGAAGAGGAACATCGTCGAAGAACTGGGGGGGGCTATCGGCATCGAAACGGGAGAGGGCAGGGGGACCACCTTCTCCCTGCGTCTTCCTCTCACCCTTGCGATCATGCGACTTCTGCTCGTCACGGTCTCGGGCACTCCCTTGGCCCTTCCTGCCCACTACGCCAGCGAAATTATACGGGTTCCGGAGAGCAGGCTCATCACGGTGGTGGATAAGAGGGCGGTCAGGCTCCGCGAGGAATTCATCCCTATGGCAGCCCTCGATGCGCTCCTGAAGCTTCCCGGAAGGGGCCCGGCACCACCGGCGCGCCCGGGGGGGGACGTGCTCATTCTTATCGTATATGTGGGCAACGAGAAGCTCGGTCTCGTTATCGATGCCCTCCTCGACGAAGAGGACAGGGTGATCAAGACCCTCCCTGCCCATATGAAAGGGATACAGCTTGTCTCGGGCGTGACATTATCGGGGAAAAGCGAGATCATCAATGTGCTGAATGTCCCGGCGGTAATCGCTGCCGCGCGGGAAGTAAAGGAGACGAAGCCGTCCCGTGATGGCATGAAGGAGGAAGGGAGCGCGGTGCATATCCTCGTGGTGGACGACTCCGTCAATACCCGGGAGATAGAAAAGAGTATTCTGGAAGCGTACGGGTACCGGGTAACCCTTGCCGGCGACGGGAGGGAGGCGTTGGAGAAGACGCGGGAGTTCAGGTATGACCTTGTGATTACCGATGTCGAGATGCCGCATCTGGATGGCTTTTCGCTCACGGAGAGGCTGAGAAGCGACAGCACGTACCGGGGTACCCCCATCATTATTGTTACCTCGCGGGAAAAGGAGGAGGACAAGAGGAAGGGTATTCAGGTGGGTGCCGATGCCTATATCGTCAAAGGAGCTTTCGACCAGTCCAACCTGCTGGAAACCATCCAGAACCTTGTGGGGTGAGCCTTTGGGGGAAGTGGAGTGAAACGCCTTTGCTGCCAAAGGCGCAGCTTTTAGAGAGGAGGGGGTCTCTATGGTTTCTTCTGAGGTGAAAGTGCTCGTTGTGGATGACGATTCTTTCGTACGGGACATGCTGGCCATGATTCTCGGAACGGGGGGCTATGATGTGACGACAGCGGGGAACGGGGCCGACGCTCTTTCACGGTACAGCCGGGAGCCCGGCATCGGTCTCGTCATCTCGGACATGAATATGCCGGAGATGAACGGCCTCGAACTGATCAGGAACCTGCGCGGGGCGGAGGACGATGTGCCGATTGTCATTCTTACCGGGAACAACGAGATCTCCGTTGCGGTGGAGGCGCTGAACAGCGGGGCCAGCGACTATCTCCTGAAGGACGAGAATATCCAGGATACCCTTCTGCTGTCCGCGGCCAAGGTGCTGGAGAAGCATCATCTGAAGAGGCAGAACCTGCAGTTGATGAGGGACCTCGCCCTGAAGAACAGTGAGCTGGAAAAATCGAATGGTGAGCTTCTTGCGCTGAATGCATTGAAAAACAAGTTCCTCGGTATTGCCGCACATGATCTCAGGAACCCCCTGACCTCCATAAGGGGACTGAGCGAAATCCTTATCGGCGAGACCTTCGGGCCGCTGACGGAAGAGCAGAAGGAGTATCTCACCATCATCAATACCACTTCCGACGAGATGCTTTCCCTGGTGAACGACCTGCTCGATGTCTCCGTTATCGAGAGTGGGAAGCTCGAGCTCCTCATCGCCCCCCGTTCCCTGAAGGAAGTGATCGAGGAGAGGATCCGGATGAATACAGTGGTGGCGGAGCGGAAAGGGATCTCCCTCCAGTCCGGGCTGGCCGGGCCGGACGAGGTGCCCGATATCCTTTTCGACGCACACCGTATTGCGCAGGTGATCGATAACCTTGTAGGCAATGCGATAAAGTTCTCTCCCCCCGGCTCTTCCCTCCTCATCAGTCTTGCCCGGGAGGGGAATGCCGCAAAAGTCAGCGTATGCGACGAGGGGCCCGGCATCCCTCCCGAAGAGCGTTCCAAGCTCTTCGGGGAGTTCCAGAAGCTCAGCGTGCAGCCGACGGGCGGAGAAAGAAGCACCGGACTGGGTCTGGCAATCGTGAAGAAGATTGTGGATGCGCACCGGGGAAGCCTCTCAGTGGAGAGCCAGGTGGGCTCGGGTTCCACTTTCAGCTTTTTTCTTCCCCTGGATTCCGGGGTGGAAGAATGCGGACGGGAACAATTCGGTACTCATCAGGAAGGGAAGTGAATGGCGGACCCGGCGGATTCGATACGCGAAAGATTGAGAGCGCTGCGCGAGGCGTACCGGGCGCAGATGCCTGAAAAGGTCAGCCAGATAGAAGAGGTCTGGAGCAGCCTGCTGAAGGATTCCGGGGAGAGGGACGACCTGGATGCAGTGCTCCGCCTGGTGCACACCCTTGCGGGGTCGTCCGCCTCTTTCGGTCTCAAAGAGGTGAGTGCGGCCGCCCGGTCTCTGGAGGAGGAATTGAAAACGGCGGTGGAGAAGGGGTACGATTCCCGGAGAGTCGCCTCCCTGCCGGTTTCTGCGCTCCTGGAGAAGCTGAAAGAGGTCTGCGGCGGATCCTGCCAGGATGCCGAGGAGGCGACACGGGAAGCCGGGGAAACGAAATTCCCGGGCGGAACGCTTGAAGGAGGACCCCCCCCTGAGAGAAAAACCATCTTCCTGGTAGAGGATGATCCTGTCCTGCTGGAGAGCCTGTCTCTCCAGATAGGCCACTTCGGGTACGAGGTGCAGGGTTTCTCTGCGCTGGCTCCTGCCCGGGAGGAGGCGAGGAGGTCTTTTCCCGCTGCCATTATTATGGATATGTCCTTCCCCGAAGGGGTCTTCGCCGGTGCCGAGACCGTGGCGGCTGTCCAAAGGGGGAGAGAGGAGAGAATCCCCATCATTTTCATTTCGAGCCGCAATGATTTTACCTCCCATCTCCAGGCGGCCCGCGCCGGCGCCGACGCCTATTTTGCAAAACCCGTAAACGTGGGCGTCCTTATCGACAAGCTGGACATGATCACCAGAAAAGAAGTAGTTGAGCCCTACCGTATCCTTATTGTCGATGACGACGCGGATCTCGCTTCCTATCATGCGCTGATTCTCCAGGAGGCGGGGATGACCACCTTTGTGGTGACCGATCCCCTGCAGGTAGTCTCCTCCCTCTCCCGTTTCAACCCGGATCTTATTCTCATGGACATGTATATGCCGGAGTGCGGCGGGCAGGAGTTGGCGACAATTATCCGCTGGATGGATACGTACGTCAGCATTCCCATCGTGTTCCTTTCCGCGGAGACGAACCTTTCGAAGCAGCTGTCCGCCATGAGCACGGGGGGGGACGACTTCCTCACCAAACCGATTCGTCCGGAGCACCTGATCGCATCGGTGACCATGAGGGCGGAACGCATGCGTATCATCCGTTCCTTTATGGACCGTGACAGTCTTACCGGGCTGCTCAACCATACGAAGACGAAGGAGCAGCTCGAGATATGCCTGGAAAGAGTGAAGAGACAGAAAGGGCGGCTTGCTTTCGCCATGGTCGATATCGACAGGTTCAAGAAAGTAAATGATACGTACGGACATCCCGTGGGAGACAGGGTACTCCTGAGCCTGTCCCGTCTCTTTCAGCAGCGTCTCCGTAAAACCGATATCATCGGACGCTACGGGGGAGAGGAATTTGCAGTGATCCTCAATGACATCGATGCGCCCGGCGCGGCGAAGGTTCTCGATGCCCTCCGTATCAGTTTTTCAGGAATACGGCACCACGGTGAGGGGGGAGAATTTTCCGTGACCTTCAGTTGCGGCATCGCTTCCTTTCCCGGATACGGCGATCCGGCGCAGCTGAGCAATGCCGCGGATAAGGCGCTGTATGAGGCGAAGAACAGCGGCAGGAACCGGGTTGTGATAAAATAAAAGGAAGCCGGCAGTGTACCTGCTAAAAGGAGTGAATGCGATGTATCGTGCCGTCCCCCCGCTGATTCTACGCGCCCTCCCCTGGACTCCGGGCCCCTGCTTCCCATGACCGTGGAAAAGAAGATACTCCTTTTCTCCCTTGCTGCGGGTGTCTGTGCGGCGGTCCTGGATGCAACGGTGGATTCTCTCTTTTTTCACAAAGGTCCGTTCCTGGAAAATCTCCTCTTTGAAGCGCCCCCCTTCGAGCTGTTCTTCAGGGGAGTCATCCTGGCAGTCTTTGCCGCCTCCGGGTTTATCGTTTCCCGCTCTTTCGTGCGGATTCGCCGGGTGGAAGAGGAGCTGCGGAGGAACCGGGATACCTTCGAAGAAACGGTAGCCTGGCGCACTGCCTTTTTGAGGGAGGCCAACGGGCGGCTCGAGGGGGAGCTCCGCGACCGGGTAAGGATCGAGGAGGAATTGCGGAACGCAGTCACGCGGGTGGAAGAGGAAAAAGCGAAGACAGAGGCGATTATCGCCACCATCGGAGACGGCCTTTCCATTCTGGATACCGACTACCGTATCTTGTACCAGAATAAGAAAGTGATACAATTCATCGGCGAGCTCACCGGTGAGCTCTGCTATAAGGCGATCCATGGCAACGATACGGTTTGCGAGGGCTGTCCGGTGGCGCTCTCCTTCCGGGATGGAGAAATCCATACCTGCGAAAGGACTATCGAGACCGGGAGGGGGAGCCTCTACTTCGAGAACACCGCCTCCCCTTTGAGGGACGCTTCCGGAAGGATCATCGCGGGGATTGAGCTGGTACGGGATATCACCGCACGCAAGCATGCGGAAAAAGCCCTCGAATTCGAACGTGAGAAGCTCCGCCTCCTGTACGACAACAGCCCTGACGGAGTCGTCGTCATGGATACGAAGAGGAGGATTCTCTATGCGAACCGGAAGACGGAAGAACTGGTGGGGGTGTCCTCCGAACTGCTAAAAGGACGGCAATGCTTCGAGGCGATCCTGGGGCGCAGCACGGATTGCCCGGGCTGCAAGGTCGAGGAGGTCATCCGGGCGGGCTCCCCCCGCTCCCGTATCAAGCACGAAGTCACCGCTTCGGGAAGGGAGAATTGGCTCCAGCAGCTCTGGTATCCGGTATTCGACAGCGAGGGCGTTATCGACTCGGTCGTGGAAATAGCCCGGGACATCACCGAGATGAAGAGACTGGAAGCGGAGCTCCTCAAAGCAAAAAAAATAGAGTCCATAGGCATCCTCGCGGGGGGGATCGCCCATGACTTCAATAACCTGCTTACGGGTATCATGGGGTGCCTCTCCATCGCCCGCGATATGGCGAAGCCGGGGGACGAGATACACGAAGTGCTGACCATGGCCCAGAAGGCATCCCGGCAGGCGAAGGATCTGACCTACCAATTGCTTACCTTTTCACGGGGCGGAGAGCCGGTGAAGAAGGCTACCCTCCTTTACGAATTGTTGAAAGAGGCTGCCCTTTTTGCACTGAGCGGCTCAGCGGTAAAATGCGAGTTCCTTCTTCCCGGCGATCTTTGGCCGGTGGAAATCGACGAGGGGCAGATACGGCAGGTGATTCACAATATTGCGCTCAATGCCCGGGAGGCAATGCAGGAAGGGGGCACGGTTGTCCTTCGTGCGGAGAACTGTATTCTAGAGGGGAATGAGACGCTCCCGCTGCAGAGGGGCCGGTATGTGAAGGTCTCCCTGCAGGACCGGGGGGTAGGCATTCCCGGGGAAAATCTGCCCAGGATATTCGACCCCTATTTCACCACGAAAAGCCTGGGAAACCGCAAAGGCACGGGACTGGGCCTCGCCATTTGCTACACGATTATGAAGAACCACGACGGCCTCATTGCGGCGGAGTCCCGGGAGGGGGAGGGCTCCCTGTTCACCCTCTATCTTCCTGCGGCTCCCGGAAGGGAGGTTCCCGGCGACAGGGAAAGGGAGATTCCTGCCGGTGCGGGTACCGGCCGGGTTCTCATCATGGACGACGAGGAGCTTATCGGGCAGATTACAGGCAGGGTGCTGAGGAGGGCGGGCTATGAGACAGCGTGTGCGAGAAGCGGTGAAGAGGCCGTGGCCCTCTACTGCGAAGCCCAGGAGGCGGGGAGGCCGTTCGACCTGGTGATCCTGGATCTGACCATCCCGGGGGGCATGGGAGGAATAGAGACGCTGGAGAGGCTCCGGTCGATGAGCCCCGGCGTTTTCGCCATTGTTTCGAGCGGATATTCGGAGGACCAGGTAGTATCCTCCTACAGGGAATACGGATTTCAGGGGGCACTGGTAAAACCCTATGAAAAAGCGGATCTGCTGGACACGGTGCAGGGCGTCCTCGGGACAAGGGGAGAGGGCCGGACTCCCTGAGGAACGTGTTCCTCCTGTTTCCCGTTGTTTGACCGGGTTTTCCTGTGCTATGCTACACCCTGCTTGTAGTAACCGCTAATCGGGAGTGTCGCTATGGTCAAGAACGACAGATGGATACGGGAGATGGCGCAGAAGGGCATGATCGAGCCTTTCAATAAGAGTCAGGTCCGGAAGGGGGTTATTTCCTACGGGGTCAGTTCCTACGGCTACGACATGCGCGTGGGGGACGAGTTCAAGATCTTTACCAATATCAACAGCACGGTTGTCGATCCGAAACGGTTCGACCCGAAGAGCTTTGTCGATTTCAAGGGGGATGTCTGCATCATCCCTCCCAACTCCTTCGCTCTTGCCAGTTCCCTGGAGTATTTCAGGATCCCCCGGGAGGTGTTGGTGATCTGCCTCGGCAAGTCCACCTATGCGCGATGCGGTCTTGTGGTGAATGTCACTCCTCTGGAACCGGAATGGGAGGGACATGTCACCATCGAGATTTCCAACACCACTCCGCTCCCTGCAAAGATATACGCCCGGGAAGGGATCGCACAGTTGCTTTTCATCCAGGCAGCGGAAACCTGCGAGACCTCCTACCGGGACAAGGCCGGAAAGTACCAGGCACAGAGGGGGATTACCCTGCCGAAACTATAATGATCGACGAGGTTGCGCTATGCCCTGGAAAGAGAGATTGATTATTGCACTGGACGTGTCCGATGCCGGACGCGCGCTGGAAATCGTGGACAGCCTGGGAGAGTATGCGGGCGTTTTCAAGGTAGGCTTCGAGCTTTTTGTCTCTGCCGGACCCAAAGTGGTGGAAGACATACACGGAAAGGGGAAGAAGGTTTTCCTCGATCTCAAGTTTCACGACATTCCCACCACGGTGGCGAAGGCCGCTGTTGCGGCCGCCCGGCTCGGGGTCCATATGCTCAACGTCCATGCATCGGGCGGTACGGAGATGATGAGAAAGTGCAGGGAGTCGGTGGAGGAAGTATGCGCCCGCGAGGGGCTGGCCAGGCCCAGGATCATCGGGGTCACCGCCCTTACCAGCCTTGATACCGGTATATTGAAGAACGAATTGTGTGTCCCCCACGGTCTCAAAACTCATGTGAAGCACCTTGCCCTCCTCACCCGCAAGGCAGGGCTTGACGGGGTGGTTGCCTCTCCCCACGAGATCTCCATGGTAAAGGAGCAGTGCGGCAGGGAGTTCCTCGTGGTCACTCCCGGCATACGGCCCTCATGGGTGGCCCCGGATGACCAGAGGCGTACCGCCACTCCCCGTGAAGCGATACGGGAGGGTGCCGATTATATCGTAATGGGCCGGGGAATCCTGAAACAGGAGGATCCGGTCAAGGCGCTGGAGCTTATCTCCCTCGAAATGCTGACGGCATAACTTCTCCTCACCTCCCTTTTCCAAAGGGAGGAAGCCCCCTCTTTGAAAAAGAGGGGTAAGGGGAGATTTCGTGAGAGCGAGGACTCTTTGCTGATCTCCCCCCGTACACAAGGTATATGACTCTGCTTTTCATTGCGACCGTCGGGCTTCCCTGCTTTGAATTTTGGCCTTCCTTTATTTCATAATACCCGGTACGACGACAACAGGAACGGTGAGTGGTGGGGACAGTACTGAGCACGAAGAAAGCATTTCTCGAAGAGATAAAGGGAGGGCGCATCCCTCCCCTTCCCCTGGAGATTCCCTACGGGGATCCCTGCGGCATCTATGAGGCACTGGTGCGGAGCGGGGGGAGCACGCGGAACAGTATGCTTCTGGAGAGCGTGAAGGGGCCGTTCAAGATAGCCCGCTATTCGTTCATTCTCTTTGATCCGTATCTACTGCTGCGCGCCAAAGAGGGCGAAGTGACGATCCACTCCACCGCAGGGGACAGGCATTCCGTATCCTACCGCCCCCCGCTTGACCGGCTGAGAGAGTTGGTGGAGGCATACCCGCAGAGGCCTTCCCCTGAGCTCCCCCCCTTTCAAGGGGGCGCCGCAGGGCTGATCAGCTACGATTTTGTACGTTATATAGAGGATATCCCGAAAAAAGCGCTGGATGACCTCCGCATACCCGATATCCATTTCATGATGGCCGACCGGGTGATCGCCTTCGATCATAAAGAAAAGAGATCCTGGATCATTGTTTCTCCCGGCGCGAGGGATACACAGTTGGGATACAGGGACATCGGGCAGATCGATTTCAACCGTGCATACGATGAAGCACGGGAAATCCTGCGGGCAACGGAGCGCAGGATAGCGGATCAGAAAGCGGCGGAGCCTGCTCCGTCCGCCCCTCGCCCCCCTTCTACCCTCTTACGGTACGAAATGACCAAAGAGCGTTACATGGATATCGTCAGGAGGGCCAAGGAGTATATCGCCGCGGGGGACATCTTCCAGGCGAATCTCTCCCAGAGGATTTCCTCCCCCATCGGGGGCAGGGAACCGTGGGAGATCTATAAAGCGCTCCGCGATATCAACCCGTCGCCCTTTGCCGCGTATGCCGACTTCGGCGAGTACCAGATCGTGAGCTCGTCGCCGGAAAGGCTGGTGAAGGTAACGGACGGGACTATCGAGACGAGGCCCATCGCTGGGACGAGGCCGCGGGGAAAGGACGGCAGCGAGGATGAGGTGATGCGCTCCGAGCTGCTGCTGCATCCCAAGGAAAGGGCGGAGCATATCATGCTCATCGATCTTGAGAGGAACGATATCGGGAGGGTTTCGGAATATGGCAGTGTTACGGTGGACGAGCTGATGATCACCGAGGATTATTCCCATGTCATCCATATCGTGTCGAACGTCAAAGGCATTCTGCAGAAGGGAAAGACTTCCTTCGACGTCATCAGGGCCACCTTTCCGGGGGGAACGATAACCGGGGTTCCCAAGGTGAGATGCATGGAAATTATCGACGAGCTGGAGCCGGTGGTGCGGGGCCCCTATACCGGCTCCCTCGGATATGTCGGCTTCTCCGGGAATATGGACCTGAACATCATCATCAGGACGTTCACCATAAAGGACGGCATCGCCTATGTGCAGGCGGGAGCGGGGATCGTCGCCGATTCCGACCCGGAAAAGGAATACTACGAGACCCTGAAAAAGGCGGAAGCGCTGGTAAGGACCCTGGAAGCCCTCTCCGGCGTTTCATGCAGGACGCACCGGCGGGAAGGATAGCTGCCGGCAAGGAGGAGCGGGGAATGAAAATAGCTTTTTCCCAAAAAATCGGGGTGAGAGTCGTCTTTTTCCCGATGACGGTGCTGTGCGCCGCCTTTATCGTGGCCGGCGTCCTCTTTTACGCCTTCAGTCCCCCCTATTTCGTCCAGGGGTTTCATACCGTGCACCTTAGGAATCTTGTTGCGGAGAAGAGGGCCGTCTTTGATGCGTGGTTTGCCCGTTCCGGGAAATACCTGAAGATCCTGGCAAGGGACCGGGTGCTTCTTGATGCCCTCCCGCTGCCGGATGCCGTCCCTTCCGCTGCGGGTATGCGCAGGAAAGGTGTTGCGGAAGCCCTGGACAAGGCCCGGGCGAATGTATCGAGGAGGCTGGAAGAGGCTGTTCCTCTCTCCCCCTTTACCCTGCTCGCCCTCGTGGCGCAGGACGGAAGGGTTGTCGCCGCCAGCCGGACGGATCTGATCGGAGAGGACTGGTCCGGGAAGGATCTCATCAGGAATGCGCTGGCTGAGGCGAAAGCTGCCGAGGCAGCCAGCTTCTTTTCCGAGGGGGCCGGGGGAGGTGGCATCTTTTTCCTCACGCCTCTGTTCGACACCGGGGGAGAGGTTCGCGCGGTGCTTTGCGCTGTTTCCCCCGCCGATGAGCCGGCCCGCTCCCTCGTTCTGCAGAGTGGCGTCTACCGGACGGAAAAGGTGGAGCTGATCGACCGGGAGGGGAACCTGGTCCTTACCCAGGGAGGCATTCCCCATAAAAAGCTTCGTTATAATGTGCCAAAAACCGGAAAGGAAGACAGGGTCAGGCTGAAAGATCATCTGTACTTCTATGCTTCATCCCTTTCGAATGCACCGTACCGGCTCATCGCCACTGTCAGGGAGGCGGAGGTGGTGCACCCCTTCGGGCTGGCGAAGACCCTTTATTTCTCTTTTGCGGGAATTCTTCTGCTCATTGCGGCGCTGCAGACCCTCCTTTCGCGGCGTCTTATTGACAAGCCGGCAACCCGGCTCTTGCACGCTGTGGATGCGGCTGCTTCGGGCGGTAGGAGGCCGGAAGGAGAGAAAGGGGATTCCGGCGAGCTGCAGGCCCTGCAGGGGAGAGTGGAGGGCCTGCTTATGGAATTGAGAGAGAAGGAAGCTCTCCTGAGGGAGAGCGGGGCGCGGAGGAAAGAAGTCCTCCCTGATCTGCTCCCGAGGCTTTTCCGGGAAGTGGACAGAGAGGTGGGCTCTTTTGCAGGAGAGATGGAACGCGTGCTCGGAAGGGAGAGAGGTCTGAACGAGAGGGACAGGAAGACCCTCGAGGGAGCGGTACATGCCGCCAGGGGGTTGCTGCCCCTTATGGAGGGCCTCCTCGAGCTTGCCCGGACCGGAGAGGGCCGGAGTGAAGGCGGCCGGAGTGAAGACGGATTGAGAGAAGTGACGCATGCCGCTGCAAAGGGGTTCATGCTTTGTGATCTCCTGCGCGAAGTGGAAGAGTTTGCCGGAGGACTTGCCGGAGCCAGGGAAGTAGAGGTGCTTGCCGAATGCGACGAGTCCCTTGCGGACTCTCCTCTCTCCGCGGACAGGGACAGGATACGGCAGGTAATGATGAATCTCGCCGTCCATGCCGTGGAGTCTTCGGATTCGGGTGTGGTCACCGTTCTCTCGACGCAGTCTGTGCGGGGGGGAAAGGAGTATCTCGAGATATCCGTTGCCCACTCGGGGAAAGGGAGTGTGCCTGGAAGGGAGGATCAGAGCCCTGGAGGTTTCTCCTCCCTGGCCCCCTTGCGGGTCGCTGTCTCCATGAGTCTGGCGGAGGCGCTGGGGGGTGAATGCATCGCTGAAGACGAAGACGGCGTGGGAGTCGTTTTCACGGTAACCATTCCATTGGCATGAACGATTTGCAGGGGCACTGTGACAGTCAGCAAAGAGTCATCGCTCTCACGAAATCTCCCCTTACCCCTCTTTTTCAAAGAGGGGGCTTCCTCCCTTTGGAAAAGGGAGGTGAGGAGGGATTTTCCTGAATGAAAAATCATTTCGCTGAGAGACGCAACGAAATCCTCCCGATATCGCTCTTCCCCCCTGCTGCCTCCCCCTCCCCTGAGACGCCTCTTTGTGTTGCCCTTTGATTACACCCTTTCGGGCTGTTGCAGATTGGGGAGGTTTTTGTTAAACTTAACTGTCGTCTTGTCGAATTTCTTCATAAGTAATTCATATTCTATCGTATATACTTTCGATGGGCGATTCGGAGTCACGGGGGAAGGGGGCCCCTGGTGCAGCTCCCGGCTCGTCATGGCATGCAACAGCCTGGTAAGCGGAAGGTAGCCCTCCTGTACATCACAGAGAGAAAAGAGGAACAGATGGTAAACAATCAGAATGCCGGTCAGTCCATAGTAGACAGGGTATGGAGTTTCTTTTCCTCCATCACCCTCGCTGTCATCATCTTCACGATTATCTCCCTGACTTCCATTGTCGGTACCATTGTCGAACAGCAGGCCGAGCCGGAGCGCAATATCAAGCTGCTTGCAAAGTTTTTCGGCGATTCGGCCCCGGGCGTGTACCGGGTGCTGGATGCCCTCGGGTTCACCAATATGTTCCACTCCTGGTGGTTCATGGCCCTCCTTTTTCTTTTCGCCGCGAATCTCATTATCTGTTCTCTTGACCGGCTTCCGAAGATATGGAAAATGGCAAAGGAGCCGGTGAAGCCGCTCCCGCCGGACCTCTTCGCCTCTATGCCCGTAAAGAGGGAGGTGGCGGTGAAGGAAAAACCCGATTCCGCCCGGGCAAAGGTGGAAGAGGCACTGAAAAAGATAGGCTTCGCTCCATCCGTCCATGAGGAAGAGGGGGGGGTGCAGTTGTACGCCGAGAAGGGGAGACACAGCAGGCTCGGTGTCTACGTGGTGCATCTCAGTATCCTGATCATCCTTATCGGAGCGGTGGTGGGAATGGTGGCGGGCTTCAATGCATCCCTGAATCTGCTCGAAGGGACCTCTTCCTCCGTCGCCTACCAGGGCGGGCCCGAAAAAACGATTCCCCTCGGCTTCGAGATACGGTGCGATGATTTCGAGGTGGCCTTCTATGAAAATTCTGATACTCCCAAGGCATTCAGAAGCTGGCTTGCGGTGCTCGAGAACGGAAGGGAAGTCCTCAGGAAAGAGATAGATGTCAACCACCCCCTGAAATACAAAGGCATCACTTTCTACCAGTCCAGTTACGGTTTCTCCCCTTCGCGTGACTCTATCTTCAAGTTCAGCGTACTGGGCAACGGCGGCAAGACCGAGACGGTGGGGGTCCGTTTCGGCGAATCCTTCTCTCTTCCCGGGACGAAGGTGACGGCAAAGGTGGTGGACTTCAGTCCCGCGTTGGGCATGGACGAGTCCGGAAAGTTGTTTACCTATGCGGAGATGATGAATAACCCCGCCGCCTTTGTGGAGTTTTCCGAAAACGGTAAGGTCAAGTACAATCAATGGATTCTGAAAAGGTATTCCCAGACATGGAAGGTCCCCGACGGGGTAGTGGAGTTCAAGGACCTTTGGGGCGCCCAGTATACGGGGCTCCAGGTGCGGAAAGACCCCGGGGTCTGGATTGTTTATCTCGGTTGTCTTGTAATGGGGATCGGGCTGTATGCCTCCTTCTTTATGAATCATGCACGGGTATGGGTACGTCTCAGGGAAGAAAAGGGTGGCACAAAGGTCTCCCTTGCCGCTTCGACAAACAAGAACAAGCTGGCCTTCGAGCAGAAGATGGATACGTATATCGCATCACTGGAAAAGTAGGCTGCTGGGTTGTTCCGCGCTCAATTACTCGAAACCGGAGGTTTTTTATGGATAGCTCTCAATTTTACGGCATAGCGAGTATTGCTTACATCCTCGCGATGGTGGCCTATATAGCGTACCTCAGCTTCAGGAACGGGACGGTGGGGGTCGTCGCCACCACCATCACCGTCATCGGCTTCGTCTCCCATACCATCGCTTTCTTCATCCGCTGGAAGGAATTCTATGATATCGGCCAAATGGGGGTCATGAGGGCGATCCCCCTGACCAACCTCTACGAGTCCCTCATTTTCTTCGTTTGGTGCCTTATCCTCGGATATCTTGTCATCGAATGGCAATACAAGAACCGTTCCTTCGGCGCATTCATTACCCCCATTGCAGGCATGGCCCTGGCTTTCATCGACATCTCCGGCATGTCAAAGGACATCCATCCCCTTATCCCCGCGCTCCAGAGTAACTGGCTTCTGGCCCATGTCACCATGAGCTTTATCGCCTATGCTACTTTCGCCATCTCCTTTGCGACGGGGATCATGTTCCTGGCGGTCACCGTAACCGATAAGAAGAGCGGCGCGTATCTCTTCTGGACGATAACCCTCGGGGTATTCCTGGCAATCCTCATCGCCATGGGAATCGATTTCATTGTTTTCAAGGCGGCGGCGCAAAACCCCGAGTCCTTTATCAAAAGCTATCTCTTCAAAGCGACTTTCAGGAGCGGGAACGGGGTGATATCCCTTATCAGCTATATCGCCGCGGCGGGGTTCATCTTCCTTGTGTGGAAGTACGGGCAGGTGCTCAGCAGGATCATTTCCTCCTTCTCCCTGAACAGGGACCTGCTCGACGACCTCACCTATAAGAGTATCGCCATCGGATTCCCGGTTTTCACTTTGGGCGGTCTCATCTTCGGCGCCATATGGGCGGACCAGGCATGGGGCAAGTACTGGAGCTGGGACCCGAAGGAGACCTGGTCGCTGATAACCTGGTTTGTGTATGCTTTTTATCTCCATGCGCGCTTCATGAGGGGCTGGAAAGATACGAAGATAGCCGTGGTGGCGGTAATCGGCTTCGTCTGCACGATCTTCACGTATCTCGGCGTCAACCTTCTCCTGAGCGGTCTCCATTCCTACGGAGGAGCATAAGAAGCGAGTGAGAGAGGGGACGGAAGGGGGGGAAAGGCCCTCTTCCCGTTTCCCTCTTTTCTTTCGCACTCCCCGCGTACAATGATTATCCTCGGCATTGATACTTCTTGTGACGATACTTCCGCGGCAGTGGTTGCCGATGGACGGCACATCCTTTCCAATATCGTCTCCTCGCAGACGGATATCCACCGAAAGTACGGGGGTATTGTCCCCGAACTGGCATCACGCAGGCATATCGAGATGATCTGGCCCGTGGTGACCGAGGCATTGGAAACCGCCCGCGTTCCCCTCGATACCCTTGGCGCCATTGCCGTCTGCTACGGACCCGGGCTGATCGGCTCACTTCTGGTGGGGTGCAACTTTGCGAAGGCGGTGGGGTATGCCCGCAAGCTTCCCCTTGTGGGGGTGAACCACCTGGAAGGGCACATGTTTTCCGCGTTTCTCGAGGAGGAGAGCCCGGGGTTCCCTTTTCTCTCGTTGATCGTTTCGGGGGGGCATACCAGCCTCTACCTGGTGCACGCCTTCGGTTCCTATACGGAGCTGGGGAGGACCCGGGACGATGCGGCGGGGGAAGCCTATGACAAGGTCGCCAAGCTCCTCGGACTCGGCTATCCCGGGGGCCCGGTAATCGACAGGCTGGCGAAGAACGGGAATCCCCGTGCCTTCGACTTTCCCCGTGCCTATGTGCCGGAGTCCTTCGATTTCAGTTTCAGCGGGCTGAAGACCGCGGTACGATCGGCAGTGCTCGGTGCGGGCCTGCCGGCGGCCGGTCAGTCTCCACCGGGGGAATCCACGGTCATCAGGGATATCGCCGCCTCCTTCCAGGCCTCGGTGGTAGACGTTCTGGTGAGGAAAGTGGAGTGGGCCCTCATCAGGAAAGGAGTTCGCCGGGTGGTCCTTTCCGGGGGGGTCTCCGCAAACAGCGCGGTACGGCAGAGGATGAAAGAAATGGCGGAGGAGCGGGAGGTGGAGCTTTTTCTTCCCTCTCTGCCCCTTTGTACCGATAATGCAGCCATGATCGCCGCTGCCGGACACCACCGCTTTCTCGCCGGGGAGAGTGCCGGACTGGATCTGAACCCGAAAGCCTATCTGCCCTTATAACCGCGCAGCAGCACGCCTCCTCTTTCTTACCCATACCGTAGCGCCCCCTATTGCCACGATCAGGCCGAAGGGGTGAGGATATTTGACTGCGTAGACAACCGGGGTGAGCACCCACCGCGTCACGAGCCGTGCCGCTTCATGCTTCCGTATGAAGTCTGCGGCGGGGGGCGACAGACGATAGTACAGAGCGACGAGCTTTCTTCCCGGGGGGGTGGTAAGGAGGAAGGAATCCCTGAAATCCCGCAACGCCTGCACTTCGGGCGCAAGATAGCTCCCGAAAGCCGCGGTGGCAATGAAGCATCCTCCTCCGCTCCCTCCGCTGCCCGTGCTGCCCGAAGAGCCGGCGCCGGATGCATGGCCGGTATCGGCAACCGCCCCCGTTTCGGAGAGGGCCGCCTGCACGACTGGCACCTCCGCGTCATTGGAGGGGATATTCAGGAGCGCGCTCTTGGAGTCGGAAGAGGCTGGCGAAAAGACGACCTGAAGGGTACACTCCTTTCCGGGGGTGACTGTCTGTCCCGAACAGGTATCATTCTGCACCGTGAACTCCGAAGCGTTGTCGCCGGAAAGGAAGATAGTCCCCATTGTAAGATCCGCCGTGCCGGTGTTGAAAACGGTAAGGCTCATCGGTGGGGAGCTGGAGCCGGGCGAAACGGTATCGAAGACGTAGGTGGTGGAGGACAGGGAGATATTGGGCGCGGGGGAGGGTACCTGCATGAAGGAGGTATGATTTGCGATAACTCCCTGTACTGCAGCGAAGGAAGGCTTCTCCCTGAAGGTCACCTCTCCGGAGGTCGTGTCTTCCAGCTGTTCGAGCAGCCCCTCATCGCGGTCGGTTTCAGAGAGTTCCTGGTTATCCCGCAGGGTGATGAATACCTTGCTTGCCCCATTCTGCAATAATGTCTTAACGGACGAGGTATAGTATTCCGCCTGCGATTCGGGTCCGTTATTGTAGGCAGGGTCCGACTGATACGCGGGATCGGAGGTGTACCCGTGCTCCGAGACCCAGATGGCGCCGTGGAAGCCCGCCGCCCTGAAGTCGGTGCCGAAAGCCTGGAGTTGGGAGACCAGCCCGGACAGGTTCGTGCGCACATGGATAGTGCCGATATCGAATTTCCCCGGAGCGTTCTGCGCCACCTCTTTGATCCAGGTGGTGAGGTTCTCCCTGTGTGCCGGCATGAAGACCCCGGCGATAAGGACTTTTGCCGAATGGTCGGCCGCCTTTACCGCGTCATAGGTTGTCGACAGGAGCTTCGCATATTCTGCCGCGTCTCCGTAAAAGAACCCCCTGCATGCCGTACCGCTGCATTCGTACTCGTTGGGCTCGTTCCAGACCTCCCAGTAGTGAATGGTGTTCTTGTAGCGGGTGACAATGGCTTTTATCCAATCGGACCACTGGCCGTAATCGGCGGGGGGACAGTAGTTGGGGTTGTAGGAGTAGGAAGCCGAAGGGCACTTTCCCGCCCAGTCGGGCATGGAGTTGAATGTCCCGAGGATCTGGACACCGTATCGTGCGGACATCTCCGCGAGCCTGTCCATGTGGGTCCAATCGGGCGGCGCGTCTTTTTTAGCATAGATTGCGGAGAGCTGGACATCCAGCCTGATGTAGCCCGCCCCGAGGCGGGAAGTGTACGAGAAGAGCGACTCCTGCGCGCTGGTAGGCATATCGGGGAAGATCATGGAATGGGCACCGTACGAGTCGTCGCTGCCTGCATAGCAGTTTCCCCAGGGGAGGAGTGCCATCATGATCGTAAGAAAGAGAAACAAACCCCTTGGTTTCATTGCGCAGTACCCCACTCGGTCCTCCCTCGTTTTCTGAATTTTTTGCTCTCCTACTTTACGGCTGATCCCCTCCGTTGTCAAGGGCGCCTGCCCATTCCGGGAAGATGTTATAATGAGCGGATGCGGAAATATGCGAGGAGGCACCGGAATATATGATCGTCGGCATTATCGCGGATTCCCACGACCATCTCGACAACCTCAGGAAGGTGTTGAGTATCTTTCACGAGCGAAAGGTGGAACATATCATTCATGCGGGGGACTTTACGTCCGCTTTCACCTGGAGGGCGCTGAAACATTTCCCGGGAGGGTTTACCGGCATCTTCGGCAATAATGATGGAGAGAGGGTTCTCCTGAAGAAGCTGTACCAGGGAAGGGTATTCGCACAGCCGTACCGGTTTTCCCTTCACCACCGGCGCATTGTGGTGATGCATGAGCCGGATGTGGTGGATGCCCTGGCGGACAGCGGGCATTTCGATCTCGTCGTATACGGCCACACCCATGAACCGGTGGTCAGGAAAGTGGCAAATACGCTGGTAGTGAATCCCGGAGAGGCGTGCGGCTGGCTTTACGAAAACCCCACGGCGGCAGTGGTGGATCTGGAAAGGATGGAGGCGGAGATCCTGCCGATCAGGTGACGCACGGGAGGCGTTGCCTTCCCCTTCCTTATGCGCTGATTCCGTCGATCCTCTTCAGTCCGGCGGAAAGGGCCATATGTATGGCTTCGTCGTATTCCTTGCGGGTGAGCCGCCGGTCCAGGGGCGGGTATTCATCCGCATGATAACAGGGATAATATTGGTCCATAATGTTGATGTACGTATCCCTCGAAATCTCCTCCGCGATGAAGCGTACCACCTCCGCTGTCCCGGCCCTCCCTTCGGGGAGTACGAGGTGACGGACGAGCAGCCCCCGAAGGGCGATCCCCCTCTCATCGAGGAGGAGATCTCCTACCTGCCGGTGCATTTCGCGCAGGGCCGCCTTGACGGTCGCGGGGTAATCTTCCACCTTCGAGAGCATCCGTGCGGTTTCAGGATCCGCGTATTTGAAGTCGGGCATGTAGATGTCGATGATCCCGTCGAGCATTCTCAGGGCCTCCAGGGATTCATATCCCCCGCAATTGTAGACAACGGGCACATTCAGCCCCCTCTCCGCCGCCAGTGCCAGGGAGCGGAGGATCATGGGCACCTGGTGCGTGGGAGATACGAGGTCGATATTGTGGCATCCCCGCTCCTGCAGTTCCAGAAACACCTCCGCAAGCTGTCCGCAGGACATCTCCCGGCCCTCCCCCGTATGGCTGATGGACCAGTTCTGGCAGAACACGCACCCCAGGTTGCACCGGGTGAAAAAAACAGTGCCGGAACCGTGCCTCCCCACCAGGGGGGCCTCCTCCCCGAAATGGGGACCCCAGCTCGCCACAAGGGGCCTGTCACCGGTTTTGCAGAAGCCGATCTCCCCTCTGCTGCGGTCCACCCTGCACCTGCGCGGGCAGAGAGAGCACTCCTTCAGCATCCCCTCGGCAGTCCGTACCCGGTTCCACAGGTCAGCGGGCGAAAGAAGGCGATATGCTGGAACAAAAGCCATTGCTTATAGTATAGAACAATTGACACCCCTCTCCAACCGGCACCGGCGGCCAGGGACAAAAGCAGGTGAATGCCGTCGCTTTCTTTCCAAACTTTATTTTTTTGATTTTTCCTGTGATATAATGTCTGGGCATTGTCATTACGATGCGGGAGGTTTATGGTGCCGAAGGTTTCTGTGAACAGCCTCAAACCGGGAATGAAGCTGGCAAAACCGGTGATGAACGAGAGCGGCATGATACTGCTCGGCGAGGGTACGGAACTTACGGAGACACATATCGAGCGGCTGCAGAATATGACCATCGGCAGCGTTGCGGTGGTCGGAAACGCGCAACCGCGGAAATCGAAGACGGAGATGCTGTCCGAGCTGGACGCCCGTTTCAGGAAGACGGAGGCCGAGCCGTACATGCCGATCATCAAACGGGTGTTTAAGGAACATATCGAGGAGCTGTGCCGGTAATGGATATACAGGTGCTGCGCGCCCAGATCGAGAAGATAGACACCCTTCCGACTATCCCTACTGTACTGAAAAAGCTTCTGGCGGTCATCGAGAACCCCAAAGTCTCGATGAATGACATCAGCGGCTTCATCTCCAATGATCCTGTCCTCACGTCCCGGGTACTCAAAGTGGTCAATTCGCCGATATACGGTTTCCCCGGAAGGATCTCTTCGGTGAGCCAGGCCCTGATTCTCCTTGGTCTGAATGTGGTCAGGGGGATGCTTCTCGGCGTCTCCGTTTTCGAGGCCATGCAAAAGACCATGCAGGGCCTGTGGGAGCACTCCCTGGGATGTGCTGTAACCGCCCGGATCATTGCCATTAAGAAGGGGGTGAGCGAGCCCGAAGAGGTCTCCATCGCCGCTCTGCTCCACGACATAGGGAAAGTGGTCCTCGGATTGAAGTTTCCCGGAGAATACAAAGAGATCATGACCGATGCAGAGAGGAGGGATCTCCTCATTTTCGAGGGTGAAAAGGATCGTTTCGGCATCACTCATGCGGATGCCGGGGCCTGGGTTGCCCAGAAATGGAATTTCCCCAGGGGTCTCATCGAGGTCATCGAGTACCACCATAAGCCGCATCTCTCGAGGGGAGTCCCTCTGCAAACCGCCATAGTGCACTTGTCTGATATCCTTGTCCGTGCCCGGGGGTTCGGCTTTGCCGGGGACAACTTCGTTCCCCCTCTCCATCCGTCCGTCTGGCAGACCCTCCGTCTTTCGGAAGGGGATATCAAAGAGATTCTTATGGAAGCCGAGGAGTCCTTAGAGCAGGCGGAGGATTTCATCCTCTCCGAGGAATAGATGAAGACGGTCGTCACCATTACCAGGGATCTTGTGCTTACCAGTGTTGTCGAAAGACTCCTCTCGGACTCTTACCGGATACTCCTTTTCTCTTCCCTCCAGGCATCTCTGGACTATATCTACAACTCCCTTCCGGATGTGCTGGTGGTCGAGATCGGTGCGGAGGACACGCAGACCGTATCGCTGCTGAACGGGCTGAAGGCGGACCCCAGTTTCGGCCATCTGCCGGTTCTGGCGGTGATTTCCGACTGTTGTACCCTTCCCGGCGGTGATTTCCTCATCGTTGATGATTTTGTGCGGCATACCTGTCTCGAAACGGACCTCCGTACGCGGATCGAGCTCTGTATCAGCCGGGCGGAAAGGGTGGTGGAAGTGAATCCCCTTACGCGGCTTCCGGGTAATATCACTATTTCCAAACAGTTGCAGAAGAGGCTGGATGCGGGTGAGATATTCGGGCTCGCCTATGCCGATCTTGACCACTTCAAGCCCTATAACGACAGGTATGGTTTCAGCCGGGGCGACGAGGTCCTCAAGATGCTCGGAAGGCTTATTCTCAATTCGGTAAAAGAGAAGCAGCCCTTGGGCAGTTTTGTCGGTCATATCGGCGGGGATGATTTTATCTATATAATGGATTATTCCGATATCGAGGCAGTATCGCATATCATAGGCAGCAATTTCGACAGGATCATCCCTACCTTTTACGATGCAGAGGACAGGGCACGGGGTTATATTGAATCCGTCGACAGGGAGGGAGAGGCGAGAACCTTCCCGCTCATCTCCCTCTCCATCGGTATTACTCACAACAAATTCCGGAAATTCACCCATTACGGTGAAATGGCGGAGGTCGCCTCCGAGATGAAAAAATATGCAAAATCCATTAAGGGCAGTTGCTGCAAGATGGACAGAAGGAGGTATGACCGGACCGGCGAGGTCTGCCCGTAATCTCCTCTGCCCCTTCGGGAGGTTCCGCTCCGGCTGCTGCCCCGCCCGGTCTCCTGCGGACTTTTGAAAAGGACTATTTCATTCGAAGAGCTTGATGATGCTGTCCGCCTTGTCTTCGATGTTCTTCAGGTTATGGGCAATGGCGTTGTACTCGCTTTTCAGCCGGTACAGTTCGTCTGCGATATTCAGGGAGGCGAGAATAGAGGCCTTCAGGGGCGTGATGTGCGCAGAGGTCTGGTAGACCTCCCTGAGCTTCGCATCCACATACTCTGCAAGCTGTTGAATGTGCTCCGGAGGCGCATCTCCTTTGATGAGATACTTCTGCCCGAGGATATGTACCTCAACCGTACCCATGGAAGGCTTATTTTACTTCAATGGATTCGAGCTCGGTGAACAGGTTTTCGATCTGCTGCTTGATGGCCGATTTTTCCGCGGTCAGCCGCTCTATTTCCTGATCCTTTGAGGTGACGATCTCCTCAAGCTCCTGGATTCTCCTTTCAAGAGCGCTTTTTTCCTCTTTGAGGGTCTTTACCTTTTCTACTGCATAGGTTATCTTTTCCTCGAAATTCTTCAACATATGAGTAATGTCCTCCTTGATAGAAATAAATGGCGCGTTATACGAAGGCCCCTCTTCTGCCGCATCCGAACGCGGGGCCGGCTAAAAATAATACACAATTCATCCCCCAAAAATAAAGGCGCCGAACTGTCTACAGCTCTCCGAGATGGGAGCTGATAAAGGAGATATCCGTATCGGGCCGTGATCTCATGTATTCAAAATAGGAGGTCATGACCTTCTTCACATAGGTGCGCGTCTCATCGAAGGGAATGTCTTCGATAAATTCATCGACGGTCCGGTACGCTCCCTTGCTCAGCCATTCCCTGACCGCCTCCTCTCCCCCGTTGTATGCGGCAATGGCAAGGGGGAGGGAGCCGAACCTGTTCAGCAGTTGTTTCAGGTAGGCCGAGCCGATGAGAATGTTGGTCCTCGGGTTATAGAGCTCTCCGGAGTTCTTCACATCGATTCTTTTGTCGAACCGGTGCGCTGTCCGGGGCATCAGCTGCATGAGCCCCATAGCCCCGGCAATGGACCGTGCATCGGGGGCAAAGCGGGATTCCTCACGCATGACCGAAAGGACCAGGAGGGGATCGAGCTCCCTTTCCCGCGCAATCTCCTCCACCTCCTGCCAGTACCCGAGGGGGTAAAAGAGATCATGGAGCTCTTCGGAATAGGGAACCCTGGCGATGGTATTCAGGGAGAGGCGGTAATTGCCGAGCTTTTTGAGATATGTGCTGACGGATACAAGGTCCTGGAGGCCAGGGTTTTTCCGCACCGCGTGCAGCAGCTCCGCCGCGGCCTCATTCGTTAAACCGAGTTTCTCCAGGATCTCGACCCTCTCGGCGGCAGGGGAAGGCAGAACCCCCGTCCTGAGAGGGGAGGGCGCTACCGCGGAAGGCTTCCGGCTGTCCCGCACCAGGGAGAGGAAAGCATAAAAACCCTGGCCGTTCTTCCCGGACATCGTTATTTTGACCGGTTCCGCCTCTCCCATGGCCCTTTTGCATTTGTTGTTCCAGTAAGCGTATTTTGAATCTCCGGAGAGGGAAGAGAGTTGCATGAATATTCCCGACGCGTTCTGGTAGTCCCTCAGCAGGTAGTAGGTCCATCCCATGGACCAGAGGGCCTCCTCTTTTGCAGAGGGATAACGGGCAAGGACAAAGGCGAAAACCTGCAGGGCCTCATCGCTCCTGCCCTCGCGTCTCTTTTTCATGCCGTAGGCGAGGAGCACCGGCGCGACCCGCTTATCGTCCGTCTGCTTCAGCTCGGGCAATTCGGATTGGAAGGTGTCCATATCTCCGGCCCTGAAGAGGGCGCGCGCCCTCCAGTAGCTGTTCTTCACCCGGCCGTATAATTCCGCCGATTCTTTATACCGTTTCTGCCGGAAAAGGGAGAGGGCAAGCCCTTCCACGATGTCGTTCTGCAGAGCGCCCATGTCCTTCTTCAAGGCCGCCCTGAAAGCCTTTTCTGCCTCTTCGAAGTGCCAGGCGGCGTTCAGGTTTTTTCCCCTCTTCCAGAGGTCCTCTGCGGTGATGTCGGAGGGAGAGAGCTCTTTGAGCGCGCTCAACGACAGGGGAGTGGCGGAAAGATATACCTCCCTGAAGAGCTCCAGCGCTCTCTGTGTCTCCTTGTTCCCCTTCAGGTATTGGGCATAGGAGTACTTCATCTCCATGCTCGAGGGATAGTCCCGGATAAAGCCTTCAAACAGTTCGGCCACCGAGGGGCTCTCCTTCTTCCGGAGCAGCTCGATCTCCTTCGTCCGGGCATTTTTCAGCAGGCAGGATTCTTTGTAGTGCTCCCTGATGGCTTTCAGATCGGAAAGGGCACTGTCCGTGTCTCCCGTCTTTTCATAGGCCTGCGCTCTCCACAGGAGTGCGTAATCCCCGAGTACCGGTATGCCCTCATAGGAGGCGGTGAGGAGCGGAATGGCTTTGGAGAACTCGCCCCTGTCAAGACAGAGCTTTCCCTGGAGAAGGGCGGATGCAGTACCCGTCTCCGCA
Organism: Nitrospira sp.; assembly: GCA_002634385.1. Lineage (GTDB taxonomy): Bacteria > Nitrospirota > Thermodesulfovibrionia > Thermodesulfovibrionales > Dissulfurispiraceae > Nitrobium > Nitrobium versatile. The sequence goes on from NSJL01000005.1 coordinate 68,569, forward strand.
CCGAGCGGGGAGGATATCGCCTGCTCCCCCCCCGGCGGCTCAGAGGCAAGGGAAGAAAAGGCCAGGGGACCGGAAAGGAAAAAGAGGGAAAGGACGATACAGCTCCGCCTTGCACTGTTCTTTATGGATTGCTCAAGCAAATTAGACTCCTGTACACCCTAAAAACCGCGCAGGTATTCCCTGTACGCGTCGTAATTTCTTCTGGTCTCGTCAACAGTATTGCCCCCGAACTTCTCGAGGAAAGCGTCGGAGAGGACCACGGCCATCATCGCCTCTCCGATCACCGCCGCAGCGGGCACGGCGCAGGTGTCGGAGCGCTCGTAGGCGGCTTCGAGGGGCTCGCGCGATACAATGTCCACGGAGCGAAGGGGCCTCCTCAGAGTAGGAATGGGTTTCATGGCGGCCCTGACCACAACGGGCATACCGTTCGTCATCCCTCCTTCGATGCCTCCGGCATGGTTCGTCTTCCGGTAAAAGCTGCAGCAAGAGCCGTCGGCGGACGCCTTGCCTTCCGAATCCGTCTCTTTGTGATAATAAATCTCGTCCATTACTTCAGAACCGGGCTTCTCCGCCATGGCGAAACCGGTCCCGATCTCGACTCCTTTCATCGCCTGGGTTCCCATCAATGCCTGCGCCAGTCGCCCGTCGAGTCTCTTGTCCCACTGGATATGACTCCCCAGGCCCGCCGGAACGCCTGTAGCGATCACCTCGAACGTGCCGCCGAGGGTATCCCCGTTCTTCGCGGCAGCATCGATCGCCTCCGTCATCTGTTTCGAGGCCTCCTCTTCAGGGCATCGTACCGGGGAGGCCTCCGTTTTGCGGAGGAGTTCGTTCCAGTCGAGCGTCTCCTGCATCCCGTAGTCAGGCCTCTGCATCACAGCATTTCCGATCCGGATCACATAGCTGCCGATAGTGATGCCGAATTCCGCCAGGAACCGCTTCGCCACCGCGCCCACGGCAACCCGCATGGCGGTTTCCCGCGCGCTGGAGCGCTCGAGGATGTTCCTGACATCCTTCTGCCCGTATTTGACGGCGCCGGCGAGGTCCGCATGTCCGGGTCTCGGCCTCGTGACCGGGGGAATAGAGCCTTCGTGGACGACATCGGGGGACATTCCCTCCTGCCAGTTCTTCCAGTCCCTGTTTTCTATGAGAAGGGAGAGGGGGGATCCCATGGTCTTCCCCCATCTGACTCCCGAAAGGATCTCGGCGTGGTCCTGTTCGATCTTCATCCGGCCCCCGCGGCCGTAGCCGCCCTGTCTTCTCTTCAGTTCCCTGTCGATGTCGTCCGGGGAGAGGGCGAGCCCTGCGGGGATGCCTTCGACGATGCCTACCAGCCCTTTGCCGTGTGATTCGCCTGCCGTAAGGAATCGGAGTATATTCATCACTACTAAAATACCCTGAATTATCCGGCAGCGTCAATCATTTCAGGCCGCACCGCTCCGGGCACTCCTCATCTTGCTGAAATGCAGGAGGATTTTTTCGGCGTGTCCGGTGCCGTGATTTTTTTCTTTCAGAGGGTGTGCAAAAGTATGATAGAATACCTTTAATGAATAGCAACGGCCTTATAAAGGGCTTTCTCAATGGCGCAGAAGTAAATCCCTTCGATATTTTCGGATTGCATGTCCTCGACAAGGGGGTCTGCGTCCGCGCGTTCCTTCCCGAGGCGAAAGAGGCGAAGGTCATCCGAAACCCCGGAACGGCGGAAGAGAGCGTGCTCCCCCTGCGCAAGAAGCATAAAGAGGGGATATTCGAGCTGCTGTGGGAGGGCGAGACAAAACCCTTCAAATATAAGTTCAGAATCGTGACCCACTGGGGTGAGAGCAGGGAGTTCCACGACCCGTATTCTTTCCCGCCCCTTCTTACCAGCTACGATCTGCATCTCATCGGGGAAGGGACCCACTATAAGAATTATGAAAAGCTCGGCGCCCATCTGAAAGAGATCGAGGGGATACAGGGCGTCCGCTTTGCGGTGTGGGCGCCCAATGCGAAGAGAGTGAGCGTCGTGGGAGATTTCAACGGCTGGGACGTACGGCGGCATCTCATGCGTATGCTGGAGTCCTCGGGTGTCTGGGAAATCTTCATTCCCGGTCTCGCGGAAGGAGAGGTCTACAAGTTTCACATCGAGTCGAAACACCATAACCACCGGGAAATGAAAGCGGATCCCTTCGGCTTTTTCTTCGAGATGAGGCCGAAGACCGCCGCCGTGGTGTACGATATCGAGGACAAGCATACCTGGCAGGATACGGAGTGGATGAGCGGGCGGCGGCAGCGGAACTGGCTCGATTCCCCCCTCAGCATCTATGAGGTCCACCTCGGCTCGTGGATGCGGGTTCCCGAGGAGGACGGCAGGTTCCTGACCTACCGTGAGCTCGCGGACAAGCTGATTCCCTATGTGAAGGAGCTTGGCTTTACGCATATAGAGCTCCTTCCCATTGCGGAACATCCCCTCGATGCCTCCTGGGGATATCAGACCATCGGCTACTACGCTCCCACCAGCAGGTTCGGCAAGCCGGACGATTTCATGTTTTTTATTGACCAATGCCATCAGAACGGCATCGGGGTCTTCGTCGATTGGGTGCCCGCCCATTTCCCGAAGGATGCGCACGGCCTGGCATTCTTCGACGGCACGTTCCTCTACGAGCATGCGGACCCCCGCAGGGGAGAGCACCGCGATTGGGGGACGCTGATCTTCAATTACGGCCGGAACGAGGTGAAGAATTACCTCATCTCCAACGCCCTTTTCTGGCTGGACAAATACCATATCGACGGTCTCCGCGTGGATGCGGTTGCCTCCATGCTCTACCTCGATTATTCCCGGGAGCCGGGGGAATGGGTGTCCAACAGGTACGGAGGCAATGAGAATCTCGAAGCCATCGATTTTCTGAAGACGTTCAATGAGGTGGTGCACCATTACCATCCCGGCGTCCTCACCATCGCCGAGGAGTCCACGGCATGGCCCGGCGTGTCCCGTCCCACCTATCTCGGCGGGCTGGGTTTCAGCTTGAAATGGAATATGGGCTGGATGCATGATACTCTCGGCTATTTCTCCAAGGACCCGGTACACCGGAAATACCACATCAATAACCTTACCTTCAGTATGATCTATGCCTTTACCGAGAACTTTATCCTGCCCTTCTCCCATGACGAGGTGGTCTACGGAAAAAGGTCCATGTTGAGTAAAATGCCGGGGGATAGGTGGCAGCAATTCGCGAACCTGCGGGCACTGTACGGGTATATGTTCGGCCATCCGGGCAAGAAGCTCATTTTCATGGGATCCGAGTTCGGGCAGTGGAACGAATGGGATTTCGATACGAGTCTCGACTGGCACCTCCTCCAGTACGAGCCCCATCAGAAGCTGCTGCGGTACGTGTCCGATCTCAACCACCTCTACCGGACGGAACCGGCGATGTACGAGGTGTGCCACGAATGGCACGGCTTCGAATGGATCGACTTCCACGACCACGACAACTGCATCCTTTCCTTTATCAGGAAGGCGAAGCACCAGGAGGATTTCCTCGTGTTCGTCTTCAATCTTACCCCCGTGCCCCGGACCGGGTACCGTATCGGAGTGCCCCGGGGAGGATATTACCGGGAGCTCTTCAACAGCGATTCCACCTACTATGGGGGATCGGACATGGGAAACGGCGGAGGAGTGACCGCCGACGAAATCTCCTCCCACGAGCGTTTCCCCTATTCCCTGAGCCTTACGCTGCCCCCCCTTTCCGCCCTGATCCTCAAGCCGGAATAGGCTTTTCTCCGGCAGGCTGTCTGGGGTATGATGGACGGAGGACCCGTTTCCGAGTCGCTTAAGAATATTGATTTTTCAAACAGGCTTTGATAACCAGCGGGGCTATTGCTTGGCCTAACGGGCGGATATTGTTATAGAGGCTCGAGAACTCCGGTGAATACGGTGTGCGATCTTGCCGCCAGTTTTGGGCGCAGGATGAGGTAACATGCTAAAATAGAAAGTAAAAGGAGAGGGATATGAAAATGTACACTGCTGTAATAGAGAAATGTCCGGATACAGGCCTTTACGTCGGGTTTGTTCCCGGATTCCCCGGGGCGCACTCACAAGCTGGATCTCTGGACGAGCTAAATAAAAATTTGAAAGAAGTCATAGAGATGCTGCTGGAAGATGGAGAACCTGAGCTGGAAGGTGAGTTCATAGGAACACAGAATGTGGTTGTGGCTTCGTAATGGGTAAAATCCTGATCCTCAAGCCACAAGAGGTCATTAACATTCTTGAGGGTCTTGGATTCAAAGAGGTTCGCCAGAGGGGCTCTCACAAGCAATTTCGTCACCCGGACGGTCGCTGTACGACGGTACCTTTTCATCCGGGGAGAGATATTTCCCCTATCCTGCTCCGATAAATTGCAAAAGATATCGGTCTCACCGCTGAGGAGTTCCTTCAGTGCCGATAGTCTGTACCTATTAAGCGCTCTGGCAGGCGCAATAAGAATCCCTACTATCTTCAGCGATGGAAGTGCGACAAAAGCACAAAATCAAAAAAACGGCCGTTGCTCTTGCTTTTGCAGCGGCCGTCCGGCAGGCGTTATGAAAGGGGATCCTACATCTTCCCCATCTTGATGAGGCTCTCCTTGTATACCTTGTAGAACTGCTCGTAATCGTGGAGGGACCTCTTGAGGATACCCTTGATATTCGGAAGGTCCTTCCTGTTGATCACCACGTTGACGCTTTTGTCAAAGGCGGCCATGGTATCCATGGTGGCGAGGGCCTCTCCCAGGAGGGCGACGAAGATGTGGCGCCGCGTGGACATGGGCATGAACTGAAGGTGTTTCAGAAATGCGTTGCCGTCCGGCGTGCTCCCGGAGAATTTTTCGCTGATAACAACCGCATCGTAGCGGTTGAACTTCAGCTTCTCGAAGGCCTCTTCCGCGTTGGCCGCCGCCTCAGCCGAGTACCTGAGCTCCGCCAGGGCGGCCTTGATATTCTTCAACGCCTCCGGGTCATCCTCACAAACGAGGGCCATCTTTGCGTTTTCGTCGTATTCTTTCAGTATGTCGTCTATCTTATCTGTCATGTTTCCCCCGGGACTTCAGCGCTGCATTTTCAGTTTCTTATTATAGTCGGCATCCAGGGACAGGCCCTCGATATCCGTCGTCTTTTCACCTTTGGAGCTCTTGATCATGTCGATGCCCCTGCCCACAACGGGCTTCTTGGAGGCATAGGCCATGGCGGTCTCCTCGGTGATCATTCCCTCTTCGAACAGCTTGAGGATCGCCTTGTCGAAGGTCTGCATGCCGTAGGCATCGCCCTGGTCGATGATCTCGTAAAAAGTCTTCCCTTCCGATTCTCCGTTCAGGATCGAGTCCTTCACCCTGAGATTGGTCTTCATGATTTCGATGACCGCCACCCTGCCGCCGCCGACTTTTGGCAGCAGTCTCTGGCTGACGATCCAGCGGATGGTATCGGCAAGGCGTATCCGGATCTGCTTCTCCTCCTCCTGCTCGAACATGCCGACGATCCTGTTGATGGTCTGCCCCGCGTCGATGGTATGCAGGGTGGACAGCACAAGATGGCCGGTTTCGGCGGCGGAGAGGCCGATTTCGACGGTCTCACGGTCCCGCATTTCACCAACGAGGATGACCTTGGGCGCCTGGCGCAGGGCGGCCCGCAGGCCGTTGGCGAAGGTGTCAAAATCGATCCCCATCTCCCTCTGATTGAAAGTCGCCTTGATGTGGGGGTGCGCGAACTCCACCGGATCCTCCAGGGTCAGGACATGCACGGACTTGTTTTCGTTGATGAGCCGCAGAACGGCCGCCAGGGTGGAGGATTTACCGCTTCCGGTGGCACCGGTGACGAGGACCATCCCGTTCTTCTCTTCGGCGATTCCCGACAGGACTGCCGGAACCTTCAGCTCCTCGAGGGTGGGAATCTTTGTGGACAGCTTTCTCAGAACGATGGAGTAAGAGCCCCTCTGGGAGAAGATATTCACCCTGAACCGGGCCTTCTCGGGCAGGAAGTAGGAGCAGTCGCAGGAGCCTTCCTTGATCAGTGTCTCGGTGAGGCGGCGGTCCGCATTGATGAGATTCATGGCAAAGATCTCGGTCTGGAAGGGGGTCAACTCGTGCAACGATACCTTATCGAAGGTGACGGGCGTAAGCTGCCCCGAGGCCTCCACCTGGGGCGATTTCCCCACCGTGAGGTTGAGGTCCGATACATTGTTGTGGCTGTCCAGCATGGCGGCCAGCACGTAATCTATTTCCGTTTTCTTCATGGCTCTCCTCCTCGGGAATGAACAAAAAGGAACAGGAAATTAGAATTCGGGGGGCGGCTCCTTGAGGAAGGGTACGAATTTCTGTTTGTCGATAGATTTGTCGTACGCGTCTTCCGGGCCTATCCAGCCCTTCTTCAGAAGCTCCATAATGGCGTCGTCGAGGGTCTGCATCCCGAATTTTTTCCCCGTCTGCATCGCGGAGGGCAGTTGGTGTGTTTTCGCCTCCCTGATGAGAGCGGATACCGCATAGGTGCAGACAAGGATTTCCAGGGCCGCGCACCTGCCCTTCTTATCGATTCTCTTGAACAGATTCTGGGCGACGACCCCCTTCAGACTTTCGGAAAGAGTGGTTCTGATCTGAGCCTGCTGGTTTGCGGGGAAGACGTCCACCACCCTGTCTACGGTCTTGGCGGCGCTGGTGGTGTGCAGGGTGCCGAAGACCAGATGACCGGTGGATGCGGCCTCAAGGGCCAGCTGGATGGTTTCCAGGTCTCTCATTTCACCCACGAGGATGATGTCGGGGTCCTCGCGGAGGGCGCCCCTCAGGGCGGCGGAAAAGGATTTGGTGTGAGCGCCGATTTCACGGTGGTTGACGATGCACCCCTGGCTCTGGTGCACGAATTCGATGGGGTCCTCCACTGTGATGATGTGATCCTTGCGGCTCTTATTGGCGTAATCGATAATGGCTGCCAGGGTAGTGGATTTACCGCTGCCGGTGGGACCGGTCACCAGGACGAGGCCCTTCTGCAGCATGGCGAACTTCTTGCAAACGGGGGGCAGTCCCAGTTGCTCGATGGTCATGATTTCGCTGGGGATCTCTCTGAAGACGGCAGCCACCCCGTTCTTCTGGCGGAAAAAGTTGGCGCGATAGCGGGCCATGCCCGGGATCTCATAGCCGAAATCCACGTCCCCCGTCTCTTCGAAGACCTTCACTTTCTCTTCGGGTGCGATTTCGTAGAGCATTCCCTTCAGTTCGTCATTTTCCAGGACCTTGAACTGGACCCTTTCCATCTCTCCCCGGATGCGGAGAATGGGTTGTGAGCCTGACACCATATGCAGGTCGGATGCCCCCTGTTCGTGCATCAGTTTGAAAAAGGCGTCAATCTTTGCCATTGTGCACTCCTGCGATGAAGTTTTCTGAAAAAAGTATGGACACTTATATCAAAACAGGATCCTCTTTGTCAAGGAAATCAGACCTTCCTGCCCAGAGCAAACGCATCTGAAGGTCCAGTCAGCGGGTATCCCCTTGCGATTGCTTCGCTGCGCTCCTGATGACAGAGAAACGATCTCTTTATTCTGCCTCTCTCTGCTTCACTCTGTCTTACTCTGCCTCTCTTTGTCTCTTCGATGTACTTGCAGAAAACGCCTGCAGTTGTTACTATAAAGGAATGGTTGGATTTCTTAAGAAATTATTCGGAACGAAGAATGACAGAGAGCTGAAGAGGCTCTTCAATAAGATAGACGAGATTAATGCACTGGAGCCTTCTCTCGCCTCCTTGTCCGACGAACAGCTCAGGACGAAGACCGGGGAGTTCAGGGGGAGGCTGCAGGAGGGAAAGAGTCTTGATGATATTCTGAAGGAGGCCTTTGCCACGGTCAGGGAGGCGTCGAAGCGTATCCTTGCCATGAGGCACTTCGACGTCCAGCTCATCGGCGGTATGGTGCTCCACGAGGGCAAGATCGCCGAGATGAAAACCGGAGAGGGAAAGACCCTTGTTGCGACCCTCCCCGTGTATCTGAACGCTCTCAGCGGCAGGGGCGTCCATGTGGTGACCGTCAACGACTACCTTGCGAAGAGGGACGCACAGTGGATGGGGCCCGTCTACCACTTCCTGGGACTGAGCGCGGGGGTCATACAGCACGACAGTTCCTTCCTTTTCGATCCGTCCTATAGCACTCCCGACAAACGGTACAATTACCTGAGGCCGTGTTCGCGGAAAGAGGCGTATCTGGCCGATATTACCTACGGTACCAATAACGAGTTCGGCTTCGATTACCTCAGGGATAATATGAAGTATGATCATTCCGACTACAGCCAGAGAGAACTGAACTATGCCATCGTGGACGAGGTGGACAGCATCCTCATCGATGAGGCGCGGACCCCTCTCATCATATCGGGTCCTTCGGAGGAGTCCACCGATAAGTACTATAAAGTGAACCGGATCATCCCCAGCCTGAAGAAGGAAGAGGACTTCAAGATCGACGAGAAGCTCAAGACCGTGGTGATGACCGAACCGGGAAGCATAAAGGCGGAAAGGCTCCTCGGGGTCAGCAATCTCTACGACCCTGCGAATATCGAGCTGGTCCACCATGTTCTGCAGGGTCTCCGGGCCCACCACCTCTTCAAGAGGGACGTGGAGTATGTGGTGAAGGACGGCGAGGTGATCATTGTCGATGAATTCACCGGAAGAATCATGCCCGGCAGAAGGTGGAGCGACGGCCTGCACCAGGCCATCGAGGCGAAAGAGGGAGTAAAGATCGCCAGCGAGAACCAGACCCTTGCCACCATCACCTTCCAGAACTATTTCAGGATGTACAACAAACTGGCGGGGATGACCGGTACCGCGGATACCGAGGCGACCGAGTTCGCACAGATCTACAACCTCGAAGTGGTGGTGATCCCGACGAACAGGCCCCTGATCCGTCCGGACTATCCCGACATGGTATATAAGAGCCAGCAGGCCAAGTTCAGGGCTGTCATCAATGAGATCGAGGAGTGCAACAAAAAGGGGCAGCCGGTGCTGGTGGGTACCACTTCCATCGAGAAATCGGAGCTGCTGGACCAGATGCTGAAGAAAAAGGGCATCAGGCATTCGGTGCTGAACGCCAAGTACCATGAGAAGGAGGCCGAAATCGTGGCCCAGGCCGGAAGGCTGGAGGCTGTCACCATCGCCACCAACATGGCGGGCAGGGGGACGGACATCGTCCTCGGTGGCAACCCCGACGGCCTTGCCCGGGAATTACTGAAGAATAAGGAGACGTATACCGAAGAGGAGTTTGCCGCTGCTCTCCGGAAGGCGAAGGAGACTTGCGCACAGGAGAGGGAGCAGGTCATCGCCGCAGGGGGCCTCCATATCATCGGCACAGAACGCCACGAGGCGAGGAGAATCGACAACCAGCTCAGGGGGCGCTCCGGACGGCAGGGCGACCCCGGATCGTCGCGGTTCTATCTCTCCCTCGAGGACGACCTGATGCGGATATTCGGTTCCGACAAGATCAACAGCCTGATGAACCTGCTCAAGATGGACGAGGACATCCCCATCGAGAACAAGATGGTCTCCAAGGCCATAGAGAATTCGCAGAAGAGGGTCGAGGCCCACAATTTCGATATCAGGAAGCACCTTCTCGAGTACGATGACGTCATGAACAAGCAGAGGAAGGAGATCTACTCCTTCAGGCTGGAGGTCTTGCAGAAAGACTCACTGAAGGACAAGATTCTCGAGATGATCGAGGATGAGGTGGATGCCCTCTTGTCCGTATACTGTCCTGAGAACGGGAACCCCGAAGAGTGGGATATGGGCGGCCTGGCGGATACCCTGTACGGCACTTTCTCTCTCAGGGTCGACCTGGGCGATCACCGGGGGATCGACGATCTCGAGGAGAGGATTACCGCGCAGGTCAAGGAGCAGTACGAGCGCAAGGAGCAGGAGACCGGTCCCGAGATCATGCGCTATATGGAGAAGGTTATTCTTCTCCAGATTATCGACAGTCAATGGAAAGACCACCTCCTGGGGATTGACCACATCAAGGAGGGAATAGGGCTGCGGGGCTATGCGCAGAAAGACCCCCTTGTGGAGTACAAAAAGGAGGCCTTCGAGCTCTTCGCCGATATGTCTCAAAGGATTAACACCGAAGTCCTGATGCGGCTCTTCAGGATCCAGGTGCGGCACGAGAGCGAAGCAGAGGTGCAGGCAAGGAATCAGCAGCCGCTGGTATACAACCGGGGCGACGGAGACGGGGCACGGCAGCCGGTGCACAAGGAGAAGAAGGTCGGGCGGAATGATCCCTGCACCTGCGGAAGCGGTAAGAAATACAAGAAGTGCTGCGGCGCTGCGTAACTCCGCAGCGGGACCTGCGCTGACTGAAGGGCACATGGGGGGCCGATGTTGAACATTTCCGTTCCCTACCAGAAGCTGCTCCATCTCCTGGAGAAGCTTGAGATCAAGGATGAGGAACTGGGGGGGCTGGAGCCTTACCATCGCCTTTTTACCTCCCGGAAGGACGAGTACGCCGCCTATCTGCGCCATTATTTCCTCGCTATCCCCGAAACACGGGCGCTCCTGGAGCACCTGGAGCACCCCGAGCACCTGATGAGGGCGTGGGCGCACTGGTTCGAGACCCTCTTCACCGAGAGGCCCGGAAGGGAATTCGCGGCCCGTCTCTGGAGGGTCGGTCTGCGGCATGTCGAGGTGAACCTCGATCAGCGGTATACAAACCTCGGCTTCTCCATCACCCGCCATTTCTGCAACCAGATCGTGCGCTCCTCGGTGCCCGCCGAAGAGGCGGTGGCTGTTTCCCACACCATCGGCAAGCTTTTGGATTTCTGCCTGCTTGTGGAAACGAGCGCCTATATCGAGGCCACGACCCGCTGTGATCTTGAAGTCATCAAGGGGATTGCCGATAAGGTCAGGAACCCGGTGACGGTGATCGGGGGGAACATCAAGCGTCTCCAGAGGAAAGTGGATACGGGGGACCCCCTGTACGACATCTACGGGTCGCTGTTCTCCGAGAACATGCGGCTCGAGCGGATGGTGCTGGATATCAAGAATTACATCGATATGTTCAACGGAGATCCGGATACCCGCGCCCTTTCCCTCGATGAGATCGTCACGCATACCATCGGGAGACTGGAAGCAGAGGGACGGTACGGAACCATGCGCATCGAAAAGGCCCTCGACCCCTCCTGTCTCCATGTGGAAGGGGACAGGAGGGATATGGAGTTCCTGTTTTACTATCTGCTCCAAAACAGCTTCGAGGCGGCTGACCCCGGAGATCCCCTCATAAGGATCTCTTCCTGCAGAGAGGAGTTTCCCTACCGCTGTGTCGTGGTGGAGATTTTCAATACCGGGATTCCCCCGAAGGAGGAGGATATCGAAAAGCTTTTCTCTCCCTTCTATTCGACGAAATCAACCGGTACGGGCTTCGGACTTCCCATCGCACGGCTTGCCGTCAGAAAGAACTACGGCCGGCTGGAACTTGTTCCCGTTCCCGGAGAGGGGACAAAGGTCAGGATCACCCTCTCCCTGGCACACCCTGAATCGTCTGCCTGATCAACTTCGGCTTGTCCCTCCTGGCGTTGACCACACAGAAAAAACCGAAGGGTTCGTGAAAGGGGTTGGAGAGCTGGTGGATGGTATCCGGGGCGATGTAGACGGTATCAAGGTAACCGAGGGTATACCGTTTCCTGCCCATCCTGACTTTGCCTTTGCCGCGAATGCATACCACGACATGCTCATGCCGGTGTTGCTCGAGGCTGCTGAATCCTCCCGGAGCGATCTCGAAATACCTGAAATGGAAGCGCGCCGTTTCCCCCTGGTTCCCGATGAGGACATTGCGCGCGATATCAAGCCAGCTGCCCCCCTTGGGCTTGTATGACTCCGTCTGTATCCCGCTCCAGGTATAATTCCCCTTATGACGGTTGATCCTGCTCCCGTTCTCCTCCCTGCCGGGCGATTTCCGGGAGATGCGGGACGACCTGCCGTTTTTCCCGGAGGGGAGAGAGGAAGGCGTATTCCCTGTTCCTGCCGCTTTCTTTCCCATTCTTCATTATAAAAGAAAACCGCCGGGGGAAAGCAATGGCGCGCAGGGAGAGAGCCACAGGAAAGGCAAGACATTCTGTGCCGGGAATGATCACAAATTGCTTGCAAAAGGGTACCCATATCGCTTAATCTATGCGAATTCAGAGACTACTCAGAGCCGGGGGAGGGGATATGACGCAGCACGCAGCAGGCGCTTTACCGGAAGTTCTGAAAGTAGGGACGAACGAGATGGAGCTGGTGGTCTTCCGCATGTTCAGTACGGAGGGGGCGGCGGCGGAAGCCATGGAGTATGGCGTCAATGTGGCGAAAGTGCGGGAGATCATTCCGATGCCGACGCTTACGAAGGTACCCGACATGCCCCCCTATGCAGAGGCCCTCACCGAGGTGAGGGGAGAGGTGATCCCCATCGTCGATCTGGGAAAGTGGATGAAGCTGGCCCCTCCCGATACCCTCTCCATACGTCCGAAGGTCATCGTTCTTGAGATGCTCGGCACCACGGTGGGGATGATCGTCCACGAGGTGGAACGTATCCGGAGAATCAAATGGGACCAGATAAAACCCCCGCCGGCCCTCCTCCAGGCGAAGCACGGCGGAAGGGTGACGGGAGTCACAAAGATAGACGAGGGGGACTCCCTGTTGCTCATTCTTGACCTCGAAAGCGTTATTTCCGATATCGGGGCCCTTATGCCCAAACACCAGATCGCCGTGGAGGAGATCGAAAGGGTGGGGCAGAGAAAGCTGAAGGGGACGGTGCTCATCGCTGACGACTCCTCCGTCGCGCGGAAGATCCTGAAGGATACCCTCGAAAACGTGGGACTCCATATCATCGAAGCGGTGGACGGGAAACAGGCGTTGGAAGTATTGAACGAGTTTCTCCAGAAGATAGGGGACACCCCCATTACCGACTTTGTGCACCTGGTGATTACCGATGTGGAGATGCCCGAGATGGACGGACTCACCTTCACCAAGAGAGTCAAAGGCAATCCGCGCCTGCAGTCCCTGCCCATTGTGGTGAATACCTCCCTCAGCGGGGAGGAGAACAGGGAAAAGGCCACGCTTGTGGGGGCCGACGGGTACCTGGTGAAATTCGATGTCACCAAGCTCATCCAGGAGATATCGCGCTTTCTAAGATAGCCTCCGCCGGCTTATACGCCATCGAAGATGATCAGGCACTTGAGCGAGTCTTTTGCCTCAGCCGTCAGCCGGTACGCCTCCCCGGCCCCCGTGAGGGGGAAGCGGTGGGTGACGATCTTTTCCGCGGAGATGATTCCCCTTCCGATATACTCCAGCGCTTTCCTGGTATCATCCGGGCCGCAGGAGTAGCTGGTGACCAGGTTGATGTCGCGGAAATAGAGGTAATTCGGATCTGCGGACAGTATTTCTCCCGGTTTTGCCGGGGTGAAGAAGACCACCGTTCCCCCCGGTGCCACCGTCCGTATCCCCTGTTCCATTGCTTCGACACTGTTCGGGCCGACAATGACGATGTCTGCCATGGCCCCCCCCGTCATTTCCCGAACCCGTCCGTTCAGGTCCTCTGCGGAAACATCGATGACGTGGTCCGCTCCGAGCTCCAGCGCCTTGTTCAGCCTGAAGGGGACCCTGTCGGCACCGATTACGGTACGGGCACCGAATTCCCTTGCGAGGAGGACATGCATCTGTCCCATGACGCCGAGGCCGATGATGAGCAGGGTATCTCCCTCTCTCATGGAAGACCGCCTGAGCGATTTCACAACGCATGCGGCGGGTTCCACCAGGGTGCCCTCCTCATAGCCCAGCGTATCGGGAAGCCGCAGGGTATCATTAAGCAGGTTGATCCCGGGAACGAGGATATACTCTGAGAGCCCTCCCGGCTCGATCTTTGTTTTCCTCCACGTCACGCATTGGACATGGTCGCCGCGGGCGCAGGACCTGCAGTGCAGGCAGGGGGCGTGATGGTGTACGAAAACCCTGTCCCCCGGACGGAGGGGGGTATCGGCCTCCCTGCCCAGTGCCACTATCTCTCCCACCGGCTCATGCCCGATAACGAGGGGCGCCTTCTTTTCGATATACCAGGGCATCACATCCCCCGAGCAGATGCCGCAGGCCCTCGTCCTGACCAGCGCATCGCGGGGCCCGACGGACGGAACAGGCACGTTTTCGATACGTATATCGTTGAAACGGTACAGCTTTGCAACTTTCATCCTCTCTCCTGCAGCAGGCGGGTACTCCGCAGTGCCGTGCTTTATACTACTATAGCGTTCCCAGTGTGCTTTCAACAAGAGCCCTTTCTCAGGGCAAACGCATGAGAATGCCTGGTGAGTTGGTGTCTCCTTTGAGATTGCTTCGCTCCGCTCGCAATGACCGTCATTGCGAAGAGTCGTATCCTGAAGCAATCCCTTTGTTCTCCCTTGCATCGCTCCCTTGATGCGTTGGTCCTGCTCCAGTACCCCTGCCGTCTTTGCCTCTCCTCCAGCCTGGCCTGAGCCGGGTAGACACTACAAATCCGTGAGGTCATCCGAAGCAAACCCGAAATACGCTTCCGTGTAAAAAAATAAAATAGAATTATATTTCAATTGATTGCACGCCAAAACGCCAATTGTTCAGCAATCAGTTGATAAAAAAACTCTTGACAGCCAAAGTAGCGCGTGCTATTTTCAATTCATTACACACTTCTACAAAGAAGCAAACCGCCTCCTGTTTGCTATTTTGGGTAGGACTGCTCTCCTGGGGAGATTCGCTCCGTTTCGGCCTTTAACGGCCGTTGCGGCTGATACCATATAGACGAGAGGGGGTACTATGCTTCCACGGGGGTCCTTCAGAAGTTCTTTTCTTCTTGCTTGCCTCTTCTGTTGCTTCATTATTCTGCCGCTTCCCTCCTATGCCGAAAAAGACAAAGAGCAGAACAAAGAGCTGGAGGACATCACCACCTCCATAAAGGACAAGAACGCGAAATGGGAGGCGAAGGAGACGTCCGTTTCGAAGCTCTCCTCACAGGAAAAGAAGGACAAGCTCGAAAAGAGCATTGCGGTTATTACCGGACAGGAAAAGACCCTCAATGCGGCTGCCGCCAACCTGCCCCTCGCCGTGGACTGGCGGGACTATGCGGCAGGCAACTACGTCACCCCGGTCAAAGACCAGGGCGCCTGCGGAAGCTGCTGGGCCTTTGCAACAGCCGCGGCCCTTGAGTCTGCCACCCTCATTTCGGGCAACACTCCCGGAGCGACTCTTGACCTCTCCCCGCAGACAGCCCTGTCCTGCAGCGGGGCGGGCACCTGCTCCGGAGGTCTCATCGACAGCGCGTCGGACTTCATACGGGACATCGGCCTTCCCCTTGAAAGCTGCTTTCCCTACACCTTCACCGAAGGGGTCTGTACGGACGCCTGCACCGATTGGCAGTCCACGGCATATAAGGTAACCGACTGGTATCGGGTGAGCGCCTCGGTGGATGCCATGAAGTATGCCCTGTACAACTACGGCCCTCTTGTGGCCACCCTTGCCGTGCATACGGACTTCTACTACTACGGTGGGGGAGTCTATTCCTATGCCTGGGGCAGCTTCGAGGGGTACCATACAGCCCTGATCGTGGGGTATAACGATGCGGAGCAGTACTTTATCGCAAAAAGCAGTTGGGGTGCGGAGTGGGGAGAAGGGGGCTATTTCAGGATCTCCTACAGCGAGCTTGCGAGCGAGACGGCCCTTGGCTACTGGACCATCGCCTATGAGTATCCCATTCCCGAGGAGTTCCCCCTCATCGACGACATACCGCGTGTCCCGCCCACGAATCAAAATGGAGAGAATGGGACCGGGGAGACAGGATTGGGTACCGTGCGGGGCGTGGTGACCAACTCCTCCGGCAACCCGGTGGAGGGAGCAGACATAAAGATTGGGAAGTATTCGGCAACCACCGATGCGATGGGTACGTATAGTATTATAGGTATTACGTCGGACAGCTATGTGGTCACGGTGAAGAGTAAGGATTATGCTACCGTGAGCGAGAACATAACGGTCACGGCCGACACGACCCTGACCAAGGACTTTGTGCTCACCGAATCCTCTACGGGAGGGGAGAACGGTGGGGGTAATGACGACTCCGATAATCCATCCGATGATTCGGGGTCAAACACAGACAAGAAGCGTCAAAGGAGCGGACCGGGATGGCTAACAGTAGTAGGTACCCCTGTTACTCCGGAAGAGGCTGAGGCATACTTTGCCTCAGTACGGGCGAGCAATCCCCCTGCTGATCCGAATAGTCCCCCGCTCGCCTCAGCCGCCTATGATAGCTATCCTGAGCTGGAGGAACTGGCGCGCGCACTTGAGTACAACCCTTTGCTGATTTACGATTATGTGCACAACAACATTGATTACATCCCCTACTACGGCTCTCATAAAGGGGCGATGCTCACCTATCTGGACGGCACCGGGAATGATGCGGATCAAGCATCCCTGATGATAGCCTTGCTGAAAATAAGCGGGTATAATGCCTGGTATTATAGCGGGGAGATGACCATTCCGGGAGCCGTATTGACCAACTGGCTCGGGGTAATACCGGCAGGAGTTAGTGGCGTTTTCGAGATGGGAGGCATTCCCTATGATGCGAATATCCTGCCCGATGGGACGGCTACCGTATCCCGCTACTGGGTCGGAGCGACGATTAATGGACAGAACTATGCCTTTGATCCGGCTCTCAAGAGCTATACCTATCATACTCG
The DNA here is from genome assembly GCA_002634385.1 of Nitrospira sp. Classification (GTDB taxonomy): domain Bacteria; phylum Nitrospirota; class Thermodesulfovibrionia; order Thermodesulfovibrionales; family Dissulfurispiraceae; genus Nitrobium; species Nitrobium versatile. Next base: position 85,254 of record NSJL01000005.1, read on the forward strand.
CATCAATATGGAGCGGACGATGGCGTCTGCGGGATACAGCCGGAGCGACTTCATCACGGCTGCAATAACGGGCGCCACAGTAGATCCGGCAGGCGAATATGTACAGCATATCAACGAGAGCAACATCAGCGCCAAGCTGGCAGACTATGCGCTCAATCTTGCAAATACCCTCAAGGGCAGTCAGTATTTCAACAAGGACATCAAGGAAATTACCGGTGACCGTTCGATAGTGCAGTCGAAACAGGAAACCTATTCGAGCACTGTTCCCTACCAGCCGAGCTCTCCCACGCAGATGAATGACATAACCGATGCCGTCGCAACGATCACGATAACCCACTATTATAAAGACCCGAATACCGGCGCCGTTACCCAGCATCTCACTCTTCAAAAGAAGACCCATGAGCTCGGGGGGAAGCGTCTCACTCTTATATACAGTAACAATAAACCGCAATTGCTCCTGGAAGGCAGTTCGCTGATAACGAGCACGCTCGAGACCACGCCCGGCACTGCATACACACTCAAGATCGATATCGACCATCCCTTTGTCAATAATGACAAGTTCAGCCAGGAGGCGGAATACCCGATAACGGGCGGGAGCAGTTACTCAGTCGTCTATGATTTTGCGTACATGTCGGTTTCCCGCCTCCAAAGACACCAAAGGCAGCTTGAAAGTTACAGAGCGCAGGGGTTGGGAGATGCAGACGAGGCGGTGCGCGGAGAGACGCTGACCATTATGGGGCTGACCTGGATTCATGAGGTACAGCTTGCAGACCGGCTATTATCCCTCTTTTCAGGAACTATCTCTATACTTCACCATCAGGTAGGGCTTATGGCGCAGGAGAATAATGGGAAAGGCTACTATATCGATGTGCGAAACAATGTCAAAGGAACTGTGTCTCTAACCTCAAGTATATTCCATGGAAATACGAAAGCCTCCGCGCTGATTGGAAGTGCCTTTGAGCACGGCATCCTGGAGCAGCTTATGGGTATGACCGGCGCCTCTACCGCAAAGCTGTTTCAGATCGCCAATTCCGCAGGCAACAATATTTACCGGATCACCAGTACGAACAGAAGCCTTATTACGGACGTTCTTAGCGTTAATAATGGCTACAAACAAGAAACCATAAGCGCTTTGAATACAGAAATCGATCAGGGATATACTGTTTTTGCCCCGCAAAGAGGAGATCTGAAGGAGAGCTCATGGACATGGAGGGGGGCAGGGTATATTTCTGAGTTAAATACTGATACAAAGAGTAGGATAAAGATGATCATCAGCGGTGAGTATGGAAGTCAGTATGGCGGTTATAGCGGAGTAGAGGGCACAATTGATGTCGGACAAATCAGTTATGGCAACGAAACGAACCTTGACACGACTCCCTTTGTTGATACAATCGCCAGCCAATATACCACCTTTCTGCAGTACACTGCAGCGGACCCTGTGGACATGGCAGGCGGGGCCTATCTGTACAATCGCACGGATCTTGCTTTGGGCGGTGCCGCACCTCTGGGGCTGGCATTCGCCCGGTCGTATAACAGCAATGAGAATTATACAAAGAGAACCCTCGGATACGGCTGGACGCACAACTACGATATCTCCCTGACTCCTGTCAGCCATGGCGAGACGGGACTCGGGATGCGCCAAGCCACCGACGCGGCCCCATTCCTTGCGGGGATGTATGTAATCTTTGATATTCTCATAAACGAAACCGATACAACCGCTGTGCGAGACCGCGTCATCGCTGCCCTGGCGAGCAAATGGGCCATCGATCAGCTCATCGATAATGTCGTTGTTGTTCAGATGGGGAATAAAACAATGGAGTACATCAAACTCACCGACGGAAGCTACTCTGGGCCTCCCGGTATTACCACAAAGCTGGTCAAGAATGCTGATAACACCTACAGCCTACAGGAACGCTTCGGCACGAAATGGGACTTTGATCCCTACACTGCTAACGGAAAGACAATCTACCGGATCAAAAAGCTGACCGACGTAGACGGAAACTCCATGGACTTTACCTATACAGGGGACACCCTCTCCCAGGTAAAAGATGCATTCAACCGGATCCTGACCTTCGGCTATACCGGGGACAAGCTCACCAGCGTCACCGACTCCGAAGGACGGTCTGTTTCTTACGCGTACGATCCGACGACCGGGGACCTTACCACCTATACTGATCCGGATAATAAGGACTGGAGTTACACCTACCATTCCGCTCACCGGCTGATGAGCCTGATCAACCCCCTGAATGAGACCACGGTAACCAACTACTATGACAGCCTCGGAAGGGTGAATTCCCAGGTCGTGCCGCGGCAGGACGGCTCGCAGCAGACGTACACTTTCTACTTCTCGGGGTACCGGAACATGGAGAAGGACCCGGCGGGAAGAAAGGTTGTCTACTCCTATGACGAAAAGGGGAGGAGTATAGAGATCGAGGACCAACTGGGGTACAAGACCACAAAGACCTATGACGGCCAGGACCACGTCACCAGCATCACGGACGCCAGGGGATATACGACGTACTACTCCTACGATGGAAACCACAATCTGAAACAGGTAGAAAACGCCAAGCAGAAAATCACTACCTATACCTATGATCCGCAGACGTTAACACTAACCGATATCACCGACCCCCTCTCCCACAGCATCCATTTTGGTTATGATGCCGAGCATCATCTGACCCTGACCCGAAACGGAGTGGGGGATGAGATAGAGCGCACCTACCACCCGAACGGGCTTCTGCATACCCTGACCGACGGAAAAGAAACCGTCACCACCTTCACCTATGACGCATATGGAAGCCTGGAGACGGCTAAAACGGGCAGTCGTCCCACGGTACTCTACGACTTTGACACCATAGGACGGCTGTCCACCCTGACCAACCAGGCAAGCGCCACCTCGTTTTTCTCCTACGATAAGAGGAATCTGCCTACCCTCCAGAGAGATCCTCTCCTCAAAGAGACCGTTTTCACCTACGATGCTGCCGGAAGAGTTTCCACCAAAAAGGACCGGAACAACACCACCATCACCTACTTCTACACCCCTACCGGGAAAATTGATTCAAAGCTCTATCCCGACAACAGCGAAGTAACCTACGGGTATAGCGGCTTTGACGAGTTGACTTCGGTGCAGAATACCGCAGGAACCGTGAGCTATACCTACCATGACAACGGCCGTATCGCCTCCATGACCAACGCCAACGGGATCGCCTTCTCCTTTCAGTACGATGAAAACGGAAACCTCACCGAAATCACCTATCCAGGAGATAAGAAGGTGACGTACCGGTACGACGAACTGAACCGTCTCCATGAAATCTATAACAACTGGTTGAACCAGACTGCCACCTATAAATATGACGATGCGAATCGCCTGCAGGAGTTCAAGAACTTCAATGGTATCATTACCTATTACACCTATGACGATGCCAACCGGCTTTACAGTCAGAGCAGCACGGTGGCAAGCTACCAGATTACGGACCGGGACGGAAACGGCAACATCACCGAGATGGCGAAATCGGAGCCTCTGGCTACGGTCATGACCACCACCAACACCACCTATACCTATAATACGGCAACGAACCGGATCCAGACAGCAGGAACCACCACCTTCACCTTTGATGATGAAGGGCAACTCAATACAGCGGGTACTGTCCAGGCCACGTTCGACTATGAGCACCGGCTGACAGGGCTGGGGACCTCCCAGTACGTGTATGACGGACTGGGCAACAGGGTCCAGGTCACCCGGAACGGGACGGTCACGAAGTATGCCTATGACCCTGGGGGGAATATGCTGGTGATAGCCGACGGGTCCAACAATATCTCCAATTACTTCATCTACGGACCGAACGGCCTGATAGCGATGGTGACGAACACGGATCAGACATACTGCTACCACTTCGACCCGAGCGGAAACACGGTGGCGATGACGGACCAGAGCCAGACGGTGCAGAACAAGTACACCTATGCACAGTTCGGAATGGTGGCAAACCAGGTGGAGGCGGTCCTCCATCCTTTCAAGTTTGCAGGACAGTATGGGGTAATGGCGGAACCGGATAACTACTATTACATGAAGGCACGGTACTATGATGCCAAGATCGGCAGGTTCGTATCAGAAGACCCTATTGGGTTTGCGGGAGGGGATCTGAATCTGTATGCCTATGTGGGGAATAACCCAATTAATTTTGTCGATCCGAGCGGGTTGTGCGCGGAAGCTGCGGAAGCTAATATTATAACTAATATTTTCAAGCCAGACGGCACATGGCAGTTTGCGCTCAGCGTGGCTGGCACCGCACTGGGTAGTAAATTGGGAAGTGATGTTGGTTTTCTCACGGGAGCTATTATTGGTGACTTAGTGACTGGTGGAAATCCGCTGGGTGCCTTATCTGGAGCACAAATGGGTAGCATAGCAGGCTCTATTGCTGGCGGATACGTAGGGAATAAAATAGGCGGAACAATAGGCAGTCTAATTGATGGTCCCGGAGCGAATCAACCGAACTATAATGAACCAACAGTTTCTAATTCTTTGCCTTATGATTCTTTCAAAAATATAATGCTTTCAACGACTCGATTAAAAACAGGAGGCTACTATACATTTCCGTAGAAGCTGTAGGATGCTATGCAATAGAGGAGATTATAGATATTATGAATGATCATAAGAAAAGTTTGCCGGCAACGCTCAAAAAATATAGAGCTTTTGGTGGTCTTGGAGCTGCTATAGGCGGAATGATAGGGGGATATATCTCCGTGTTGAAGGGTAATGCTATCTATGCAGGCATTGGGGGAGGCTTGGGATCTATTGTCGGCATTATGATTAGTGTGATCCTAGGACGCAATATTAATAATACAAAGATGCTTAAAACTAATGGAAACGTTATGTATATCGTTTGGGGATTGGCGAGCTTTCTTCTTGCTTTTGGAGGTGTTGTAGGTTTTATATTGACCAAGGAATGGGTGTTGCTTATAGGCGCTATCTTCTTTGGAGTTTGCGGTATCATCTACTTCCTAACGAAGGGTAGGATCAAAAGGATAAAACGGGACGGTTCTATTTGATAAAACGGGATTGAGGAGGGCAAGAGGCTGCAAATATGCCGAGGGGAGCTCGAGTAGCACCGAATGAATATGTCTATCATGTTTTGACGAGAGGGAATAATCGGCAGAATGTATTCAAGAGCCGGAGCGGTAAAGGTACGGCTCTCTTCAATTGACTCCGTATACGAAGTACCCGATCCGTCTGCACCGACTCTTCGCATACAGTATGAGCTGTAAGGGAAGCAAAGACAACCGGAAGGAGATACTGATGACAAGTCGACACCTGCTGAAAAGTTTAGTGCTCTTTATCATTTTCGGATGTGCTCTCATTCCCTTCCCTGCTTATGCTGATGAAGTGACCCAGACATATACGGCAGGGCAAAGCGGGACATTTGTGGTGCCTGACGGAGTTACGCAGCTTCGGGTGACAATGTGGGGGGGCGGGGCAGGCGGCTATGCCGGACGCTCAGGTTCTTTGAATGGTACCGCCGGAGGCGGAGCCGGTGTCATCGTCGGGTACAACCTGACGGTGACACCCGGACAGAGCATCAGCTACTCGGTGGGTACGGGCGGACTGGGAGGGCAGAGCCAGGATACCTTGGGAAGCCCGGGAGGCAATACAACATTCGGCAATCTCATTGCATACGGCGGCAAGATCGGCACGAGGGCTGGCGCCAGCGGTGGGGCGGGCGGTAACGCCACAGACGGCACGTACACGGCCATTGGGGGCGCCGGAGGAACGACATCGACGAACGGAGGCAATGGGCAAGCAGTCAGTGCCGGCGGCGGTACCCTCTATGGAGGGGGAGGGGGCGGTGCTCCTTTCTCCTATAGCGACTGTTCTACCGGACTTGGAGGGACAAGTTACAGCAATACCACCGCTTGCGGAGGATATGGCGGAGGCGGTGGGGCAAGCTATGGACCGGGAGGGAATGGATACAGGAACTCTACGCAGGCCGATTCGGGTGTCAACGGAGGCGGAGGCGCCGGCCTGTGGGCCGGGGCAGGGTATCCTGCGGGCAATGGAGGCAATGGGTCTCTGCAGATAGCCTACTCGACTTCTCCCACGACCTACACGGTGACACCGACGGCGGGAACAGGGGGGAGCATCAGTCCGTCCACACCGCAGACGGTAAGCAGCGGTGCAACGGTCTCCTTCACGGTTACCGCAAATACCGGATACAGCATCGCATCGGTGACGGGCTGCAGCGGGACATTGTCGGATAGTACGTATACAACAGGGGCAATCACGGGGAATTGTACAGTCACGGCTTCCTTTACCGCCGTGGGCTCTGAAGTGACCCAGACATATACGGCAGGGCAAAGCGGGACATTTGTGGTGCCTGACGGAGTTACGCAGCTTCGGGTGACAATGTGGGGGGGCGGCGGAAGCGGCGCTCACAGCAACACCAATGGTGGCGGTGGCGGAGGGGCAGGAGTAATATCGAACTACACCTTAACCGGGCTGACCCAAGGTAACACTATCGCATATTCGGTGGGTGTCGGTGGGGCCTCGCCTTCGAGCGGCAGTAATGGCAATGCTGGCGGAAATACAACCTTCGGCTCTCTGGTTTGTTATGGTGGCGGCGGTGGGATTGCTGCTGCTGGTTCGGGAGCTACCGGGGGAGTTGGTGGAAATGCAACCGATGGCGTGGTAACGGCTCCTGGCGGTGCCGGGAATCATCCGGGTGCGGATGGCGGCACACAATCAGCAGGTGGCGGGACGCTGTATGGTGGTGGTGGCGGCGGTAAGGGCGGGTATACCGATAGCACCGGGGGGGCGTCCTACAGCAACACCCATGCCGCGAATGGTTACTACTCCGGAGGGGGTGGGGCCAGCTATGGTGCAGGGACAAACGGTGCGCCTCAGAGTGGTAGTTCGAGCGCTGCGTCAAATGGGGGGGGGACGGGAGGAATAGCTGGCGGTAGCGCTGGCTCAGTTGGCAAGGGCGGCGATGGGTTTCTGCAGATATCCTACACGACTTCTTCCTCTTCTCCCACGACCTATACAGTGACGCCCTCGGCAGGAGCCGGGGGAAGCATCAGTCCGTCCACACCGCAGACGGTGAGTAGTGGCTCAACCATATCTTTCACCATAACTCCTACTACCGGATACAGCATCGCATCGGTGACGGGCTGCAGCGGGACACTATCGGGCAATACGTATACGACAGGAGCGATCACGGGAAACTGTGCGGTCACGGCTTCCTTCGCCGCTTCTACTTCTACTTATACTGTGACGCCCTCGGCTGAAGCAGGGGGGAGTATCAGTCCTTCGACACCGCAGACGGTAAGCAGCGGTGCAACCGTCTCCTTCACGGTAACCGCAAATACCGGGTACAGCATCTCGTCGGTAACAGGGTGCAGCGGGACACTATCGGGCAATACGTACACAACAGGAGCGATTACAGGGAATTGTACTGTTACGGCCTCATTTGCCGCTTCGATTCTCTCCTCGGTGATACTTACCCCGACCACGGTAGGAGGCGGTACTACCGCCCAGGGAACGGTACAGTTAAGCGGTCCGGCGCCGGAGGGAGGAGCCCCTGTCAGTCTCCTCAGCAGTGATCCGTCCACGGCAAGCGTGACGGATACAGTGATGGTGGCGGCAGGGGCAAGCAGTGCGACTTTCTCGGTGAGCGCGCAGAAGATAAGCAGTACGGCATCGGTAACCATTACGGCAAGCGACAGCAGCAGCACAAAAACCGCTTCGCTGACGGTAAGCCCGTCGAGTCTCAGCGAGACGATGAAGTATCGGTATGACGACCTGAACCGCCTTGACAGAATGGAGCGTATAAGCAGCAGCGGCACCACCGAAGGGATCGAGCTCGTCTATGACGAATTGGGAAACCGCCAGCAGAGGAATATGATTTCTTCGGGATCTCAGGTGGGGGTCTCCTCGGTGACGCTCAATCCGACCACCGTAGCGGGTGGCGCCACTTCGCAGGGAACAGTGACGCTGAGCGGAGCGGCACCGAGCGGCGGAGCGGTAGTGAGCCTCAGCAGCGGCAATACTTCGGCGGCGAGCGTGCCGGCAACGGTGACAGTAGCGGCAGGGGCGAGCAGCGCGACCTTTACGGTAAGCACCACAGCCGTGGCGAGCACAACAGCAGTATCCATTACTGCAAGCTATAGCGGAACCTCACAGAGCGGATCACTGACGGTTACCACGAATCCTGTCTTTTCCGACGTTGCCTCCACCTACTGGGCGTATACCTATATTCTCTCTGTCTACAACGCCAGGATTATGGGCGGCTGCTCACAGAATCCCCTCGCGTTCTGTCCCTCCTCTCAAGTGACACGGGGGGATACGGCAGCCTTTCTCATCAGGGCCAAATTCGGGGAGAGCTTCACGTACACCCAGACCCCCTACTACACCGACGTACCGGCCAGTCATCCGTACTTCAAATACGTACAGAAGATGAAAGATACAGGCATTACTACAACAACCGGTATCTATGACGTGAATCGGGCGGTCACACGGGGGGAGACAGCGGTGTTCATCATCAGGGCCAAATACGGGGAGAGCTTCACGTATACGCAGACCCCGTACTACACCGATGTGCCGGCCACCCATGCGTACTTCAAATACGTGCAGAAGATGAAGGATGCAGGCATCACGACAACAACGGGTACCTATGATGTGGAGGGGACGGTTGCACGGGAGCAGATGGCTGCATTCCTCGCCCGGGCCTTCTTAGGCATGCAGTAAGGACAATTTGGAGATCGGCACATGGGGACCTTCTGGGCAATAGACAACCCGACTCCTTTGGGAAAGCCGGTTTACCTCAGATGGCTTATGACAGAGTACTGCAACTACCGGTGCACGTACTGTTTCTTTGAAAACCACTCCAGGGACCATCGGTATCCTGTACCTGTCACACGGAGGGATATACTACGTAACCCGCTGAAGCTATTGAAGTTAATAAAGGATAAGAGAAGAAACAGCTGTCATGCGTTCACCAATTTCTCGCCAAGCCGCTGGGCCGATGCCTTCGAAAGGTTTTTTCCACAGCAGGTCGTGCTCTCCATTACCGACGGAGAGCCTTTTCTTGACAGGACGAATTTCCGGGCTCTCCTTCTCCGGCTAACCGCGATGAAGCATGTCGTCCATATCCGGACCGACACGAATGGGACATGGAATCCCCTCTTTTTTGAGGGGGTTGACTGGAGGAAGATATCCCTGAATCTCTCCTACCATCCCTCGATGATTCCCCTGGAGATGTTCACCAAAGCGGTGAAGGAAAAACTGGACCGGGGCGTACAAATCGGCATGGTGAATTACGTTCTGGCTCCTCTGCAGCTTTCATTCTTCGAGAAAATTAAGGATGCTATGGTCCCCCTGGGAGTTTTCGTCAATGCAAATGTCTACGTGGGGCCCATGACGCAGACAGAGAAAGGATATGCGCTTTACAAGAAATACACCCCTTTGATCGACGTTACGTTAAGGACAAATGAGATCCATTCGACCGGGGAACTATGCATGTATCCTGCGCTTGCCTATGACTTGAACCCCATGGGCTATGCCAACGTGGGATGTTTCCCCCGCATCAACGGAGACTTTATCGCCTCGCGTCTTCCCGAACGGTTCTCTGACAGGGTGCCCTGTCCCGCTACCGCCTGTAATTGTGGATGCCTTGATAAGTATGCCTTCTTAAAGCAGGTGGGCAGGGGAGTGAAAATGGATTTGCTGGAAGAATATGTGGAAGCCTGCCGCTTGCACCGGGGTGAGTATGTTGTGTCCCGGACGGGAGAGGGCTCTCATGCCGCATAAGGCAAAGGGGAGCATCGCTCTCCTTTTTGCCCTTTTCCTTTTCTCCTGCGCCGGGGGGAGCTCCGGAAACGGAGCACAAGAGGAATCGGGTCTCTCTGCGGCCTATCCCTCGGCGAGCCCCTATTACTTCATTGCCGTGCACATGGAGCCGTACCATTCGCAGCCGCTCCAGAAGGAGAGAATCGCGGACGAGTACTGCTTACTGGAAACAATGGTGGAGAAGGCAAATGGATACACTATGAAGCTTACCCTCATGTTCTCCGTCCCCTGGGTCGAGTATATTATGGAGAGCCCTGAGAGGATTGCAGAGGTGCAGCAGTGGCAGGAGCAGGGCCATGAGATAGCTGTCCACCATCACGATATCTACGGGGGTACCTGGGACGGGTTTACGGAATACTCCTCGGAGGAGGCGGTACGGCTGAGAACGGAGAGGGCAGGGAGCGCGGAGGAGTACCGGGGTACCCTTGCGGATCTCATGGCAGTTCTGGGGAAAACACCTTTTTCTTTCCGCTCCGGCTGCACCAACGAGGAGTATGATAAAAACAGCATGCCCGATGAGATCATCTGCAGTACCTGTTCGGGGTATGCAGGCTTCGGGGAGCCCGGCACGACTCTCGCGGACAAGGAGAATCCGGACCGGGGGAGAAACGCCTTCATCACCACCGGCATGTGGAAGGGGATACGGAGGAAGTGGTTGTCGCACTTCCTGATTGACTCCGACTTAAACCGCAAGGACGCACAGGATACTTTCTCTTCGATGGAAGGGGGCGAGGTCTTCGGCGGATTGATGCACTCCCAGAAGGACGAGCTCTCCCCTTTTATCTCCTTCCTGGAGTTTCTGCATGAGAAAGACCCGTCAGGCGGAAAGAGCCGGACGGTTTCTGAGATCATCAACGGCGGGATCCTCCCGGAGAGGGAGATCGCGGTGCCCCGCTATCTTGAGGAGTACAAGGATTTCTTTCTTTGAAGTGAGGAAGTAGTTAACATTATAAAAAAAGCGGCTTGTTATTTCGGGAGAACAGTAACCGGTTTCAGATAATACCCCCCTCTTGCGGACTACAGGTGGATTTTTGGAGGATACTTCTGGTAGGATTTCCTTTCAAATGCTCCTGCACCACCGTTTTATAAAGATTGCGAAAAGAGAGGGGAGCAAACCCGCCTTTATCGACCTTACCACGAACAGGCGGATCTCCTATTCCAAGGCACTTATCGGCTCCCTCATCCTTGCGGAGAAGATCCGGAAATGCGGAGAGGGCTTTATCGGTATTATGCTTCCCACCACTGCGGGATGCGCCCTCTCCCTGATCGGCTCCCTTCTGGCCGGGAGGACCCCGGTGATGATCAACTATTCCACCGGGGCGGAGGCAAACGCCCGCTATGCGCAGAAAAAATGCGGCTTCACCACCATAATTACTTCCCGCGCCCTGCTCGAGAAGATTGCCTGTCCGGAAGTGGAGGGGATGGTCTTTATCGAGGATATCATGGAGGGTATTTCCGTTACGGATAAAGTAAAGGCCGCCTTGAGAGCGAAGCTGCCCCTCCCGTTGCTCCTCCGGAGCGTTCACCGGGGGCATCCCGACGACGATCTCGTCATCCTTTTCACCAGTGGCAGCGAGAGGGACCCCAAGGCGGTGCAGTTGAGCCACCGCAACATCTCATCGAATATCGAGAGCTTCAGCGAAATGGCGGGAATATCAGGGGAGGACAGGATGCTTGCGAATCTCCCTTTTTTCCATATCTTCGGCCTCACGGTCAACCTCTGGACTCCCCTGTATCATGGAATGACCGCCGTCTGTTACTCCAATCCCCTTGACTACCGGATGGTATGTACCATTGTCCGGGAGCACGAGCCCACCCTGATGGTGGGCACCCCCAGCTTCTTGTGGGGATACCTCCGCAAATCGGAGCCGGGGGACTTCGGCAGCGTACGTCTTGCCGTGTGCGGTGCCGACAAATGCCCCGATGCGCTGCGGCAGGAATTCATGGAAAAGCACGGAGTAACCCTTTACGAAGGATACGGCACCACGGAGACCTCCCCGGTTATCTCGGCGAATGTTCCCGGGCATAACAGGCCCGGGAGCATCGGAAGGGTTATCCCCGGGGTGCAGGTGCGTATCGAAAATTATGAGACCGGCGAAGATTGCCTTCCCGGGCAGGTGGGGAGGATCCTGGTGAAGGGAGACCTCGTCATGAAGGGATACTTCGACGACTTCGAGGAAACCTCCATGCGCATCCGCCACGGCTGGTACGATACCGGGGATATGGGATATCTGGACAAGGACGGGTTCCTGTGGCATGCGGGACGGCTGAAGAGATTCGTGAAGATCGGCGGAGAGATGGTCTCCCTGGTGTGGGTGGAGAGTATCCTGGAGAGATTCCTTCCCGAGGGGGCTTCCTGCTGCGTGGTGGAGGTCCCTGATCCCGTGAAAGGTGCGAAGATCGTCGCCGCGGTGACGCACGGGATGGAGGAGAGGAAGGTACTGCGGCAGATGGCGGAGCACCTTCCCAACATTGCCTTGCCGCGTCAGTTCGTGGTAATTGAGGAGCTCCCGAAGATGGGCAGCGGGAAGATCGATTTCCGCCGGGTCACCGAGATGGTGTCGGATATACTGCAGGGGAGTGCGAAAGGCCGTTGCAACGGATGACGTGTCTCCCGATCCGGGAGGCGCGTTTCAGGGGATAATCGCGTATTTTATCCCCTCTCCCTTTGCCAGTCTCTCGAACGCCACCGGCAGATCGGAAAGCGGATACGTGCTGCTGATCAGCGGAGAAACATCGATGGACCCTTTCAGGAGTGCATAGGCCTCCCTGACATCCTGCGGGGTGAAATGAAAAGCCCCCTTCAGGGTTATTTCATCGTAATGGAGCCTGCAGGTGTCGTAGGTCGCTTTTGTGCCTCCCTTGCAGCCGCCGAACAGGACCACCGTCCCGCCCCTTCGGGCATAGTCCACCGCGTGCTCCCATACTTCCACCTGTCCCGTGCATTCGAAGACATAGTCGAACCCCATGCCGCCGGTGAAGGAACGGACCTCTTCCGCCAGTTCGCCGGGGGAGGCGGTTCTGTCCGCACCGAACTGCTGTGAAAAATGCAGTTTCTCCGGGTTCCTTCCGTTCATCAGGACCTTCATCCCCTTTGCCCTGGCCAGAGCACAGTGCAGGAGTCCGATGGGACCGGTACCGATGATAAGGGTCCGGTCTCCTTTTTTCAGGGGAAGGCCCCGCATCCCGTGGACCACACACGAGAGGGGCTCAAGGAAGGCCGCCTCCTCGAAGCGCAGGGTGCGGGGTTTGCGATAGAGATTCTGTCTTACTATCTCCGCAGGGAGCAACAGATATTCGGCATAGGCCCCCAGTACCTTTGTGCTCATGATCCTCTCGCAGAGATGGAACAGTTTTTTCCTGCAGTATCCGCAGGTACGGCATGGGGCGCTGTGGACCGCCATGATCTCGTCCCCCGCTTTGAAGCCCCTTACCCCCCTGCCCGTCGCCGCTATGATCCCCGAGAATTCATGACCGAATACGCCGGGCATGGGGATAAGGGAATGACCCCGTAGGAAAGCCTTCAGATCGGTGCCGCAGGTGAGGGCCGCCTTTACTTTGACCAGCACTTCTCCGCGGGAAGGCTCGGGACAGGGGACCTCCCGCATCTCTATCACACCAGGCTGTATAAGGAAGCTGGCGATCATCCGTTGAGCGTAATCCTTCCGCCGTACCACTGCCCGGCAAGGGCGGCAAGAAAAAAGAGAGGTACATACCGGTAATCGGTATGCGCGAGAAGCCTTGCAGCGATCACAAGAGGAACGGGCACGTGCACGCAGAGAAACCACTTCAGGGAGAACCTTCTGGAGTGCTTTCTTATATAGCCGAAGGGGAGGTTGAGAAGAAAGGTAAAGAACGTAATGAGCAGAACAATGGACATGATACATAAAATTATAGTTGATGGCGGCTGATTAGTTCAACAAGAGTGTATTCAAACGTGGTGTTGCAAGGAGGGTCTCTTCCGGCCCGTTTCTCGCTGTGCAGCCGTAATAAGAAAAAAGCCTTGACAAAGGTAAGTTGATGTGACTATACTGAGACACAATCTCAAAAAAAGGGGAGGTGAGAGGATGAAAAGAATGCATTGGCTATTCAGCACGGCGTTGGCAATCGGGTTGTGTGCTTCGGGTGTATGGGCGGAAGAGGTGACCTACAGGACTCATATCAAACCGGTTTTCGATGCGAAATGTGCCGGATGCCATGGAAAGGACGCCGCTCCCGAGTATTATGCCTTTAAAGAGGAGAAGGAGAAGTGGCTTTCCAAAGGGCAGGGCATGCGGATGGACACCTACAGCCATCTGGTCTATTACACGGCCTGGCCGGATACGGGAGCCCTCATGAGGAGGCTGAACGACGGGAAGGGTACAAAGGACGGCAAACCGGGGAATATGTACCAGCATCTGGGAGCGACGGAAGAGGAGCGCCAGAAGAACCTCGCCCTTTTCAAGGCATGGGTCGGCAACTGGACACTGGTAAAGTGGCCTGAGATCACCAAAGAGGACATGAACGGCATAAAAGTGAAATATTAATTCGGCAAGGGATGGAAACAGCTGCTTCCATCCTTTTTTTGTCTCTGATGAAATTAGGTCTCATTATCTATAAAAAACAGGAGATACCCTATGTGTGTTGCGTTGATCGGCGGAATGGACAGGCTGGAGAAGCACTACCGGAGTGAGGCGGAGAAGTTCGGGATAGAGCTGAAGGTGTTCAGCGGAGCCCATACGAACATGGCGGCAGGGATCAAAAACGTGGATGCCATGGTCATCTTCACAAATAAAATCTCCCACCGGGTGAAGAGGGAGGTGATGAACATAGCGAAAGCGAAGGGGATCCCGGTGAAGATGTACCACTCCTGCGGCGTCTGCACACTGAGGGATTGTTTCCATTGTCTGAAGAATGACCGGCAGAAAAACGGCGGGGAGGTATAGGTGTCACTCGTTTCCGGGGTTACCTCCCCGTATTCGTTGTGAGCGCTTCTCGTGCACTTTTGTGAAAAAGCCGGATACCGAGAGCAGTTTTACTGCAGCCTTTATAAAATGGAAAGGGGAGGAGTACAGTGAAAAAGCTTCTTGCATCAGTGTTGTTGTTGTTCCTGGTCAGCAGTGCAGCTTCCGCGCAGACTTCCGATGAAAGGATCAAGCAATTGGAGAGTCTGCTCCAGAATGTTCAGGAGGAGCTGAGAAGTTTGAAGGACGAGCAGAAGAAACAGGGAGCAAAAATCGAGGAGGCCGGTGTCCTGAAGGAGGAGATGCGGAAGCTCAGGCTGGACGTTGCGATGCCGGAAATAGAGTACAAGTCGTATGCGGGTCTTGGTCCTGCAGCGTCCAAAATCTATTACACCCCCCGCGGTCTGTCCATAGGCGGATACGGGGAAATAGTATATTCGAACTACTTTCACAGCTCGAAAACGGATAAGGGCGACGTTTACCGTTTTATTCCGTATTTCGGGTATAAATTTTCCGACAAGATCCTGATGAATGCCGAAGTGGAGTTCGAGCACGGAGGCAATGATATCTCGGTAGAGTTCGTTTACCTCGATTTCATGCTCGATCCAAGATTCAATATAAGACCAGGCCTGATCCTGGTACCGATAAGCAGGACCAACGAATACCACGAACCGACAGTATTTTATGGTACATTTCGTCCCGATGTGGAAAGTCAGGTAATACCGACTACCTGGAGGGAGCTTGGCGTGATGGCGTACGGAGACCTCGGCAAGGGCTTTTCATACAAGGCAGCCCTTATAAATGGTCTAAAGACCGACAACATCAGCGATTGGATCAGGAGTGGAAGGCAGAATGGCAAGGAGTCGAACTACAACAAGTTTGCCGGCGTAGTACGGCTCGACTACTCCGGTGTCCCCGGCCTTGTCGTTGGAGGTTCCGCCTATTACGGAGGCGCCGAGAACAAGGGGGGCGGATCGGAAAGGGGTACCGAGAAAGCGAACATCGGTCTCTATGTCCTTGAAGCCCAGTACCAGACTGGAAATGCCTTTGTCAAGGGCCTCTATGCTTTCGGGGACGCATCGGGGAATGAGGCGTATGAAAAAGCCGGAAGGGCAAAACAGGTGTATGGCTGGTATGCGGAGACGGGATATAATATTTTCCCGCATATCAGACCGGAAAGCGTAATGTCTCTGACTCCCTTTGCCCGCTACGAACGGTACAACCTGAACGACGAGGTCTTCACCGGAAGCCCCAATGAGTCGAAGGACAGGGAAGTGTTCACCGTAGGCCTCGATTTCAAGCCGCATCCCCAGATCGTGATCAAGGCGGACTACCAGATGAGGGACACTGAGTCCAGCCTGCCCGAAGGCAAGGGGACAGGGTTTGACGAGAACAAGATAAACCAGTTCAATGTAGGACTCGGGTTCATATTCTAGTTCGAGCGGTACTGTGCGGCTGTTCCCGGTGTGCATACCGTCTTTGAGCGCGCCGGGAACAGTCCCGACGGAAAAAGAAAAGGATTGATGAAGAGGCGTGGACATGAGACTGAAAATATCTTTGCTGGTAGTGTTCTGCTCTCTCTTGCTTTTGCAGGGTACAAAGGCTCACGCAGTGATCCTGAAGAAGCCTGAAGATGCCCTCAAGGGAGTATTCAGGAATGCGGCGATAGAGGTGAAGAATATCATCCTGCGTCCCGAACAGGTCGCGGAGATCGAGAAGATTTCGGGAATGCGGCAAAACGAGAGACTGGTGTCTTTTTATGAAGCAAAGCGGGACAATAAGATTGTAGGATATGCTTTTATTGAAAGCCACATCGTAAGGACAAAGCCCGAGACGCTGCTCTATTCCCTGCACCCTGACGGCAGCATCGACAGAATTGAAGTGCTCTCCTTTAATGAGCCTATGGAATATTTGCCCCAGGACCGGTGGCTGGGGCTCTTCAAGGATAAATCCATCGACAGAGACCCTATACGGCTCAGGCGTGATATTTCCGGCATAACAGGGGCTACTCTTACTGCAAAAGCCATAACGGATGGCTCCAGAAGGGTGCTTGCCATCTGGAAGGTGCTTTTCGGAGGCCAGGATGAAATTCTTCGTAAAGGGAAATAACGGCAGGGACCGGGTCCTTTCACGGGTACTCTGGTGCTATCTTCTCTTTATCTTTTTCTATTGGGCAGGCGGATTCGTTTCCTTCTATGATAGATTTTCTTTCTCTCCGGAGGGGGTGGCAAGATATTTCTTCGGAGCTCCCGAATTCCCCGAGATCATATCCCTGGCGCAACTGACGCAGGACAGTCACATACAGATCGTTACTATCGGCATTCTGCTGCTCACCCTTTCCGCCCTTATCCTCGATAATGGCTCCCCGGCAGCTTTGAAATCTTTCCTGGCGGTGTTTTCCTTCATCTCGGCTGTCCTTGAGATTGCGTCAGGATACTTGGTGTATTATTTAGGGCGCGATTACGCCTTTATCAGGCTTGTATCCTTTTTTCTCTTTCAAACGGTACTGCTCTGCATGCTTGCACTAGCCGCAGTGAATCTGCTGAAAAAAGAGCGCGGGGCGGATAAGGGGGATGCCCCGCGCCCCAACTGGTGGAGCTCCATTGTGGTGCCTTTTGCTTTTTTCAATGTGCTTTTCGTACTTGTCACCTCGTTTTTCTTCATCGAAAAGATCGGCAAGACCCCCACGGATGTCTTCCTCTATTACCATGGAGATGTATCGAAGTTTACCCGTCCGAAAACTTTTTCAGGCCTGTTCGAGATCTCCTATGCACACTTTCTTTCGGTTCCCCTCTATCTGGCTGCGCTCCTTCACTTTCTCTCTTTCACCCGTTTCAGGGGAAAGGCCGTGCTTGCCTTTTTTGTTATGTTTTCAGCGGTGGCCGATATTATGGCGGGCTACTTTGTTCGTTTCCTCTCCGCAGACGTGTCCTCTATGAAGTTTTTGACGTTCTGGGTCCTGGAAATCTCACTGATTGTAACATCACTTGTACTTTTGCGTCATCCGGTTGATGCCTGACAGGTATGGACGTTGTAATCGTTTCTTCCATTCTTCTGGTATGGCTCATCGAAAAGTACGTAAAAGTAGTTTTTTTCGAGGAGAAAGTGCCGGAGTTCCAAAGATTCAGAAGATGGGGGCTTCTTGACAAGGGTAAGTAGATCGTTTGCAGGGAGGTCTCTTTGAGACCAAAATTTGTTGCTTAAGGAGATATGATGTTATGAGAAAAGTATTCATCGTTTTTGTTTTTGCCCTCATGCTGCCTGTTTCTGCCGCGCACGCAGGAGAGGGCGATGCCATCCTGACAATCCTGCTGAAGAAGGGAATTATTAACGAGCAAGAGTACAGGGCCATAAAAGAAGAGCTGAAAGCTGGTGAAGAGGAGAAGAAGGTACAGCTGAATACAGAAATAGCTGAAGCGATCGAGTATAACAAGCCGGAGGAGAAAGAGGAAGGGTGGACGGACAGGATCAATCTTTCCGGTCTCCTGGAGGGGGAATACCGCTGGAGAAAACGCAGCGATATTTCGAACCGGAATTCCGGTTCCGCATCGGACCTCTACCTGAGGAGATTTGAACTGGGTCTTGAGGCGCAACTGACGGACTGGATGAAGGCGGGTGCGGTTCTGAATTCCGAATGGATCGGTGACGAGGTGAATAGCGGTGATGAAAAGATCACCGTAGATGAAGCGACAATCACTTTGCAGAAGGAGGACTTTCCTCTTTATCTTGTCCTGGGAAAGAGGACGCAGCCTTTCGGTGTCTTCGAGAATCACCTCGTGACCGACCCGATGACGCAGGATGCCTACGAGACGAAAAGGGTAGGTGTCTCTCTTGGAGTGACCGGGCCGTTGGGACTTGATGTGTCGGCAACCCTTTATAAAGGCGAAGAGCAGATGGACCACCTTGTCGATTCCGGGCTGCTTGAGGTCGCCAGAACAGGCGCACCTATGGACGATGTGACCTCGTATATTCTCTCCGCCTCTGTTTCTCCGCTGGAAGACCATTTGATGTTCTTTCTCAGCTATCTGTCCGAGCCCGGACGGGGGAAGAGAAACAGCACGGTAAATGTAGGTTTAAGTGCTGCAGTGCCCGGTCTTGAGGGACTCAGGCTCGAAGGTGAGTATATGAAGGCACTCGAGAGAGAGACATTCGAGGGGCTCGGTGAGACATTCAAGGAAGGGGTCTTCTCTGTAACAGCGGCATACTTATTCAATCATAGTGAGGGACATGAAGATATCGGAGGAGCGACACTGTTTGAGAGGGTGACCCATCTGTTCGAGGAGCCCATGGAGCTTGCTTTCAGGTATGAGCGTTTCGACGATGACGATCTGGCGGAGAAGACAGCTTCCTGGTCGGCGAGAAACAGGTACAGCCTGGGCGTGAGATACCCGATCTACAAGGATGAAGAGAGGGGGTTGACGGCATTTATCGCCACTGAGTACAGATATACGGACTACCGGCTCCACAGCAGTCTGACGGATATGAGGGCCGACGACAATAAAGAGCTGTATCTGAAGCTCGGAGTGGGGTTCTAAGCGAGTTGCGAAGCGGAAGGACTACGACCGGCCCTGATTCCGTGCGGGGACCGGTCACCGGTCCCGGGAGGGAACGGTATCTCTTCTGGTTTTTGCCGGAGATACCTACGCGCTGGAGAGGGTAGAGACATTGCGTGTGAAAAAAGAAGGTTTTGGGGGAAGATATGGGAAGAGCTGCGTCACTGATTAGAATCCTGAGTGTTATCCTGGCGTTGGCGCTGGCGGGTGCGATCAACACGGCACAGGGCGAAGAGAAGCTCAATTACCGGAGCATGATCGATGAGGTGGGGAGCCTTTTGAATGAGGCGCTGAGCCTGTATAAAAAGGGGAATAGCGGGGAGGCGAAACAAAAGGCCCAGGCAGCGTATTTCGAAGTGTATGAAAATCTCGAAGGCCCCATCCGCATAAATATTTCCGCGAAGAAGAATGTCGAACTCGAGGAAGAGTTTATCGCTATCCGCACGATGATTGTGGCAGGAGAGCCGGCTGCGGCTGTCGAAAAGAGGATAAACGGGTTCATGTCCGAGCTCAGGTCTTTGATTCCTGAGCTGGAGGGCGGGGTCGAACTGGTTGCTGAAGCCTCGAACGATACGAAACAGCAGGGGAAGGATACGGGGAGCGGTGCGGGCGCGGAACCCATCGAGCCTGTCTGGCTCCAGGCCTTTGAGAACATCCGGTCCGGGCTCGGGAAAGCCCTCGACGCATACAGGAGGGGTGACCCGAAGAGGGCTGCGGAGCTTGTCATTCAGACCCAGTTTGACGAGTACAAGAACAGTCTTCTTGAGACGGCGGTCAGGCGTCATATCTCCCAAAAGAAGGATTTTGAGAACAATGCCGGCTTTTCCGAGATAGCGGGCCTGATCCAGCGCGGGGACGCGCCGAACCAGGTCGAGACGCGGATATCCGGCCTTATAAAGGAGTTGAGAGCCGACCTGCCGGGGCTCCCCGTTGTTGACCGGGCGGTTTCAAAGAAGCTGGCGGAAAGGTCCGCAGCAAAAGAAGAGCCCGAAAAGGATTGGTCAAGGGTAACGGCCGACCTTTTCAGGGAGATCGACAAGGCGATAGCCCTTTATGAGAAAGGCGAGACGAAGAATGCCGTGAGCCTCATGCAGGACACCTATTTCGATGTCTTCGAGGCGAGCGGCATGGAAGCGAAGATCGGCGCGAGGGACCCGGATTTCAAGGCAGCGCTTGAGGGGCATTTCAGCATGATCATAGGCCGGATGAAAAAAGGCGTGCCCGCCGGTGAGATGGAGGGCTCCCTCGCCGCTATGAGGACAGATTTCGAAAGGGCGGTTGCCCTGCTGGGAAAGGGCAAGGACTCGCCGGTGGCACTGTTCTTCTACTCACTCATGATCATCCTGCGTGAGGGGATCGAGGCAATACTCATTATAACTGCCATTATCGCCTATCTCGTGAAGACCGGCAACAACGACAAGCTTCGGGCCATCTACAACGGCTGCATTTCCGCCCTTGTGTTGAGCGTCATCACGGCGGTCCTCGTGAAATGGGTCTTCAAGACATCTGCCGCGAGCCAGGAGGTGCTGGAAGGGGCGGCCATGCTCCTCGCCTCGGTGGTGCTTTTCAGCGTCAGTTACTGGCTGGTCGCGAAGGCTGAAGCGCAGAAATGGATGGCGTATATAAAAGGGAAAGTGAGCGATTCCCTCAGCTCCGGCTCTCTCAAGGCGCTCTGGTTTGCAGCTTTCCTGGCAGTGTACCGGGAAGGGGCCGAAACAGTGCTCTTTTATCAGGCTCTCGCTTCCGGTTCGGCCGGCTCGGGGGTAACGGCAATAGCCGCGGGGTTTGTGCTCGGGTGCGTGTTGCTCGGCGTTCTGTATCTGGGGATGCGCTATGGAGCGGTGAAGCTTCCGATACGTCCGTTTTTCCTCTGCACCGGCGCGTTGCTCTACTACATGGCCTTTGTATTTGCCGGTAAGGGAATGATGGAGCTGATCGAAGGAAAGCTTTTTGAACCCTCGCTGATTTCATGGATACCTGTTGTTCCGTTTCTCGGGGTGTATCCCTATGTGCAAACGCTGATTCCGCAGCTCGTGATCATACTTGCTGCCGTAGCGGGGCTTGCAGTACTGGTAAAACGGAAAGGCGTTCCCGTAAAGGAGGCGCCGAACGGATAATCATCATACAAAGTGTTTAAGGGATGGCGTTGCAACCCGGGCATTGTCCCGGAGAACCAATCAGGAGGAGGTAGTTTACGTGAAGAGAATGCTTGCAGGTTGTATGTTATTGGTTTTTTTGTCGGGGTTTTCGCTGGTTGCTTACGGAGCCGAGAAGATGAAGGAGTATCCGGCGGGTGAGGAGAAGGTGCTCAATAAGATGAAAATCGCGGCGGTTTACCTGAAGCCCATCGATATGGAGCCCCGGGGCACGGACCTCCCTGCGTCACAGGCCGATATTCACCTTGAGGCGGACATTCATGCCACGAAAGGGAACCCGAACGGTTTCGGTGCGGGAGAGTGGATACCGTACCTCACCGTTACCTACAAGCTGGAGAATCTCGATAATGGCCAGTCGAAGACAGGCAAGTTCATGCCGATGGTTGCAAAGGACGGACCCCACTATGGAGCCAACATCAAAATGATGGGCGCAGGCAATTATAAGGTTACCTACACCATTGAGTCCCCGGAGAAGCAGGGCTTCGGCCGCCATACCGATGAGGCTTCCGGCGTCGGCAAATGGTTCCAGCCGTTTACGGTCGACTATACCTTCAAGTATGTACCTCTTAAGTAAGGCTGTGTTTGAATTTTAAAATTACCCTCTCCCCCGCCTTCCCCCAGGGGGGAGGGTAATTATGTAGGGGCGACCCTGTGTGGTCGCCCTGTATCATCCGGGCAGCCACACAGGGCTGCCCCTACCAAAAACATATTTCTCCCCCCTTGAGGGGCGGGGGAATATCGGGGGAGGGTGAAAGGCGGAGAAGAAAATGTTGTCCTATCTGGTGAGTTTCCTTCATGCGTTTCTGCCTGTATCCTTGATGACAGGCATGCTTGTCGCCCTGTGGAAACGCAATAATGAGAGGAGGAGAACCCGCTCTCTTGCCATCAGCCTTGCTGTCGGATTGCTGAGCGGCATCCTCGTTTATTGGATCTCTTTCCGTCAGGAAGCCGTTACTTCGGCGAGGACCTCCCTCTATGCGGCTGGTATTCTTGCGGTTGTATTCGGTGCAGGAGTCCTTATTCTGCCCGGAAGCCGCTACCGGGCGGTTCCCGTCATCGGATGGGGGACGGCCCGGTCCCTCATCGCAGTGATTTCTGCCGTCGCGGCTTTTTCCTTTCTTGCCCGTCTTGCCGAACAGGCTCTTTCGTCCCTCTCCATTTTAAATACGGAGCTTCTGATGAATACCGGCGGAATCCTGGCAGGTGCCTTCCTTATCGCGTTTCTTATTCCCTTGATGGCCCGCGTGAGCACAAAGAGCGGCAGGGGTGTTGTTTCGGGTGTCTTCTTATTTGCTTCCATTTTACTTCTTCTCCAATGGTGCGCCGAGGTCCTGCTCGGGCTGATGCGCCTGGAAATGGTTGAAGTCACGAGCGGGCGACTCTCTTTTGTGGCAAAAGTCGCTCAATACGCCACCCTGCTTCCCTATATTCAGGTCGGTATCATAACAGCCCTCTCCCTTCTCTTTTTTTCCGGGAGAACGGTTTTCACGCCGCACGACCTGCAGGGCATGCAAAAAGCAGAACGCAGAAAAGCGCGCAGCAGGGTCCTGTTCGAGAGGCGGTGGTTTCAGTCCGCCCTGGTATCCGCAGGCGTCATCCTGGCCGTTCTGCTTTCCTTCGACCTCTATGCGTCGCGACCCCCGAAGATATCTCCGCCGGTCAATCTCAAGCCGGATTCCGGTGGTTTGATCAAGGTGAGAATCGATGACGTAAAGGATGGCAACCTCCACCGCTATTCCTATATTACGGATGACGGACACGTCATCCGGTTCTTCATGATCAATCGCAGTACGAAAAGCTCCGGGGGACGGAACAGGATAAGCGTTGTGTATGACGCATGCATGTTATGCGGTGACATGGGCTATATCAAGGAGAAAAACGAAGTGATCTGCATCGCCTGTAACGTACGGATATTCACACCGTCCATAGGAAAGGCGGGGGGATGCAATCCCATACCTCTCAACTATACTATTGAAGGGGAGTACGTGGTCGTCAGCGCGGAAGAGTTGGACAAGGGGGCGCGCTATTTCTCCGAGGTGATTTCGATACAGGTGAGAGACCCGGTTACCGGAAAGGAGCTGAACAATCTCACGGCGCCGAACCGGTATGAATACAAAGGAAGGACCTATTTCTTCGAATCCGGAGAGTCGGAGGAGAAATTCAGGACGTCGCCCGAGACATACGCAGGGGACCGGCAGTCGCGCTATTTCCGTGTGCAGGGATTCAGGGAGTCTTAGGGTGAAAAGGAGGGGGTAACCGTCATGTTTTTTCTCATGCTCAGACAGTCTTTCCTCAGGGGCCGCAGGAGAAAGGCCCTCGCCATGCTCACCATTGTTCTGGCGACGAGCCTTATTACCGCGTTGATGAACGTATCCATCGATGTAGGCGACAAAATGGCGAAGGAGATGAAATCGTACGGTGCGAACATAAATATCGTTCCGAAAAGCGAGAATATCTCCCTTGAGATCGGGGGCGTCGATTATAACCCGCTTGCGGGGCAGGTCTTCATCGAGGAAAAGGACCTGCCGCGGATCAAGGAGATATTCTGGCATAACAATATCATCGGGATTGCTCCCTTTTTGAAGATAACGGCTGAAACAGGGGGAAGGGAAAAGAAACGTATTGCTTTGCTGGGGACGAGCTTCGATACGCTGATGCCGGTATCAGGAGATGAGGAATTTCGTACCGGGGTACGGGTGATCAATCCCTACTGGCAGGTAAAGGGGGAGTGGCCCGACGATAACGACCGGGAGGGAGTTCTTGCGGGCGCTCTCCTTGCCCGTGAGATGCACCTGAAAAACGGAGATCGCCTCGCGGTGGGAATACCGGGAGACCCTCGCAGGGAGACGGTCTTCGTGATCAAGGGCATCCTCAGCACCGGCGGGCCCGAGGAGTCCGCTCTTGTCGCACCGTTGCCGGCAGTGCAGAAGCTGAGCGGGCTCGAGGGAAAAGTGCAGTCGGTCAGCGTGAGCGCCCTTACTGTGCCCGAGGATACCCTTTCGAGAAAGGCACGGCACAGCTCCGAATCCCTGACCTCATTGGAATATGACCGTTGGTATTGCACGGCCTACGTAAGTTCCATAACGCACCAGATAGAGGAGGCGATCCCGAATGTCACGGCCCGTCCCATATGGCAGGTGGCGGCAAGCGAGGGAACAGTTATCAACAAGATCCAGCTCCTGATGATCGTAGTGACGGCTGCGGCCTTTATTGCATCCGGGCTGGGCATTTCGTCCCTGATGGTCACTACCATCATGGAGCGCTCCCGGGAGATCGGCTTGATGAAGGCGCTCGGCGCAGCAGACCGGGAGGTCTATCTCCTGTTTCTGAGCGAGGCGGCGGTGGTGGGCCTGCTAGGCGGACTGTTGGGGTGTGCCGCGGGGGCGGGGCTTTCACAGATTATCGGTCTGAGCGTATTCGGCTCGACCATTTCATTCAACCCGATCGTCGTCCCGGTGAATAGTATCATTTCGGTCATGATAGCCCTTGCCGGATCCCTCATGCCGTCGCGGCTTATTACGAAACTGTACCCTGCGGAGGTGCTCCATGGCAGGAGATAAGGGATCGAAAATGCCGGGGGCAGGGATGTTTCTGCTGATACTTTTCAAGTCCCTGAAGGTCCGCAGGAACCGCGTCGCCATCACCTTCTTCTCGATCACGATCGGCGCTGCGATTATTACCGCGCTTTCGAGTGTCTACTTCGATATCTCCACAAAAATGAGCCGCGAGCTGAGGACGTACGGGGCGAATTTCTTTATCGGGCCGGCAGCCTCTTCCGGCAGCAGGACCGTTGATGCTCACGTGATCGAGGAAGCGGTCGGAATGGTGTCCCCCGGCCGGTTGATAGGCGCGTCCCCCTACCTGTACGGCGTAGTGAGACTCGATCTTGGGAATGCCGTAATGGCGGGTGTGGACTTTTCCGGGCTGAGAAGACTCTCACCCTATTGGCAGATCGAGGGAAAATGGATCGTCGATTTTGACGAGGATTCCTGTATGGTCGGAAAGACTCTTGCGAAGAACATGGAACTGAAGGTAGGGGATTCGGTCACTGTAATCAGGAATGAAACAGGCTTTCAAAAGACTCTTACGGTGAAAGGCATAGCGGAGACAGGTCAGGCCGAGGACGACCGGATATTTGTCACCCTCTCCCTCGCCGGGAGAATAACGGGGCTTGAGGGGAAAGTCAACCACGCACTGCTGAGCATCGTCACGGAAGACATGGACGTTGACGGGCTTGCAGCACGGATGGAAAGCCGTTTCCCCGGAATCGACGCCAAACCCATACGCAAGGTCTCCTATTCGGACGGCAGGATCCTCGAAAAAATCAAGGGGCTCATGGCACTGGTTGCTTTCATGATTCTGACCGTTACCACTCTCTGCGTCATGACGACCCTTATTGCGGTAGTTTCGGAGCGAACCCGTGAAATCGGACTGATGAAGGCCATAGGCGCCGACGACAGGGACATTGTGCTTCAGTTTCTTTCCGAAACCCTGATTGTCGGAATGGCGGGTGTTGCCGCGGGTCTGGTTGCGGGATTTATTCTCGCACAGCTGCTCGGACAGGCTGTCTTCGGCTCTTCCATCTCCTTCCGCCTGGCAGTACTGCCCGTGACGGTGCTGCCGTCTGTGTTTGCAGCGCTCCTGGCCGCTGCTATCCCGGTGAGGATGGCGGTACGGGTTGTTCCCGCCCAGGTGCTGAAAGAGGAATGAATATTTTCAAGGAGAGACTACGTGAAAAAAACAGTGCTTGAGACAATAGGCCTGACAAAAAGATTCGGAAACGTAACGTCGCTGAACAGTATCGACATGCAGGTCGACAGAGGGGAATGGGTTTCGATAATGGGGCCGTCGGGCTCCGGCAAGACCACGCTGCTGAATATCCTTTCGTGCCTCGACACCCCGACCGAGGGGCGTTATATACTGGACGGCGTCGATACCTCCACGCTGACCGAAAGGCAGCGCGTAGTCGTGCGGCGTGAAAAGATCGGCCTGATCTTCCAGCAGTTCCACCTTGTTCCGTACCTTACGGCGCTTGAGAACGTGATGCTTGCCCAGTACTACCATAGCATGATCGACAAAAGCGATGCCGTGGAGGTGCTGGAGAGGGTGCAGTTGGGGCACCGGATCGATCATCTTCCCTCCCAGCTTTCGGGAGGTGAGCAGCAGCGGGTCTGTATCGCGAGGGCGCTCATCAACCAGCCTGCCATTATCCTGGCGGATGAGCCGACGGGGAACCTCGACGAAGCGAATGAAGAAATTATTCTCAATATTTTCAAGGAGCTCCATAACGAGGGGAGGTCGATAATATTGGTAACCCATAATCCTGAACTGGCGGATTTCTCGGACAGAGTTATCAGATTGCACCACGGGAGGATTGAGAGGGAGATGCATGTCCGTGAAACGAGTTGCACGTAATCTCGTAGCAGGTATCGTTGCTTTCAGCTGCGTGGTGCTCCTGTGCGGCTGCAAAAGAGAAAAACCATTGAAGATAGGTTTGCCTGCTCCTGAAATCAGTGCTCTTGATCTTCAGGATAAGAGGGTGAGACTGGCTGATTACCGGGGGAAGAGTATTGTCATACGGTTTTGGTCCAGTACCTGCAAGGCATGTGTCGACGAGCTGCCCGCAATGGATACCCTGTACAAGAGGTATAAAGCGGAAGGGCTTGTGGTGCTTGCCGTCAATATCGGGGATTCGAAGGAAACCGTTGAGACCTTCATCAGGGAACGGAATCTTACCTTTCCTGTCCTTCTCGATTCTGTTGCGATAACTGCAGGAAAATATGGTGTTCATGCGGTGCCGACCACTTTCCTTATTGACAGGGAGGGGGTTGTGAGAAAGGCTTTTCTCGGCGAGACCCCGAAAGATATCTTCGAAATAGCGGTACGCGACCTGTTGTGAACCAGGGGGTGCAGGCAGACTGTTTTCTGCTGCGGCCGGCTGCACCGTATACAGTTTGCCAGCACCCCCTACGGCATCCCGAAAAGCTCAACCGGGACGCACTATCCGAAATGTCATGCCTGTACGGTCCCCCTGCAGCGGTTGCTCAGAGGATTCCCAGGAGGGTAGTGAAGGTGGAATGGTGTTCCTCTTCGTCCCTCAGGATCTCCTCGAAGAGCTTTCGTGTCGCGGGATCGTTTTCCTTCTCCGCCCGGGCTATGATCTCGCTGTATAGCTTCAGGGCGTTCTGCTCCTGGCCGAGGTTAATCATGAGCATTTCTTTCGCGTCGGGAGGCCCTACCTGCACTTCCGACGGCTGTGTCGTGGGCATTCCGCCGAGGCTGACGAGTCTTTCAGCGATCTCCTCGGCATGGGTCATCTCGATGATTGCGATCTTCTTCATGATCGTGCCGACGGAACCGGCATCGATGCTCTCCATGATGACGTGCTGCCACATATAGGAGATGCTGACCGACAACTCCCGCGCGATCGCGGAATTGAGCAGGTCTTTCATCGTGTCGCTCGCCATGATCGATTCCCCCTTATTCTTTTTTCTCTGTCTCTCTCGCTGCTTCTTCGACCATCTGTTCCAGCCTGTCGAGGCGTGTCTCGGTATCCTGCTTCTCCCGGATCCTCGAAACGACATAGGCGCCGCCCACCACCGCCCCCGCACCCAGGGCGATGTTCAAGACCGGTCTCAGATACTTCCTCGTCCACCGCATCGTCATTTCGCCTCCTTCTTTCTTGCCCTCTTTTTCTCGACCGCCTTTTCCGTCTTCTCCAGGATCTCTTTTTCCCTCCGTACCGCCTCGGCCGTCGTCTCGATATCTTTGTGGTACGCATGCTTCGCCTCGGCAACGATATCCTCGGCGTCTTCCCTGACTCTCTCGATTTTCGAAGCCGCCCATTCCTTAAAGGCGTATCCCTCTTTCACGGCCCCCACGACCGCGGGCCTTACCTTTTGGGATACTTTGCCGATGCCGATCGCCGCAAGGGCGCCGAGCGCTCCCCCCGCCGCAAGCCAGATAGACCGTTTCGCTATAAAGAAAAAACCACCCATGTGCCTGCCTCCTTCCGCGTATTTTCCCTTTCCTTCATGGTCGTGCTCAAGCCTCTTGCTTCTACGGCTGTGGCCCTCACCATGGTCCTCTTTCCCGTGCTTTCTTTTGATCTCTTCAAGCTCTTTTCTGATCGCATCCTTCATCTCTTCCTTTCCCACAGAGACACCTCCTTCCGGGAGTGAAACAACAGTTTTCTTACGTTAGGTTTCTGAATAGCAACAGAAATTCCCCTCCTGTCAAGCGTGACGGCAGGAAGCCGGCTCTGCGCGCACATCCCATGTACGGTTGCGCCGCTCTCGTCGACCATAAAGGGCCTCAACGACCTGACCGCCACGATGATCGTAGCGGCGTTATGCACGAAGGCGGAAAAAACAGGGGGAATTGTGCCCAAAAGACCGAGCCCCAGCAGCACAGAATTCGTACCGATGATACGCTGGAAATTCTTTTTGATGCGGAACATGGCGCCCTGTGCTATTGTAATCGCATCGAACACCGCCTCGAGCCTTCCGTCAAGCAGAAGGACATCGCATGCCTCCCTCGCGATATCGGCCCCGTGCTTCATCGATATGCCCACATCCGCATGGGACAGGGCCGGGGAATCGTTGATGCCGTCCCCCACCATTGCCACAACATGTCCCCTGTTTTTAAGACCTTTGATTATGTCGGTTTTCGTATCGGGGAACACCTCCCACTGGTAGTCTTGTATCCCGAGGCGTTCCGCCACGCTCCTGGCGGCGGTTTCATTGTCCCCCGTAAGCATGACTACTCTCTCGACCCCCGCTCCTTTCAGCAGGTGCAGGAATCTCCGTGAATCGTCCCTGAGAGGGTCATCGATCGTGATGATGCCGGCAAGCTCATCGCCGATGGCTACATACAGAATGGAGCTTCCGCGGTCCGATAATTTCCTGACGGCAGGCTCCGCGGACGCAACGCTGATCCCGTTGTCTTCATGGATGAAATGCCTGCTGCCGACGAGAATCCTTCGGCCTCCTATCCGTGATGCGATGCCGTGGGCGACGATATACTCCACCTCCGCATGCTCCTCCTCGTGGACAAGGCTTTCGTCTTCAGCCTTCCGGGTGATGGCCGTGGCTACGGGATGGGGAAAGTGCTCTTCAACACACGCCGTATGTTTCAGTATGTATTCCCTGCTGTAGCCGTTCAGGGACAGCACGTCCACCACGCGCGGCCTCGCTTCGGTGAGCGTCCCCGTCTTGTCGAGGACAAAGGTATCGGCTGCCGCCAGCTTCTCGATGAACTTCCCTCCCTTGATCAGCACGCCCCGCCGGGAGGCGTTCATCATGGCGGACATAATGGTCAGCGGGGTAGACAATTTGATGGCGCACGAGTAATCGACCAGCAGCACCGATGCCGCCTTGGCGGGATTCCCGGTCAGGGCATAGGTCAATCCGCTCAACAGGAAGGAGTAGGGGACGATCCTGTCGGAGAGCCTTTCCGCATGGCTCTGGACTTCGGCCTTTAGCCCTTCCGACTCCTCGATGACCGTGACGATTCTGGAGACCCTTGTTTCATCGCCGGTCTTTTGGGCCTCCACTACGAGTTTCCCTTCCCCTACCGCAGTCCCTGCATAGACCATGACGCCCTCTCTCTTCATGACCGGCAGGGACTCTCCCGTCAGGGACGACTGATTGACCATCGCCTCGCCTTCCACAACGATTCCATCAACGGGGATCGTACTGCCGGACCTTACCACAACATGATCTCCCGGCACCAGATGCTTTGCGCTGAGCCGCTGCTCAGTGCCGTTTCTCCTCACCCAGACCGTTTGCTCTGAATAGTAGAACATCTTCGAGAGGCTCTCTCTGGACCGGTGGCGCGTCCATTCCTCCAGATAATCGCTGATTTTCAAAAGGAACGAGATCACTCCGGCAGTGAAGAGCTCCCCTGTTCCCATCGCTACGGCTATTGCGCTCGCGTCGAGGACATCGACATTCAAACGTCTGCTGAACAGGGAGTTGAGTCCTTTCCTGAAAACAGGCAGAGCTCCCGAAAAAGTAATCAGGGGCCTGAGGGGAAGAGGAATGAACGGTCTTGCCAGAAGAAGACTGCCGGAAAGCATAGCGGCCTTTTTTTTCTTTTCGAGAGCGCTCCTTTCTCGTTTTCGTCTCGAAAACGGCACTTCCGCTCCGCCTGCTGCCGACAGCAGGGCGGCTTTTGTCCCTTCACCGCTATACTCGATGAACAGGTTACCGGTGCGGTAATTATAGGAGACCGCTTTTACCCCGGCAATAGAGGAAAACAGGTTCTCGATTCGCGCGCTGTCGGGTATGGGTCTCCTGGGAACAGAAAGCTGTATTCTCAGCCTGCCCGGTACATTATGAATGATGCGATACCTCATGTCCTTATTTGCCTTGTGTCCTCTTGCTCCCTGCATTCTCCCCGGAAAGACTTTCGACCATCTGTTCCAGCCTGTCGAGGCGTGTCTCGGTATCCTGCTTCTCCCTGATCCTCGAAACGACATAGGCGCCGCCCACCACCGCCCCCGCACCCAGGGCGATGTTCAAGACCGGTCTCAGATACTTCCTCGTCCACCGCATCGTCATTTCGCCTCCTTCTTTCTTGCCCTCTTTTTCTCGACCGCCTTTTCCGTCTTCTCCAGGATCTCTTTTTCCCTCCGTACCGCCTCGGCCGTCGTCTCGATATCTTTGTGGTACGCATGCTTCGCCTCGGCAACGATATCCTCGGCGTCTTCCCTGACTCTCTCGATTTTCGAAGCCGCCCATTCCTTAAAGGCGTATCCCTCTTTCACGGCCCCCACGACCGCGGGCCTTACCTTTTGGGATACTTTGCCGATGCCGATCGCCGCAAGGGCGCCGAGCGCTCCCCCCGCCGCAAGCCAGACACTGCGTTTGCTTATGAAGTATCCGGACATATGCTCGTTTCCTTTTTCATCTTGTGCGATGGTATCACCTGATCCCTTTTCCGGTTTTCCTGTCCCTTTTACGGCGGCCTCTTCCTCTTTCTTCCTCTCTCCCACGCAAAACCTCCCTCTATTTTGGACTTGCTGCTACCCGAAGTGTATCGTAGCTTGCTACCTGCTGATTCCGGTCAATTCCGTCCTCCCCATCGGGCTCCTGATCGCGAGGGAGCCTCCGGCACGAAAAAGTGAAATCTTGTTTTGTTAAGAAAATATTACCTCAAATTTGGAAATGATGCAACAAAAAATAAATAAAAACAACGGGATTAGTGCTTTTAAGACGCATTTGCATTTAATGTCCCGATCAGACCCGGTGGCCGGGGTACCGGTACTGACAGAGCGGGGCATCCGCCAGAAATAGCAATTGACAAAGCCATGCGAGGTACCTACAATAAATTGAAATTGAGTATCACTTCCATAAAGGAGAGTGTCATGGTTACCAGTTACGTAGAAGGGAGAGTGAGAGTAAGGGACAAAGCGCTGAACAGATCCTCCACGATTACAGCACTCAAAGAAAGTCTTCTGAAGTACAAGGGAATTATCAAGGTGACGGAGAACCGGAGGGTCGGAAGTCTCCTTGTTATTTATGACAGAGCAGTAACCGGTATCAGGAAAATCATGGCGATTATTGCCGGCTATCTGAACACAAGCGGTACCCTCAACAAAGTGACGGCTTCCATAAAAAGATCGGGAAAGGCATTCAGGCGGGCTATCAATATCGGGATGCTCTCTGCATTGCTCGCAAGTATCGTCGCCGCAATAGTGGGCAGCAAGGGGATGCATGTAATTGCCGGGACAGGTTTTCTGGCTCTCTTTGCAATGCATTTTTACCGGCATAAAGAAATGGTTTTTGCATAAAAAGGAACAGTGTCGCCGGCGGGCGCTCTGCCGTAAAGGGTACGGACCGGAGTTTTCCCCCTTCCTGTCCTTCTCGATCCTGTTGCGATAACTGCAGGAAAATAGGGCGGCCCTCTTGTCGTTTGTGCTGCTTGATTCCATTCGTGCATCGAAACCCCCTATAAAATCAGCGAAAAAAGCTGCTTGCTTGTCGCTGGAGCTTTTTTCAACGAGTAGTCTGCCGCCTTGCCCTCTGCATTCTTTCCATCAGGAATTTCCCGCAGTAAGCACCGATCGAATCAAATAGGGTGAGCGGGAGCCAGCACGGCAGTTCAATGAAACTACTGCGCGTGCCTGCGGGATTTCCATAGGGCCGGCTCTGCAAAAAATGCTTGACAAAGGTACATTGATATGCCTATACTGAGACACAATCTCAGATAAATGAGAGGGAATGAGGGTGTGCGGAGGGGATGCCGGCTGCTGACGGCGACAGGCTCTCCCGGACTTTGTAAAGTACTTTTCTTGAAATACCTTTGCAGGGTTCACCCTGAAATAAGGAGGAAGTAAAATGTCTCCACTGAGCGTACTGCCGGGCAGAATTCGCCTTGAGGACC
This sequence comes from Nitrospira sp., assembly GCA_002634385.1. Lineage (GTDB taxonomy): Bacteria > Nitrospirota > Thermodesulfovibrionia > Thermodesulfovibrionales > Dissulfurispiraceae > Nitrobium > Nitrobium versatile. The sequence continues at coordinate 118,132 of NSJL01000005.1, forward strand.
GGTCGCTGATCGGAAAGGAGTATGGTTGCGCTCTTCTTCAGAGATCAGTAAGCGAGATCGACGGGGTGCTGGATGTGTCGGTCAATTACAGGACAGGAAGAATCCTGATCAGATTTGACGAAAACCGTATAGATAAACGCTCACTGCCGCACCATATCGGAGTCCTGAAGGAATCCCTGTCCGGGGAACTGGACAAGGCCGGCCCGCTTTCCGAAGGAACCAAGAGCGCTCCGGTACCTGGCGGTGTAGCTCACGTCGTCATTGACATGGTGGCCCATGCGCTTCTGCCGAAGCCGCTGAATTTTCTGCTGCCGGCTGCCATAAGCACCCTCATGAAATAAAGCTGACCGCAACAGGGTCCGGTTTTCCGTAGCGCACGCTGCATCGGGAAGGGCGCTTGCGGGAGGGCGGGCCGTACTACGGTAAAGAATACGCCCGGACCGGTACGTGCAAGGACGGAGGGTATCTCTGACCCTTGAATTTCGTAGCGGGCAAGGAATCGCGCAGCTGGATCGCACGCCGTCTTGCTGCTGAAGGAGAGAAGAGGAGTAGAGTGAGATACAAGATAATCCATGAGCTCCCGGGGAGAATAAGGCTTCTTTTAAGGGTCCCCAGGAGGCCCGTGATCGAGCGCTCCCGGATCGAGGCGCTCTTTGCGGACAGAGAGGGGGTTGAAAGGGTCGAGTTTCAGCACCGGACGGGGAGCCTGCTCGTACACTATAACGGCGGCAGCAGGGTCAGGGAGATGATACTCGATACCGTACAGGAGGCCCCGCTCTCCTTCGCTTCAGCACCCCGCTTGCGGGGAGGACGGCGGGAGGACCGTCTCGATGGCAAGAAAAGGGCGGTCATTGCCTCGGGAAGCCTGCTGCTCGCTTCCCCCTTTATCCCGGCCCCGGTTCGGCCCTTCCTGGCACTGTACGGGGCTATGCCCATTCTGAAGAAGGGCATCCTTTCCCTTGTGGGAAAAGGGCGTCTGAACATCGATGTCCTTGACGCATCGGCCATTGGAGTGGCGGCGGGCATGCGGGACTACCGCACGGTAGGAGTGATATCGTTTCTCCTGAAGCTGGGTGATTACCTGGAAGAATGGACCCGGCAGAGGTCGCGGCGGATGCTTTCCAGCATGGTGCAGGTCGTCGACGAGTACGCATGGGTCAGAAGAGAGGGCAGAGAGGAGAGGGTGCGGACAGAGGAAATCGCCGGGGGAGAGATCGTTGTGGTGAGGACCGGCAGCCGCATCCCCGTCGATGGTGTTGTTGCCGGGGGCGAGGCGATGGTGAACCAGTCATCCATGACGGGGGAATCTCTGCCCGTTATGAAGAGAAAGGGTGTTACCGTCCATGCCGGCACAGTGGTGGAAGAGGGAACCCTTGCCGTAAGGACGACGGCTGCCGGAAGCAGGACGAGGATCGCCCGCATTGTCAAAGTGATCGAAGAGTCCGAGGAACGCAAGGCGGAGGTTCAGAATTATGCGGAGAGGCTGGCGGACCGGATCGTTCCCTACACCTTTCTGCTGAGCGGATTGACCTATGCATTCACCGGTAACCCCGTCAGGTCCGCCTCCGTTCTTCTCGTGGATTATTCCTGCGCCATACGGCTCTCCACCCCCCTGGCCATCATGGCGGGGATGGTGAAGGCGGCACGGAGAGGGGTGCTGATAAAAGGGGGCAAATTCGTGGAGGCCCTGGCACAGGCGGATGTCTTTGTCCTCGACAAGACGGGGACCCTTACCGGGGCCGCCCCGGCAGTAGCGGAGGTGGTGCCGTTCGACGGATATAGCAGGGAGTACATCCTGCGGCATGCCGCCTGTGTTGAGGAGCATTTCCCCCATCCGGTTGCCACCGCGGTGGTACAGAAGGCCCGGGAGGAAGGGGTGATCCACGAGGAAGAGCATGGAGAGGTGGAATATATCGTCGCTCACGGTATCGCTTCGGCCCTGAACGGAAGGAGGATCCTCATCGGGAGCAGGCATTTCATCTCCGAGGACGAGGGGATTGATACCAGCAGGGCGGAAGAGGTCATCCGGTCGTTAGCGGAGCGGGGTCTTTCGATCCTGTACATGGCAATCGACCGCGAGCTTGCGGGCATCATTGCCATCGATGACCCGCTGCGGGACGATACGGGAGTCTTCCTGCGGAAGCTGGACGAAGCCGGGATTAAAAGGGTCATCATGCTCACCGGGGATAACGAGGCCACGGCAAGAAGTGTGGCGGAGCGGCTGGGGATCAGGGAGTACCATGCCCAGGCGCTGCCCGACACGAAAGCGGAGATTATCCGGAAGCTGAAAGAAAGCGGGCATCGGGTCGCCGTAGTGGGGGACGGAATCAACGATTCTCCCGCTCTCGCCCTTGCCGATGTCGGAATCGCCATGAAGCATGGTGCGGATATCGCGAAAGAGGCGAGCGATGTACTGCTAATGGACGGAGACCTCACCGCCATCATCGACGCCAAGAGGGTGAGCCGTACGGTAATGTCCCTGGTAGGGCGGAATTTCAGATATATCGCCGGGATCAACTCCGTCCTGATAGGTCTCGGCCTCTCAGGGGCTATCTCTCCCGCCCTCTCCGCCCTGCTGCACAATGCGACCACCGTTCTGGTGACGCTGAACAGCTTAAGCCCCCTTGCAGGGAAAGACGGCGGAGCTGATAACAGAACGTCTCCGGCAGGCGGTAGAGGAGATTGGGAAGCACGTGGGCACACAGTTCGACCCTATAGTGGTACAGGCGCTATTGAATATTCAGGTGAAAATCGATGATTGGCTGGGGGGAATAGAATGATACGTTTGATGGAGGGGCGGATCCGGGTCCGCGACGGAAAGCTGAAGGACCGCAGGATCGCCGGGGAGTTGGAAAAAGAACTGCATGCGGTCGGGGGGATTGGGGAGATCCGGTATAACCGGCGCACCGGAAGTCTCCTGATTTTCTTTGATACTGCCGTCGCGGACAGGAAGAGCATTTTGCGTCATATCGAAGAGACAGTGGGGGGCTCCCTCCCTGCAGGAGGACTCCCGAACCGGAAGAGAGCGGACGGGGGGACGTTGCTCCCGCATTTTTCCGTAATCTCACGGAGAGCCTGCAACGGGGGCATGGCCGCTTCCCTTGCCGTAAGCCTGCTGGGGGTGGCGGCGGGAGGGGCAAAGCTGCACGCGGCCGCGGGAATAGTATTCATCGCATTACTGGGTGCGCATATGTACCGGCATAACAAGACACTTTTCGCGTAAGGAGGACCGGCCATGTCGGAGGAAAGCAAGGGAAAGAAAAGGGAAGACAGGGAGAAAGGAAAGGAAGGGGGAGAGGAGCGAGAAGGGGAGGGGTATAGCGTCGGCAAAGAAGGATACTTTATCAGCAAGCGCAGTATATGGCTTTTAGCGGGAGGCGCGCTGGGGGCTCTTGCAGCCCTCACACTCGGGAAAGCGGTGAGGAAAGCGAGGCCGGCTGTTGTCGGCGCCGTCAAAGAGGGATATGCCTTTAAAGAATGGGTTGCGGGGAAAACGGAAGGGATCAAGGAGGATATGGAGGACATTGTGGCTGAGGCGAAGCATTCCTACCATAAGGATCTCGATGTCTCCTCCGGGGCGGTGAAAAGGGAAAAGGAAGTTCTGCAAAAGATCGAGAAGGAAGTGGAGAAAAGGAAAACGAAGAGAGCGTCCGGGAGCAGGGAGGGCCAGCAGGAGGGGAAAGATGAAACAGACGAATAGAGCGCGAAGATATGCTGGAACTTTTCTGACCCTTGTTGCAGGGGCAGGTGCGGTGGTGGGAGGAGCATATCTTGTGTCGAGAATAAAAGAAAAACAGGACACCGAGACCCGTCTTGAGAGGATGGAGCAGATGGTGGAAGGGCTGGCGGGCGCCGGGAAGGGCGGCGCGGAAGCAAAGGGGCAAGGGTGAAAAAGGAGAAGGCGAACAAGAGAGGGAAGGAAGCTCCTGTGATTCCTCTCGGGCTCCTCGCTGCCGGAGAAAAGGGAGAGGTAATGGGAATCCGGGGTGGAGGAAACAGCGCGTACGGGGGCCTTCCGGACTGTAGTGAAGGGCTCTGCAGAATCGAGGATATGGGTCTGCGTGCCGGCAAAGTGGTGGAGATGCTCAACAACGAGGGACGGGGGGCGCTCCTTTTGAAGATTGATGAGTCGAGAATCGCGATCGGCCGTACCATGGCGATGAAGATACTGGTGCGGAAGCAGTAAGCGGTGCCCGTCAAGGGTGCCATACCCCTGAGAGGCATGCCCTCTCAAAAAACGAATAGGTCACGAATGAGGAGTGCATATGAATCTGGCGGGTCTGAAACCCGGCGAACGGGGGAGAATCACGAAGATAGAGGTGTCCGGTCCGTTGAAGAGGCGGTTGATGGACATGGGGGTGCTTGTGGGGGAAGAGGTGAAGGTGGAAAAGGTGGCTCCCCTCGGCGATCCCATAGAAGTCACGATAAAGAGCTACAAGCTTTCCCTCAGGAAGAAGGAGGCGGAAAGGATTGCCATGGAGGTGGAGAGATGAGGGCTGCGGGAGCCGATACCGGGGTGCGGAAGAACGGAGAGGGAAAAGACACGGTTGCCCCGACCCGGCCTGCTGCCGCGGGTCTCAGGACCATCACCATCGCCGTTGCGGGAAACCCGAATTCGGGGAAGTCCACCCTCATCAACGCCCTTGCCGGGACGCGGCTTCATGTGGGGAACTGGCCGGGGGTTACCGTCGAGAAGAAAGAGGCGTTCTTTGAGTTCGAGGGGAAGAGGATCAAGATCGTCGACCTGCCCGGCACCTACAGCCTGAGCCCTTACACCCAGGAAGAGGTGATCGCGCGCGATTATCTCGTGCAGGAGGCCCCCGATGTGGTGGTGAATGTGGTGGATGCCACCAACCTCGAGAGGAACCTCTACCTGACCGTGCAATTGATGGAGCTCGGGATCCCTGTTCTCATGGCGCTGAATATCTATGACGAGGCGGAGCAGAAGGGATACCGGATCAACATCAGGGCGATGGAGGAGATGCTCGGGGTGACTGTTGTCCCCACCGTCGCCACAAAGAAGACAGGTCTTCACGAGCTGATGCGGGCCGCCGTCGCCGTGGCAGAGGACCCGCTGCACCATAAGCCCAAGCACCTCCATTACGGAGACGATATCGAGTCCGCCGCCCGGGGAATCGAAGAGAGGCTCGTGCGCGAGTATCCGGATCTTGTGCAGAAATACCCTGTACGGTGGCTGGCCCTCAAGCTCATGGAGGGAGACGGACACGTGCAGGAGAAGGTCAGGATCGATAGCGCCTCCCTGAACGGGTCGGTCCGGCATCTGCAGGAGGCGCATGGAGAGGATATCGAATCCCTCATGGCGGACGCACGGTATGCCCAAGCCTCGGGATTGACGAGGGAGGTGCTGACGAAGCCCGATATCCGGAAGATGGAGATGACCGAGAAGATCGACAGGATCGTGCTCAACCGGTTCCTGGGTATTCCCATCTTCCTCGCCGCCATGTGGCTGGTCTTCAAGCTTACCTTCGATGTCTCGCAGCCTTTCGCTGACTGGCTGGATGCGATGATAACGGGTCCGTTCACAAGGTGGGCGGAAGCGGTGGTCGGCTTTATCGGGGCCCCTGATTGGACCGCTTCCCTCGTCACCGAGGGGGTCATTGCCGGTGTCGGCTCGGTGCTGGTCTTTGTGCCGGTCATCTTCGCCATGATGTTCTTCATCACCTTCCTGGAGGGCAGCGGGTATATGGCCCGGGCGGCTTTCGTCATGGACAGGGCAATGCATGCCATCGGGCTGCACGGCAAGTCTTTCATACCCATGCTGCTGGGCTTCGGCTGCAATGTCCCTGCCATCTATGCTACGAGGACCCTGGAGAACCCGAAGGACAAGGCCCTTACCGCCCTGCTTATCCCCCTGATGTCCTGCGGCGCCCGGCTCCCGGTCTACGTGGTCTTTATCGGCGCTTTCTTCGCGTCCAGCGCGGGGACCGTCCTCTGGTCGCTGTATGTGATGGGAATCGCGCTTGCCGTGCTGATGGGGGTCATCTTCAAAAGGACTCTCTTCAAAGGGGAGGCGCCCATGTTCATCATGGAACTCCCCCCGTACCGGATGCCCTCTTTCAGGAGCCTCATGATCCATACCTGGGAGAAGGGCAAGCACTTCCTGATCAAAGCGGGGACATATATCCTCGCGGTCTCGGTGCTGGTCTGGTTTCTCCTGAACCTGCCCTGGGGAGTGGAGAGCAAGAAGGACTCCTATCTCGGAAAGGTGGGACAGGTGATTTCCCCTGTCTTCGCACCCCTCGGGTTCGGCAACTGGGAGGCGTCGTCCTCATTGATATCGGGCCTTATCGCAAAGGAGATCGTCGTGGGGACGATGGGCGAGATCTATGTGCAGAAGACGGAAACGGAAGAGGAAAAGAAAGAGACCCCGTCGTTCACGGAGGATCTGAAAGAGCTGGGCACGTCCTTCGCCGGGGCGCTGCGGGATGCCGCCACCAATGTCGTCTCGACCTTCGGCATCGCCACCATGTCCGCGGAGGAGTCGTCGGAGGAGGTCGAGGAGCGGACGCCCCTGCGGGAGACGCTGAAACAGCAGTTCGGCCCTCTTTCCGCCTATGCGTTCATCACTTTTGTCCTCCTCTACATGCCCTGCGTCGTGGCCGCCATCGCCATGAAGCATGAGTTCGGCAACTGGAACCTGTTCGGCATCGCCTTTGTCTACCAGATGGTCCTTGCCTGGGGGGTTGCCTTCATCATTTACCAGGGTGGGAAACTGCTGGGACTCGGGTAAGGGAACGGGGGGCTGGCAGGGAGCGCCGGGTCCCCTCTCTAAAGGAGTTCCGAGAAAACAAGGAGGTTTGCGATGAGTTACACCGATGCCATATGGATGGTTGTTATTATCGCCGGGGCGCTCTACCTTTTATACCGTTCCCTGTGGAAAAAGAAAGGGCACTGCCAGGGATGCGATTCAGGTGTGTGCGATAAAACGGAAAAGAGAGAAAAAGAACAGTGAAAGGAGCGGAGTAAGATATGGAGGGAATAAAACTTCTTGTGGACTATGGCATCATCGGTGTTCTCGTACTGATGAGCACCGCCGCCGTCGCCATCGCCATCGAAAGGTTTTCCTTTATAAAGCGCACCCGGCCCGAGGAGTATAACACTGCAAAAGAGCTTGAGATCAGCCTGACAAGGAGGTTTTACATCATCGCCTCCATCGGGAGCAATGCTCCCTATATAGGGCTGCTGGGGACGGTCCTCGGCATTATCTTTACGTTTTACCAGATGGGTGAGGTCGGGAACATCGATACCAGGTCCATCATGGTGGGGCTGAGCCTCGCCCTGAAGGCTACTGCCGCCGGGCTCCTGGTGGCGATCCCCTGCGTGAGCCTGTATAACGCGCTGTTGAGGAGGGTGAAAGAGAAGCTGGCGGCATACGAGTCCGTGAAATGCAGGTAGACGATGGAAGAGAAGGAATTCGACTATATCAATATCATCCCCTTCGTGGATATTATGCTCGTCCTCCTGGCGATCATCCTGGCGACAGCCTCTTTTATCGCCACGGGAGAGATACCGGTCAACCTTCCGGCGGCAAAGAACAAAGAGGCAAAGTCTCACCCCGCCGTGGTGATCACCCTGACTGCGGACAACCGGCTCTTCCTCAACGAGGACGAGGTGAACGGGAGAATCGAGGACTCGCTGCACCGTTTTCACCGGGACAACCCTGTGATTATCCGGGCTGACAAGGGGGTATACGTGGAACGGCTGATACACGTTATCGACGCGATCAAAGGGAGCCGTTTCGGACGAGTCTCCATGGAAGTGACAGGGAGGTGAACGCACGATGCGGATTACTACATACAACAGTGTCGTAATATCCGGGATGCTGCATTTTACCATGGTATCCCTGTTGTTTGCCGTCTCATTGCCCGGTATCGATGCCGGGAAGCGGTTAACGGATATCTCTCTTTTTTTCCCTGATAGTGAGACAGAGACGCAACCGCGGCATATGTCCTCTCTCCCCGGGACTGCCGCGGTAAGAAAAAAGGAAGCATCGTCCAGTGCCTTACCGAGAACGGCGACTTCCGTTCCCACGCGTGGGGAGGTCAAGGGGAGCGTCCCGGCTGCCTATCCCGCCCCCGCTGCACCCGGGAGAACTGACGCCCCTCCCCCCGCTGCCGTCCGGCAGGAAAAGAGCGGAGAAACCGGTGAAAGGAAAGAGATGCTGGCGGCTGCCCCGGGTGAGACCCGGAGCAGTGCGCCCTCTTCCTCCTCCCCTTCTCCGAAGGGAGCGGGTTCTGCAGCGGCTTCCGGTGCACAGGGCCATTCCGCGCCGTTGCCCCTCCGGGGGAGCGACGAAAGGGGAACGCACATCCCGGGAGATATAAAGGCCGGGCAGAGGGAGACGGTGGGCGGAAATACGGACGGTGTCGATCTTTCTGCTCTGGCCGGAGGTTTTTCCGCCCGTATCGAGTCCGCCAAATGGTATCCCTACATGGCGCGGAGAAAGGGTATCGAGGGGACGGTGGTGGTGAAGGTAAAGATCGGCAGGGACGGCTCCCTCTCCGAGGCAACGGTGCTCCGCTCATCCGGACACGGGATACTGGATGAGAGCGCACTCTCCCTGGTGAAGAAGGTATGCCCGTTCAGGCACAGCGCGGGAAGGGATATCTCGATTGAGGTGCCTATTACGTACCGGCTGGCGGAAGGATGAGGCGATATGGGAAGCGCTATTCAGATCAATGAGATCCGATGCAAAAGATGTCGCCGGCTTCTGCTGAAGGGGGATATACGCCTTATCGAAATAAAATGCCCCAAATGCGGGTATTTGCAGAAAATAGGGAATGAGGAGGTGAGCAGAGACAGCAATAGCCAGTAACCCACTTCCGAAGCACCCCGAGTGCTGCTGCAAGAAAAGAGGATCCCGAATCCCCGGCCGCCTTTGGCGGCTATGACCCTCCCCGGCGGAGCTCCCGCTTCCCGGAACGGAGGAGACAGAAACGAGAGGTTTTTCAATGAAGGAGTTTCGGGTCCTTTCCCGCATGCAGCATTGCTTTTTTCATTTCCTGCAGTATTCCCTCCTCTTTTTGCCGTTCTGCGCCGCACTCATAGCGGGCACCGCCATGAACGCCGCGGCGGAAGCGGATACGGTAAACGCCAAAGAGGTTGTCGTCACCGCAACAAAGACCGAAGCGGAGCTCGAAGACGTCCCCGCCACGGTGGATGTCATCACCAGGGAGGAAATCAGGGCGAAGGCCGCCGTCAAGCTCAAGGACATCATCCGGTTCGACAGCAGTTTCAACATAGTCAGGAGCCGCGGCAGGGATTTTCCCGCCCTCAGGGGAATGGATTCGCGGCATACCCTCATCCTCGTCGACGGCAGGCGGCTCACCGGGGAAGTAGACCTCGACTTCGAACTTGACAGGCTCACCCTCGAAAACGTGGAGAGGATAGAGGTCCTCAAAGGTCCGGCCAGTGCCCTCTACGGTTCCGATGCTCTCGGGGGGGTCATCAACATCATCACCCGGACTCCCGATCGGCCCGCCCTGGAGCTGACGCCGAAGTACGGTGTTTTCGAAGATGGAGACGGGGCGCACAAGAGCATTACTGCCTATGCAAGCGGTGGAAAGATCGGCAGGTTCGGCCTTTCGCTCTCCGGCTCCTACCTTTCTTTCGATCCGTATGCCACCGAATCGAAAACATACCTGCAGACGGAGCGGGACCAGGCGACCGCCGCTATGAAAGTGACGTACGACTTCACGAGGTATACGCGGCTTATCCTGGACGGGGAGTATATAAAAGAGGATGAGGAGAACGTGTCGTTGAGCGGTTCCACCCTCGTCAGGGACATCAACGACAACAGCAGGTACAATCTCTCTCTCGGCATTTCCCACAAGTCGCCAGCCCTCGAGTATCTTCTCCGGACGTATCTCTCTTACTATGACAAGGATTATGAGCAGAGGACGGAATCTACGAGTACCCTCAGGAAATTCGATGTGATCAAGAGAGTCACCCCCGTCGCAGAGGGACACGTGACGAAGGAGATACTGAAAAACCACCTCGTCACCTTCGGCGGTGAATACCGGCATGAGATTTTCGATGGCACCCGGGTCAAAACCGGCGACGGCACCTTTACCGAGGTGAGAGAGGGCGTCACCTCCGAGGGCTCCGAGGCGAAGCTGAATTACTGGGCGGCATATCTCCAGGATGAAATACTGATCGGTGACTCGCTCATCGTTATTCCCGCCGTCCGTTATGACGACAGCGACAAGTTCGAGAACGAAATAAGCCCGAAGGTAGGGGTTACTTACAAAATAACCCCGCATCTGCGGGTGAAAGCGAGCTACGCTCACGGGTTCAAGAGCCCTACGCCTCGTGAACTTTACTACGATATGCCGCAAAGCTCGTATATTATTCGGGGGAACCCCTCCATTAAACCGGAGAAGTCCGATTCCTACGAGGTATCCGTCGAGGGAGAGAGGGGGATTTTCTCGGGAAAGATCACCTATTTTTATACCGATGTGAAGGACCTTATCGAGGCGGTCAACGCCGGAAAAGAGGGCTCCTACACTGTCTACGTGTATCAGAACGTCAGCGAGGCGACGATTCAGGGAGTCGAGGCGGAGGTCGGCCTTGCGCTGACGAGGGACCTCTCGCTCACGGGCAGCTATACGTACCTCGACGCGATGGATGACGAGAACAACCAGAGGCTTACCATGCGTCCGCGCCACAAGATCGTTACAAAAGCCATGTACACGAACAGGCCTCTCGGCCTCAGGGCCAATCTGTGGAATGAGTATATAGGAAGCAATCTCTGGCAGATAGCATCGAGTCGCGCTCCCGAGATCGTCAAGGACTATTCCGTCTGGTATGTGAGCCTCTCGAAGGAGATAACGAGGAATTTCGAGCTCTATGCCGGGGTGGACAACCTTTTTGATGAAACGGATGCCGACATCCCCCTGATCGGTTCCTTTTACTACGGGGGGGTCAGGATGAGGTTTTAGTTCTTGCCGCAACTCCCCCGCACTCCTTCTTACTCTAAGAGGGGGTACTCAGAAGAGGGATGAAACCACAAGACTTCACCGATAAAGGAGGCAGCATGAAGGCGTTGATCGTATGCGCATCACGGTATGGTTCTACAGAGGAAATAGGGAAATGGATCGCCGAGAGACTCGGGTATGACGGAATTTCCGCCGATGTCGTCAGGACACCGGGGAGTGGTTCCGTCGCAGACTTCGATCTCGTGGTGATGGGCTCGGGGATATACAGCCACGGGGTGCTCCCCGAGCTGAAGGAGTTCGTGGAGGCGAACCGGGGAGAGCTTCAGGGGAAGCCGGTCGCCCTCTTCGGCGTCGCCATGAAAAAAGAGACGGTCCTTCACAAGGGGAAGCCGTACGGGGGGGTGCACTACCTGCACCCCCTGGCGGAGATGCTCGACGGTTCCGTTCTCCACGCCGGCATGCTCCTGGGCGAGATGGTGCCGCAAAAGCTGACCGATTCCGAAAGGGAGGGCCTGATGCGGTTTTACCGGCAGGTGGAGATGGACGAAGCGGAAATCAAACGCCGTATGTCTCCGAGAACGCTCATGAGCAAAAGCGAATGCTGGGAGTTTGCCGAAGCGGTCTTGAGAAAACTGTCCAGGAGGGAGGCCCCTCATGGAAATGGCTAAGTCGGACCGGTTCATCAAGAGCATGACCGAATGCGACCCCGCCGACAGGAAGTGGATCTTCGGAAACGAAACCGACGATCCCCTCCGGTACGCCTTCGATGCCAAGAGGGTGGTCCATCCCGGGGTGAAGGGGGAGATGCTGCCGAAGGAGAAATGGGAAAGCACCTGGAAGATGCTCACCGGAAAGCCGGGAAAGGGCGGAAAGAGGGCGGCATACGTACACATACCCTTCTGCTCCGCGAAATGCCTCTACTGCGGCTTCTTCCAGAATCTCACAGACAGGGAGCTCGAGGATGCCTATATCGACAGACTGGTGGAAGAGCTGCGGAGGGACTCGCAGGAGCCGTTCGTCGCATCGCATCCTTTTCATGCCGTGTACCTGGGGGGCGGTACTCCGTCCTCCCTCTCGGAGCGGAACATCGAGAGGCTGCTGCGGGCGATCAACGAGTTCCTGCCCCTTGCGAACGATTGCGAGTTCACGTTCGAGGCGCGCATTCACCACTTCAATGACGCAAAGGTGCAGGCGTGCATCGGGGGGGGCATCAACAGGTTCTCGCTCGGGGTCCAATCCTTCAACACCCGGGTGCGGCAGAGCCTGGGCAGGAGGGAGCCGGGGGAAAAGGTCATCGAAAGGCTGCACGCCATCCACCGCCACGACCAGGCTGCGGTGGTTATCGATCTCATGTACGGGCTCCCCCTGCAGTCGATGGAGGTCTGGGAGGAGGATGTCAGGACGCTGATCCGCTGCGGCATCGACGGAGGCGACCTCTACCAGCTCAACGTCTATAACGACAGCAAGCTGAACGACGCCATCAGCAGGGGAAGCCTCCCCCCGGCGGCGAAGACGGCGGAGCAGGCATTGATGTTCAGGAGGGGGCTGGAGCTCATGCAGGAGAGCAGGCTGAGAAGGCTGAGCATCTGCCACTGGTCGAGTGGTACGAGGGAGCGGAACCTCTATAATTCGCTCTCCAAGTCGGGATCGGCCACCGTGCCCTTCGGGTCCGGGGCGGGCGGAAAAATCGACGGCTATACGATGTTCGTGGACAAGGACATCAAGAGCTACCTGCAGCGCATCGACAAGAGGGAAAAGCCCCTGATGTTCGTCATGTCCCCCCGTGAGGGATACGCGCTCTACAACGACATCATCGCGCAGTTGGAGAGGGGGCACCTGAACCTGCTCTGGATGAAGGCCGGGTACGGTACCGACGTGGAAGAAACGTTCTCGCCCCTCTTTGGCGAATGGGCGCGGAAGGGACTCGTGGAGATGAACGGCGACTATATGGACCTGACCGTGGCGGGCCAGTTCTGGTATGTCAATCTTACCCAGGCGATACTCGACGGTCTCGTGCTGCTAAGGGAGGGGGGGAAGCATTCCCTCACCGTACGGTCAATTGCGGCGCAGGGATAGGAAGAAAGGAAAAGGCGCGAAGTGAAGCAGAAACTGAAAACCGGCAATCGGCCGGCAATCGGAAAAAAAAGGAGCGATGAAAGATGAATTATATGGGTGACGTGCATGATGTGCGGGAGAAAGTTGCGGAGATGGCAGCGGGCAGCCCCTCGAAATCGACAGGGGCGATCGCTGCGGAACTGGGGGTGAGCGAAAGGGACGTGATGAAAAACCTCCCAGGGGATATGGTCAGGGAGGTCTCCCGGGAGCATTTCGATGCAATAGTGGATGAAGTATCCACGTGGGGGACGATGACCGTTATTGTCCAGAACGAGTCCACCATCCTGGAAGTGAAGGCGTCCTTCCCGAAGGGGACGTACGGGCACGGCTACTTCAACCTGAAGTCTGACGGAACCCCGGTGGGCGGGCATATCAGGGCGTCGGAGCTCGCGGAGATCTTCTTCGTGAGCAGGCCCTACATGGGTCTCGAGAGCCATTCGATACAGTTCTTCAACGGTAAGGGGAACGCCATGTTCAAGCTCTTCCTGGGAAGGAACGAGCAGAGGCAGATATTCCCTGAGCAGAAAGAGAAGTTCCTGGCCCTGCGCGACAGGCTGCAGTAGCGGGGGGCCTATGAGGAGAATAGTTGCCGCTTTCGTACTATTTCTGGCCTGGACAGGGATCCCCCCTGCCGATACCCATGGCTCCGAAAAGAGGAGCGTGGTCGATGATGCCGGACGGAAGGTGGAGATCCCCGCCGTGCCCAGGAGAATCGTGGTTCTCAACAGCTCGAACCTCGAAATCCTGTATGCGGTGGGAGGAAAGGCGGTGGGCAGGCCTGAAAGCACCGGGATGCCGAAGGAACTGTACGGGAAGGTCAGGGATCTTCCCTCCATAGGAGAGACGCCGAGCCCCAATGTGGAGAAAATCGCCTCTCTCTCCCCCGACCTCGTTGTCGGGGTAAATATGCCCTTTCACCATACCCTGCTCCCCGCCCTTTCGAGGGCGGGGATTCCCGCCCTCCTCCTGTCCATTAACAGTTATGAGGATATTATTGAAAAAATAAGGTTTTTTGGTAACCTCACCGGGAACACCGGGCAGGCCGCACGGATCATTGCGGATATCGAGCAGAAGACGGACGGAATAAAAAGGGCGGCCGCCCTGCAGAAGCGGAAAAAGGTTGCGATCATCTGGGGCTCGCCCCAGAGCTTCACCATGGCCCTGCCTTCAAGCTTCCCGGGGAACCTGGTCGGGATGCTGGGGGGGATCAATATCGCCTCGGGGGTGAAACCGGTGGCATCAATGCCCCATTACGCCCCCCTGAGCCTGGAGTATGTCCTGAGCAAGGACCCGGATATGATCTTTCTCATTACCCATGGGCATGACGGGAAAGTCTCCGAAAAATTCAGGAAAGAGATGGAGTCCCATCCGGCATGGAAGGGGTTGCGGGCGATCCGGGAGGGGAGGCTCTACCCTCTGCCCTACTCCCTTTTCGGCGTAAACCCTGCAGTCAGGGTTACGAAGGCCGTAGAGCATATCGCCGCACTGCTCTATCCGGAGATAGCGGAGACAGGCCGGAAATGAGAAGAGGACGGGCCTGCGTTCCGTACAGGGAAAAGGGGGAATCGTGAGAGACAATGCAGTGATAGAGAGGAACACTACGATGGGCAAGAATGCGGGAGCAGGGGAGGCGGCTTCTGCGCCGGAGTCCCGGCCGGAGCCCGGGCCGAAGCACGCGCCGGAGCTCAAAAAGGACCTGCGGCAGATGAGGCGTCTGCTTACCGGTGTCGCCGGAGCGGCCGCCCTGGCTGTCGGCATGGTGGTAAGCATCCTGATCGGGTCGGTGGAGGTGAGTGTGGGCGATATCGCCGCCGCTCTTTCCGGGGACAGCTCGGGAGGCAATTACCATATCATCTGGAATATAAGACTGCCGCGCATTCTCATCGGCGTTCTGGTGGGGGTAAACCTCGCCCTTGCGGGAGTCATCCTCCAGGGAGTGCTCAGGAACCCCCTGGCCGACCCCGGCATCATCGGGGTGACATCGGGGGCGGGACTGGCCGCGATGGCCGTCATGATACTGCTCCCCGGCAGGAGCGGCCTCGTTCCCCTCTGCGCTTTCGCCGGGGCGATCACCGCTACCCTCTTTGTCTATCTCCTCTCGTGGAAGAGGGGTATCCATCCCCTGCGGCTCATCCTTGCCGGGGTGGCGACAGCCGCGTTTTTCGGGGCCATGATCTCCACCCTCATGGTTTTCCACAGCGATAAGGTGCAGGGTACCATCAACTGGATGGTGGGCGGTTTCCAGGGGAGGAGCTGGGATCATGTCTCCATGGTGGCCCCTTACACCGTTGCGGGCGCACTGATCACGCTCATGGGGTACCGCCACCTGAACATTCTCCTGCTCGGCGACGAGGTGGCAAAAGGGTTGGGGGTACGGGTGGAGGCGGTGCGTCTCGGCTTCCTCTGTCTCGCCTCCTTTCTTGCCGCCTCTGCGGTGAGTGTTGCCGGACTCCTGGGCTTTGTGGGGCTGATAGTACCCCACGCCGTACGGCTGGTGGTCGGGTCCGACCACCGGTTCCTCCTCCCTTCCTCCGCACTGTTCGGCGCTGCGCTGATTGTTTTTGCCGATACGGCGGCACGCACGGTGTTCCGTCCCGTGGAAATCCCGGTAGGGGTGCTGATGGCGTTCCTGGGGGCGCCTTTTTTCCTTTATCTTTTAAGGGGAGCGATGAAACGATGAATATTCTTTCGGCAGAAGCATTGGAAGTTTCGTATGACGACACCGTCGTGCTGAAGGGGCTGTATCTCCGCTTCGAGAGACCGGAGATCGTCTCCCTCATCGGCTCGAACGGTTCCGGTAAATCGACTATTCTCAAAAGCATCGGAAGGCTCCTGCGGCCCGGCAAGGGTACGGTACTCCTGAACGGCAGGGATATTCACTCCCTCCCCGCAGCGCAGGTTGCACGGATGTTGTCCGTTCTGCCGCAGGGACCGCAGGCTCCCGACGACCTTACGGTACGGGACCTCGTCTCCTACGGACGCACGCCCCACCGCCGTATCTTTGGCAAGGGGGACGAGGACGACGAGGCAGTCATCCGCTGGGCCCTGCGGGAGACGAGTATGGAAAGCCTTGCCGGGCGGCAGGTGCATACCCTCTCGGGCGGAGAAAGGCAGAGGGCATGGATTGCCATGGCCCTCGCGCAGAAGACGGAGCTGCTGCTCCTCGACGAGCCCACCACCTTCCTCGATATCCATCACCAGTTCGAGATCATGGAGCTCCTGCAGCGGCTCAACAGGAAGTACCGGATCATGGTGATCATGGTCCTTCACGATCTCAACCATGCGGCCCGCTTCAGCCACCGGGTTATCGCGGTGAAAGGGGGATGTGTGGTCAGGGACGGCTCTCCGGGCGAGGTGATCACCGAGGAGACGCTCGGAGAGGTATTCGGCATCAGGGCCCGGATCCTCTCCGTGGGAGACAGCGCGTGTGCGGGCAGTATTGTGTGCATTCCTTACGGGGTGTGCAGATGATACGGGTGAGGGACCTGACGAAGTACTACGGGAGCAAGTGTGCCGTCGATTCCGTCTCCCTTGACGTCGAGAGGGGAACGGTGTACGGCCTGCTGGGTCCCAACGGGGCGGGCAAGACGACCATCATCAAGATGCTCACCACCCTGAGCAGACCCACCCGGGGGAGCATCTTCTTCGACAGCATCGACGCGGTGCGGCAGTCCGAAGAGATCCGGCGGCTGATAGCGGTCGTTCCCCAGGACAGGAACTTCGACGCGGAGCTTTCGGTCTACGAGAATATGCTCGTATACGGGATGCTGCACGGCGTGGACGGGCTGAAACGCAAGATAGAGGAGAGCCTCGCCGCCCTGGGCCTGTCAGGGGAGCGGAACACCCCCGCCGGTGCGTTGTCGGGGGGGACACAGAAACGGCTCCTGATCGCGCGGACCCTCCTGCCCGGACCGGAGGTGCTGTTCATGGATGAGCCGTCGGTGGGGCTCGATCCCCAGGTGCGGAGGGACATATGGGATATCGTCAGGGACATCCGCGCCGGCGGCAGGACCGTCTTCCTGACGACCCATTACATGGAAGAGGCCGAATCGCTGTGCGACAAAGTGGGAATCCTCTCGAAGGGCAGGCTTGTTATCGTGGATACCCCGGCCAACCTCAAGGAGTCCGTGGGGAGGTATGTGGTGGAGACGGGGCTTCCCGACGGGAAAAGAAACCGCGCCATCTGTATGAGCAGGCAGGATGCGGTCGCTATTGCGGAAGCCGCGGGCAACGGGGCCGTTATCCGCCCGTCGAATCTGGAAGATGTCTTTATCAAAGTAACCGGAGAGGTAATAGAACAATGAAATGGTACCCCGTCTTCTACAGGGAGATGCTGCTTTTCAGGAAGAAGGTGCTGAAGTTCGGGTATGTCTTCTCCTCGCTGCTTTTCCCGATCATCTATCTGCTTGCTTTCGGGTTCGGCCTGGGACGGGAGATACGGGTGGGTGACAGCAGCTATGTGGAATTCCTTCTCCCCGGCATCGTCGCCCTGACCTCCATGACCAATTCCTTCAACCTCGTCTCCAACGCCCTCAGCATGGGGAGACTCTATTTCAAGAGCTTCCAGGTGATCAAACAGTCCCCCACTCCTCCTGCGGCAATCATGATAGGCATTACGCTGTCGGGGATAGTACGGGGCATGGCGGCCGCGGCGGTGATCTTCATCGTCGGCTTCGTCCTGTTCGGTATCTTTCCCTTTACCCCCCTGTCATTCCTGGGCCTGCTGCTGAACCTCGTCCTCTTCTCCTGCATGGGGGTCGTGGTGGGGATGCTTACCAAAGACCCCGAGGACAACGCACTGTATACGAATTTCATCATCATGCCCATGGCGTTCTTTTCAGGGTCTTTTTTCCCTGTCGAGAAGCTCCCTTCGCTCGTCAGGGGAGTTGTCACGGTGATGCCGTTGCACTATACGAATATCCTGATGAGGAGCAGGGAAATAACCGGCAGAGAGGGTGCAGCGGTGGTCATTCTGCTTGCCTGTTCGCTGGCGCTTTTCCTGTACGGTGCCCGGAGGATCAGGAACTACAGCGAATAAATGCACTGCCTGCCCTCCGGCCGCTACCGGGAGCAGTTTTCGCAATACCCGAAGATCTCCAGGTTATGGCGCACTTTTTTGAACTTTTCCTTTGCGCATACTTCATCCTGGAGCATCTCGAGAGTGGGGGAGTAGAATTCGATCACCTTGCCGCATTTGATGCAGATAAGGTGGTCGTGATGGGAGTTTTCGGAAACCTTTTCGTAGTGGGCATGCTTGTCCACTCTTTCCACCTGCTCGATGAGACCGCTCTCCACCAGGAGGGGGATCGTCCGGTAGACGGAGGCCCGGGAGACCTTCAATCCCTTTGTCTTCAAACGCAAATACAGCTCGTCGGGATCGAAATGCCCCTTCATGGTGAGGATCTCATTGATGATCTCCTCACGCTCACGGGTCACTTTAAAGCCCTTCAGCGACAGGAAATCCATGAATTTCTGCTTTTCCATGCTTTCTCCCGTATCGTTTGATTATATTTGTACCCTGAAATACCGTAAAACCCAGTTCAGCAGCCCGCCGAAGAGGAAGGCGCCGGGAAAGACGATGCCTACGACCCAGAGGGTCATCCGCAGACCGCGCTCTTTAATGATCATGAAAAAACTGGCGAGACAGGGGATGAAGAGGGTGATGGTTACCAGGCTCACAATAGCCTGCACGGGAGACAGGGACCCGTCCTCGAACATCTTGAACAACCCCGCCGCCCCGAAATCCCTTCTCAAAAAGCCCAGGATAAAAGCCTCCGCCGCCTGGGGGGGGAGGTTCAGGAGGTTCACCACCACGGGCGAGGCGATCTCTTCAAGAACCGTAAGAAGGTTCAGCTTATGCAGGAGGAAGAGGATAAAAGTGCCGAGGAGAAAGAGGGGGACCGCCTCCCGCAGGTACCATTCGATCCTTCCCATGGTCTTCACCAATATATTGGTCAGGGTCGGTATCCTGATGGGCGGGATTTCGAGGAAAAAATCGGTCCTCTCCCCGGGCACCAGCTTCGAGGCAAGGAACCCGGAAAGAAAAAGGATAAGGAGTATGCTCCCGGCCCATATGAGGGCGGCCTTGAGGGAGAGGGCACCGAGAATGCCGAGGATGACCCCCATCTGCGCGGAGCAGGGGATGGCGAGGGCGAGGAGAAAGGTGGTGATGATCCTGTCCCGTTTCGTTTCAAGGATCCGGGAGGTCATGACCGCCATGGTGCCGCAGCCCAGGCCGAGGATCATGGGCAGCACCGCCTTCCCGTTCAGTCCCATTATATTGAAGATCCTGTTGCTCATAATGGCGAGACGGGGGAGGTACCCGCTGTCTTCCAGAAGCGCGAAGGCGATGAAAAAAGTGGCGGTGATGGGCAGTATGATGGCGATGGCGTAGGTGAGGGCCACCGTGATGAGGCCGTATTCACCCACCAGGAGCTCCTGCAGCAGTTCGACCGGGATAAGCACTTTGACGGTCTTGGTGAGCATGGGATTGATGTATCCGTTAAAGATCGTTTCCTCAACGAAATCGACCAGCGTTCCCGCTCCGAAGACTCCAACGAATTCGTAAATTCCGTAGAGGATCGCGAGGAGGACCGGGATCCCGTACAGAGGATGCATGCTGAGCCTTCCGATGGTGTGCAGGACCCTTCCTCCCTCGGGCTTGGCCTTGCTTATTACTTCCCCCGCTATCGTTTCCGCCGTCCCGATGCGTGTTTTATTGATGAGGTAGGCAGGGGAATCCTTCGCCTTTACCGCGCATTCGTCCCGGAGCCTCTCTATCTCCCGGAGCGACTCATCGCTCACCCCTGCCTTCAGCCATTCCCTGAGGCTTTCATCCCCGGAAAGGATCATGGTGGAAAGGGAGCGGCGGGAGAGGGGGGCGGCGGGGAGCAGCCGGGAGATCTTCCCGATGTATTCCTCGATGACCGGGGGATACTGCATCCCGGCCACTACGCGGCCTGGGGAGAGGAGCGCTTCCCGTAACTGGCGGAGCCCCTTCCGCTGAGGCGCTATCGTGCTGATCACCGGAACGCCGAGCTTCTTTTCCAGCGTCGCGGTGTCGATGGTAATCCCCCTGTCCATCGCCTCGTCGACCATGTTCAGATCGAGAACCATGGGGATCTCCATTTCCGCGAGTTGCAGGGTGATCAGAAGGGTCCTCTTCAGGTTTTTGGCGTCCCCTACCTGCACCACCGCGGAAGGGGCCTCGGAGAGAAGGATGTCGCGGGTGACCTTTTCATCCTCGCTCATGGGGATCAGGCTGTTGACCCCGGGAGTGTCGATAAGCAGAATCCTTTTTCCCTCCAGCAACAGATTGCCCTGGGAGATTTCCACAGTGGTGCCGGGGTAGTTGGATACCGCCACGTATTTGCCGGTGAGCAGACCGAAAATGACGCTCTTCCCCACGTTCGGATTGCCGATGAGGGCAATTTTCCGGAGGGGGGCTGTCTGCTTCTTTATGGATGCTGTTTGCTCTTGCAAGGAGGGCCTCCTTTCCTGTTCCCTTCAGGAGGACGGATGAGATTTTATCTCATTTAACAGTTCATTGTACTTGAAACTGATGCTCATTTGCAAGTTGAACGCGGGGAAATCTTGCATCTTCACCGCGGCTTCCTGTATTCTTTTCTGTAGTGATGCGGAGAGATACGGAATACGGCATACCAGGGGAAAAGCGGAAGAGGGCGTGGAGGATGGGATTCCTGTTCTGCTTGTTCTGTCTTCTTTTTTTCTCTTCCGCCGGCGCTGAAACACCGAAGGCCCCGCAGAAGAATTCTTCCGTTCCGGACTCCTTTGTCACCGTCCGCATCGGTAAGCATGCCGACCGGACCCGCATCGTTTTCGAGGCCTCCGAAGAGTACATCCAGCGTGTTTCCGTCACCATGACGGGGGAAAACTCTGTCAAGGTGGATTTCCGTGCTCCCCTTACTTTTGTGCATCCTCAGAAGGGGATGCTGAGGGGGAAGACCCCCCATGAGCTTGCCAGGGGGATACGTTTTACCGTGCAGGAAGGCGGCTGCACCGTAACGGCAGACGGGCTGGACGATATCGACGTTTCCAAATTATCGGTCCCCCCCCGGCTGGTGATCGACATGTATGTAGGGCAGGGCCAGGTACCTGCGCCCTCGCCCGGACCGACGCCCGGGCCGAGGCCCGTGGGAGAGAGCGAAGGCGGGCAGGTGCAGGCGGATGCGTTTTCCGCCCCCGAGGGAGCGGACATCCGGATCGACGCCATTGTCCTTGACGCGGGACATGGCGGGAGTGACGCCGGGGCGCTCTGCATGAAAACAGCGGAAAAGGATGTGGCCCTCCAGTTCGCAAAGGACATTGCCGCTGCCCTGGGAAAGAGGGGAAAAAGGGTCTTTCTGACGCGGACCGGCGACCAGGTGCTGACCCTCCGGGAGCGCATCAAGGCCTCCAACCAGAAATCCCCGGGAATGTTTTTCAGTATCCATATGTCGTGCAGGAACGAGTTTGCCCTTTACCGCGCCCGGAAGAAACCGGCAAAGGACATTGAGGGCGAAAAGAAAGATATGGCGGGCTTTGTCGCCCAGGCCTTTGCTCGTTCCCTGAAGAATGAGTTTAAACTCAACGTCGTCCAGGAGGAGCTGCCGTTGCGGGTCATCTCCGGCATCAATGCCCCCGCCCTTTTGATAGAATTGCCGGGTCCCGAGGCTTTCCGCTACGAGGGAAAAAACAGGGAGAGGCTGGTAACCCTTCTGCTGAGAGCCATGGCATACGCATCTCCCGTTCAGGCATAAGAGTGAGTGCAGTCCGCCTCATGAGCAACAAAACCAGGATAATCGCTATCGTTGTGCTTCTTGCCGCTGCAGCCGTCGCCGGATGGGCGGCAACGCGCTCCTATCTCCTCTCCCGGGCCGAGAGGTCTTCTCCTCCGCTCCTGGAAACGCAGGGGGAGGCGCCGCAGCCCGCAGAGCCCCTGGTGTCTGATGACGAAGGCGTTATCCCGGTGAAGATATTCTCCCCTTCGGGTGACGGCATCACCATGGAGGAAAGGAACGTCAAAAGCTCTTCCCTGGCGGTCACAATGGCGGAAGCGGTACTGGAGGAATACCTCAAGGGAATCAGGGGGGATGACGCGGATATGAAAGGTATCGGCGTCTACCGGGACAGGAGTAATATCCTCTACATAGACTTTTCCCGTTCTTTCAGAAAGGCCTTCACCGGCGATATCAAGCAGGAGTACTATCTTCTGAAGTCGCTCTACGAGACGGTAATGAGGAATGTGGACGGAATCGAAGATGTGAAACTGCTGCTGGACGGGAAGGAGGTGGAGAGCATCGGAGGTCATTTCAGTACTCTCTCCCCGCTCAAGGAAACGGTGGGAGAGGATGCCGGCCCGCCCCCGTCCCCCGCGACGGAGCAACCGCAGAACTAAAGGAAAAGGAAGTAAGGAAGAGACGGAAGGCGATGAAAACATCCGAAAATCCCATTGAGAATTCTATAGGCATTTTTGATTCCGGTATCGGGGGGCTCACCGTGCTGAAGGAGGTGCGCAGGCTTCTCCCCGAAGAGCATATCATTTACCTCGGGGATACCGCCCGGGTGCCTTATGGCATCAGGTCTCCGGAAACCGTGCTGCGCTACTCCTTCGAGTGCACGGAGTTCCTCATGCAGCAGAAGATAAAGCTCCTCGTCATCGCCTGCAATACGGTTTCCGCCACCAGCCTTGCCGCCCTTCATCAGAAGCTCCCCATTCCCGTGGTGGGGGTGATAGAGCCCGGGGCCCGGGCCGCGGTGCATTCCACAAAATGCAAAAGGATAGGTATAATAGGAACAGAAGCCACTATCAAGAGCAGCGCATACCTGAAGGCCATCACCTCACTGGATCGCGACATAGAAGTTTTCGGACTGGCATGTCCCCTCTTTGTGCCCCTCGTGGAGGAGGGCTGGACCGAGGGTGAGATCGCCCGGATGATCGGTGAAAAATACCTGGGCTCCATGAGAGATAAGGGAACGGACACCCTTGTCCTCGGCTGCACCCACTACCCCCTTCTGAAAAGCATGATACAGGAAGTGATGGGGGACATCACCCTCATCGACTCCGCGGTGGAGACGGCGAAAACGGTGGCGGAGGTGCTTGTTGGAAACGGAATGCTGCGCAGGGGAGAGGAGCCGGCGACGGATATGTTCTATGTCACCGATTCCCCTGAAAAGTTCGTTGCGGTGGGAGAGCGGTTTCTGCAGAGGAAAATCGGGAGGATAGAGAGAATCAAGCTGTAGTTTATCTCGCCTTTATTTCGATATGTGCGGAGGAATGCGTGAGGCCTGACGGAAGGAAGAATGACGAGTTGAGAAAGGTGAAGATCACCCGGAACTTTATCACCACGGCGGAGGGTTCGGTTCTCATCGAACTGGGCAATACGCGGGTCATCTGCACCGCCTCCATTGAGGAGAAGGTGCCCCTGTTTCTTCGGGACCAGAAGCGGGGATGGGTCACCGCCGAATACGGCATGCTCCCCCGCTCCACGCAGTCGAGGATGATGCGCGAAGCCACCTCGGGAAGGGTGGGGGGACGGACACAGGAGATCCAGCGCCTCATCGGGCGGTCGCTGCGCGCGGTGGTGGATATGGAGCTCCTGGGCGAAAGAACCGTCTGGATCGATTGCGACGTGATCCAGGCGGATGGCGGTACGCGGACCGCTTCTATTACCGGTGCGTATATCGCCCTGTGCGATGCTGTCCAGTATGCCATGAAGAGCCGCGTCATCGATAAGAGTCCCCTGAAGGATTATCTCGCCGCTGTCAGCGTCGGGGTGGTGGACAACGAGCCCCGTCTCGATCTCTGCTACCAGGAGGACTCCGCGGCAGAGGTGGACATGAACGTGGTGATGACCGGAAATGGTAAAATAGTGGAGGTTCAGGGGACGGCCGAAGCGGAGCCCTTTTCCCGGGACCTGCTGAATGCCATGCTGTCCCTGGCGGAAAAGGGTGTCTCCGAGTTGGTTGCGCTTCAAAAGGAGATAGTTTGAGTCAAATATGGTAAAATATAGAAAAAAATCAGGTGGTACGTAGACATATGCAGGGAAAAGGAATGTATAAAAGTTTATTCGTCTGGCTGCTCATCGGTATGGCGATGATCCTGCTCTTCAACCTTTTCAATGTGCCCCCCAAG
Source organism: Nitrospira sp. (assembly GCA_002634385.1). Taxonomy (GTDB): domain Bacteria; phylum Nitrospirota; class Thermodesulfovibrionia; order Thermodesulfovibrionales; family Dissulfurispiraceae; genus Nitrobium; species Nitrobium versatile. The sequence continues at coordinate 142,339 of NSJL01000005.1, forward strand.
ACGGAAAAGGAGATCATCTTCTCCGACTTCATCTCAAAGGTGGAGACGGGGGAGGTGGATGAGGTGACCATCAAGGAGAGCCATATCATCGGCAGACTGAAGGACGGGAGCAAATTCCGCACCTATGTCATGGAATATCCCGACCTCGTGAAAGAGCTGAGAAAGCAGAACGTAAAAATCATCGCAAAGCCGCCCGACCAGAGCCCCTGGTACATCAACTTCTTCTTTTCCTGGGGTCCCATCATCTTCCTCGTCCTGGTCTGGATCGTTTTCATGCGGCAGATGCAGATGGGCGGCAACAAGGCCATGTCCTTCGGCAAGGCCAAGGCCAAGCTGGTTTCGGATAAAGCCGTAAAGATCACCTTTGCCGATGTCGCCGGAATCGAGGAGGCGAAGTCGGAGGTGGAAGAGATTATCGACTTTCTCAAGGATCCCCAAAAATTCTCGAAGCTGGGCGGAAAGATCCCCAAGGGAGTCCTGCTGGTCGGCTCTCCGGGTACGGGAAAAACCCTTCTCGCCAAGGCCATAGCCGGCGAGGCGGGCGTTCCCTTCTTCTCCATCTCCGGTTCCGATTTCGTGGAGATGTTCGTCGGCGTCGGCGCTTCCCGTGTCAGGGACCTCTTCGATCAGGCGAAGAAGAACGCCCCGTGCATTATTTTCATCGACGAGATCGACGCGGTGGGACGCCACCGTGGGGCGGGGCTCGGCGGCGGGCATGACGAGAGGGAGCAGACCCTCAACCAGCTCCTCGTCGAGATGGACGGCTTCGAGGGCAACGAGGGCATCATCATCGTTGCGGCCACCAACAGGCCCGATGTCCTCGATCCCGCGCTCCTGAGGCCGGGCCGGTTCGACAGGCAGATCGTGGTCCCGACCCCCGACGTGAAGGGGCGGCTCGAGATCCTGAAGGTCCATACCAAGAACATCCCGGTGGCGGAGAGCGTGAACCTCGAGCAGATCGCCCGTGGAACGCCCGGCTTCTCCGGGGCGGACCTTGCGAACCTCGTGAACGAGGCGGCCCTGATCGCCGCCCGGAAGGGCAAGGACAGGGTGGAGATGTCCGACTTCGAATTCGCGAAGGACAAGGTCCTCATGGGTGTGGAGAGACGGAGCATGGTCCTCAGCGAAGAGGAGAAGAAGAATACCGCCTACCATGAGGCCGGACACGCCCTGGTGGCGAAGCTCACCCCCGGGACCGACCCCATCCATAAGGTGAGCATCATCCCCCGCGGAAGGGCTTTGGGCGTCACCCAGCAGCTTCCCATCGACGACAGGTATACCTACTCCAAGGAATACCTCGAGAAAGCACTGAACGTGCTCCTGGGCGGAAGGGCCGCGGAGGAGCTGGCCCTGAACCATATGACCACCGGCGCGGGGAACGACATCGAGAGGGCGACGGAGCTTGCCCGGAAGATGGTCACCGAGTGGGGAATGAGCGATAAGCTCGGTCCCCTCACCTTCGGCAAGAAGGACGAGCAGATCTTCCTCGGCCGCGAGATCGCGAAGCACAAGGACTACAGCGAAAAGACCGCCGAAGACATCGACGAGGAGATACGCTCCATCGTCACCAATGCCTATCATAGGGCCAAGAGGCTCCTCAAGGACAATTATCACCTGCTCGAGGCTCTTGCCAAGGCGCTCCTCGAAAAGGAGACGGTGGACGGACAGGACATCGACAATCTCATCGCGGAGTCGAACGCCGCTCTCACCGCATAAGAGAAAAGGGGCCGGCGCCATTTCTCATGAAACTCGAATGGTCACATTTCCGCCTCAACTTTTCTAAGAAATCATACATCATGGGGGTGCTCAACGTCACCCCCGATTCTTTTTCGGACGGCGGCCTCTTCTTCGACAAGGGGAGGGCGGTGGAGCATGCCTTCAGGATGGTGGAGGACGGCGCCGACATCCTGGACATCGGCGGGGAGTCCACCAGGCCGGGCTCCGACCCCGTCTCCCTCGAAGAGGAGCTTCGCCGCACCCTCCCCGTCATTGAGGCCATCGCCGAAGCGGTAAAGGTCCCCGTCTCCATCGACACCTACAAGGCGGAAGTCGCCCGTCGTGCCCTCGACGCAGGGGCCTCTCTCGTGAACGACATCAGCGGGCTCCGCTTCGACCCCGGCATGCCGAAACTGGTGGCGGAAAGAAGAGTGCCGGTGGTGCTCATGCATATAAAGGGCAACCCCAAGGATATGCAGAAGAACCCGGAATACGAGGCCCTCATTCCCGAGGTGATGGAGTATCTCCGGATAAGCATTCTGCTGGCCCTCAAGTCCGGCATTCCCGAGAATATGATCCTCATCGACCCCGGCATCGGCTTCGGCAAGACAGCCTCACACAACCTCGAAATCATCAGGAACCTGCAGGAGTTTACCCGGCTCGGCAAGCCTCTTGTTATGGGGGTCTCCCGCAAGGCCTTCCTCGGCAAGATCCTGGACGACGCCCCGGCCACCGACAGGCTGGAGGGCACTGCCGCGGCGGTTGCCGTCTCCCTCCTCAACGGGGCGCATATCGTCCGCGTGCACGATGTGAAGGAAATGGCGCGGGTGGCGAAGGTCGTGGACGCCATCAAGCGCGGCAGCGTCTAGGAAATTCCTCTCTCCTTCAGTAGTGTCGATCTGAATCGGGCACTTCTCGCCGGAGTGCTTACTCTCATAAATCGCAACCATATCAGCCGACAGGCTTATTATCGCAGAGTTCTGTGGTTGATCGTGAACTATTCATTTTGGAATAGTAGCAGGTTAGCAAATTATAAAAAGCACGTATTACTTGCCAATACTGTATAAAATAAATTTCATTTATGATAGTATACGAAACTGTATAATAACTGATTATGTTCTTTGGAGGGTAACAATGGAACTAAAAGAATTCATTTCACAAAGCATTATCTCGATAATTGAAGGAGTAACGGTCGCACAGAAAGAGGCACTGAACCATGGTGCGCATGTCAACCCGACTGGTTTGATGAGAACAATTCGAAATATCGGCGAGAACGCCATCTGGAACAACAATGACAACAACATCGCTCAGACAGTACGCTTCGACGTTGCTGTTACAGTCGAAGAAGAGACAGCGACAGCAGGAAAGATTGGGGTTGTTTCGGGCCTGTTTAACCTTGGCTCATCTGGCAAATCCGAAGAAAAGCATGTCGCTATAAGCCGCATTCAATTCAATGTTCCCGTCCTGCTCCCCGGCAGCAGAGTCTAGGGAAAAGTGAATGAAACCTAACTATTCGTTAGATTGGGACGCTTGTCAGTGGGCTTTGCCCGCCATTAGACGCCCCTCAAATCGGGCATGTTAGACCGATAAATTAAAATTGATCGGGGAAGAAAGATAACACACAGCACACAGCACACAGGGTCAGGTCTTGAAATATAAGTTTCCGATCGGATTACATTGAACCCATGGCAAGACCATTGAGAATAGAGTACGAAGGAGCTGTGTACCATGTTACCTCACGGGGCAATGCGCGGCAAAGAATTTTCTACGATGATGAAGACAGGGCATCCTTTCTCGGAATAGTGGAGAGCGTGGTGAAGAGATTCAACTGGCTTTGCCATGCTTATTGTCTGATGAATAACCATTACCACCTCCTGATAGAAACGCCTGACGGCAATTTGTCCAAGGGAATGAGACAATTGAACGGAGTATATACACAGGCTTATAATCGACGCCACGGGAAAGAGGGTCATGTGTTTCAGGGTAGATACAAAGCGATTCTTGTAGAGAAGGAAAGCCATCTGGGAGAACTTTGCCGATATGTTGTTTTAAACCCGGTGAGAGCGAAGATAGTGGACAGTCCTGACCAGTGGGAATGGAGCAGTTATGGAGCGACAACAGGTGAGAAAGAGGCGCCGGAGTGTCTTACAGTGGATTGGGTATTAGGTCAATTCAGCCAAGAAAGAGGCAATGCCCAAAGGAAATATAGAGAATTTGTGCATGCAGGAATGAGGATTTCCTCGCCCTGGTTGGGACTTAAAGGGCAGATATTTCTCGGGGGAGAGGATTTTGCTGAAAAGATGCGGGACACACTATTGAAGCGATCTGGTATAAAGGAGATCCCGAAAGTACAGAGATATGCGTACAGACCGGCTCTTGCAGCAGTATTCGAATCAGATACAGCGGCAGAGATAAAAGAGAGAAATCGAAAGATTTACGAAGCTCACGTAAGGTTTGCGTACACTCTCAAGGAGATCGCTGATTTTCTCGGACTGCATTATACGACGGTGAGTCGAGCGATCAAGGAAATGGAGAGTGATGACTGATATTTCAAGACCTGACCCTCTCTACTCTCTAGACCTGACCCCCTCTACTCTCTTTTTGGTACAAACCGTTAGTAATCTCCTCTCCAGGTACTATAATTTCCGGTAATTTGCTACACTATGACATGAATGAAGAGCTCATGAAGATGCTTTCGGAACGCCTGGAAAGATATCCTGTAGTCTTTGCCTATCTCTTCGGCTCGCATGCCGCTGGAAGGGCTGCCTCCCTGAGCGATATCGATATAGCGGTTTATCTGGAGAAAGGCGTGGATAAACCCCAGAGATTCGATCTGCGGCTCCGTCTCTCCTCTGAGCTTTCCTCTGTTGCGGGAATTCCTGCCGATGTGATCGTCATCAACGATTCTCCGCTTTCGCTTGCCTATGAGGCAATAAAGCACGGGAAAGTCCTGCTTTGCAAAGACAGGGAACAGCGGATCGAGGTGGAAACGAAAATCCTCTCCCGCTACCTGGACCGGAGATATTATGACAGGAGGAGGGCGGCAATGATCCTGGAGCAGGCGGCAAAGGGGCCTGTCGGCGTATGACGGTACAGGAAAAAGTAGCACATAAAATCGAGAGATTGCGGGAGTACGTGCAGTATCTCGGTGAGTGCCGGAAGTACTCCCCCGATGACTTGAAAAAAGACCCTCTTGTGCGGGGAGCGGTGGAGCGATATCTTCACTTGGCTGCCGAGTGTGTTATCGATATCGCCGAGATCATCATCGCGGAGCGGGGGCTGCGGAAACCCGAGGAATACAGGGAGGCGATAGAGATCCTGGGGGAAGCAGGGATTCTGTCCGGTGACTTTGCCGTTTACTTTGCGCCCATAGCTGGCTTCAGGAATATCCTCGTCCACGAATATGCGAAAATAGACCTTGACGAAGTCTACCGTCATCTCCAGAAAGACCTCCCCGATTTCGAAAAGTTTATTCACTTTATAGTCCTTCATCTCAAGTGAACAGCGATAGGCTGCAGCCTCTTGTTAAAAGCTGTTTCAAAGCCCTCTCTTTCACCCCCACCCTAACCCTCCCCCCTCGAAGGGGGAGGGGAGTATAAAAGAGACCTGCACCCCTGAGGAGAGGGTTAAACAGATCCCCTCTCCCCTCGAGGGAAAGGGCGGCAGAAGGCCGGGAGAGGGGGGTGAAATGGGGGAGCCTTCCGCCGTTTGACGTCCCCTCGGTTCGATGATAGAATTCCAATTAAGCCACATTCCATATATCTTTCTTCCGGGAGGACCATATGATGGGCAGAGCGGGGCGGGTGAGGGTGGTGCCGGCGGGCAGGAAAGGTCTGAGAGGGAATGCGGCATCAGGGACCTTTCGATCGGCAGGGCTGCAGCACACCTTCAGTCTCGTCGTATCCCTTATTCTGCTGATACCTGCGGTTTCGTGGGCGCACGGGCTTGCAGGTAAAAGGTTTTTCCCCACAACATTTGCAGTCGAGGACCCGTTCGTCTCCGATGAGCTTTCCCTCCTTTTCAGCCATATCAAGGAACCCGGAGAGGAGGAGCATCCGTCCGTCCGGGAGACAGAAATCTCCCTCGAATACTCCAAGCGCATCACTCCCCGCCTCGGAGTGTCCGCCGGTGAAAGCTACCGGCACCTGGACTTTGTGGAGGCAGGGTCCGACAGCGGCTTTGGGAACCTCGAACTGGGGGCGAAATACCAGTTCCTCACGAGCGAAGAGCATGAGGCGGTTTTTTCTTTCGGAGTGGAGGTCGAGCTCGGCGGCACCGGAACGCGCCGCATAGGGGCGGAGTCCTTTTCGGTTATCACCCCGGCATTATTTTTCGGGAAAGGATTCGGCGACCTGCCCGAAACGGTAAAATTCCTCCGGCCCGTGGCGATCACCGGGGTAGCCGGCCCTGCTATCCCGACGCGGAGCAAGAACATCGTCCTGAGCGAGGAGACGGGAGAGGCCGGGATCGAGCGGAACCCGGTCACCCTGACCTGGGGTTTTGCCCTTCAATACAGTCTCCCGTATCTTCAGTCGTTTGTGAGGGATGTGGGGCTCGGCGCTCCGTTTAACCGGATGGTTGTCCTGACCGAGTTTCCCCTGGAGACCTGCCTGAACCGGGGCTGCGGGGGGCAGACGACCGGAACGATAACCCCCGGGTTCGTCTGGATCGGCAGGAATATGCAGCTGGGCGTTGCCGCACAAATTCCCCTCAATTCGCGTTCGGGGAAGAATGTGGGGGTCTTTGGCCTCATCCATTTCTTCCTTGATGACCTCTTCCCCAGAGGAATCGGGAGGCCTGTTTTCCCTTGAAAAGGAACAGGCGGTTCCTGGATCCCGGTTGGGTGGCCGTGCTCTCCTTTTTTGCACTCCTGTGCAGTGCGCCTGAACCGTCCCGGGGACATATGCTCCCTTCCCACGCAGAGCCGAAGGTGGGCGCAACGGTCACCGGTTCCCCCTCCCATGTCCGTATTTGGTTCGACAGCGCCATGGATCCTGCCTCCAGCACAATAACCGTTCTGGACGAGAGCGGCAGGAAGGTGGACAGGGGGGACGGACGCGTAAACACTTCCGATGCGACGCTGCTTGAGGTGAGCCTGTCACCCCTGTCTTCAGGTATCTATCGCGTACTATGGAACGTTACAGGAAGGGACGGACACCGGTCAGTAGGGGACTTCACCTTCGCTGTCAAATGAGATCGACACGATCAGGCACTTCACGGTGAAGAGAGGGATATTCAGAAAGTAAAAAAAATATTGACAGTAACGTAACTGTATGGTACTATTCACGCATGAAACGACAAAAAAAGCTTTTACAGATCGGGGAGGTAGCCCATGAAGCAGGGACTACGATCAGAACAGTGCGGTACTATCTCGAACAGGGATTCATAGAAGCCTCTGAGAGGAGTTCAGGCGGATTCTATCTTTTCGAGCATAGCGCTGTCGATAAAGTCCGCTTCATACAGAATCTGAAAGAACTGGGGTTACCTCTTAAGGAGATCAAAGCGCTCTATGCTATCAGGAAAGAGAAGACACGTGGCGATGACGCCTACCCTTTAGTGCTGGAGAGACTCCTGAGGCATAAGGAAGCGGTGGAAAGGAAAATAAGCGAGTACGCGAAATTAAAAGAGGAACTTGATGAAACAATCCACCTTGTCACTGAGTGCGAGGGATGTCAAAGGAAGCCGACGCGGGAGAATTGCATGGCGTGCGAAGTGGTCAGGAAAAGGGGTGCTGTCCCCTTGCCTTTCGGAGCTATTCTGTAGCGGGGTTCGATACTTCTTATGGGATGGATCGAACAGCACAGCGCAATTTGCAAGAGGGCTTTGAGAGCCTCTCTCTTCGTCGGCGTTGTCCTGGTGATTATCAACCATAGCGGTGTTTTATTTGGGGAGGAAATTACTCACCGGCGGCTCATGCAGATTGTGCTCTGTTTTGTTGTCCCCTTTGTTGTCTCTGCGTACTCGCAGGTATCTATGATAAAGCCATACCGGGCAGGACGTGACCATTTCTCTTTGAGGAGGTATATGGAGAAGTATTTTTTTAACCACAAACAGTACAGTAACGTAACTGTACAAAAGGAGGCAGAGATGGCTTCAATGAGTTCGCTGGAAAGAGTGGCGGCCACCCTTCAGCTGAAGGAGCCCGACCGGGTACCGGTAATCCCGGTCGTGATGATCAGAGCATTGAAAGAGGCCGGCTTGAAAGGCTCAAGGGACGTATTGCATGATCCTCATCTCATGGCAGGAGCAAAAATCGAGTCCTACAAGAAGTTCGGGGGAGATGCTCTCATCGCGGGGACCGGGCTTAATGTCGAAGCGGAAGCCATGGGCTGCCTGATGGAGTATCTGGATGAAGGGATTCCTGTTGTCCTGGAGCGTCCGCTCGAACGGGATCCCTCACTGGAACAGCTGCAGGAATTGGATACCAGCAAAGGAAGGGTCCCGTCCGTAGCAAAGGAAGTCTCGATTCTCAGCAAGGAGTATGGTGCCAATGTGGTCATCGGGGCGCCTGTCAGCGGGCCTTTTACCACTGCCATGGAATTGAGGGGGCTGGAGAAGGGGATCTCCGATTACCAGAACAATCCCGGGTACTTCAATCGACTTATGGAGCATGCGACCGAGGCTGCAGTGCGGTACGCAGACATCCTTATCGATCACGGCGCGCTCGGTCTGGTCCTTCTCGATCCGCTGAGCAGTTGCGATGTCATCTCCCCTTCCTTTTACCGATCAACTGTCATGCCGTCGCAAATGAAGGTGATAAACCATATCAAGACCCGGGGAAGGGTTCCCATTATTCATATCTGTGCCTATACGGAACCGATATGGAAAGACATCGTTTCACTGGGAGCCTTCGCATTTCACGGAGACATTCTCCCCGGCATAAAAAGCTGCAAGGAACAGATTGGCTCGCAGATCTGTCTTGTAGGGAATGTCGATCCCGTGCAGGTACTGTTCTATGGGACGCCTTCCGACGTCAGGGCAGCCGCGGAAGAGTGCATCAGGCAGGCTGCCCCGGGAGGAGGCTTTATCCTGGCATCGGGATGTGATACGGGATATGATGTGCCTTCAGATAATATTCTCTCGCTCGTCGAGACCGCCCATCGCTTCTCGTACCCTTTACCATTCTAAAAGGAGGATACCATGGACATGGAGACAATAGCACAGGCATTACTGAAAATGGATGAAAAGACAGCACGGGAAAGCACACAAGACGCGCTGGCCCGGGGAGTCCCGGCAAAGGATATCGTGATAGAGGGACTGTCCAGGGGGATGGAAATGGTCGGCGAGCGTTATGCAAAAAAGGAATACTTTGTGCCTGATATGCTGAAGGCGTCGAGAATATTCAACGACATTCTGAAAGAGATCGAGCCCCTCATCAGAAAAGAGACAAGCGTTCCCATTGTAAGAGGAGCGATAGGGCTTGTAAAAGGAAATACGCAAGACAACGGGAAAAACATTGTCAGGATCATGCTCGAAGCAAACGGGATTGCGGCAGAAGACCTTGGCAGGTCAGTGCCGTGTGAAAAATTCGTTGAAGCTGCGAGGAGCGCCGATTTTCTGGGGCTCTCCGTTATGACAAGTTCAGGTGTCACCGAGGCCGGGAAGGTGGTTCGGGCGCTGGAAGAGCAGGGGCTCCGCGACAGGGTAAAGGTGATTGCGGGAGGAGCGGCAGTGAATGCTGAAAAGGCGATCACTGCTATCGGGGCGGATGCGTATGCATCTGACGCCATACAGGCGGTTACTATTATAAAACAGTGGTTTTATACCCCTGAGAGGTGAAAGATGGGGAGCGTTGGTACAGTTACTATAGGAGACTTCCGCCTGGGAGGCGCCGTGGGAGAGTATCCCACGGCGGTTCTCGGTACGCTTTTTTTCAGCGGGCAGAAATTGCTCGTTGACGGTGAACGGGGCATTTTCGATGAGGCGGCGGCCAAGACCCAAATCATCAGGTGTGCGGATGCAACCGGGAGAGCCGGCATTACCCTGTTTCTTGATGTTGTTGCCGAGACTCCGGAAGCGATGGAACGGTATCTGAAGTTCGTCATCCGGGAGACCTCTCTGCCTTTTCTGATAGACAGCAGTTCCGATGCCGTCAGAATGGCGGGACTCGCGACGGCACATAAGTACTCTGCATGCAATCGTGCCGTTTATAATTCTATCGGGACCGATACGGGTGAAAGCGAGCTCGAGCTGATCGAGGAGAATCCCCCTGCAGCAATTGTAGTCAGTGCAGTGGACCCCATGAACTTCGGTCTGGAGTCCTCCCTTTCCATTGTCCGTCACATAAAGGAGATCGTGCCGGTTCGTCTGCATGACCGCCTTCTGCTTGATATCGGTTTTCTCGATGAGGCCTCCGTGAAGATTTCCGCAGGGATAGCACAGGAAATCAGAAGGCTGTCCGGACTTCCTGTTGGAGGAGCACCCTGCAACGGTATGTATATGTGGGATGCCCTGAAAGCCCGCGGTGATGCGGCATTTCAAATGGCGTTGGCGGCTACCGTAGGGTACGTCGGCTCTTTTGGGCTCGATTTCATGTTTGTTGGACCGCTCAGGAATGTCGAGCGCATTGCACCTGCCGTAGGGGCAGTGGATGTGTATAACAGATACGGGCTTCAGTCGGTTGACCCGGCGCGGATATTGACGGAGCATCACCCCATGCGAGCGATGTTCAGGCAATAGAGACCCTCCGGGGATGCCCGGAGGGTCCTTATCAGTGGCATCCGGTTGCGTGACTCAGATCAGACACCAAAGCCCGGGGTATGGCGGCATGCGATGCCCGGGGTGAGAGGCTAAGGCTACATCCTCTCCGGCGCTTTCACCCCGAGGATCTTCAGTCCGTGGCGCAGGACGATGCGGATGGCATCGCATACCGCCAGGCGTGCCCTGGTAAGCTCCGCATCCTCGGTGATCACCTTGTACCGGTGATAGTAGGGGTGGAACATTCCCGCCAGCTCCTGGAGGTAGAAGGTGATGCGGTGCGGCTCATGGGCCAGGGCCGCGCTCCTGAACAGCATGGGATACTGGAGGAGCTTTTTCACGATCCGTATCTCCTCGTCGTTGAGCTGTCTGCCGTCGAAGGCGGTCCATGGACCGTCACCCGCCCCCGCCTCCCTCGCTTTTTCGAAGATGCTGTTGATCCGGGCATGGGCGTACTGCACGTAGTACACCGGGTTTTCCGAGGATTGGGCCTTCGCCACCTCGATGTCCACCTCCAGGTGGCTGTCGGAACGCCGCGTCAGGAAGAGGAACTTCGTGGTATCCGCCCCGATATCGTCCATCACGTCCCGCAGGGTGATGAACTCCCCGGCCCGCTTCGACATCTGCACCGGCTGGCCGCCCTTCAGAAGGGCCACCATCTGCACCAGAAGCACGCGGAGGCTTTCTTTGGGGTACCCCAGCGCCTGGATGACCGCCTGCATGCGGGGGATATACCCGTGGTGGTCGGCCCCCCAGATATCGATAAGCTCATCGAACCCTTTCTGAATCTTCTTCCGGTGATAGGCGATATCAGGGGCGAAGTAGGTGTACTCGCCGTCTTTCTTGATGATGACCCTGTCCTTGTCGTCCCCGAAGGCTGTCGACCGGAACCAGGTGGCCCCCTCTTCCTCGTAGATATAGCCGCGCTCTCTCAGGTCGCCGACGGCCTGTTCCACTTCACCCTTTGCATACAGCTCCCGCTCGCTCTGCCAGGTATCGAAAAAGACGCCGAAATCCTCGAGGTCCTTCCTGATGACATCGAGCATGCGCAAATAGGCGAAGTCGATGACCTCCTGCGCCACTTCCTCAAACTGCTTGTCAGCAAAGGCGTCCCCGTGTTTTTCTTTCAGCTCCCTGGCGAGGTCTTCCACATAATCGCCCTTGTAGCCGTCCTCGGGGAAGGGGTAGTCAACCCCGGACAGCTGCTGGTAGCGTGCGAATACGGAGGCCCCCAGGAGCCGCACCTGCCTCCCCGCGTCGTTGATGTAGAATTCGTTTTCCACCTGGTACCCCGCCTCGCGGAGGAGGGTGGAGAGAGCAGCACCCACTGCCGCCCCCCTCCCATGTCCCAGATGCATGGGGCCGGTGGGGTTTGCGCTCACGAATTCGATCTGGACCCTCTTCCCCTTTCCCACGTCCTCGGTAAGGAACCCCTCCCCCCGGGAGAGCAGTTCCTGTATCTCGCCGCAGAGGAATTGTTTCGTGAAGGTGAAATTGATGAAACCCGGACCCGCGATATCTATTTTCTCGAATATGTCCCTGTCTTCGATGGCAGCGATGATCTCTTCCGCTATTTTTCTCGGTGCTTTCTTGAGCTGCCGGGCAAGCCCCATGGCCAGGGGGGTGGAGAGGTCGCCGAAGCTCTCCTCCTTCGGGACCTCGATCTCGACCCCGATCTCCGATCCCAGAATCCGGGATCCCGCCTTCGTAAGTATTTCCCTGAGAGCTCTTTCCATGTAAATATCTACCTGCCTTTTCTGATCATTCCGACCGACTGGAAACTATATAATACCATGAAGCGGAAGCAGATTATATCCTCTGATGCCGGCAAAAGAGCAATCGCATCAATACGGCATTACGTGGAAGCGGGCAAGCACCATGACGAATACGAGGCATGAACTTTGATTGTAAGGTATGCTCTTTTTGTCACGCCGGCGAAAGCCGGAATCCTTCAAAGCCGTCATTCCGGTGGAAACCGGAATCCAGAGTCTTTTAGAATAGTCCCCCAAAGAGCGCTAATAAATTATAAACAGATTGATTTAAAAATGATTTTTTGCTGTATATCATGCAGATAAAATTTACACAAAATTTACCATTATTAACCATAACTTTACCTCTTCCAGGCGTAAGATAGAATCGTGACGGTTCAACGTGGAAAAGGAGGTGGAGGAAAAAACGTGCCGTACCCGGATAAGGGAGTCTTAAACATACATTTTCCAAACAAAGGAGGAGTCTATGAGTAGGAAAAGTTGCATGATGCTTGTGGCGGTCCTGACGATGGTGCTGGCAAGCGGTCTCTATTTCTCCGAGGCCGATGCGAAGAAGGCCGCCCCTGCCGAAAAACCGGTAAAGCCGCAGGACTGTTATGGTTGTCACGCGACGATTAAGGACCTCCATGCCAACGGGAAGCATGCGAAGGTAAACTGCACGAATTGCCACAGCGGTATCGAGAAGCACCTGCATGCCCCCGGCCCCGAGGCGCGGCCCACCACCGACACCTCATGGCAGGCATGCGGTAAATGCCATAGGGTGCAGATGGAGAGTTTCATGGAGGCATCGTATCTCAGACCGGCACGGGATGAGAAATCGCAGGTCTCCAACAGGGCGCCCAACCCGTTCTGGGACAAACTGATGATGGGGCACGGTTTCACCAAGGAGCATAACCTCACCCGGAGCCACGTCTTCATGCTTACCGACCATCTGACCGTGGACAGGGCGTACGGCGGAAGGTTCCAGCCGAAGGGCGGATGGACGTACATCTTCGAAAAGGGGAAAGCCTGGGATATTCTCATGGACAAGTTCCCCGAGAACAAGGACCACAAGGTCTTTCTGCCCCAGACCGCCGCCGCCGCGAACCCTGTCTGCCTCCAGTGCAAAACCCAGGACCAGATCCTCGACTGGGCGTTCATGGGAGAGCCGGGGAACGGCGTCAAATGGTCGAGAGTTTCCAAAGTCAACGAGTTTGCAAAGGATCTGAACCACTCCCTCAACTGCTTCACCTGTCACGACCCCCACGCCTCGAAGCCGAGGATTGTGAGAGACGGTCTGATCGAGGCCCTGACGAGGCCGGAGGCGGATACCCTCTGGCACAAGGACCCGAAGAGGACGAAGATCCAGGTGATCGATATGGGGCTCAGGGGCTATAACAGGAAAATCGCCATTCTCGAGAAGTACGACACGAGGCTCCTCTGCGGGCAGTGCCATGTGGAGTACAACTGCAACCCCGGCACTGATACCAAGACGGGCAAGCCGGTGACCATGGCGGATAAGAGGACCAACCACTTCCCGTACAAGGACGTCTTCGGATTGTATGATCATTATGTCAACCAGATCAATTTCCTCGATTTCAGGCATACCCTGACCGGGGGACTCCTCTGGAAGGCGCAGCACCCCGAGGCGGAATCCTTCTATAATTCGAAGCACGCCAAGGCGGGTGTGGGCTGTAACGGCTGTCATACCCCCAAGGTGAAGGAAAAGAACGGAGGGTCTCATACCATTCATTTCGCCGTGACGCCCCGGGTGAACCTGAAGGATACCTGCCTGCAGTGCCACTCCCGGTGGACCGAGGAGCAGGCGCGGTATGCCATCGATTCCGTGAAGGCGTATACGAGGGGAAAGCTGCGGAAGGCCGAATTCTGGCTTTCGGAATTGATCGACAAGATCGTGGACGCCAAGAAGGCGGGCGTTCCGGAAGAGGTCGTCAAGCAGGCACAGGAGCATCACCTGAAGGCCCATATCCTCTGGGAGTATTGGACTGCGGAGAATTCGGACGGTTTCCACAACCCGGAAATGGCGAAGGAATCCCTTACGAAGTCCATGGACGAGTCGCAGAAGGGGATCAAGCTCCTCACCGATGCGATGAACGCGATGGCGCCGAAGACGGCGTCGGCAAAGTAGATACCGGAGCAAGGCGGGGCGTTACGCCCCGCCTTCCATTTGCAGGAGTGAACGGAAATGCACAATCTCGGGATAGGGGGAAACATGAAAAAGCTTCTGTTTCTGGCCATGGCGGTATTCGGAATGACGGCGCTCTGGGTTTCCGCAGGATACGGGCATAGCAACAGCTCTCCGAACCTCGAATGCACCAGTTGTCATCAGGGAAGTATCGTTCCGGAACTGGTGAAGATCCAGGGGGTTCCCAGGAGCTACGTGCCCGGGAAAAAATATGCGGTGACGGTAACGGTGCAGAGCTCGTTGAAAAGTATGGGGGATAGTATCGGCGGGTTCGCCGTATCGGCCACGGCGGGGGAATTGATCGTAAAGGATAAGAAGAACACGCAAATGAGCGATATGTTCCTGACACATACGCAGGAAGGCTCCTTGCAAAGGAAATGGTCTTTTGAGTGGAAGGCTCCGTCCAAGAAGGGGGAGGCAGCCATCAGCATCATGGCGGTGGCTGCCAACGGAGACTATTCCTCGGAAGGCGATGAGGTGGGAGCCGCAAGTTATAGCGTCGTGTCAGCCAAATAACCAGGTAGAGCAAAAGGAGGCATACATGAGACTCAGCAGAAGAGACTTCCTGCGGGCAAGCGCCATCGCTGCCGCTGCCGCCGCTGCCGGGGTCACCAGGGCGGACGAGCTCCTTGCAGCAGGCACCCTGAAAGCCGTTCCGGTGGGACAGTGCAGGTATTGTGCAGTGGGGTGCACCATGATCGCGGAGTGCGAAGTCGACGCGGCGGGGAAAGTCACCAGGGTTATTGCGATTAAAGGGGATCTCAAGAGCCCGGTGAACAGGGGGGTGCTTTGTACCAAGGGGTTTTATCTCCATAAAGCGATTGCGTACAAGGACAGGCCGAAGGGTGCCCTGGTCAGGAAGGAATGGATAAACCCGAAGACCGGGAAGCCCGATCTTGCCGACTCCCCCCGCGTCCTTGCGGGAAAGACCACGAAAGAACCCCGCGGGCTGAAGCCGTCCGAAGCGGATCTGAAAGAAAATTTCGTTATGGTACCCTGGGAGGATGCCATCAATTTTGTGGCAGACGCGGTGGAGAAGTCCGTGAAAGAGCACGGCAAGCATAGCGTCGCCTACTACGGCAGCGGACAGCTCGGCACGGAAGAGACCCATATCATGAACAAGACCCTCAAGGGAGGGGGGATGCTCGCCAACAACGCCGTCGAAGGGCAGCCGAGGACCTGCATGGCGTCGGCGGTGGTGGGCTATCTCTATACCTTCGGAAAGGACGAACCGTACGGATGCCTTGACGATATCGACGTGCCCGATCCCGATTTCGGCAAGCATGCCGATACCTTCTTCCTCATCGGCAGCAATACGGCGGAGGCCCATCCCATTCTCTTCAACAGGATGGCGGCCCTGAAGATGAAGAACCCCGACAAGGTGAAGGTCATTCTTGCCGACCCGAGAAAGACCCGCTCCGGGACCATCGCCGACCTGTGGCTTCCCTTTGCGACGGGCAGGGATATGGTCCTCATCAATTCCCTTGCCTACATTATTTCCCACGAGCTGGACGGGGCAAAGGCGGATGCGGAAAAGGGCACGGTAACGGCAAAATGGAAATACCTGGACAAGAAGTTCATCGAGAGGCATGTGAGCTTCGGCATCCACGAGGACGTGAAGAAGACATGGGTGAGGACCACCTACGGCGGCACAAGGGAAGCCGCCTGGGACCTTTCCTATTCCGCCGAACCGCGGAAGACGTTCCCGAGCCCCAAGAACAAATATGCAAACGAAGACGACATCATGAAAGACCTATACAAGGGTTTTGCTCTCTTCCTCAAGTTCCTCGAGGACTACAATCCCGAAAAGGTTTCCGATATCATCTTCGAAGGGGAATCGCCCCTCCTTTATGACAGGGCGACCAGGACATGGAAGAAGATCAGCGGTCCGGAGGCGCTGCGGCTTGCGGCCAAATGGTTTGCCGGGGGGTATACACTCTCCGCATGGTGTATGGGGGTAAACCAGAAACTGCAGGGTACCTGGACCAACGCTTCTCTCCATATGCTCCATCTCATCACCGGGCAGACGGTAAAGCCGGGCAAACACTCCTTCAGCTTCACGGGACAGCCCAATGCCTGCGGGGGAATCAGGGCTCCCGGGGCCCTCTGCCATGCGCTTCCCTACGGAAGGCTCGTGGCAAACCCCCTGCACCGGGGGCAGGTGGAGAAAATCTGGAAGGACGGGGCAGCGGCCTATCTCAGGAAAAGGGGCGCCTCGGAGGCGGAGATCAAGACCGAGACCGAAAAGATCAAGGTGCACGACAAACCCGGCCCCCATACCATCGAGATGTTCCGGAGGCTCGGGGCGGGACAGATCAAGGTGCAGTTCATTTCCACCGTCAACGCGGGGCAGAGTCTTCCCTATGCATGGCCGTACCGTCTCGCCTGCGCAGGCGCCCGGAAGGGACAGGCGTGGCCCCTCGTGGTCACTCTCGAGGCATTCCCCAATGCCACCACCATGGTTTCCGACGTGGTGCTCGGCGCGTCGAGCTGGTTCGAGAAGGAGTTCATCTTCGGGAACCTGGAAAGGCGCTACCAGGTGGTGAAGCAGGTTATCGAGCCGTATGGAAACACCATTCCCGACCATACTATCTTCGCTCTCATCATGAGACGGCTCGAGGAGAAGGGGCTTGTCCCGAAGGGGCATGTCTCCCAGTTCTGGCCCGCCGAGTACGACGGCGACACCTGGATGAAGAAGACTATCGATGCCGCAAAGACGAAGGAGTGGAACAGGAAATTTTCCTGGAACATCTGGAACGAGCTCATGGAGCTTTCCAGAGGCACCGGGTATGACTTCAGCGGCATGAAGCGCGAAATGCTTCTCGAACAGAACCATGGCTACCGTATCCCTCTGCCCGCCGAGTACCATACCAGTGAGGACATGAAAAAACGGTACGACAAATACCAGTCGAAGATCCAGTATGCCTATCCATACGATCCCCATATCGATGGGAAGACCTCTTTCTATCTGAAGAACATGAAGGAGCTCAACCCTGTCTATGGGGCATGGCTGGAGAAGAATATCTCCGCCATGAAAGCCGATGCCGACTACCATAAAGCCGAAAACCTCCCGAAGGGATGGTATGCGAGTTTTTATAACTCCAACGCCTTCATCCATGGGATGGTGGATATCCCCACCCCGGACGGCAAGACACGGAAAGCACCGGCATGGGACGGCAGGGCCATCGCCTGGGCGAACCCCTGGTGGTCCTGCAAGCTGGAAGGGAAGAAGTTCGTGAAGTACAAAACCGTAGAGGTCATCGAGAGGCAGTTCAACCCCGCGAAGGTGAACGAGAACAGCACGCAGCCCTACGACCAGGTGGCGAAATACACGGTGAATGTCATCGGCGATCCTGACAGGGATATCAATGCGCTGAAGAACATCGCCCTGAGTCCCGCGGAGTTCCATAACCTGCGCCATGAGTACGTAAAGGGCGACGGCAGCAAACTCCTCATTATCGATACCACGCAGTACCAGTACGGGGCCTGTACCGGCAGGGTGGTAGAACACTGGCATTCGGGCTGCATGACCACAAGGGTTCCGGAACTGTCACGGGCGGTGCCGGGTGCGTATGTGGAGCTGAACGAGGCCCTTGCAAAGAAGCTGGGCATCAGGAACGGCGACCAGGCCATCGTGGAGTCTCCAAGGGGCAAGATTCAGCTTCCCGCGAAGGTACTGGATGTCACCAAGGCCACCGGAGGACCAAGGCATGACTATGTGTTCGTCCCCTGGTTCGACGAATACAAGATGATCAACATGATCATGCGCGACGCCTTCGATCCGTTCAGCTTCCAGCCCGATTACAAGATGTTCGCGGTAAAGATCTACAAGGGCAAGACGAAGAGCGTCCAGGCCGAGCCGGGGAAAATAGTTGTATAAAAGAGGAACGGGGGAGCGCCTCACGGCGCTCCCCCCGGAGGGTGGCGGGGGAAACCGTAAGAAAAAGCTGAGAGAGCGTTGAAAGAGAAATGGTCAATTTTACCCGAAGAAACTTTTTGAAATACTTTCTCTTCGCAGGGACTGCGGCTGCATCGGGCGGCCTCCTCCTGCAGGGCATCTTCGCCCGTGCGGAGGGGGAAACGGATGAGGGGCCTCTCCCCCACATCGCCCGGGGCGGACTGATCCGTCCACCCGGGGCGCTTTCCGAGGGAGAGTTCCGGGCCAAATGCATAAGCTGCGGCGTATGTGTGAATGTCTGCCATATCATGAAGTACGATGCCATCGCCATCGCGGGGCTCGGAGACATAAGGAACTTCGGAACTCCCTATATTAAGGATATGCGGGACTTCCCCTGCGGCCTCTGTATGGAATGCCCGGCCCAGTGTCCCACCGGCGCGCTGGTCAGAACCGAAAAGGAGAAAGTCAGGATGGGTATGGCCCTCATCGACCTCTCCCTCTGTTTCGGATGGAACGGCGATGTCTGCCTGTCGTGCAGCAAGGCCTGTCCCATGGGCGCGAAGGTATTCGATTTTTATAACGGCGAATGGGGCAACCAGCCGTATATCAACGAGAGATGCGTCGGATGCGGGTTGTGCGTCAAATATTGCCCCCTCGGGGGCTCTGCCATCAAGGTGGTGAGCGGCAAGCAGTACCGCGCGGCAAAACCGGGGTATGTCGAAGAAATGAGGGGCCTTCTGGCGATGACCGGGGAGGAGAGGTATGCCGCCGTGTACGGTCGGAATCTCCCCCGGATAATGGAGAAGGGCAGGCTGGTGGAACGTGAATACCGGTAATGACAGGCAAGGCCCGGAGAATGCCGGGCGGCAAGCGGAAAGGTTCGGTCTCCTCCCCGGTGCGGAGGGGGTGGAGGACGCTTCTCAGGCGTCTGCTCCCCCCTCCCCTTTTTTTCTGCCCCTGTCGAAGCTGAGGCGGTTTTTCCTGCTGGGAGTCCTTGCGCTGTTCTTCCTGCAGTTCGCACGGGTGGAGTCGATGGTGGGGAGCCTTTCCGGGTCTTCCGCGTGTCAGTATCTCCGGCTCATCGATGTCTTCGCTTTTCTGGAGAGCCTTGCTGCATCAAGGGATTTTACCGTGTACGCCCTTACCGCGGTTCTTCCGGTGGCCGGCCTCTACCTTGTTTTCGGCAGGGCCTTCTGCGGCTGGCTCTGTCCCATGGATTTCCTGTATGAGATAGTCGAAGCGCTGAAGGTCCGCAGAAACATGCCGCCGATCAGCATTGTCAGCGCAAAGACGCATGCACGGATCTCCTCTCTCTTCCCGAAGATAGGATGCGGAGTTGCCGGCGTATTCCTGCTTGCATCCTTCCTTGCGCATATCCCGTTGTTCTCCAATTATTTTTCCCATCTTACCCATTTCTTCCGCTTCCTCACCGGGGCCGTCTTTTTCGTGTTCGCTCTTCCGGTGGAGGGGACGGTGCTGCTCTTCTCGGCAGGAGGCATTGCAGCGCTTCTGCTGCTCGAATGTGTCTGTCCGCGGCTGTGGTGCAGGGCGCTCTGCCCCGTTGGGAGGACCTATGGCCTTTTTAACAAGATAAGCCTTCTCCGGCTCTCCTTTACGGAGGAGGGGGAATGCGGGGAGTGCAATCTCTGCGACCAGAAATGCTACATGCAGGTAAAGATCGCCCGTCATATCGATCAGCCGGGAATCCGGGATATGAACTGCATCTATTGCGGGAGATGCATGGATGCCTGTGCGACAAAGGGAAGGCTTATAAAAATGAAATTCGGGAGGAAGAGATGATTTTTGCGAGCGGTTTTGTCGAGGCAAACGGAATAGAGGAAGTGGGCAGGGTCCTCGATACGCTGCGGGAGAGAAATATCGAAGTGACCGATATGAAGGAAGAGAAACTGGTATTTCTCATTGAAAGGGAGACGGTGGGACAGGTGAAAGAGGCTTTGGAGTCCCTCAAGGACATCGAGGGCGTGAGAAGTGTGTACCTGGCGTACTACAGCCTCGAGGGCGGAGACCGGGACCAGGAGAATATCCCGTTCTTCGATGCATGAGCATCTGCGGGACTGTTCCTTCAATCCATGGACGGAACGACAGCGGAGTGCGGAAAAACAAAAAGGAAAGGAGCGGAGCGGCGATGGTCGGGTTCATCGTGAGGGTGGAAGAAAATGCCCGGGAGTTTCTATCGGCATCCCTCTCCCGGAAGCCTCACATGAGCGTGCACGGGGCAAAAGGCGACCAGATACTCCTGCTCCTCGATACGGACGATATCCATGTGATAGCACAGAGTACGAGAGAGATCAATGAGATGAAGGGAGTGGTCGGTGTTTATCCCATATTTTCCCCCGATTCTCTCCCCTTTTAGATCCTGTCCGCACCGCATTTACTCCCTGAAACGGTATCCGATTCCGGAAATGGTGGTGATATACTCGGGTTCCGAGGGGTTTTCCTCTATTTTCTGCCGGAGGTGCTGTATATGGACGTCAATAACCCTGCTCCATGAGTAGATCTTCGACTCCTTCCACAAGTGTCTCTTGATATCCTCCCTGCTGATAACGCTGCCCCTGTTTTCGACCAGGAAACAGAGGAGGTCGTACTCCTTTGGGGTCAGGATGATCTCCCTGCCCTTTATCCTGACGAGCCTCCTCCGGAAGTCGATACTCATATTTCCGATGTTCAGTATTTCCTGTCTTTCCGATGCCTTCAGCCTCCTCAGACAGGCTTTGATCCTCGCGATCAGCTCCAGTGTTTCGAAGGGTTTCACCATGTAGTCGTCGGCGCCGCTTTCAAGCCCGATGACCTTGTCGGAAATCTTGTCCTTCGCGGTCAGCATGATTATCGGCAGGGCGGGGTTTTTCCCTTTCACCGTCCGGCAGATCTCGATACCGTCGCCATCGGGAAGCATAAGATCGAGAATGATGAGGTCGGGCTTGCGGGACGCGATTGCCTTCTGTCCCTCCATCCAGGAGTCTGCGGTGACCACGGAGAAGTGGTGGAGCTCGAGATTCGCCTTCAGAACACGCAGGATATCCGTATCGTCGTCGATGACCAGGAGTGCGGGGGAGTCGTTGTCTTTTACCATGGCGTCACGATACTCCGCGCGATTTCGAGCATTTTCTGCCGGGGAATGAGCTGATCCCCCTGCCTCCCCTTTGCACTACGGTCTTTGGGGGGGACACCCTGGAACGGAAGCTTGAAGTAGAAGCAGCTTCCATGCTTTCCGTCGCTGGTGACCCCGATGGTGCCGTTGTGCGCTTCGATGATGCTCTTGCAGATGGCGAGCCCGAGTCCCGCACCCTCCTTGTTGCCGTTCTTGTAGAACTTCTCGAAGACCTTCTCCTGCTCCGGCAGGGGTATGCCGGGACCGTTGTCCACTACCATGGTGAGAACGTGGTCATCCTCCTTCAGGGCGGTGATGATGATCTCGGAGTCGGCGGGACTGAATTTGAGGGCGTTGGAGATCAGGTTGGTCAGCACCTGGCGTATCCTGTCTTCGTCCACCTGAACGGGCAGGTAGTCGGGGAAGTCCGTCCGCAGGGAGATCCTCTTCCCTTCGGCCTCGATCTGGAAGTTTGTCACTGTTTCCGCAATGAGGTAGGAGAGGTTGGCGGAGGTGAAATGCATTTCTGACGCCCCGATCTCGATCCTTTCTATGTCGAGCATGTTGCTTACCATGCGGATCAGACGCTCAGAATTCTTCTTGATCACCTGGAAGAAGATGTGCAGGTCGTCCAGCGAGGTGTCTGCAATCTTCTCGGGGGGGATGGAGGAGAGCTTGGCTGCTATATAATCCATGGCGCCCTTGATGGAAGTAAGGGGAGTCCTCAGCTCATGGGATGCCCGTGCGATAAAGTCGGATTTCCGCACGTTGGCCTCGCTGAGACGCTTGTTCGCCTCGAGCAGCTTCCTGTTTGTCCCTTCGATATCCCTCGTGGCGGCCCTGATCTTGTCATTGAGACAGTTGTGATACTCGGTCAGGGAGCGGGCCATTTCCGAGAAGGCGCAAAAGAGGTCCTCGAATTCGTCCCCTGTTTCCAGGCGGCTTTCCGGGTCGTATTTCCCCTCCGAGAACTGCCTGATGGAGTGCTTCAGCTTGCGCATGGGGGTGAGGACGAGGTTCTTCATCATGAGGAACATGGCGGCAATAAGGGATACGACGATAAGGATCATGGAGATGAACATCTGCCGTTTGTTCTTTGCGATTTCCGCGAAGGTCCTTTCCAGGGGAAGGGTAACGCTGATGGCACCCCGCACATCGCCGATCCGATACCCCTGCTTCGCATGGCATTTCAGGCATGCTTCTTCCACGTAAAGGGGAGCTATATAGCGGAGATAGGGGGCGTTCTCGATGCGCTCCACGGAAATGAGCTCCTTCTGACCGCTCTTTTCGAAAGTGGCCAATGCCTTCTTTTCGAAATCATCGGGGGCGTTCTCGGGATTGGTGAGCTTGAGGCTGGTGATATGAAACCAGTAGAGGCCTTTGTCTTTCGAATAACGGGAAAGCTCCTTTGTTACCATCGCGGGAGTTTCCTTCACGTACCGCTTTCCCCTTTCATCGATGATTTCGGAGTCCCTCATATAGGGGGTGGGTTTTACCCAGGGGAGCTTTTCGATGAAAATCCCCCCATGGTCCGCTATCCATTTCCGGGTGATGACAATCTGCCGGAACAGGACACGCGCCTCGTTCTCCACCTGTCCCATGATGAGGCTCTCCTGGCGCTGGGCGATGACATAAAAGGAAATACCGAGAGCTGCAATGAGAGTAAGACTGCACCCGATGATAAATTTGAGGTTCAGGTTCAGTCGTATGGGTATGCGTTGCGGGAACCCCTTGATCATAAAAATGTTTTTTGCCCCCTCGCTTATGAGTATACCACAAGCGGGGCCTTTTCTGAAAGAAAACAAGGGAGAAGAGGTGCAATCAAAAATAGTGTCACAAGGAAACTCACCCTCCCTCCCCGCCCCGGATACGGGACACGATACGGCGGACATCCGGGAATCCGGGGCGGATACCGGAAAAGCCAATTATGGTATACTTTACCATTGCAGTATATCCCCGGACCGGTATGCAGGGGAAGTTCCCTTTCTCCGGTATATCGGCAGCCGGTACAAACGATACGAAAGCGTCCCCCTGTCCGGCGGGTCGGAAGCGCGGGATGCTCTACTCTAAAAAGGCAGGTGCAAGGAGGAGTCCATGGCGGATGAGCATTCCTTTGATATCGTATGCGAAGTGGACATGCAGGAAGTGACCAACTCGGTGAATCAGACGGTGAAGGAGATCGGCCAGAGATTCGATTTCAAGGGGAGCAAGAGCGCCATCGATTTCGATAAGAGCAAGGGGATGCTGACCCTCCTCTCCGATGATGAGCAGAAAATGAAGAGTGTCATCGATATCCTCCAGTCGAAGATGGTAAAGCGCGGCATTGCCCTGAAGTCTCTCAGTTACGGCAAGCTGGAACCCGCTGCCGGAAACACGGTGCGGCAGACCGTCACCCTCCAGCAGGGGATTCCCCAGGAGAAAGCCAAGGAGATAGTAAAGACCATAAAGGAAATGAAGCTGAAAGTGAATGCGGAGATCCAGAAAGACCAGGTAAGGGTCAAGGCGAAAAAAATAGATGACCTCCAGATTGTCATGTCTCACCTCAAGGAAAAGGATTTCGGGATCCATCTCCAGTTCTCGAATTACCGGTAAGGGGAGGGCAGGCGAGACCTCTGCTCCCCCTCCGACAGGTTCCCTTGCCCGGAAGTTGTTGTCCGCCTGCCGGCTGTTCTGTGCCGGAAGTCTCTTCCCTTATGGAAAGGTGTGGAAGGGGTGATGTGAGCAAAATTGACTGGAAAATAAAGACAACTCTCTGTTAAAATGGTAGCCGATTTTTTATTGCGAGGTAGGGGAAAGATGAAAGGACATACAGCACTCATTACCGGGGGCGGCCGCGGTATCGGTAAAGCCATAGCGGAGTCTCTCGCGCAGCGCGGCGTGAACATAGTCGTTGTCGACGTGAATCTCGATATTGCACAGTCCGCGGCATCGGATCTGGAGCGGCTCGGAGTGCGGTGCCTTGCCCTCAAGGCGGACGTGTCCCGTTCATCGGAGGTGTCCGGCATGTTTGAGGCGGCACTGAAGGAGTTCGGTTCAGTGGAGGTCCTGGTCAACAATGCGGGGATAACGAGGGACGCTCTGCTCCTGAGGATGAAGGAGGAGGACTGGGATGCGGTGATCAACATCAATCTCAAGGGGACCTTTCTCTGTTCCAAGGAAGCGGTGAAGGCCATGTCGAAGCAGCGGTACGGGAGGATCATCAATATCGCATCCGTTGTCGCCTTCATGGGGAATCCCGGACAGGCAAACTACAGCGCCTCCAAGGCCGGTATCGTCGGGCTTACGAAGACCATCGGGAAAGAGTATGCGAGCAGGGGGATTACGGTCAACGCCGTCGCCCCCGGTTTTATCACCACCGCCATGACCGATGCCCTCTCCGAGAACGTGCGTCAGGATATGCTCAGGGCTATCCCGATGAACAGGTTCGGGACGGTGGAGGATGTGGCGAATGCAGTGGCGTTTTTTGCGTCGCCGGATGCAGGGTACATTACCGGTCAGGTGATCCATGTAAACGGCGGGATGTATATGTAAACTGAAACGGACGATTTCAGAGTGCGAGCCTGTCTGTTAAAAATCGAAGATGGAGGTAAATGATGGTAGAGGAAAAGGTAAAGGAAATTATAGCAAAGCAGCTCGGCGTTGACGCTGCGGAGGTAACCCCTGATGCTTCTTTTGTGGAGGACCTCGGTGCCGACTCCCTGGATACCGTTGAGCTGGTCATGGCTTTTGAAGAGGCCTTCAATATCGAGATTCCCGACGAGGATGCCGAGAAAATAGCGAAGGTGAAGGACGCAGTCGATTACATTTCCAGGAAGTCGGGACAGTAAGATTGCGCATGGTTCACGAAAGAAGAGTAGTCGTCACCGGCCTGGGGCTTGTCACGCCCCTGGGCATTGGCGTGGAAGCCTCATGGAAAGCGGCGCTGGAAGGCACGTCCGGCATCGGCCCCATTACGCAGTTTGATGCCTCTTCACTCCCCGTGCGTATTGCCGGGGAGGTGAAGGGCTTCGATCCCTCCCCGTACATCGAGGCAAAGGAAATCAAGAAAATGGACCGGTTTATCCATTTAGCCCTAGCTGCTGCAACCATGGCAATGGAGGATTCCGGGTTTGCCGTCACGGAGGAGAATGCGGAGCGGGTGGGTGTTATCGTCGGCGCCGGTATGGGGGGATTGCCCGCCATTGAGCAGTATCACAAAGCCTTCCTGGAAAAGGGGTACCGGAGAATCTCCCCTTTCTTTATCCCCATGCTTATCATCAATCTCGCATCGGGAAATATCTCCATCAAGTTCGGCGCGAAGGGGCCGAATTCGGCTGCGGTAACCGCCTGCGCCACGGGAAGCCACTCCATCGGGGATGCTTTCCGGCTTATCCAGAGGGGGGATGCGGACGCCATGATTGCCGGGGGGACGGAATCCGTTATTACCCCCCTCGGGATCGGGGGCTTTGCGGTGATGAAGGCGCTGTCGACGCGCAACGAGGAGCCCGGGAAAGCGAGCAGGCCTTTTGATCTCGAGAGAGACGGCTTTATCATGGGGGAGGGCGCGGGAGTTGTCCTCCTCGAAAGCCTTGAGAGCGCCCGCTCCCGGAACGCGAAAATTTACGCCGAGATCGTAGGGTATGGTATGTCCTGCGATGCCTATCATATAACGACCCCGGCGCCGGAGGGAGAGGGGGCCGCGCGGTGCATGAAGGCCGCCCTCAAGGATGCAGGAATCGGCCCGGAACAAATTCACTATATCAACGCCCATGGCACCTCGACCAAGTATGGTGACGAACTGGAGACAGCGGCTATAAAGAAGGTGTTCGGGGAGCATGCGTATTCGCTATGCGTGAGTTCCACTAAATCCATGACGGGGCATCTCCTCGGTGCTGCCGGAGGGGTAGAGGCGATTTTCTCGATCCTCGGCATCCGGGATAGTATAATTCCCCCCACCATAAACCTGGAGAAGCCCGATCCGGAGTGTGATCTCGATTATGCCCCGAACAGGGCGAAAAAGAGGGATATCGAGTACGCGCTTTCCAATTCCTTCGGCTTTGGTGGTACGAATGCCTGCCTTGTTTTCAGAAAATACAGAGGGATTTGAAGATTCCTTCGGTTACCGTTTCAACAACAAGAAGCTGCTGGTAGCCGCTCTCACCCATAAGTCGTATCACCACGAGAACCCCGAGGAGTCCCCCGAACACAATGAGCGGCTGGAATTCCTCGGAGACTCCGTTCTCGGTCTGGTCATCGCGGAGAAGCTCTTTCTTGACCAGGTGGGTTTTTCGGAGGCGGAAATGTCGAAGATGAAGTCCTACCTGGTCAAGGAGGCGGTTCTTTTCGAAATGGCATCGAAGATCTCCCTGGGGAGCTACCTGAGACTGGGGAAAGGGGAGGAGTCCACCGGGGGCCGGCAGAAGAAGTCCGTGCTTTCAGACGCTTTCGAGGCCCTTGTCGGAGCTGTCTTCCTCGACAGCGATTATGAGACGGTAAGGACGCTGGTTCTCGATCTTTTCAGGGAGAAAATACCCGATGTCATCTCCCGGAAAGAGGGATACGACTTCAAGAGCGAGCTGCAGGAGAGGTGCCAAAGCCTCTTCGGGGTGCTCCCCGAATACAGAATCGTCAAGCTGGAAGGGGAGGAGCACAAGAGGATCTTTACCGCCGAGGTTTCCATCAACAGGCAGTTGTATGGAAGCGGGATGGGGAAGAGCAAGAAAGAGGCGCAGATGGCAGCTGCCAAGGAGGCTTTTGAAAGACTGATGCAGGAACAGCCCGGCGGGTAAGCAGGCTGATGCATGGATAGGAAGGTCCTTTCCTGGTGTCTCTTCGATTTCGCCAATTCCAGCTATTCTGCCGTTATCTCCGCGGTACTCTTTCCCGTTTACTACACCTCCGTCATTGTCGGCAATGGAACGGGCCAGGGAGACGTGTGGTGGGGGAAAGCGATTTCTGTGAGCATGGCATTCGTGGCGGTAAGCTCCCCCCTTCTCGGCGGTATCGCCGATTATGCCCGCCTGCGCAAGAGACTGCTTGTTTCCTATACCCTTCTCTGTATCGGCGCTGTCGCTGCGCTCTTTTCCCTTCGCCCGGGAATGGCGGTAGAGGGATTCTTTCTTATTGTCCTGGCAAACATCGGGTTAGAGGGGGGGCTTGTCTTTTACAACGCCTTTCTCCCCGAGATTGCGGAGCCGGCGTACCGGGGAAGGGTCTCCGCGTGGGGGTACGGCATCGGATACGCCGGCTCCATTCTTTCGCTCCTCATAGCCCTGTTCCTTGTCAAGGCGGAGCTCCTGCCCCTCGCATGGCCCATGGTGGCCCTTTTTTTCGCCCTGTTTTCCCTGCCCGCTTTTTTTCTCCTCCCCGGTGATCAGGGAAGAGGAGAGGGGTTTGTCCGCGCCTCTCTCAAGGGACTGCGGCAGACAATGCGGCTGCTGAGCCGGATCGGGGCGGACAGGGAACGGCGAAAATTTCTTCTGGCATACTTCGTTTACGAAGACGGAGTGAATACGGTCATCGTGTTTTCCAGCATCTTTGCGGCCACCACCCTCCATTTCTCCCCCGAGGGACTGATACTTCTGTACCTTGTCGTCCAGTGCACCGCCCTTGCCGGGGCGTTCCTGATGGCGCGCCCTATCGACTTCTGGGGACCCCGAAAGGTGCTCCTCTTCTCTCTGGTCCTCTGGACAACAGTGGCGGCCGCCGCCTTTTTCGTCCAGGGAAAGACGCAGTTTCTGCTGGTTGCTTCCGTGGCCGGCCTCGGTCTCGGAACGGTACAGGCTTCCTCCCGGGCCTTTTACGCACAGTACATCCCGAAGGGCCGGGAAGCCGAATATTTCGGCGTGTTTTCCCTTGCAGGCAAATCGTCGGCGGTGATCGGCCCCCTTGTCTTCGGGTATATCTCCTCCTCCTTCGGAAGCCAGCGGCCTGCAGTGCTTTCCGTGGCCCTGTTTTTCCTGATCGGGCTAGCGCTCATCGGAAGGGTACGGGGAGGCGGGCCGAATGTGCGGCCGGACGTTGAGCGGTAGAAAATAAATCAGCGCGGAGCTTTCGGGTCGTTCTTTTCCTGTGCGGTGTAGGATGTTACCCTGGCCCGCACCAGGTGGTTTCTGAGCCCGATGGTGAGCTTCGACTGATACCGCTGCAGCAAAGGGGCCGCGGAGCCCCCGGCCGCCTCCGCATTCCATGCGGGCTCGTCGTAGGCGATCTCGATAGTGTCGCCGCTCTCCAACTCGATGGTCTGCCGGACGGGCAGCAGAGTCTTCTTACTGATGAAGACTTTCCGGTAGGAGTTGGAAAGGATATAGACATCCTCCCCCTCCTGAAGGCGGTATTCCTTCATATTCCACCAGAAAAAGCTGTTCCTGAGTCCTTCGACGAGGAGGATGCTTTTATTCCTGTCCAGCTTCGGCTTGCTCCGTATGATGCCCTCCTCCTCGGTGATCTCTCCGGCGAGGAAGCCCAGGTAGTAGATCCTCATGGTCAATGTATCCTGCGCGAGCTGCAGAAGGGCGTCTCCGCTCATGGTGCTGTCCTTTTTCTCGTACTCGAGGGAGAGGACCGCTTCGATGGAGGAAACCCTCTGCAGTTCGTCCAGTACCTGCTCCAGGCGGACCCCCTCGAGGGAGGTATCGATATGCTTGGGAGCACAGGAGGCGAGAAACAGGAGAAGGAGGGGCAGGAAAAGGATCAGGGGAAGGGGGATCCCCCCCCGCTCCAGCGACGCGTGAGCTACGCTCCTATGCCCTGATGTATTCGATGGCCTCTTCGACATTCCTGATCCCGGTGAGGGAGAGTCCGAAATCCCCCTTCAGCCGCTCCGCGTTTCCCCTGGGGATGAGAGCCCTTTTGAAGCCGATCTTCGCCGCCTCTTTCAGGCGCGCCTCGCTCTGGGCCACGGCCCTCACCTCGCCGGAAAGTCCCACCTCGCCGAAGAGAAAGGTCCTCGAATCGAGGGGCACTTCCCGGAAGGAGGAGACAATCGCCGCCACGATCCCGAGGTCCGCCGCGGGTTCCAGTATCTTCAGACCCCCGACGATATTGAGGAAAATATCCATGCCGCCCAGGTGTATTCCGGCCTTTTTTTCGAGAACGGCGACGAGGAGGTTCACCCTGTTGAAGTCCACCCCCATGCTCGTCCTCCGCGGCATTCCGAAGGTAGTGGGGGATACCAGGGCCTGGATCTCCACCAGGAGGGGCCGGGTGCCCTCCATACTCGCGATGACCGTGGAGCCCGACACATCCAGGGGCCTCTCGGACAGGAAGAGCTCGGAGGGATTGGCGATCTCCCGGAGGCCGCTGTCCGTCATTTCGAAGACCCCGATTTCGTTAGTGGAGCCGAACCTGTTCTTCACGGTGCGGAGGATACGGTAGGGATGCCCGCGGTCCCCCTCGAAGTAAAGGACCGTATCGACGATATGCTCCAGCACTCTCGGACCGGCGATGGCCCCCTCTTTCGTGACATGCCCGATGAGAAAGACCGGTATGCGGGACCTCTTGGCGAACATCATCAACTTTGCCGCCGATTCACGGACCTGTCCCACGGAGCCCGGGGCGGACGTAAGCTCTTCGGTGTAGATCGTTTGTATGGAATCGATTACCAACGCCGCGGGCTTCTGTTCCCGCGCGGTAGCGAGAATATTCTCCACCAGCGTTTCGGGGAGGAGCATGATGGAATCGGAGTGGATGGAGAGCCTCTCCGCGCGCAGCTTGATCTGTTCGGGGGACTCCTCACCGGATACGTAGAGGACCGTGCCCGCCCTCTCCGCTATATGCGACATGGCCTGGAGAATGAGGGTGGACTTCCCTATACCGGGGTCCCCGCCGACAAGGATGATGGCGCCGCTGACCAACCCTCCGCCCAGGACCCTGTCCAGTTCGACGATCCCGGTACGGCTCCTCTTTTCCGTTCCCCCGGTGACCGCGCTCAGGGGCTGTGGGTCCGCCCCGGTGTTACCCGGGGAGGATCTGGCGCCTTTCGTATCCTGCTTTTCTTCAGAGAAGCTGTTCCATGCGCCGCAATCGGGGCATTTGCCGAGCCACTTCGGGCTGGTGAACCCGCATGCCTGACATTGAAAGACTGTTTTGATTTTCGACATCTATTCCTTTTTCAGTTCGGATTTTCGGATTGATCAAATGGGAAGCAAACACATCCCCCTGCCCAGCGGGGATGCCGCTCCTATTGCCCGTTGTACGAACTCCTTTGCAGCAACCGCCGCGTCCACAACAGGCATCCCTCTTGCCAGAAGGGCGGCGATGGCCGCCGAAAAGGCGCACCCGGTACCGTGGTATTCTCCCGGTTTCTTTTTCCCCGGAATGCGATGCCAGGTCTGTCCGTCATAGACCAGCTCCAGCGTTTCAGCGGCAGCAGCGGCGGACGCCACCTTCTCGAGGTGCCCGCCGGTAATGATCACCACTTCGGGGCCGAGCTCTTTCAGCCTCATCGCCATCCTTTCGAGGTCGCTTTCCGACTCCGCTCCAATGCCGGAAAGGGCGGAGGCTTCCTGGATGTTGGGAGTCAGCACCCGTGCGAGGGGAAGCAGCTCTTCCTTGAATACCTTCAGCGCTCCCTCTTCCATGAGGCGGGTGCCGGTGGAGGATACGGCGACGGGATCGATAACGAGGTTCTGAAGACCGAAATCCCTCACCGCCTTTGAGACGGCGAGCACGGCGTCGGCGCTGTAGAGCATCCCCGTTTTCAGGGCGTCAGGCCTGATATCGCTGAGAAGGGTGTTCAGTTGCTCATCGAGGAACCTTCCCTCCACCCCTGCAATGGCCCCCACGGTGAAAGTATTCTGGGCTGTCAGGGCGGCCACTGCCGAAAGACCGTAAATACCGAAGTGGTGAAAGACCCTGAGATCCATCTGCAGGCCGGCCCCTCCCGTCGGGTCGGACCCCGCGATGGTAAGCGCTGTTTTCATACTTTATTATAGCAACCGGGGGGCCGAAAAATACACGACGATACTGGAGAATAGGTTCCCTTTGATTGCCTTGAAGTCCCCACCTCCTTTGCCTGCTTTTTTGCGCCGTGCTATTATAGAGCAGAAAGAGGACTTTTTTGTTTTCATAGCGGCGGAACGCCGTAGTGTCTTCAGGATTCCCGGCCCTGGAAGAGGGGGCGCCTGAAAGAGGGAAATTCTGTGAATTCTGTTGACAAATCTATTGTTTTTCTTGTAATGTAATAAACTCCATCTGCTTTAATGCAATACGACGAAGGAAGGTGTATAGATGAAGACCAGGTTTATGAAGAAAGAGGAAGTTGAGCGTAAATGGTATGTCGTGGATGCCAAGGACCAGGTCCTGGGAAGGCTGGCGAGCAGGATTGCCGCCTATATCCGCGGAAAGCATAAGCCCGTGTTTACTCCCCATGTGGATACGGGGGACTTCGTGATCGTGGTCAATGCGGACAAGGTGAAGGTGACCGGAAACAAACTTGAGGACAAGGTCTATCAGCACCACACCGGGTACCTGGGAAATCTGAAAGAAAAGACCCTTAAGGACAGGATGGGCTCCGAGCCCGAAAAGGTGATAGAGGATGCGGTGTGGGGAATGCTTCCCAAGAACAGGCTCGGCAGGGCGATGATAAAAAAGCTCAAAGTGTACCGCGGCGCAGAGCACGGGCACGCCGCCCAGAAACCCGAACGTATCGAAATTACGAAATAGAGAAGGAGTAGAGGAGAAAATGGCATCGATTCAGTATACCTCAACTGGCAGAAGGAAAAGGTCTATCGCACGGGTTACTCTGGTTCCGGGAAAAGGGACCATCACGGTCAACGGCAGGGAGATTGACACCTATTTCCCCCGTGAAACATTGCGGATGATCATCCGGCAGCCCCTCCAGATCACCGGGGTGCTGGGCAAGTACGACGTGCTTGCAAAGGTCGATGGGGGAGGCCTGAGCGGACAGGCGGGTGCATTGAGGCACGGGATCGCCCGCGCCCTGGTCGCCGTGGATACCGATCTGAAGACGAAGCTCAAAAAAGAGGGGCTCCTCACCAGGGACCCGAGAGAAGTGGAGAGAAAGAAATACGGGCAGGCCGGCGCGAGAAGGAGATTCCAGTTCTCCAAGAGATAATTTCCGGCGGTTTGCTTACAGAGAGGGACAGGGCCCGTTCATTGAGCGGGCCTTCTTTTTATTGAGCAGGTATCATTAAAGACAGAGGATGTGCGGTTATGATAAGAGCGGCGATTTGCGGCGGCAGCGGCTATACGGGGGCGGAGCTCCTCAGGATCCTCCTGCTGCATCCCGGAGTGGAAATCACTGCGGTTACCTCCGAGCAGTCTGCGGGGAAGAAGGTGACAGACTTGTTCCCCCACCTCCATCGGTATTCCTCTCTGAGATATGAACCCCTGAACAAGGAGGCCCTGCTGGACAAGGCGGATGTTTTTTTCATGGCATTGCCCCATTCCGCATCGCAGGAGGCCGTGGATTTCTTTTACCGGCGGGGAAAACGGGTGGTTGACCTTTCGGCGGACTACCGTCTTTCCGATGCCTCGGTGTATGAGGAGTGGTATAAGACCCCTCATCATTATAAGGAGACGCTCGGGGATGCCGTGTACGGCCTGCCGGAGCTTCACCGGGAGCGGATCGTGAAAGCGGGGCTCGTGGCAAATCCCGGCTGCTACCCCACCAGCGCTATCCTCGGACTCGCCCCTGTGCTCAGGGAGGGTATCATCGATCCCTCCACCCTTGTGATCGACTCGAAGTCCGGGACGTCGGGTGCCGGAAGAAAGGCCGATGTGTCGGTCTCCTACTGCGAGGTCAATGAGGGATTCAAAGCCTACGGGCTTGCCGTGCACCGGCATACTCCCGAGATCGAGCAGGAGCTCTCCGCAGTGGCGGGCAGCAGGGTCGTCCTGAACTTCACCCCTCACCTGGTTCCCATGGACAGGGGGATTCTCTCCACCATGTACGGTACGTTGCGGAAGGACATGGATACCGCTGCGGTGCTGGCCCTTTACCGGGAAACCTACGCGACGGAGCCTTTCGTGAATGTCCTGGAAGAGAATACGTATCCCAATGCGAAGAATGTGCGCGGCAGCAACTATTGCGAAATCGGCATAAAGGTGAACAAGAGGACCAATACGCTCATCGTCGTCTCCGCCATCGATAACCTCGTGAAGGGTGCATCGGGGCAGGCTGTCCAGAATATGAATATCATGATGGGTTTCGGGGAGACGGCGGCCCTGGAGTCCCTCGCGCTTTTTCCTTAGAGGTGAATTCTCCCTGTATGGGTACAGGAAAAGAGAAAGAGTTTCGCCTCGGGGCGATCTCCGATACCCACGGCCTCGTCCGTCCCGAGGCGGTGAAAGCGCTGCAGGGGGTGTCTCATATCCTCCATGCAGGAGATATCGGAAAACCCGAAGTGCTCGAATCCCTGAGAGCCATCGCCCCGGTGACCGCGGTGCGGGGGAACGTCGACAGGGGGCCGTGGGCGTATGCCCTCCCCGTGACGGAAGTGGTGGAGCTGGGCGGGATGTCTCTCTATATACTCCACAACATCCAGGAGCTCGACCTGGATCCTGCCGCTGCAGGCTTCCGTGCCGTCATCTACGGCCACTCGCATATGCCCGCCATAGAGGAGCGCAACGGGGTTCTCTTCCTGAATCCCGGGAGCGCGGGACCGAGGCGCTTCCGGCTGCCGGTCTCCCTGGCACTGCTGCGAGTGAAGGAGGGGAATCTCCTCCCGCAATTGATTACACTGGGATAATACCGGAATTGCCGTCTGAAAACTGCCCGTTGCAAAAGGAATCCAAATACCATTATTCTATCGGATAATGGAACGAAAAACAGGAAAGCCAATGGAAAAATCAAAACCGATAGCATTACCCAAAGGATTTCTCTTTTCCACCGCTGAGGCCGCCATCAAGAAGCCGGGAAGGAAGGATCTCGCCCTGATCTGCTCGGAAACAGAGGCGGTCATGGCGGGCATGTTTACCACCAACAAGGTGAAGGCCGCCCCGGTAAAGCTCGACATGAGGAAAATCCGGTCGGGCAGGGGGCGGGCGATCATCGTAAACAGCGGCAACGCCAACGCCTGCTCGGGAGAGCAGGGAATGAGGGACGCCATCGAGATGGCGGAGCTCGCCGCACGCCCCCTGAAGATAAAGCCCGGAAGCGTGTATGTCTGCTCCACCGGGGTCATCGGCACCCCCATGCCCATGGAGAGGATCCGTCCCGGGATAGCGGTCCTTGCGGAACGCCTGGGTACGGGAACCCTCGGGGACGTCGCTTCCGCCATCATGACCACCGATACCTTTCCCAAAGTGGTGACGAAGCGGATCAGGGTCGGATCTTCCATGGTCACTCTTGCAGGCGTCTGCAAGGGGGCGGGAATGATCTGCCCGAATATGGCCACCATGCTCTGCTTTCTCATGACCGACGCCGCCATTGAGAAGACTGCCTTGAATAAAGCGCTGAAGAGCGCCGTGCAGAGGTCGTTCAACAGGATTACCATTGACGGCGATATGTCCACCAACGATACTGTCCTGCTCATGGCAAACGGCAGGGCGGGCAATGAGACGATAGGGGAGAGCTCCCCTGCCTTCGGGGCCTTTGCTTCGGCCCTTGCCACTGTCGCGTACGAATTGGCCGGGATGATCGTCAGGGACGGGGAGGGCGCCACAAAATTCGTCGAGATCGAGCTCCGGAACGCGAGGAGCGAGGCCGAAGCGGAAAAAGGGGCTTTTGCCCTTGCCAACTCGCTGCTGGTTAAGACTGCCCTGTACGGAAACGACGCGAACTGGGGACGGCTGATGGCCGCCCTAGGACGTGCGGGAATCCAGATCAGGGAGGAGAGGGTGGACATCCTGCTTAACGGGGTAAAGGTTGCCGCGCGGGGCATGGCCACGGGAAAGGATGCAGCAGCCAACGAAAAGTTGAAAAGCAAGGAAGTCAGGATAGTGGTGGATCTCCATCTCGGCAGCGGGGCGGCCAAAGTGCTCACCTGCGATCTGACCGAGGAGTACGTAAAGATCAACGCGGAATACAGGACGTAGAAAAGGAAAACGGCTCAATGATGAAGATCTTTGAAATCGCATTCCCTGCTGCCTAAAGGGAGACTACCTTCAGGAATTTCCTCTTTCCCGCTCTGATGAGGTAGGAGCCTCTTGCGAGCTTCCTGTTGGGATCGGTGACCTTCTCTTCATCCACGCTCACCCCCCCCTGCTTGATCAGCCGCATCGCCTCGCCGGTACTCACGGTCAGCCCCGAGGTCTTCATGATCTGGGGGAGCCACATGGGATCCTCCTCCCACGTCATCTCCACCACCGGGATCTCGTCGGGCAGGCCCTTCTGCCGGAATACATTTTCGAACTCCTCCCGGGCATGGAGTGAGGCATCCCGGCCCCAGTACCGTTCCACCAGCTCCATGGCGAGATTCTCTTTGGCCTTCTTGGGGTGAACGGTTCCCGTCTTCAGCCCCTCTTTGAGAGTCGCCAGTTCCTCATTGCCGATATGGCTCAGGAGCTCGTAATACTTGAGCATCAACTCGTCGCTGATGGACATGAGCTTGCCGTACATCTCCCGGGGCGGGTCGAAAATTCCCACGTAATTGCCCAGGCTCTTGGACATCTTCTTGATGCCGTCGAGGCCCTCCAGGAGAGGCATGATCACGAGGGCCTGCGGGGGCTGCCCGTATTCCTGCTGCAACTCCCTGCCCATGAGGAGGTTGAATCTCTGGTCGGTCCCCCCCAGCTCCACATCCGCCTTGAGGGCCACGGAATCGTATCCCTGCAGGAGGGGATACATGAATTCGTGGATCCCGATGGGACTCTGACTGGTGAAGCGCTGCTTGAAATCCTCCCTCTCCAGCATCCGTGCCACCGTCTGCTTCGCCTGGAGTTTCACGATCTCCATGGCGGTCAGGTTCATGAGCCACTCGCTGTTGAACCGGATAACGGTCTTTTCGGGATCGAGGATTTTGAATACCTGCTCCTTGTAGGTTTCGGCATTTTTCAGCACATCCTCGCGGGTCAGGGGCTTTCTCGTTTCGGACTTTCCGGTGGGATCGCCGATCATCCCGGTGAAATCGCCGATCAGAAAGACGATCTCGTGTCCCAGCTCCTGGAACTGGCGCATCTTCTCGAGGAGCACGGTGTGCCCCAGATGGATGTCGGGGGCGGTGGGGTCGAAGCCCGCCTTGATCCGCAGGGGCCTGTTCTCTTTAAGGGATTTCTCGATCTTGCGCAGGAGTTCCTTTTCGAGGATAATCTCGACGGTTCCCCTCTTTATGATTTCCAACTGTTTTTCCGCTGTAAGCATAGCATCTATAATAAAATGTGTGTACATCCGAGGTCAAATGGAGAGAAAGTTAATCGATACCCGAAATTAGACCACCTCGGCGCTTTCTGCCTCCTCTCGGTAACGAACGGCAGAGAGGAGTGAGCGCGAAATGTAAAGAATTCCTTACAAGAGCGTGTTAAGAAACCCTCACAAAAGTCTTTACCCTGCAGGACTGAGGACTGCAGCAGGCTTTCAGTGATTCTCGGTGGTACGCTTTTCCATAATCTCGTACACACTCTTCCTGTGTCTGATGCCTAAAATGAAAGCTCTTGATTCTTCGATTAAAAATAAGACCCGATAATCGCCCACGCGCAGTTTCCAATACCCTCTCAAGGTCTTCCTGAGCGACTCCCCATACTCGTGCGGTGCTGTAGAAAGGCGTGTTTCGATAGCTGTCCTGATGCGTGTCTTCAGATCAGAGTTGATAAGCGGCAGATCGTCAGCCCTTACTGCAGGATGATAGACCAGCTCATAGGGCATTATCCCTTCCACACCTCATCATGAGAGAGAAGCTTCGAACGATCCAGCGTCTTCATCCTCTCATCTGCAAGAGTCGAAAGTGCGACATCCTCTTTCAATTCCAAGGCCTCTTTGATGAGATCTCTCACTATCATTGCCATCGACACTCCGCTCTCTTCGGCCAGATCATGTATTGCCGCATAAATCGGCCGCTCAACCACAACATTTATTCTGGGGTTCTTTGCAGGCATTTCTTCCTCCTTTTCTTATAGTGTAACGCAAGTGATACACTAACTACAGCAATGCGAATTCTATGCCGCTCTTGAATACCCCTAAATTGATGAGGAAATCGTGAAAAAAGCAAGGGTGGTTTCAGGCTAACGTATTCCCATGCAGCCGGAATCGATGTGGCTTCTGAAGGTCATTCTGTAGCAGTGCCGCCTGATCGGGACGATAAACCGGTGAGGGTTTGCTGTAAGGAATATTTACAGGAGTGTCAAGAAAACCAACACGGCTGTTTTCCCTCCTTTCTTCTGTCTTTCTCTTTACCTCTACCTTTACCTCTGCCTGTCTTTTCCTCTCCCTTCCCCTGATCTTTGTCATTGCGAAGGGTCTGTTTCCTGAAGCAATCCCTTCCTTTTCATGAGAATTGCAGGCCACGATGAGTAAGGGGCAGTATCCCAAGAACACGTATGCTGCCGCCAAGCATGGAGGAGCATAACTGTTTCCCTCATCTTTTCAAAGCCGTCCTCCGGCGGTTCAGTCCTGTCCCGGCTCAATGATTTTAAACGCACACCCCCCCTGGAGAACCCTGCCGATACTCTGGGTGATGTCCGAAAGGCTGCTTTCCACGATTCAGAGTGTGTTTCCCCAAGGCATAATTACGAGACCACATTATGCTATAATGTAGTTACAATAGTTTGACGATCTTTGGAGGGGAGTATGGGACAGACATTGGTAAATATCCGGGAGTTCAAGAGCCGCCTCAGTTATTACCTGCGCCTGACCAAGGCGGGGGAGTCGGTCGTGATCACCGAGCGCGGCACCCCGATCGGCCGCATCGTCCCTGTGGCTGCTCCGGTAGAGGAGCGGATGGAGGCGATGGCCCAGGCGGGCTTGGCGCTCTGGAACAGGAAGAAGCTGAAACCCATGCCGCCGGTGGCCAGGGTGCAGGGTGCGCGTACCGTATCCGACCTGCTGATTGAGGACCGCGAATGATCGTCTATATGGACGCGAGCGCCCTCGTCAAGCGATATGTGGCTGAGGCCGGCTCAGGGGAGGTCGATACACTGATTGCGGAGGCCTCTGTAGTCGGTACTGCAGTCATCAGCCATGCCGAAGCCGCCTCGGCACTGGCAAAGGCGGTCCGCATGCGGCTGCTTTCACGGGAGGAGGCCGCATCAGCCCTGCAGGTTTTCAATGCGGAATGGGAAAGCCTGGTCCGGTTGCAGTTGACTGAGGTCCTACTCTCCCGCGCGGCAACCCTGGCATGGGATCACGGGCTGCGCGGGTATGATGCGGTCCATCTGGCGGCAGCACTCTTCTGGCAGGAGATGCTCGGTGATCCGATTTCCCTGGCAACGTACGACCGGCAACTCTGGGAAGCCGCACAAGCAACAGGTCTTTCGGCATGGCCGGAGGCGCTCCCTTGATTTTAACTGAACGGGGCTTTCCGGTGGACTTGCCGGCCAATAAAGTTGCTGTAAAGAATCTCTTACAGGAGCGTCAAGAAAACCAACACGGCTGTTTTCCCTCTGCCGGACTGTTTTATCCAGTAGTGTGCTGCCTTGTTATCTCATCTCTCTCTTTCAGGTACTGACGCCTCTCTCGGAAGAAAAATGTAAAGAGAACAAAGGGTTCCTTTCTCCTTCGTATGATAAGCCCCTTCAAAGTCAGTCGGTTGCTGCAAGGGGCGAAGGAGGAGATACGGCCAATGGAGAGAGTCTTTTCTGACCTGCCCAAAGAGGTGCAAAGGTTTGTTCCCTGTAAAATATCACGACACGTGTGCCTGTCCGGGAGAATAGGTGATGCAAATCCCCTTGAATTTACAGTGTTAGCTTAGCTGGCATGCATATTGCTTTATAGCTTACAGTGCATTCCCACCAGGTATTCCCGTCCTGTTTGCGGGAGAAAGTCACTATGGAAACACCATGCGTGCAACCCAAAGGAGGTGCGCTGATGAAAAGATTCATTGCTTTTACCCTACTGCTTCTAACGGTACCCTTTACCTCCACCCTTGTCCATGCTGTTACCCTTACCTTCTCCACCCTCGATTATCCCGGTGCTGTCAATACCTATGCCCAAGGTATTAGCGGAGATATGATCGTAGGATATTATTATGATGGGAAAACATACCAAGGATTCTCCTATGATGGGAACACTTGGACTACCTTAACCTATCCTGATAATACGAATGTCAATAACAGGACTTTTCCGACTGGAATAAGTGGAAACACTATTACCGGGTACTATAATTCCATTTCCGGAGGTAAAGGCTTCCTGTACGATGGCAAAACCTGGACCACTCTCAGCTATCCAAGCTCCAGACATACCTATATCTATGACATAAGTGGAAATAATATGGTTGGGTATGCTTTTGGTGATGCGATAGATAATGCATTTTTTTACGATGGCATTACCTGGAGAGATCTCAGCTTCCCTGGTGCTCATGACAGCACTATCATTCCCACAGGAGTAAGCGGAAACACTATTGTCGGTACCTATGAGGAAAACGTCAAAGGGAAAACCGTAGGATTCATGTACGACGGAAAGACAGTAACCGTCTTGAATTACCCCGGTGCTCTATGGACCGATCCCTCAGGAATCAGTGAAAAGTATATTGTAGGAGAATATAGCGATGGCAGTCAGTCCCATGGGTTTTTGTACGATGGCACTACCTGGACCAGTTTCGATTATCCCGATACTCTGCCTTATGCCTCTGCCACGGATATTGACGGAAATACTATCATAGGGCTTTATTCTGATGCGACGGGCACGCACGGGTTCACCGCCACACTCTCCGGCGAGACTCCTCCCATTCCCGAGCCCTCCACCGGTCTTCTCCTCGGTCTTGGTCTTAGTATTGCAGCGGTGATAAGGAGAAAACTGAAAGGAAAATAGTTCAGTATGTAGTGATTCGTCCCTGTTTGCTCAACTCATCCGCTATGCAGGATGAAAGGGCTCGAAGTATTCACAACAAAGCAAGCACTGAAGAAGGCGGTACTTGTATTTCTGCCGCTCAATAGAGAGTACCGCCTTCTTCCAGGTCTACCTGTTTATTGTATCGTTACTGTTACCGACTGATCTCCAGTAAGATTTACCTGTGTAGTACCGCTTTTGCTCCCATAACGCGCTCGTATGGTATGCGGCGTCTTATATACCTTATAGCTGCCATCACCCATGGGAGTACCTGAAGTTGTCTTGTTAGTACGGTGATATTGGATAGCATCGGTACTCACCGTACCGTTGCTCCCTGTTTTTCCGCTAAAAGCAGGAGATACCGGGTCGTCATATTCATATACGTCTACATCGGCATTATTCACCAGATTGTTCGCCGTGTCTCTTACCGTAATATTCAGGTGCCAGCCGACCCTTATCTCCTTTTGGTCCTCTGCATCCGTCCCATTGAACTCCAGATTGATGCTATCCATCGAAGCCCCTCCTTCCATATCGTTACTGATGAAAGTACCGGTGCTTGGTATTGAGGAGTACTCGCTCTTAATAGTCCTATAGGAGGAGTAGTTGTCCCTCTTCACAAACGTGTTATCGATGAACTGAGCGTATCCGTCTGCATGCCCATAGTGGTCGGCCAAAAGGACGTTGGCCCAGTTGCTTTCCACCCGGTTGTTCCTGATCTTCAGGTTGGGGGAAACATTGTTTGAGACGATGGCGATAGCTGCAGCTTTTGCGATCCCATCGTTGTTTGTTGCAATGATCACATTATCATGCAAGTCGGTGCTCAAGGTCTCATCAGGAAGTCCCAGCCAGAAGCCCCGTCCCCAGCTGTCCCAGCCTTTGTTATTATAATTTGCTGTAGCATGTAGGATGCAGGTATTATACATAATCTCACTGTCTTTCCCGTTTCCCCAAACCATGCGGTAGCAGGACGAACCAGTATCACCGTATTCAGCGCCCCACTTTGTGTTCTGGACTTCAGCGTAATTGGTGTAGATTTTCGTACTCTCTTCACACCAGAAAGCGATGGGGTGAACGCCCGTACCGTACACTTTATTGTGGTGGGCAGCCCCATTCCTCACCGAAATACCAAATGAGTTGGTATCTATACTGTTGATGGTAACTTGATTGTTGTAGACTTCCGCATTATAACCCGCCTTGATACCAATGTGCCGCGCAGTGACACTGTTATGATGTATTTTCATAGTGTCCAAGTTCTCTGTTTGTATGACCTTGATTGCTTGATGTCGATCGCTCAACACTGCGCCCGTGTCCTGAATAGTATTGTGGTGAATATTAGCGTTCCACCCATAGCTCATATGAATGCCATTGGTATCGTCCGTATGATAGGAGATAGTCAGACCTCCGATCTCCATGCCATCGGTTTTATACGCATAGATGGGATTACAGTTTATTCCATACCTTTTTGGATCAGTATCCCCAGCACAGCTGCTTGAGGGGCTCTGCTTGATAGTACCGTTGACTATGGCAAGACCGGCATAGCCTCTGCTATATGCACCGCCCTCTATATACACACCGTAAGCAGGGGCGGTGCCGCCGCCGGTCCCGTAGGTGATCGTATAGCCGTTCAGATTCAGAGTCACATTGTGCGCAGCGATGACAAACGCAGTGCCGGAAGCAGACACGTTATTCTGCAATACATACTCTTTACCTTCCTGGTCTAAGGTCGCCCCCGCAGAGTATACAGGTATCGTTGACCGTCCCGAAGGAGGAGTGACATTTGCAGCCCCTGCATTGATGACCATGTCACTCGTACCCAACTCATATTGACCCTGACTCACCGTAAGGGACTGGTTCACTTCGGTCGACCATTCGCCGGTATTGTCTTGCACTTTGAAATAGATGGTGTGGGTGCCTGCAGGGAGCGCCGAAGTACTGAAAGAGGTAGCCGCGCTCAATTGTCCGCTGATGCTCGATCTCCAGTTATATCCGGTGATGGTGCCGTCCGCATCTGTGCCATGCCCGGTAAAGGTCACCAGTTCCCCCGCCGTGATAGAGCTGGGGCTGATCGAGTCAATGTACCCCACCGGAGGGGTGTTGCCGATATAGTACACCTCAGTCTTAATATGCTCGGTACGTATGGGATCGGGGTTCCCCGCCAGGTCCCTGGCAACGAACTTGAGGGTGGTGTTAGTGGCGATGTTAATTGGAGAGGAGTAGATGCTCGAGTTTGTTGTGGGAGTGCTCCCGTCCGTGGTGTAGTAGATCTGAGCGCACCCCGAACCGGTCCCGTCACTGCAGGTCAAGGTTACTGATTGGGGAGTAGAATAATTGCCCCCTGGAGGAGTGGCCGTGGAAGTGGGAGGAGGAGTAGTGTCCAATAGAATCGTGTCAGAGTAAGCTACGGAAGGGTTTCCTGCTCCATCATAGTACTTCACACGCACTGTCTTAGAGTTGTCCCCCGAACTCAGGGTCCAGGCCTTTGTTGTGGCATACGCCTCGGCAGTAGACCAGGAGGTGCCGTCATTGCTGAACTGCATCCGGGTGCAGCCGCTGCTGTTATCACTACAGCTGAGAGTCAGGGTCACTGCCGTGCTCCGGGTCGATGTGGCCCCCTGGTTGATCACGATCGTGCCCGTCGGAGGGGTCGTGTCGGGCGCCGAAAGCGTGGTGGCCTGAACAGGAGGGGAGGATTGGGCAGAGGTATTGGGCACTGCGTCAAACGCATCAACCGTATAGGAGTAGGTTGTCGAGGCGGTCAGTCCGGTGTCGGAATACGAGGTCGCCGTCACGGTAGCAACAAGGGCTGTGTTCCGGTAAACATGGTAGCCTGCCACTTCGACGTCGTCGGTTGAGGGATTCCAGCTCAGATTGATCTGGGTGGGTGACGCAGCACTTGCCTGCAGTCCTGCCGGCACGGAAGGGGCTGCGAGGTCGAGGTATTCATCCGCTCCGATATCCCAGGCAGTGCCGTTGGGCCGCAGTGAGCCGTCCACGTCAGAGGAGAACGCCAGGTACGTATCTGCAGAAAGACTCACCCCCGCATCCCGGGCCACCGTGTCGGTACCGGAGAGGTGGAAATCCCTGTTTGCGCTGTCCACAAACCGGACAGTTGCACTGTTCTTTGAGTTTGCCCCGGGAGCATCGGCAAAGTTGGAGATATTGTAGTCAGAGCCCGTAGCGAAAGCGCCGCTAAAGCCGTTTGCGGTACAGGCCTGGACAATGTTGTTTTTGGCCAAGACCACCAAATTGCTCTTATTGCCCCTATAGAGGCCCTTCTTACAGTTATACAAGGTGTTATTATAGGCATAGATGGTGAAGTCCTCTGCACTCAGATGCAGACAGGAGGCAGTGGTGGCGCTTGTCTGGAAGTCATACACGATGTTGTTCCACAGCTTTACAATGCCGCTCTCCTGTGCTCCCACCTCCGTGTACACCTCTATCCCGTTGTGGTAGTCATACGTAGTGCTTCCGGGCCCCTTCACGATAGTGTTGGAGATATGCACCTCCCCGTTTACAACATCGGGGAAATCCACCAAGATGCCTGATTGGCCATTTGCATTCACCCCGGAGAGGGAGACCTGCAGGCCCTCGATCCTTACGTGTCCATCCATGATGTCAATGGGGATAGCGTTTGAGACCTCAAGGCGATAGGCCCCGCTGGTGTTCCATTTGCCCTGATGTCGTGCCTCCGGAGCGGTATAGATCCGGACATTGCGGCTGCTGTCAGTAGTCCAGCCATCAAGAAGAAGGGCTGCAGTGTCCGGGTTCGTCCAAGACCCCTCAATCCGTGCCACTGCAATCTTGTTTGCACAGGTCAGATCCCCGGTGGTGCATCCGGTGAAGCTGATGTTCCCATAGGCAGCCTCCCAGGCGGCCAGGGACTGAAAACATCTGTTACTGGGGCTGTAGCCGGTACAGTCCTGCCTGATCACGCTCACGTCTTCGGAAGGACCGGAAGAGGTGATCTCAAGAGTCCTGGGGTCCTCAGCAGACCAGGCTCCTGCATTGTCCTGTACTTTGAAGTA
Organism: Nitrospira sp.; assembly: GCA_002634385.1. Taxonomy (GTDB): domain Bacteria; phylum Nitrospirota; class Thermodesulfovibrionia; order Thermodesulfovibrionales; family Dissulfurispiraceae; genus Nitrobium; species Nitrobium versatile. Next base: position 186,600 of record NSJL01000005.1, read on the forward strand.
GATGGTGTGGGTGCCTGTCGTAAGGGTCGTCGTGCTGAAGGAGGTGGACGTGCTGAGCTGTCCGTCAAGGCTCGATCGCCAGTTGTACCCAATGATGGTGCCGTCCGAGTCTGTTCCGTGCCCGGTGAAGGTTACCGCCTGCCCCACTGTGGCCGGGCTGGGGCTGATCGAGTCGATCACCGCAATAGGCGGGGTATTTCCAATCAAATATGTCTGTGTCTGTATGCTCCCGCTGTTTCCCGCAACGTCAGTGGCGAAGTACTTCAGAGTCGTGTTTGCGGTGATGCTGATCGGAGTGGAGTAGACGCTTGAGCTCGTTGTAGGAGTGCTCCCGTCCGTAGTGTAGTAGATCTGGGAGCAGCCCGAGCCGGTCCCGTCACTGCAGGTCAGGGTCACTGATTGTGCATCGGGATAGCTCCCTCCTGGAGGAGTGGCCGAGGCGGTGGGAGAGGTTGTGTCCAACTTAATTGAAGCAGAGTACTCGATCGACGGGTTGTCCGCGGCGTCCCAATACCTCACGTACACCCACTTTTCCCCGTCTCCCGATGTCAGAGTCTAGGCCTTTTTTGTGGAATACGCCTCTACAGTAGACCAGGAGGAGTTATTATCGTTACTGAACTGCATCTGGGTACAGCCGCTGCTGTCGTCAGTACAGCTGGGGGTAAGGGTCACGGCCGTGCTCCGGGTCCATTCCGCCCCCTCATTGATCACAATTGTGCCCGTGGGAGGAATAATGTCCGCCTCATCCGCCCCGATATCCCAGGTAGAGCCGCTGGGACGGGTTAAACCGTCCACGTCAGAGGAGAACGCCAGGTACGTATCTGCAGAAAGACTCACCCCCGCATCCCGGGCCACCGTGTCGGTACCGGAGAGGTGGAAATCCCTGTTTGCGCTGTCCACAAACCGGACAGTTGCACTGTTCTTTGAGTTTGCCCCGGGAGCATCGGCAAAGTTGGAGATATTGTAGTCAGAGCCCGTAGCGAAAGCGCCGCTAAAGCCGTTTGCGGTACAGCCTTGGGCAATGTTGTTTTTGGCCAAAACCACCGGATTGCTCTGATAGAGGCCCTTCTTACAGTTGTACAAGGTATTGTTATAGGCATAGACCGTGAAGTCCGCCGCACTCAAGTGCAGACAGGAGGAAGTGGTGGCGCTTGTCTGGAAGTCATACACGATGTTGTTCCATAGCTTTACAACACCACTTGCCTGAGTCCCCCCCTCTTTGTACACCTCTATTCCGTTATGGTAGTTATAGGTGGTGGTGCTTCCGGGCCCCTTCACAAGGGTGTTGGAGATATGCACCTCTCCGTTTACAACATCAGGGAAGTCCACGAGGATGCCCGATTGCCCGTTTGCATTCACCCCGGAGAGGCGGACCTGCAGGCCCTCGATCCGGACATGCCCGTCCATGATGTCGAGGGGAATGGCGTTTGAGACCTCCAGACGATAGGCCCCGCTGGTGTTCCATTTGCCCTGATGTCGTGCTTCCGGGGCCGTGTAAATCCTGACATAGCGGCTGCTGTCGGTAGTCCAGCCATCAAGGAGAAGGGCTGCGGTGTCCGGGTTTGTCCAGGTCCCCTCGATCCGTGCCACCGCAATCTTGTTCACACAGGTCAGGTCCCCGGTGGTGCATCCGGTGAAATTAATGTTCCCGAAGGCAGCCTCCCAGGCGGCCAGGGATGTGAAGCACCTGTTACTGGGACTGTAGCCGGTGCAGTCCTGCCTGATGACGCTCACGTCCTCAGAAATGCCCTGATTCATGGTAAGGGCCTGGCTTGCTTCGGTAGACCACGCTCCCTTATTGTCCTGTACTTTGAAGTAAATAGTGTGCTCTCCTACCGAAAGCGCTGCAGTCTCAAATGAGGCGGACGTGCTGAGCTGTCCGTCAAGGCTCGATCGCCAGTTGTATACGATGATGGTGCCGTCCGAGTCTGTTCCGTGCCCGGTGAAGGTCACGGTCTGCCCTGTCGTGGCCGGGCTGGGACTGATGGAGTCGATCACCGCCACCGGGAGGGTATTGCCAATCGTGTATGTCTGTGTCACTATATGCTCGGAACCCACGGGGTCGGGATTCCCTGCCATGTCTTTTGCAAAGAACTTCAGGGTGGTGCTGGCGGCAATATTGATTGCTGAGGAATAGACGTTTGAGCTCGTTGTGGGAGTGCTCCCGTCTGTGGTGTAGTAGATCTGGGCACATCCCGAACCGGTCCCGTCACTACAGCTCAAGGCCACTGATTGGGCAACAGGATACGTCCCCCCTGAAGGAGAAGCCGAGGCGGTGGGAGAGGTCGTATCCAGTAGAATCGTATCAGTGATGGAGACAGACGACCAGTTGCCCGCCGCATCTTTGTACTTCACGTACACTGTCTTACTTCCGTCCCCCGCGGTCAGGGCCCAGGCCTTTGTTGTGGCATACGTCTCGGCAGTGGACCAGGAGGTGCCGTCATTGCTGAACTGCATCTGGGCACAGCCGCTGCTGTCGTCACTGCAGCTGAGGGTCAGGGTCACTGCCGTGCTCCGGGTCGAGGACGCCCCTCCATTGATGCTGATCGTGCCCGTCGGGAGGGTGACGTCCACCTCATCCGCCCCGATATCCCAGGCAGTACCGCTAGGGCGTAGTGCCCCCTCCACGTCAGAGGAGAATGCCAGGTACGGGTCCGCTGAAAGGCTCACCCCCGCATCCCGGGCCACCGTGTCGGTGCTTGAGAGATGCAAGTCCCTGTTTGCGCTGTCCACAAACTGGACAGTCACGCTGTTCTTTGAGTTTGTCCCCGGAGCATCGGAAAAGTTGGAGATGTTGTAATCGGAGCCGGTAGCAAAGGTGCCGCTAAATCCGCTGTTTGCACAGCCTTGGGCAATGTTGTTTTTGGCCAGAACCGAGGGGTAGCTCTTGGCAATTCCCTTATTGCAATTGTACAGAGTATTGTTGTAAGCATAGATCGTGAGATTCTGAGCGCTCAGGTGCAGGCAGTTGGCGGAGACGGCACTTGTCTGAAAGTCGTACACGATGTTGTTCCACAGCTTTACTTTACCGCTTCCCCCTGTCCCGGACACCTCGATCCCGTGATGGTAATTGTAGGCATTGTTTACGTATCCTCTCACGATGGTGCTGGAGATCTGCACCTCTCCGTTACTGTCGGGGAACTCCACATGAATGCCTGGCTGACTGCCTTCGTTCACGCTATAGACGCGGACCTGCAGGCCCTCTATCCTGACGTGTCCGTCCGTGATGGTGAGGGGGGTGTTGTTGGATACCACCAGGCGATAGGCTCCGGTGTTGTTCCACTTGCCCTGATGCCGTGCCTCCGGGGCGGTATAGATCCGGACATAGCGGCTGCTGTCGGTGGTCCAGCCCGTAAGGGTAAGGGCTGTGGTGTCGGCATTCGTCCAGGTCCCCTCGATCCGTGCCACCGCAATCTTGTTCACACAGGTCAGGTCCCCGGTGGTGCATCCGGTGAAGCTGATGTTCCCGAAAGCGGTCTGCCAGGCAGCCAGGGACTGGAAGCACCTGTTACTGGGACTGTAGCCGGTACAGTCCTGCCTGATGACGCTTATGTCTTCAGAGGGGCCGGAAGGGGTGATCACAAGGGAGCTGGTGGCCTCAGTGGACCAGACCCCTGCGTTGTCCTGTACTTTGAAGTAGATGGTGTGATTTCCCGCTGCGAGGGATGCGGTATTGAAGGAGGCGGAGGTGCTTAACTGCCCGTCAAGGCTCGATCGCCAATTGTACCCTGTGATGGTGCCGTCCGAGTCCGTGCCCTGCCCGGTGAAGGTCACCGTCTGTCCTGCCGTGGCCGGGTTGGGGCTGATGGAGTCGATCACCGCCACCGGAGGGGTATTGCCAATATAGTACTCCTGCACCCCTATATGCTCGGGGCCTGCGACTTCGGGATTCCCCGCCATGTCTTTGGCAAAGTACTGCAGTTTGGTATAGGGTGCGGAGATGTTGATTGCAGAGGAGTAGACGCTTGAGCTCGTTGTGGGAGTGCTCCCGTCCGTGGTGTAGTAGATCTGGGTACAGCCCGAACCGGTCCCGTCACTGCAGGTCAAGGTCACTGATTGGGCAACAGGATACGTCCCTCCTGAAGGAGAAGCCGCAACGGTGGGAGAGGTCGTGTCAAGCAAGATGGAGTCATTGATGGAGACAGACGACCAGTTGCCTGTGGCGTCTTTGTACTTCACCTGCACCGTCTTTGTCCCGTCCACCGGGCTCAGGGTCCATCCCTTTGAGGTCGTATACGGTTCTGCAGCGGACCAGGAGGTGCCGTCATTGCTGAACTGCATCTGGGTGCAGCCGCTGCTGTTGTCACTGCAGCTGAGGGTAAGGGTCACTGCCGTGCTCCGGGTCGATGCGGCTCCTCCATTAATGCTGATCGTGCCTGTCGGAGGGGTTGTGTCGGGAATCAAAACAAACTTAACGGCATCGGCACTGAAATGATACCCGGCGGCATTAGCCGTAAGGGTAACAGTACCCGCAGAATCGAAGGCGAAGGTGCCGAGCTTGTTCCACTGCCCTCCGCCCTCTTGCTGGTTGATCGTCAGCTGCTGGGTCCCTGTCCTGTGCTGGATGCTCACCGGGACAGTCGCACTGCGGTTGGTGTTTCCGTTTGCATCCCGGTAGACCGTCCACCACATATAGACGTTATAGGTGCCGGGCTCGGGGAGGGTCGTCTGCCAAGTGTAGGTGGGGGAATTGGTGCTGCTTCCGGCGGCATAGTAGGAGTCCACTTCGAAGGGATTCGGCCCATATGATTCATACCAGTCTCCGCTCAGTGTCGTCCCCGTGTCCCCGTTATTAATGACCACCTCGTCATCGGGCACATACACAAACCGTACGGCATCGGCGCTGAAGGTGTCCCCAGCGGCATTGGCTGTAAGGGTGACGGTGCCGGTCGTGTCGAAGCTGAAGGCGCCGAGCTTGATCCATTGCCCTCCGCTCTCCTGCTGGTTGACCATTACCCGGTATATCCCCGTACTATCTTCGATATCAACCGGAACGCTTGCACTGCGATTGGTGTTTCCGCTTGCATCCCGGTATACGGTCCACCATAGATAGACATTGTAGGTACCGCGCTGCGGAAGAGCAGCCTGCCAGGTGTAGACTGGAGGGTTTGTGCTGCTTCCGCCGGCGTAGACCGAATCCCCTCCGTACGGATCAGTACCAATCGAGGGAGACCAGGTGCCGCTTTGTGCGGTTCCTGCATCACCGTTATCGATAGTTACCGTATCGTCGGGGACATACTCGAATCGCACTGCATCGGCGCTGTAATTATATCCGTCGGCGTTGGCGTAGAGAGTGACAGTACCCATCGTATCAAAACTGTACGTGCCGATCAGGTTCCACTGTCCTTCCCCTTGCTGCTGATTAATTATTACCTGCTGTGTCCCGTTCCTGTCCTGGATGTCCACAGGCACACTGTCGCTGCGGTAAGTATTCTGGTTGGTATCCCGGTACACGGTCCACCACATATAGACATTGTAGGTACCGCGCTGCGGCAGCGCGGCCTGCCAGGTGTACGTGGGAGGGTCTGTGCTGCTTCCGCCGGCATAATAGGAATCTGCCCCGTACGGGTTTGCGGCAAGGGATTCCGACCATGTGCCGCTTGCGGTCGTTCCGGGGTCGCCGTTATCTATGGTTACGGTATCGTCATAAACGTATTCGAACCGTACGGCATCGGCGCTGAAGGTGTATCCGTATGTGTTGGCCGTGAGGGTGACCGTTCCGATGGTGTCGAAGGTGAAGGTGCCGAGCTTGTTCCACTGTCCCCCGTCTTTCCGTTGGTTGACTGTTACGCGGTACGTCCCGTTTCTGTCCTGGATATCGACGGGGACGTTCGCACTGCGGTTGGTGTTTCCGTTTGCATCCTGGTACACGGTCCACCATAAGTAGACGTTATAGGTGCCGCGGCGAGGCACGATCGCCTGCCAGGTGTAGGTGGGGGGATTTGTTCTGCTTCCGTATGCGTACACCGAATCCCCTTCATAGGAGTTTGGGGCAGTCGAGGAGGTCCAGATGCCGCTCTGCGTCGTTCCCGTGTCGCCATTGTCGATGATGATCTCATCATCGGCAGCCCACAGGTGTCCCCCCGTGAATACAAAAACAAGAGCAAGCCATAGTACCATAATGCAGAGCCCCAGTAGCCGTGAGCTGTTCATGTGTTCCCCCCGCCGGTTGTGGTGCAGTACGATGCGCAGAGCCTGTGGAAATGGTTCCCTTTCGATCAGTGCCGCCTGAAATGAGCTTTATGGAGAAGGCGCTCTTTGGTGCGCGCCTCTGATTCATGGAGACGAGGGATTCCCCGCTGACGGTGCACTCTGCTGTATGCGGAAAGGAGAAGGATACTATAAGAGGGGGAGAAAGAAAAAAGCGGGAAGGCTTAACTGTCTTGTTCCACGGTTCCCGAAGCATTATCGTCCTCTTTCGTTTATGAGAGTAGCCGTTTCCCGGCTGTATGTACGTACAAACGAAAGCGCGGAGACTATCTAAGTAGCGTGTGATCTGCAGTTTTGCTTCTACTTCTGCCGTGCGTAGCGCAAAACCATCACTGTCGCCGATCGCTTCAAGGAAACACGTGCAAATCTGCTTTAAACTAACACGCGGGTAAGTAGATGTCAAGAACTTTATTGTGAATTTTTTTATGAGATATTCGCACTTTTTTGGTCCTCTATTTCTCTGAATCTTCGCTGAAACACGGCTTCATCTTCCCGGCCAACAGCTTAGGCAGGAAAAGCTGAATCAGAACATTTCTCGAAATGCAGGGTAAGGAGGCCGGGAAAAATGGTATGGTGGATAGAAGGTGAATTGTAACAAAGAGGGTGTATATGAGATCAGGAAAACGAAAATCAGAAAAAGAAAATTGTTGACAAGCCGGATTCGCTTTGGTAAGGTAAAAGCAAGCCACGAAGGCTCCCAACCATGAAGGTTGAAGCGCTTTCGCGGCTTTTTTTATTTGAAAAAAACGCTTGTGAGGAAGGTTTGATTTCTCATGCCTGAGTCCGGTCTCCCTCCTTTTGCGGGGACCTCCCTCAGGTAGTACTCTTATTGGAGAGGAGAGGTTTCATGCATATACCCGATGGATATCTGAGTCCCCAGACCTATGTGCCCCTCTACGGGGTGTCCTTCGTCTTCTGGACCCTTGCGCTGCGGAAGACGAAGAGGGAGCTGTCCAGCCGTTCCACTCCGTATCTGGCCATGGCTGCGGCTTTCTCTTTCCTTGTCCAGATGCTGAATATCCCCATCCCCGGAGGAACCAGCGGCCATGCGGTGGGGGCGGGAATCACGGCCTTGCTCCTGGGGCCGTGGACAGCGGTCATCGCCGTATCCATGGTCCTTATCATACAGGCCGTTGTCTTCGGGGACGGGGGGATCACCGCCATCGGGGCGAACTGCTTCAATATGGCGACGGTAATACCCTTTGTATCCTACTGGGTATTCAGGCTGGTCAGGGGTAAGGCTACCGGAGGGAGGAGGCTTTCCGCGGCGGCGTTTCTTGCGGGATACGCGGGACTGGTTGCGGCTGCCGTGGTGACAGCGGTGGAGTTCGGCATTCAACCTATCATTGCAACAGGGGCGGACGGCAGGCCGCTGTACGCTCCCTATCCCCTCTCCCTTGCGCTTCCCGCCATGGCGCTGGAGCACCTGCTCCTTTTCGGCGTTGTCGAGGGCGTTGTGACGGTACTGCTGTTGAAATACTTTCTGAAGCACGAGCCGGGAATCGTGTATACCCTGAAGGAGGCATGAGGTGACACCCTTTCAAAAGCGGCTTGTCCTGGGACTTTTCGTAATGGCGCTGCTCTCCCCGCTGGGGGTTCTTCTGCCCGTGTGGTTCGAGGCAGGAGATGCCTGGGGAGAATGGGGCGAGGATACCCTGAAAGAGATGCTCGGGTATGTCCCGGAGGGACTGAGGAAGTATGCCGGACTATGGAAGGCCCCCCTTCCCGACTACTCTTTCGGCGGGGAAAGCTCTCCGCTCGCTTTCCAGTCGTTCGCCTACATCGTTTCGGGAGTTCTCGGAGTCCTTTTCGTAGGGGTGGCGGCGCTCCTCATCGCGAGACTCCTGGGTCGCCATGGAAAATAGGATCCCCCCCTTCCTGCTGCGTCCTCCCGCCGAACCGACGGGGCGGGGAAAGGGGAGAGTCAGAGTCTCCTTCGTGGACCGGGGAGTACGGCATGCAGCGAAGGTGGTTTCCGACGGGTACATTCAGTGGGAGCTTGCCTCGCGTGAAGGGCTCCTGCAGAAGATCGATGCGCGGGTAAAGCTGCTCTTCCTGCTTTCTTTTGTCGTTATCGTCAGCCTCAAAAGAGAGATCGGAGCCGAGGCAGCCCTGGGTGGTTTTATCTTCCTGCTGGCAGCCGCCACGAGGGTCCCCTTCGCCGGGTATTGCAGGAGGGTGTTCTTCTTCGGCTTCCTCTTCGGCTTTCTTGTTGCGCTCCCTTCTTCCCTGAACGTAATCACTCCGGGGAGGATCATCCTTCCCCTCCTTACTTTTCCGGAAGCATATGAAGCAGGGGCGTACCACCTCTCTTGGCACCTTCCCCGTCAGATCGGGATTACGGAAGAGGGGATGCGCGGTGTTCTCCTGCTCACCCTGAGGGTGGTCAATTCCCTGGCCCTCTCTTTTCTGGTGCTGTTTACTACTCCTCTGCCGGAAATTATGAGGGCGCTCAAGGTGCTGAAAGTGCCCGATGTTTTTATCGTCATGCTTACGGTATCGTATAAGTATGTCTTCCTCTTCGCGCAGACGGTGGAGGAAATGTATCGTGCGAAAAAGAGCAGGCTCGCCGGGGGAGTAAAGAGCTCTGCAGGGCGGGAGTGGGTTGCGGGAAGAATGGCTTTCCTCTTCAGGAAGACACAGATGAGATGTGAGGACGTATACAAGGCGATGCTGGGCAGGGGCTTTTCCGACGAGATCAGGATCAGCGGATTCCGCAGGCTCTCTTCCCGGGACCGGATGGCCGGAGCGGCTTTTGCCGTTGCGGGAATTCTTTTTTTGCTGCTGTGAGGCGCCGATGGACGAGATAATAAAGGCAGAGGGAGTGAGCTACCGCTACTACGGCAGCATTCCTGCCCTTGCGGGAGTGAGTCTCGGGATCGGGGCTGGGGAGCGCTTTGCCGTTATCGGAGCGAACGGGAGCGGAAAATCGACTCTGCTGCAGGTACTGGGGGGGCTCGTCTTTCCCAGCGAAGGCACTGTTTCTTTCAGGGGACACGAAGTTTCGGAAAAATCGTTGCGCGAAAAGGGCTTCCTGCGCTTCTTCCGGGAGAGGGTGGGGTATGTCTTCCAGGATTCCGACATTCAGCTCTTCTGCCCCACCGTGCTGGATGAGCTGCTGTACGGTCCGCAACAGCTCTCGATGGCGGAGGAGGAGGCCAGGGAGAGAGCCTTTGCGGTGATGCAAATGCTCAATATCGAGAACCTGAAGGACAGGCCCCCGTATATGCTATCGGGAGGAGAGAAGAAAAGGGTGGCCATCGGTTCGGTGCTGACCATGAATCCCGAGGTGCTCCTCTTCGACGAGCCCACGAACGGTCTCGATCCGAGAACACAGTGCTTTCTCGTGGAACTGCTTCTGGCCCTGAACGAGGCGGGAAAAACCGTCGTTCTCGCTACCCATGACCTCTCCCTTATCGGTGAATTGCATGCCCGTGTTGCCGTCCTTTCCGAGGACCACTGGCTGGAAAAGACGGGGAGTGCGGAGGAGGTCCTGGAGGATGAGGAGCTGCTGCTGAAGGTGAACCTCATCCATGAGCATATTCATTTCCACGGCAAGACGGCGCACCGGCACCTGCACTCCCATTTCCCGTTCCATCGCCACGAGAACCATATTCCGCATATACATACCATTCCGGAAAAGGAGAAACAACCCATGAATGAACTCGACAAGTTGAAGCATCTGCTCCACCACTGGCAGGAGCACAATGACGAGCACGCGGATACGTACAAGGAGTGGTCGCAGAAAATGTCCGCCCTCGGTCGGCAGGATCTGGCTGGTGTTCTGGACGCCCTTTATCGGGACGCCAGCAAGCTGGGCACGCTCTTCGAGGAGGCGATGAGAATGCTGAAGTAGGGCAGGACGAAGAGAGGAAAGGAACTCTTTCTTTTATCGCTTCAGAAAAAAAAGAGTACTTTCTTCCGTTTGAATATGATATGATATCCGTCATAAATTTTCAGAAACCACTGTCGTTAGTATATACTATTGAGAACATGCAAATAAAAACAACGGCGGGGAGAAGACCTGCCGGGAGGCGAACAATGAGAAACTCTCACGCGGAGGTGCCTGTCGGTTCCCATTCCGATAGCGCGTAAGGGACTTCCGGGAGTCTGGATGTACATAGGCAGGTAGGGTCGGTTTATCAGGGTGTGGCGCGCCGGCGCCGAAGCTTTTCGTGTAGAAAAGCTTGTCCTGTTGTTACCGTTTTGCCTCTACAAAAATCGTTGGAAAACCAGTGGAATCGGTTATTACCGATTTGCGGATAGGTTTTGTCATTTTGAAAGGGGAGGTCTGCGAACGTGCAAAAGCTTGCGAGTGTGGATGACTTGAGGAAGCTCAGGGAAAAGCTGGAAGTGGAAGTGTTTCCGGAAGACAAGAAGAGGATAAAAGTTTGCTGCGGCACTGCGTGCGTTGCGTCAGGCTCCAAGAAAGTGATCGAGGCGATGGAAGGGGAGGTGTCCCGGCGGGGCCTGGACGTTGAAATCGTAAAAACAGGATGCCAGGGGATGTGCCAGAAGGGACCCGTGATGAATGCGGAACCCCTCGGAGTCTTCTACCAGCGGGTGAAAGAGGAGCAGGCGGCGGGTCTTGTCAGCTATACCTTCTCCGGGGAGATCCCCTACCGGCAGGCGCTCTACCGCGAAGACACCTTGAGTGAGCCCATTCCGGAAATGATGGAGCTCCCCTTTTACAAGAAACAGTTGAGAGTTGTGCTGCGGAACAGCGATAAGATCGACCCGACCAATATCTGTCATTATATTGCGGTGGGCGGGTACGCCGCCCTCGAAAAGGCCCTCTCTTCCATGACCCCGGACGATGTGCTGCACGAGGTGGAGAGCTCCCATCTGCGGGGGCGGGGAGGTGCCGGTTACATTGCGGGGATGAAGTGGCGGGCCGCGAAGAACACCCCCGGAGAAGTGAAATTTATTCTGGCGAACGGCGACGAGGGCGATCCCGGTGCCTTCATGGACAGATCCATCATGGAAGGTGATCCCCACAGCCTGCTGGAGGGGATGCTCCTTTGTGCCTATTCCGCCGGTATCTCCTACGGATTCATCTACGTTCGTCATGAATATCCCCTTGCCGTCAAGAACCTCCGCATTGCCATCACCCAGGCTGAGGAACTCGGTCTGCTGGGCAGGAACATCCTCGGTACCGGTTTCAGCTGCACCCTGCAGGTGAGGGAGGGGGCCGGTGCCTTCGTCTGCGGAGAGGAGACGGCACTTATGATGTCTGTCGAGGGGAGGAGGGGAACCCCGAACCCGAAGCCGCCGTTCCCGGCGCAGAGCGGTTTATGGGAGAAGCCGTCCATTATCAACAATGTGGAAACCTATGCGAATCTTCCGGTTCTCATCCTGAAAGGGGCGGAATGGTTCAAGAGCATCGGGACGGTCACCTCACCGGGCACGAAAGTGTTTGCCCTCACCGGAAAGGTGGTCAATACGGGACTCGTGGAAGTCCCCATGGGTACGACCCTCCGGGAAGTCATTTTCGATATCGGCGGGGGGATCATGGACGGAAAAAAATTCAAAGCCGTTCAGACCGGCGGCCCGTCGGGTGGCTGTCTGCCGGAGAGGCATCTCGATCTGAAGGTGGATTTCGACTCCCTCGCGAATGCCGGCTCTATGATGGGTTCGGGGGGGATGGTGGTGATGGATGAGGAGACCTGCATGGTGGATGTGGCGAAATACTTCCTCTCCTTCACCCAGTCGGAGTCCTGCGGCAAGTGCCCCCCCTGCAGGATCGGCACCTACCAGATGCTCCAGATCCTGGAAAACATCACGTCCGGAAAGGGACAGCACGGTGATATCGAGAAGCTCCTTGAAATGGGGAAGTTCATCCAGAAGGGCTCCCTGTGCGGCCTGGGAAAAACCGCTCCCAACCCGGTGCTCAGCACGATCAAGTATTTCAGGGAGGAGTATGAAGAGCATATCTATGACAACTACTGCCGGGCGGGCGTCTGCAAGGGAACCGGTGTCTTCTCCATCAACCAGACCGAGTGCTTCCGGTGCGGGCTCTGCAAGGAGGCCTGTGCCTTCGATGCGGTGAAAGAGACCCGCGACCGCTACTTTATCGACCGGGATTACTGCACGCAGTGCAAGGCCTGCGTTCAGGCCTGTCCCGTGGGAGCGGTAAAGGTGCGGAAGTGGAGCGTGGTGAAGCTGGAGGAGCAGTTCAGGATTCCCGAGGAGAAGATCGAGGTGCTGGAGTGGAAGGCGAAGTTGACCTTGAGGGACCTGGTGCAGTCGAAACCATCTGCGGTGGAGACCTGCAGCACTACCTGCATTGTTGCGGACGCGGTCACCATCATGGACGGAAAGAATATCGACTCACTGCTGGTGCTGGATGAGGAAACGAAGCTCGCGGGCATTTTCACGGAGAGGGATATCATGCACTGCTTTGCGAGAGGGGTGTCCCTCAAGACGGCGGTCATGAAAAGCGTGATGACGCCGAACCCCGTGACCCTGGATGCCTCCACGGACATCAGCGTGGCTATCACCCTGATGTCCGAAAGGAAGATACGGCATGTTCCGGTTACGGAGGATGATAGGGTCATCGGCATGGTTTCCTATCGGGACATTGTCTCGTACCTGCTCCCTGAGGTGATCTATATGGCCGAGGATCTTTACTAAACAGTCCGTATGATGAAGCAAAAGGGCCGGAAATGCCCCGGCCCTTTTGCTTCTACGGTGTGATTGCGTCTTTTCCGAAGGGATCTGTCCGAGCTCTGGAGCGCCTTGTTGGATTGATTCGCTCCCCATGGAAGAGGATATAATAAAGTCCAATCTTTGCTTATCACACAGGAGCGTAGAGGATGATGGAGCCGGAGAGCGAAAAGATAAACCAGATCATAGACTTTTTGTCGGGGTATCTCCACGGCAAAGAGAGGGCATTGCGTCTTTCCCTGATTACCTTCTTTTCGCGCGGGCATCTGCTCATCGAGGACCTTCCCGGGCTGGGGAAAACGACCCTCGCCATCGCCATCGCCAAGGCCCTGGGACTCAGCTTCGGCAGGATTCAGTGTACCAGCGACCTGCTGCCCACCGATATCACGGGATTATCCATTTACAAGAAGAACACCGGGGAGTTCGAGTTCCATCCCGGTCCCCTTTTCAACAATATCGTCCTTGTCGATGAAGTGAACAGGGCGACTCCCAAGACCCAAAGCGCTCTCCTCGAGGGCATGGGCGAGAAGCAGACCACCATCGAAGGAAAAACACACCGTCTTCCGCAGCCCTTTTTCGTGATCGCCACGCAGAACCCCGTGGAGCAGTACGGCACCTTCCCCCTCCCGGAATCGCAGATGGACAGGTTCATGATGAAGATAAGCATCGGATATGTCTCCCGTGAGGCGGAAAAGGAGATCCTGTCCGGGGGGAGCAGAAGGGAAGCCCTTTATGCTATCGAGCCGGTGATGAACAGTGAGGAGGTGGTGCGTATTCAGAAGCGTATACGCGAAAGCGTCTACCTCTCCGAGAGAATGTTGGAATACGTGATGAACATTGTCGAAGCGACGCGCGCCAGCAAATATCTCAGGGCGGGGATTTCCACCAGGGGAGCCCTTGCTGTCAATTATACTGCCAAGACGAATGCCTATTTCAGCGGAAGGGATTTCGTGATCCCCGAGGACATCAGGGGCCTTGCAGAATATGTCATTCCCCACCGGGTCATCTTCAGGGAGGAATACGAGCAGGTGGACAGGAAGGAGATCATACAATCGATCATAGACCAGATACCGGTCCCGGCGTAATCAGGATAACAAAGGCGGGATGGATTTATATTGTCCTGACCCTTTTTCTGGGTTTTGCAGCAGTCAATACGGGGAACAATCTCGTTTACCTTATCGTGTCCGCTTTTCTCAGTTTCATGGGAGTTTCCGGTTTTTTCGGAAAGAGGAATATCGGGGCACTCACGGTTGCCGTAGAGGCGCCCGAAGAGGCCTATGCCGGTTCCCCTATCCCCCTTAAGGTAACGGTGAAAAACGGGAGACGCTTCCTGCATGCTTTCCTGCTGTCGGTCCGGGTGGGGGACGATGTTGTTTTTTTTCCCTTTGTGGATGCGCGGGGGAAGGCGGTCAAGTATATCGAGATCACTGTTGCACAGCGCGGACTCCACTCCCTTCCCCGCGTCCATGTCTGTTCCGTCTTCCCCTTCGGCTTTTTCGTTCGCTGCAGGGAGGTCCCCTCCGGCGGCGATTTTATTGTCCTGCCCTGTCCGAAGAAGTGTATGCTGCCGGAAGAATCCGGCACTGCAAGAAAAATGAGGGGAGAAACGGGCTCTCCCGCCGCCGGGTATGAAGGAGAAGTCATATCCTTCAGATGCTATGTCGGGGGTGACCCTCTCAAATATATCTACTGGAAGGCGAGCGCCAAGACCGGTGAGCTCAAAACCAAGGAGCTCACCTCCCTCTCCCACCGTCAGCTCCTTATCGACTTCGACAGGATCTCCCTGAGGGACAGGGAGGAGAAGATTTCCTGTGTCACGTACCTGATCCTGAGCTCCTCCCGGCGGAATATTCCCGTGGGGCTGAAAATAGGGGGGAA
>NSJL01000077.1 GCA_002634385.1 Nitrospira sp.
CCTAAATCCTGCAAACGATTTTCGCAATGCGAAAATCAGTATTTTCCACTACCAAGATTGGCAAAAAGCGATAACAGATATCCGTTTTTTAGCAATTGTGGTAGCGCTATTGTACTACTTTAAACAAAAAGACATGAGAAATTGCCGGAAACGTGCTCCCTGATGCAATGAAAATCAAGGTAGGGATGTACTGTCTCCATCTGCGGTATACTTACCACTCTCAAAAGACTAAAAAAACGAAATACAACGTCGGTTTTCTACTGAAAAACTACATCCAGTGACATGCGTTCCCACTTTTCCCATTCCTCCTGATGGAGAAATTTCTCCGGCAATTTTAATGTCATCTGCCGGCTTCTCTCCACCAGTTTCCCTGCCACACGGATTAACCACAGTCTCATCGTCTTTACTTCCCACTTTTGTATCACTCCACCACTGAGCAATCCCATCCACTTCAAAAGATTATACGCTAACACCGCACACTGAAATAGCGCAGCATTGGCCAAAAATTCACCCGTACGTATGTGCCCCGCATTCATCTGTCCTTTACTCTCTTCTATCAAAGTCTCGCAGGTAGCCCTCTTTCCATAACAACGATGCGCTTCCATCGGACTTAACCGCTCCGTTGTAACGTAACAAAAATACTCATACACGGACACTTCTACTAATTTCTTTTCTCTTTTGACCAATTGCCGCACTGCCACAAAACGTCTCGCACGATCCCACCCTGCACATCGATACCAAAATTCAGCCTGTTCCCATCCTGGCTCCCCTTTCACCTCATTCCATTTCTGCCCTTCAAGCAATCCTTCCAGATTCTTCAGCTTTACCTTAATCAGATATCCCGCCAATATTGACTCAAGGTATTCAAGTAATTCTCCGGTAAAAAAACCGCTGTCTCCCCGAAATACCACCCTTACCCCCTTATTCATGTACGCCATACATTCCTTCATGAACTCTACTACTCCGTTACTCGTGTAGGCGCTTCCACAGCGGAACCAACTATGTAATACCTCCTTTGTTTCTGCAATAAATGCCATTAAGGGATGATACGCCTTCTGCCCCTTCTTGTGCGGATTATATCCTACCTCTGCACCCTCCTGTTTCCCATATACACCATCTACGGTAGAATCAACATCTATCCATACTTCGCAAAGAGCACTCCTGAGTTTATGGCCTGATCTCACCGCACGCTTCCATATCTTTCCCCTAAACCGGTGGATCACCCCCGTCAGTTCCACTATATCTCCCTGACTCGCCAGCTTCATAATACGTCCTATCGTAGTATCTACAGGTACCTCTTTCCACCCGGACATCTTCTTCAATACCTCATCTGTACACACCTTCATCACCTCTACCATCGATGTCGCCCCTGCTATCAACCCTATCACTACCATTTGTACCGCATCGACAAACTGATACCGGGCATTTGCTCCACGATCCTTATGGACCGCTTCATGGACTCTCTCCCGGAACATCAGCTTACCCATAAAATTCAATACCGGTAAAAGCCCTGCATGTACCGTTAAGCCTTTCCCGCTCATCTC
>NSJL01000023.1 GCA_002634385.1 Nitrospira sp.
TGAAGGTCCGTGGTAGACCACCACGTCGATAGGCTGGAGGTGTACGCACAGTAATGTGTTCAGCTTACCAGTACTAATAGACCGTGCGCCTTGACCATTTATCTTCCCCTCTCCCCCCCATTGTCAATGTTATTTTTGTTTAGAATGTATATAATTAAAGAAAGGGCGAATTGTACCCTTTCTTTAATTTTTTTTGTGCAAAGGGGATCTAACACAATGAAAGAAAGAGATATTTTCGAGGAAATTATCAATCTGGGTAAGAGACGCGGCGTACTTACCTATGATGAGATAAATGAAGCGCTCCCCTCAGAGTTTTTCTCTCCTGACGAGCTGGAAGATCTGATGGACGTCCTTAACGATATGGGCGTCAAAGTAGTCGACTACGAAGAGTCGATCCTCTCGGAGGAGGAAGTAGAGGAAGAAGTAGAGGAATATGAAAGGGCAGAGGATCTTGTTCAGGCCTATTTCAATTCCATGGGTGACATCTCGATCCTCACAAAGGATGAGGAGACTGATCTCGCACGAAAGCTTGAACAGGGAAGGGAGATTATTCGGGGCACCATAACCGCGCTCCCTATATTTGAGAAGATAAAGTCTACGATTGATATAGAAGATGAGGAAGGGATCTCGACGGAAGAGGAAAAGGCGGATGAGGCTCTTTTAAAGACACTCTCACGGCTCGAGGAATTGATGGAGATCGTCGAGAGAGCCGACGCGAAGATCAGAAAGTACGGAACTCTGAAAGAGTTCAAGGCTGTGGTAAATGAAAAAAAGAAGAAAGGCCAGAATACGAAGAAGCACGAGCTCCTTCTGAAAGAGGTTCAGGCTGACTATAAAAAGGTTGAGTCGGAAGTCGGGACCAAGGTGGAAGTCCTCAAGGATATGTGGATCAGAATATCCAAGGCGAGACACCTCGTCATTGAAACGAAAAACGAGCTGATAACGAGAAACCTGAGACTGGTTGTCAATATAGCGAAAAATTATGTGGGAAGGGGACTGCCTCTTCTTGACCTGATCCAGGAAGGAAACATCGGCCTGATGAAGGCTGTGGATAAGTTCAAGTACGAAAAAGGCTTCAAATTCAGCACGTATGCGACCTGGTGGATACGCCAGGCAATAACCCGGGCCCTCATTGATCAGACGAAGACGATCCGTGTTCCGGTGCACATGATGGAGTTCTATAACCGTGTGACAAAGGCCTCGAGGGAGCTTACCCAGCAGCTCGGCCGGGAACCCTCCAATGAGGAGATCGCGAAGAAGCTCCTGGTTCCGGTAAGGAAAGTTGAGGAAGTGTTCCGTGCGATTCAGGATCCTATCGCGCTCCAGACCCCCATCGGGGACGAGGATACGGAGCTGGAAGATTTCATCGGCGACAAGACGAGCCCTTCCCCGTATTCCGATGCGGAAAGGATCGAAACGAGCGAGCAGATACAGCGGGTCCTGAGGACCCTTACCCCTAAAGAGGAGACAGTAATCCGGATGCGGTTCGGAATCGGTGTCGATCGGGACCATACCCTGGAAGAGGTGGGGCGGTATCTTTCCATCACACGGGAGCGTGTGCGGCAGATCGAGGCGAAAGCGTTGAGAAAGCTGAAACATCCCAGCAGGTTACGAGCCCTGAAGATCCTCACCAGCTAAAAGACAGAATAAAACAGGTAAAGGTAGAGGTAAAGAGAAAGACAAGAAACAACTATTTTTCTCTTTACCTCTTTTTTTGTCTTATTTTTTTCACCAGTCTCTCTCCGTCTTTAGGGAGGCAGCGAGAGATAAAATCAATCCTTCTCTTTTTTGTTTTACTCTTACCTTTGCCTATTTAGTTCTTGTAGATATCGCCGGGCATCACTTCCCTTTCGGACTTTCCCACCACCGCAATGGAAAGGGAGGGAAATGTCTTGATCACCTGGATCGTACCGCTCGTGGCAAAGGGCTCCGTGCCGGTAATGAGGGTGTACTGATCCCCGACCTGTACCTTCTCGTTCTGCCCTTTATCAATAATGACGAGCCCGCCTCTGCCGGTTGCCCGCAAGCCTTCCAGGTTTTTCACTACGACACCTTTCAGCTGCGGTTTTCTTTCGGTGAGGGGTTTCCCGGGAACTTCAATGGGATAGTACCCGATCAGGATATCCTCTTTGAGTATTTCATCGTAGGACTCCAGTATCCTGGCCCTCTGCTTTCCGTTATCCTCTCCCGTCGTCTCAAGAAGGCCCTTGATTTTCGAATAGAAACCAAGCCTTTTGCCGGTTGTCGGATGGAGCAGCCCTTCGGGCTTGCTCACGACATAGTAGCGTGTGCCGGATTCGATCTCCCCTCCCCTGCTCAGGGAGACATAGACCGTATCGCCGCGTCCCATCAGGTTCCGTTTGAAGGACTCTCCTTTCACTTCTCCTTCTATCTTTATATCGTTGTCGATGAACCCGCTGGTGAGAAAGATATCCCTGGGTACGATATAGTGCTGCTCCTGCACCGGTATCCTCCTCGGCTCGAGCTTCTCCGGAATAACCACTTTCCCCTGTTCCGTTCCGGGCTCTGTCACCTCCTTTCCCGTTGTTTCACTTTTCATCAGCTCCCTATCGGGGATATTCAGCTTTTGTCCGGGATAAATAAGATGGGGATTCCGTATCTTCGGATTCGCTTTCCAAAGAGAGGGCCATTGGTAGGGATCTTTCAATCTCTCAGAGGAAATATCCCACAGGGTATCTCCTTTTCTGATGGTATAATCATCCGGAGCACCGAAGGCCGTAAGGACTATGGTGCACGCAATCAGGGCAGAGAGGAGGGGAACCCGTGCGGCATGGGCTAGTGCACGTACTTTCATTGTCACTCCTTTCCCGAAATGAAATTCTTCCTGCAATTCTACAGCGATCCGTTTTCGGTTGCTGTAATTATAGATGTTTTCACAAAATCCATCAATAATCCGAGATTCTCGCCACTGAGAGAAAGAGGGGGCATGATGACGAGCACATTGCCGAGGGGGCGCAGAAGGATGCCGTACTGGCGTGCGGCATAGGCGACTTTCCACCCCATCTTCTCTTCCCATGGATAAGGCTCTTTCGAATCCCTCTCCCGGACAAGCTCTATCCCTGCCATCAACCCCTTGTTGCGCACATCGCCGACATGGGGGAGTGTTGCAATTTCCGCCAGTTTTTCCTGAAGAAGGGCGATCTTCGGTGGCAGATGTCCTAATGTCTGTTCCTTTTCAAAGACATCCAGGCAGGCAAGGGCAGCGGAGCATGCCAGGGGGTTTCCCGTATAGGAATGGCCGTGAAAAAAGGTCTTCAGTTCCCTGAATTCTCCGAGAAATGCGTTGTACACCGTATCCGTCGTCAGGGTGACGGCAAGGGGAAGATACCCGTTGGTAATCCCTTTGGAAAGGCAGAGAAGATCGGGGACCACCTGCTCGTGCTCGCAGGCGAACATCTGTCCGGTCCTGCCGAAACCTGTCGCCACCTCGTCGGCAATCATGAGGACATTGTAGCGGGTACAGAGCTCACGGACACCCCTCAGGTATCCTTCGGGCCAGATGATCATGCCTCCTGCCGCCTGCACCAGGGGCTCGATTATCACCGCGGCAATTTCCGGGGAGTGGCGTTCGAGCATCTCCTCCATCTCTTTCAGGCAGGCGAGGGAGCATTCGGGACAGGATTTCCGCAAGGGACAGCGGTAGCAGTAGGGCGCAGGAGCCTTGAAGGTGGGAAAGAGGAGGGGAGCGAAGGTGTGATGGAATATATCCACCCCCCCGACACTGACGGCACCCAGAGTATCCCCATGATAGGCGTTGGTCAGAGAAAGAAAAGATCTTTTCTCCGGCATTCCCCGGTGCATCCAGTACTGGAATGCCATTTTCAGGGCCACCTCCACTGCGGTGGAGCCGTTGTCGGAATAGAATACCTTCGAGAGCCGGGGTTCCAGGCCGGTGAAAGCGCGCCCGGTAAGGGAGAGGAGCCGCTCGGCCAATCGTATGGCAGGAATATTGCCGAGGCCGAGAAAGGTAGTATGGGCGATCTTCCCGAGCTGCCCCTGTATGGCCTCATCGACCTCTTTTTTCCTGTGACCGTGTATGTTGACCCAGAGCGAAGAGACGGCGTCGAGATACCATCTGCCGCGGACGTCCTTGACGAAGCAGTCCCTCCCTTCGGAAATGATGACAGGATCTTCTTCGCGCCACTCCTTCATCTGGGTGAAAGGATGCCAGAGATATTCCCTGTCAGCATCCACAAGATGCTTTATTTCGTCACGATAGCTCATACTGCCGGTATTCATGGACATATAAGTATATCACGGAGTGCGGAAAAGATTACATCTGCAGCCGCTCTACCCCTGTGCGCTGCGTCACGATTTCCCGTGATTTTTGCGTATTCCGGGAGGAATCCCGGGAAAGATATGCTGCGATGGGTATCTACCCCTTTTTCTTTGTCATGCGGTAAACGAAAGCAAGGATCTCGGCCACTGCCTTGTAGAGTTCGGGGGGGATCTCCTGGTAGAGGTCGAGAGTGGAGAGCACTTCCAGCAACTGGCGGTCTTCCTTCAGGGGGATTTTATGCTCGCCGGCAATTTTCAGAATCTGCTCGGCGATGACACCGCTTCCCTTCGCCACCAGTTTGGGGGCGGCGTCCTTCTTCGCATCATAGCGCAATGCCGCCGCTTTTTTCCGGGTATCAGCCATATACTCCGTCCCCTCTCATGCCTCAATGTTGATGATTCCCGGAGGAGGGGGCGTCTTTTCGAACTGCTCCAGGGGAGAATCGGGATGTGCGTCGATCACCTTTGCGGAGGTGAGTCTCAGGCCCTTCCGTGAAAAGCTCTCCTTCAGCTCCTCCAGGCCGGAGCCGATCTGCTCCTTGAAGTCGGCGTTGTCCGAATGGAAAGAGACATAGAATTCCTTGTTGTGCAGGAGCACCATCACGGAGAGGGACCCGAACTGCTCCAGATCGAGCTGTATCCTGCAGGAGCAGGAGGTATTCCCCCCGCTGTTACCTCTGCCCCTCTTGAATTCGATCTCGCCTTCCTTCAGCTCCTTCCAGCTCACGGGCAGAAAGGTATAGAAAGAATCGTTGGTTTTCGAGAGGAGCTGGAAGGTCTCGATGTCCCTCAGGAGTCCATCGATCTGAGAGGCGAGATTCCTGACCGCCTGATCGGGAGGCGGTGCCCCCTGTCCCTTTCCGGTCTTGTCCTGAGAGCCCATCTCCCGCAGGATTTCCTGACCTTTTTCTTCCAGAAGCTCCTTGATCCGGAGAAGGACGGCCTTGAGATCGTTCTTTACCGCAGTCTCCCCCTGGTCCACACGGCCTCCCCCCGCCTTCCCTGCTGCTGCGTGTTCGTCCACCTGTCCGGAGACGGTCCTCCCTGTCGCAGTACTCTGCGCCTTCTGCGCTTCCGTCCCCTGCGGAGAGGGGGAGTCCGCTCCCGCCTCGTCCGGGGGGGGAGCGCCGGAATTCCCGACCGCTCCGTTCAGGGAGGGAGCTGTCGAACCCGTGGCTGCGGCAACGAGAGAGGATTTCAGCTTCGCTTCGAAGACGACGCCGGTATTCTCCAGGGCTTCCTTGAGGGAAGGTCCGAGCATCTTCCCGATGGCGACCATCATCTCCCGCTTCATACTCTGCACCGCGGGCTGCTCTTCCAGACCTCCGGGGAACTGCTGGCGCAGGAAAGTATCCACGCGGCTCTGAATATTCCGGCCTGCAGACGTGAGGCTTGCCTGAAGCAGGCTCTGCAACTGCACTTTTGTTTCGGGGGGCAGCGAGTTCAGATCAGCGGGCAGCTCCCTGATAATGCTCTCGAGGACCTGCAAAGTGGACGGTGCGCCTTTTGCCCCGCTTTTCAGGAGGCTTGCGGAGAGGTCCTGGAGGAGCTTGTTCATCGTATTCCCGGCGGCAAGAGCTCCGCTCCCTTTCTGTCCCTGACCGGAAAGCCCGGGATTACCCATGTATTGCAACTGCAGGTCCTGCCCGGAGGACGGGGTATTAAGGACTTTGAAAAGAACTGCCGAGCCCTTCTCGAGAGGCACCTCGGTCCTCGCAGAGATGATATTCCCCTTTATGTTGAGGGAAACACCGCCGGCAGGAAGTATCTCCATCACCCGGGCCCTCACGATCTCGCCCACCTTGAGGGACAGCTCCTTCCCCGAGGGGTGCAGGATGGTGAGTCCGTCAGTGCCGGTAATCTTGAAATTAATCATGGCTATGTCTATTATATCATTAAGCGTATTTCCTGTTAGAGTACGCAGGCACAGTATACACCTTGCCTGCACACCCTAGTTTTCGGGAAATTCCGCGAAAAGTGAAGAGATACCGCCGGGCGCAGAGTGGTCCCGGTGATCGCAGAGGGCATGTCATACTCTCGTTTCTGTCTTGCATCCACCGTGTTTCCGTGTGGTGATTAGCTGATTACATCATACTGTTTGAAGGAGAATCTATGCTCGATGCAAAGTTTGTACGGGGAAACATCGATGTCCTGAAGGTGGCCCTTGAGAAACGGGGCGCCGACATCGACCTCTCCGGGTTCGTCTCCCTGGAAGAAGAGCGGCTCCGGCTCCTCCGCGAATCCGAGGAACTGCGGAACAAGAGGAATACCGCCTCCGAAGAGATCGGCAGGCGGAAGCGGGAGAAGCAGGATGCGTCCGACCTCATGGCCGAGATGAAGACCGTCGCCGACAGGATAAAGGAAATCGACGAGATCCTGAAGGGTATTGAGGAGAAAACCGGGGAGTTCCTGCTGAATATTCCCAATATTCCCCATGCGTCCGTTCCTGTCGGAAAGGACGAGACCGGGAATGTGGAGGTGCGGAAATGGGGGGAGCCGCGCTCCTTCGGCTTCGAGCCGCTGAACCACTGGGATATCGCAGAACCCCTGGGCATCATCGATTTCGAGAGGGGCGCGAAGCTTGCCGGGGCACGTTTTTCCGTCATGAAGGGCGCTGGCGCGCGGCTCGAAAGGTCTCTGATGAACTTCATGCTCGACCTCAATACCTCGAAAGGATACAAAGAAATATTCCCCCCCATTTTAGTGAACCGCGAGAGCATGACCGGCACGGGGCAGCTCCCGAAATTCGCTGCGGAGCTCTTCCGGATCGAGGATCCCGAATTCTACCTCATTCCCACCGCGGAAGTGCCGGTGACCAACCTCCACCGGGACGAGATCCTGCGGGAGGAGCAGCTGCCGGTCTATTATACCGCGTATACTCCCTGCTTCCGGCGTGAGGCGGGCTCTTATGGCAAGGATGTACGGGGGCTCATCCGGCAGCACCAGTTCAACAAGGTGGAGTTGGTGAAATTTGCGAAACCCGAGGATTCATACGACGAGCTGGAGAAGCTGACGCGGAATGCCGAAGAAATACTCCAAACACTGGGATTGCCCTATCGCGTGGTAGTCCTCTGCACCGGCGACATGGGCTTTTCCTCGGCCAAGACCTACGATATCGAGGTATGGCTCCCGGGGCAGAACAAATACCGCGAGATCTCCTCCTGCTCCAACTTCGAGGACTTCCAGGCGCGGAGGGCCAACATCCGCTTCAAGCGCGAGGGGAAGAAGGGAACGGAGTTCGTGCATACCCTCAACGGCTCGGGCCTTGCCATCGGCAGGACCCTGGTAGCGATCCTGGAGAACTATCAGCAGAAGGACGGGACCGTTGTGGTCCCCGAGGCCCTGCGTCCCTACATGGGGACCGATATTATCAAATAGAAGCGGGCGGAAGCAGATGAAGAAAGACCGTTTCCTTTTTGGGGAGCGGTCTTTTTTTCGCCCTTGCGCGAGGGCATGCCGGGATAACAGCAGGTGCGGATAGCAGGAAACCGTACCCGTTCAAAATGTGCAATGACTTGTTTTTATTGCGCTTCTCCTGCTGAAAAAAATCTTTTCAATGCAGGGTGCAATGTGCTATATTGTGTCCGGTATGGCGGAAAACACACGTTCCGTATAATCGTTATTGGCCGGGTGAACAGGCCGGGAATGCGAAGCAAGGTATCAGACCGGGACGGACCGAGACATGAGAAAGAAAGATCTCAGTGAGCGCGACATTTGTACCAAATTCATCACTCCTGCTGTTGCGCAGGCGGGCTGGGACGTTCTGTCGCAAATTCGGGAGGAGATATTCTTTACCAGGGGCCGGATTATTGTCCGCGGCAAGCTGGTTTCCCGCGGCAAAGCCAAGTTCGCCGACTACATCCTTTATTACAAGCCGAACATTCCCCTCGCCCTCATCGAAGCGAAGGACAATCGCCACGCCGTCGGCGACGGCATGCAGCAGGGACTCGAATATGCCGCCACCCTCGACATCCCCTTCGTCTTTTCATCGAATGGCGACGGCTTCCTGTTCCACGATCGCACCGGCCGGAGCGAGCAGATCGAGACCGAACTGCCCCTCAACGCCTTTCCCACTCCCGAAGCCCTTTGGGCCAGATACTCTGCCTGGAAAGGGCTGGCTCCCGCAGAAGAGGCGGTGTTTCTCCAGAACTACTTTGAGGACGGCAGCGGCAAGGAACCGCGCTACTACCAGCGCATCGCCATCAACAAAACTATCGAAGCCATCGCCAGAGGCCGGGACCGCGTGCTGCTCGTTATGGCCACCGGCACCGGCAAGACCTACACGGCCTTCCAGATCATCTGGCGCCTGTGGAAAGCCGGACGCAAGAAACGTATTCTCTTCCTTGCCGACCGCAATGTCCTCGTCGACCAGACCATGGTGAACGACTTCCGTCCTTTCGGAGCGACCATGGCGAAGCTCAGCACCGGATCGAAGACCATCGAGCGCGACGACGGCACCGAGGTTCACCTGTCAAACGCTGTGGATAAGAGGCATCGGCGCATCGACACCTCCTACGAGATCTATCTTGCTCTCTATCAGGCTATCACCGGCCCTGAAGACCGCCAGAAGCTCTACCGCGAGCTCTCTCCCGACTTCTTCGACCTCATCGTGATCGACGAATGTCACCGCGGCAGCGCGGCGGAGGATTCCGCCTGGCGGGAGATCCTCGAATATTTCGCGTCTGCTACCCAGGTCGGCCTCACCGCCACTCCGAAGGAGACGGAATACGTCTCAAACATCCACTACTTCGGCGAGCCTGTTTATTCCTACTCTCTGAAGGAGGGCATCCGCGACGGCTTCCTCGCGCCCTACAAGGTGATCAAAATCCACCTCGATGTGGATGTAGAGGGGTACCGGCCCGCGCAGGGCGAAACCGACAAGCACGGCTACGAGATCGAAGACCGCATCTACAACCAGAAGGACTTCGACCGGAACCTGGTCATCGACGAACGTACCAAACGGGTCGCCCGGAAGATTTCCGAGTTCCTGAAGGAAAGCGGCGACCGCTTCCAGAAAACCATTGTCTTCTGCGTGGATACCGAGCACGCCGCGCGGATGCGGCAGGCCCTCGTTAACGAGAACCCGGATATGGTCCAGAAGAACCAGCGCTATGTCATGCGCATTACCGGTGACGATGCCGAAGGCTGCGACCAGATCGGCAACTTCATCGACCCGGAGGCGAAATACCCGGTTATCGTCACCACCTCACGCCTGCTCTCCACCGGTGTCGATGCTCAGACCTGCCGTCTGATTGTCCTTGACCGCGAGGTGGGATCAATGACTGAGTTCAAACAGATCCTGGGCCGGGGTACCCGCGTCCACGAGGACACGAAGAAGTACTATTTCACCCTGATCGACTTTCGCAAGGCGACCAACCACTTCGCCGATCCCGATTTCGACGGCCAGCCGGTGCAGGTGTATGAGCCGGGAGAGGACGGACCGGTCACCCCGCCGGACGATGTGCCGCCTCAGGATGACGGCGAAGAGCCTCTCCCCCCCGAACCGGGGAGTAATGAAGAGATCGTCGTATATCCCGAACCGCCCGACATCGGCATCAGCGGTGTTGCGGAGGCACCGGTGAAATACTACATCCGCGGCAACAGCGTCAGCGTTCTGGCCGAGCGCGTCGAATACCTCGATGAAAACGGCAAGCTGGTCACTGAAAGCCTGCGCGACTATTCGAAGAGAGCCCTGAAAAAGCACTTCGTCAGTCTCGATGATTTCCTCAGGCGCTGGAACGACACTGAGCGCAAGCAGGCCATTATTGAAGAGCTGGCCGCCGAGGGCCTTCTGCTCGATCCGCTGACCGAGGAGGTGGGCAAGGACCTCGATCCCTTCGACCTGATCTGCCATGTCGCTTTCGACCAACCTCCTCTCACCCGACGCGAGCGCGCGGAAAATGTCCGCAAACGTGACTTCTTCACCAAATATGGCGGACAGGCCCGCGCTGTGCTTGAAGCCCTGCTCCAGAAATACCAGGATGAAGGGGCCGCAAGCCTCGACGATCCCCGCATCCTGAAAATCGACCCCTTCGACAAGATGGGCACTCCTATCGAACTCCTCAAAACCTTCGGCGGACGGGACGGCTTCGAAAAGGCCGTTCATGAGCTCCAAACCGCCCTTTACGGAAAGGCAGCCTGATATCAATGAACATACGAACTACCGTCAAATCCATTCAGGACATCATGCGCCAGGACGTCGGCGTCGACGGTGACGCACAGCGTATCTCCCAGCTCTGCTGGATGTTCTTCCTCAAGATCATCGACGACCAGGACCAGGAGCTGGAGTTGCTGCAGGAGGGCTACCGCTCTCCTGTCCCGGAAAAGCTCCGGTGGCGCTCCTGGGCTGCCGATCCCGAAGGCATCACCGGTGACGAGCTGCTCACCTTCATCAACGACACGCTTTTCCCCACGCTCAAGGAACTGCCCGGAGTCGCCAAAGACGGCCGCCGTCGTGTTGTGCGCGATGTTTTCGAAGATGCCTACAATTACATGAAGTCCGGTCAGCTTATGCGCCAGGTGATCAACAGGATCAATGCCGTCGATTTCAATAACCTTGCCGAACGCCAGCACTTCGGCGACATCTACGAGCAGATCCTCAACGACCTCCAGAGCGCCGGCAACGCGGGCGAATACTATACCCCCCGCGCCGTCACCGCTTTCATGGTCGACCGCATCGACCCGAAGCCCGGCGAAACCCTCTTCGACCCGGCCTGCGGCACCGGCGGCTTTCTCACCTGCGCCATCCGCCACATGCGGGAGCGGTATGTGAAGAGGCCTAAAGATGAGCAAAAGATGCAGCGGAGCCTGCGTGCCACCGAGAAAAAGCAGCTGCCGCATATGCTCTGTGCCACCAATATGTTGCTCCACGGCATCGAAGACCCCTCCTTTATTCGCCACGACAATACCCTTGCACGCTCCTATATCAGCTACACCCAATCAGACCGGGTGGATATTGTGCTGACCAATCCCCCCTTCGGCGGGCGCGAGGAGGACGGCATTGAGACCAACTTCCCCAAGCACTTTCAGACCCGGGAGACCGCCGACCTCTTCCTTGCCCTTATCGTGCGTCTGCTCAAACCCGGAGGCCGCGCCGCCGTGGTTCTGCCCGACGGCACCCTGTTCGGTGAGGGTGTCAAGACCCGGCTGAAGGAGCACCTGCTGGAGGAGTGCACCCTTCACACCATTGTTCGGCTTCCCAATAGCGTCTTTAAACCCTACGCCTCCATCGGGACTAACCTCCTCTTCTTCGAGAAGGGCGCACCCACACAGGAGATCTGGTATTACCAGCACAATGTCCCCGAGGGGCAGAAAGCCTACTCCATGACCAAGCCCATCCGCTTTGAGCACCTGAAGCCCTGTATCGAGTGGTGGGAGAAGCGCAAGGAAAGCGAAGTCGCCTGGAAGATCGGCATCGATGAAATCAAGGCACGCAACTATAACCTCGACTTCAAGAATCCCCATACCGTCGAGGAGGACCACGGCGACCCCGCCGAGCTGCTCGCCAAGCTGGAAGAGAGCGAGGCGGAAACGGCGAAACTGCGCGACCGGCTGAAAGCTATCCTGAGGGAGGCCCTGCTGCGATGATACAACACGCACCCCACGGGCACTGAAGGAGAGCAAAGGGAATGAAAAAAAATAAGGAAACCCGACTGGAACGCGGCAGGAACCGAAAAGAAGTATCATTTCCTGCGGCCCCCTGCAAAACGGAACTGCCTACGCACTATCCAGCTTTACTACAGGAAATCAAGGAGAAGGTTCTTCAAACCCGCCTACGCACCGTTATGGCTGCCAATTCGGCTTTGATCCTTCTGTACTGGGAAATCGGACATTCCATTCTGCAACGGCAGGAACAGGCAGGCTGGGGAGCACGGGTAATTGACCGCCTGTCTCATGATCTCCGCGAAGTCTTTCCAGACATGAAGGGGTTTTCTCCTCGAAATCTTCTCTTTATGCGCGCCTTCGTGGAGGCCTGTCCCGACGCCAGAAAAGTGAAACAGCTTGTTTCACAATTACCTTGGGGCCATGTTATCCTTCTCCTGCAGCGGGTCAAGGAGCCTGACATTCGCGACTGGTACATCCGCCAGTCCATCAAATACGGGTGGAGCCGCAACATTCTGGCCATACAGATCAAAACCCGGCTGCATGAGCGACAAGGCAAGGCGGTAAACAACTTTGCCGTATCGCTGCCACCTGTCGATTCGGACATGGCGGCACAGATTTTCAAGGATCCCTATATTTTCGATTTTCTCGGCACTGCTGACCCACGCCGGATGTATTTGAACGCTGTGGATGATCTGTTGCGCCATCCTGATGACAAACCGACAATTGGTCTCCTGCTGGTGAAACAGAAAAATCAGGTACTGGCCGAGTATGCTTTGCGGGGATATTCCAAACCCTTGGGAGTTGCCGAGTGGGAAAGCAAGATAACCCGTTCCCTGCCGGAAGAACTGAAATCCAACCTGCCCTCTATTGAGGAGATTGAGGCGGAGCTGCAAAACGAATTGGGGGATACAGACGATGAATCCTGATCGGCTCCTCAAGCATTTCGAGCAGATCAGTGAGGCACCCGATGCCATCCCGCGCCTGCGGCGGTTTATTCTGGATTTGGCAGTGCGGGGGAAGCTGGTGGAGCAGAATCCGGAGGACGAGCCGGCTTCAGAGTTGCTGAAACGGATTGAAGTGGAGAGGATACAGCTTGTTGATACACGCGATTTGCGGAATCAAAAAGAGCAACCCTTTGATGAAGAGCAGTTCCCATTTACCATTCCTGCTTGTTGGAGGTGGTCGCGACTAGCTCAGATAGGTATCATTAACCCAAAAAATTATACAGAAGACTCTATTAAAGCCTCGTTTGTTCCAATGCCCATGATTTTTGCTGGATACGGGCAGCCGAATCAGCACGAGGTCAAGCTATGGGCGGAAATCAAAAAGGGGTTCACCCATTTTGCGGAAGGGGATGTCGGACTGGCGAAGATCACTCCCTGCTTCGAGAATGGGAAGTCTACGGTATTTCGAAACCTCACTGGCGGCATAGGCGCGGGAACGACAGAGCTTCATATTGTTCGACCGATTCTCGTTGCTGCTGATTACATCCTAATCTTTTTGAAGTCTCCTTTTTTTATTAACACTGGCATTCCGAAGATGACGGGCACAGCGGGGCAGAAGCGTATTCCAAGGGATTACTTTGCCCTCTTTCCTTTTCCTCTTCCACCTCTCGCTGAACAACACCGAATAGTGGCGAAGGTAGATGAGCTGATGGCGCTGTGCGACGAACTGGAGGCGGCGCAGGCTAAGCGCGAAAGGCGGCGTGATCGGCTGGTGGCTGCAACTCTCCATAGTCTGAACAACGGCTATGCCAACACCGAACCAGGCAACCACCTCACCTTCGAAGAGAACGCCCGCTTTTATTTCAACCACTTTCCTCGCCTCATTACCCGCCCTGAACATATTCAACAGCTACGGCAGACCATTCTTAACCTCGCTCTCCGCGGGAAACTTGTTCATCAGGACCCGAATGATGAGCCTGCATCGGAACTGCTGAACCGAATTGAGAAAGAGAGGGCACGTATGGTAAAGAAGAACGAAATCAGAAAGCAGGAGCTATTACTTATTACAAATGATGGAGTTCCGGTTGACTTACCAAAAGGATGGGTTTGGTGCCGTCTTCAGGATATCTTTCTTGCTATTACTGATGGAGATCACCAACCACCTCCAAAGGCAGAAGAGGGGATTCCATTCCTGGTGATCGGAAATATGCGCAATCGAACGATAGACTTTTCCAATTGCCGATACGTTCCAGAGACCTATTATACTGGACTGGATACAATTCGCAGACCCCAGAAGGGAGATATTCTTTTTACTTTGGTCGGCTCTTATGGAATACCTGTTCGGATCCCTGATAGCCGCCCCTTCTGCGTACAGCGTCATATCGGCATACTTCGTCCCTCGAAGCAGGTCGACACTGGTTATATAACCAATGCGTTGCGTAGCCGCTTTGTTTTTGAGCAGGCGACTACTTGTGCTACTGGCATTGCACAGAAGACCGTTTCACTTACCGGCTTGCGCAAGATTTTAATTCCTTTTCCACCTCTTGCCGAACAACACCGAATTGCAGCGAAGGTGGATGAACTGATGGCGCTGTGCGATGAACTTGAAGCTGGGCTTATCACCACTGCCTCCTCCTGTCGTCAACTCCTCGAAGCAACTCTTTATGGAGCCATTTCAGTTGGCAACTTGTAAAGTTGAGTAGCGCGGAGCGCAACACATCATTTTCTGTAGTGCCATATTGAGTTCTGGCCCTGCTGCATCTATTATAAGAGCTGAAACTTGTATAATCTTTGAAAATGACGTCTTCCTCAAACACGAGTAAGTATCTTTTGAGGGACATCTGGATAATGGATCGAAAAAAAGAGGACAAGGTTTATGCATCTATCTGGTGTCATTAGAGATACATCCCCTTTTTGATGGTTAAAGGGGATGTGTCTCTGTTTTCTCATTGTTCTCTTCAAAACTTTTGTGTAATTGTTTGGTGGGACAATACGCTGATAACCTCGCCAAGATTCTTGTCTTATAAACCAAATTAGATATGATTGCCTTGTGTATATCTCTGGGAAAGTTGACATTAATGCAACAGATTGACATTATTCTATGGAGTTGACAAAAAAGATATTTTTTGCTATTGTACTTACAATTAAATTTGTTCGGAGGATAAGGAATGAATCATAGTCTGCGGCCCTGGGAAATTAATTCCTCATTAACTGGAGAGTGCCTTTGTACCGTTGCAAGAATTATCAAGGATGTGAGGCATAGGACCCTCGAATTATACGATCCAGAAGAGGGAGACGGCGTTTGGAGCCTTGGGTGCCGCATATATGAAAGGACTATCAACTCTATTGAACGCGAGGCAAAAAAGCTCGTATGGCTTGAAATTATAAGGAACGGATTATATTTTGTAATGCTAATTAACGGAGTTCCGGTTCGATTTTACCATGGTGAGGTGGATAATCCCAATATGCGATCTCTCCGCCGGCTATATCCAGAGCTTGAGGTTCAGCAAATGGAGTTTCCTTTCGCTCCTTCTGAATGGTTTTGGCGCTTAGTCGTAGAAACTGAAAATGATGGCAGAGTACTTCGTATCATCATTGCTCAATTCAAGGAGTGCGGTAACTCTCAAAATTCGTGGGAAATACCAGTTACTGAACCTATCACATTAATGACTTCTGTTGTTGAGACTCGCCGTGAAGGTGTAGAACTTGAGAGACCTACAGTTGGATCAAGAAAAGAGAAAGTTGCAGAAGGAGGTGGCAATGTCTAAGCTCGATGAAGCTATCTTTCAGGGCTCGCGACTCCGGCTTGCACGAACATTTCATGGATTAACGCTTGCGGAACTTGGAGAACAAGTTTCCGCGAGTCGTCAATATATGCAGAGACTAGAGGGGGACCCCGGGACATACCCTAGTAAAGATATGTTATACGCTTTAGCTGAAATACTTTATGTGGAGCCCTCATTTTTCTTTGAACCGCTAGTTGGTGAGGTGAGTGAGGAAGAGTGTCACTTCAGAAAATTAAAAACGACACCTCAAAATATACGTAGCCGGGCTCTTTCATATGGAACCATTTTTAATCAAATTATTTTGTACTTAGAACAAGCACTTGAGCTACCAGCTATCAATATTCCTAAAATTAAAGTGGAAACGCGAGAAGATGTAGAGCGCGCTGCTGAAAATTGTAGAAAACATTGGAAACTTTATCTTGATGCACCAATCAATAACATGACTCGCACATTAGAGCATGCTGGTTGTATTGTAACGACCTTTAATGGGGTATCTGAAAAAATTGATGCATTCTCTTACTTTAGAACACGTCCTATTGTTGTTAGAAACACAGCAAAGTCTAGTACCTCACGATTCAGATTTGATCTTGCTCATGAACTTGGCCATTTAGTAATGCATAATGATGTAGAAGTCGGTGATCCCGCCTTAGAGGAGCAAGCTAACCATTTTGCAAGTGCTTTTCTACTACCACGTGTTGCATTTATTCAAGAATTTCCAAAGTCGAACAGAGTTAGTTGGAGTGATTTTTTACAGATTAAAAAAAGATGGGGTGTTAGTGTACAAGCAATAATACGACGTGCCTACGATCTTGGACTAATCAATGCAGTCCAATATCGGAACGCAAATGTATACATCAGTAGGAATAATAAAAGAAGAGATGAGGGGCCAGAGACGGAGCCAAAACAAGAACCTATGGAGATTATTCCAGTGGCTTTTGAGCAATTAGGAAATACATATGGGATAACAGCAGCCAATGTTGCAACAAAGCTAGGCTTAAAATGCCTTATTCTTGAGAGATTCGGGATCTTTTACGACAATTCTCAACCAGCCAATACAAGAGAAAATATCATTTACCTTGAAGAGCATCGTATTATCCGTAAAAGATGAGCTAATGAGAAATAAATGAGACAGGTACATTTTCTCATGCACACAGCAGCCACGCTATAAGACTATGCAACAGCATAGTAAACGGCAAGCAGCTGATTTTGAGGAGGATTTGAGGCTGCTCTGTTAAAATGGATATTGGCAAGAGATGGATTTCACGGTAGAATGTTATGAGATCGCGGCGGGGCTCCGAATCGTAAGTAGCTGAAAAGATAATATCTTTCTGCATGCAAAGGAGGCCTGCCCATGAGAAAAGTGCTTATGGCAATTGCAACGATGATACTGCTGT
The DNA here is from genome assembly GCA_002634385.1 of Nitrospira sp. Classification (GTDB taxonomy): domain Bacteria; phylum Nitrospirota; class Thermodesulfovibrionia; order Thermodesulfovibrionales; family Dissulfurispiraceae; genus Nitrobium; species Nitrobium versatile. The sequence continues at coordinate 17,029 of NSJL01000023.1, forward strand.
GTTCGCCGGCGCTCCACGCCCATGCAGCGGATAGAGAGCTGCAGAGTCTTATCAGTACCCTCGATATGCAGGCCCATGCAGACCCCGGCGGTTTCACGGCACGCCTGAGCATACGCTCGGATATCCCGAGACCCGCGTCGCTGCTATAATCCGGGTGGTGGACAGACCTGCCGATGCCTACCTTTGCCTGCGTCTGGCAGAGCTCGCTGACCGGCCCGTGGAGCTCGTCATCAGAGAGTACAAGGCCAACAAGGGAAGGGGCTGGGGTGTCATCGCCAAGAGGCTGGGTATCAAGCCCGGTTCCAGGGAATTCCACGCCCTCAAGGAGAACACCCTCGACAGAGGCCTGGACGACCATGGAAAAGGAAAGAGCAAGAAAAAGGATGATGACGGCGGCAAAGGGAAAGGAAAGGGGAAAGGGTATGACAAGTAGCCTGGGGCAGGGTAGAGGCTCCCGGGGTCAGGGCTTGCACTATCACATTATCGAATAAGCTATTCAGGGTGGGCTGTCTGGAACAGGCTGGTCTGGGGTGGGGCGGACTGCTGGAGCTTCCCGCTGCTTTTCGTACCCTTCTCCCGCACCCCTGTTTGCGGCGTCCTCTCCCCCTCAAGGACGACCACCACTCCCTCCCGCTCCCCCAGTTTGCGCAGGAAGTTGGCCAGCAGGTACCGGTGGCACTGCTCGCCCGCCCTGCAGTAGCAGAGGAGTGTCACGATCCCCCGGTGGAGCAGCTCATGCCAGAGACCCGGGTCTTTCCGGTAGCTCTGCAGCATCAACTGCCGATATCGCTGTGTATAGATGTCCCAATCGATCTTCCCGGATTTCCACGCCCGCACAAGGTCCCAGGTGGGCGCAAAGGCGGGATTGCCGCTTTTGACGGTTACATCGAAAGCGTCAGGGCCTCTGTATTTGCCTATTTGCGCGGTAAAGAGATGCAGTTCCATATGCCCGGTGCTATTCTTTCTCCGCTTCTGCGGAGAGGAGATGCTGTTTAGCCTCCCGCCAGGTCGCTTCGAGGATGTCGAGGCTGCCCTGCACCGCTTCGGTGCGCAGGCCGTACGAGCTGTTGAACTCCCCGATCTGCTTCCGCATCTCCCCTTCGTCGAGCACCGGAGAGAGGACAAGCAGAGACCGTTTGTATTCGGCGAAGAGGAGCTTTGCGGTCGCGGCATCGCAGCTGCTGCCTCCCCCCGTGAACATCGTCCTCCAATGGCGCGTCCAGCCCGCGGTCATGAAGAAGGTGCCCGGCTCCCTGCATTGCTCGGCGTAGTAGTTCTCCCGCCCGCCGATGATGAGCCCCACGCAGTCGTCAACGGGATGATCCTCGTCCATGGGAATGAAAACAGGCACGCCGCACCCGGAGAGGAGCGCTGCGGGGTCCTGGAGGGCGTTGCCGCACAAACCATACCCGAGGACAATGACATCCACATGGCGGCCCAGGTCGCCCGCCGCCTGCACGATCCCCTCCTGAAGAGACCGCTTCCTGCTGTGGAGCCCCAACTGGAGCACGCGCACGATGACATCAATGCGGGGCTCTCCGGCTGCAGGCGTATCCTCTGAAGCGCGGGAAGGCGGCAGCCCGGGAACGATCTGCACCGCGCCTCCCTCCGACCGGATCGACTCGATGAGACCGGAGGCATGCTCTTCCCCCACCACCGTGATGCGTGCCACATCAGGATCCCGGGTGAGCAGATGCGCCCATTCGAGCTCGAGGATCCGGCAGGTCAGTACCCCGATTCTCATTCTATTCGCTGCGCCCGACCGGGGAATTACGGTTTCGTAAGCTTTATTTTGCCGTCGATCACCTTGCAGAGCTCCGCCACCCGGACCCCCAGCTTATGCCCGTAGTCCTTCGCCTCGTCCGTGGGAGAGCCGACGCAGGCGACGCCGTAGTGTCCCGAGGCGTTCATGGGATCGCCGACAACGATCATGCCGTAGATCATCATGCACTGAAGGATGGAGAAGATGGTGGTCTCTTTGCCCCCGCTGTTGTGGCCGCCGGTGGCGAAGGCCGCCCCTACCTTGTTCTCCATCTGCCGCCGCGTGCTGATGAACTCGTCAAACACTCTCTTGAGGTCCGCAGCCATGACCCCGAAGTAGACGGGAGAGCCTGCGATGACCCCCGCGGAATTGAGGAAGTCCTCTTTGGTCACTTCCTGCGTCGATTTCAGCACCGCATGCACCCCTGCTGCCTCAACTCCCTGCGCGATCACTTCGGCGAGCTTCCGGGTCGATCCACCCTTCGAATAATACAGCACCAGAACTTGCATGATTACCCTCCCTTGTTCTTTATCGTACTTGTACTATATCACAGAAAAGTGCGGGGGAGAAGAGAGAAAGAGACCGGATCTCTCCGGGAAGAGGAGCCTTCCTGGGCGTGCCGCGGCGCAGGTCCTTACAAGAGGAAATACTCGATGAACGCCGCGGCCATGATGATACAGCTTGCGGGGATCACCCTCTTATAGATGCCCCAGGCATCCGCCTTGAAGTATTCCCGGGTGAGCACCAGGCAGAGATGCACGGGGGAGAGCAATACTCCCAGGAAGCCCGAAGCAAAGGCGAGGGTCATCTGGTTGAGGTGCGCTCCTCCCGTGATGCTGACGAGCAGGGGAAAGGAGCTCCCCACAAAGCCCAGGGTGTGGCCGGTCAGGAGTCCGCCGGCAAAGGGCAGCAGTACCAGTACCGGCAGAAGGGGAATTCCCTCTTCCGTAAAAGAGCGGCTCAGGCCCAGAACCGCTCCCGAGTTTTCCATGGCGAATTTAAAGAGCATCACTCCGAAGATGAGGACGATCACGTCCCGCGCAAAGCCGTACCGGAATATCCCGAACAGTTCCTTTCTCCCCATCCGGTAATAGGCAAAAAGGAGCAGCAGCGTCAGTCCCAGCGCATACTGCAGCTCTACCCGCAGGACGATGACCAGGAGCAGCACCAGCGTCACGGGGAGAAAGCTTACGCCCTGCTTCCAGAGGCTGGCTTCCTCTCCTTCCTCCTGCCGGCGCTCTGTGGCGGGCTGAGGGGGAGGGGCGGCTGCCTTTCGGCTCTCCAGTCTTCTCATGCTGAAGAGAAAGCCGGTGGTCACGATTAGCAGTGCATATACCATGTTGGCGAGAATAAAGGAGCGGAGCTCGATCTTTGTAATGGCGGAGGCGAGGAGGATTCCCGGATAGAGGGGGAGCACGCACTCCCACGGGTGGCGGAACCAATAGTTGATGAAGCCCTTCTCCTCCGGCGTCATTTTCAGCCCCCTTGTGGACTCCTCCACCATCGGCGCCGAGAAGTAGGCTCCCCCGAGGGAGGGCAGCATCCCGATCAGCAGGGGCATGGAGACGATGACCGGCTTCTTGCGCTTCAGCAGGGTGCGGGAGGCTTCCGTCATGCGCGCCATCACCTGCTTCTCCCGCAGGATCATCTCGAACATCCGGATGAGGGTGAGGGCGAAGAAGAGCTTCACCGATGTGGGATCGGTTACCGTCGACGAGAGGGTGGAGAGGACAGCAGAAAGGGGCATCGCATACAGCACCGCCAGCAGCCCCGAGGCGGCGGCCAGGACATACCCGACATTCCATTTCAGACGGAGCAGGACAAGAATGGCGGCAAAAACGAGGAGAATCTTCAATACATCGAGCATCCTGAAAGTATACCATTTCGGCGCATGCCGGGACTCCCGGCGAAAGAACAAGTGGGAAGTAAGAAGTAAGAAGTGGGAAGGGAGAAGTGGAAGGTAGGAGGGAAAAGACGGATTACTTCTCCCTTCCCTCTTGTCCTTTGTGCTGTTGACACCCCTCTTCATCACTTTCTATACTTAAAACTATGAGAAAAATCGCGGTAATCGACGGCCAGGGAGGCGGGATCGGCAGTCTCATCATCAAGCGGTTGAAAGAAGAGTTCGGAGATACCCTGGACATTCTGGCCCTCGGCACCAACTCCACCGCAACCAGCGCTATGATGAAGGCGCGCGCGAACAGGGGGGCCACCGGCGAGAACGCCATCGTATGGAACGTGGGCAGGGTCGACGCGGTGACCGGCCCTCTGAGCATTGTCCTTCCCAACGGGATGCTCGGGGAGCTTACCGCGAAAATGGCGGAGGCCATCGCCTCCTCCCCGGCGAAGAAGTTCCTGATTCCCCTGAATCAGGAGGAGGTGGAAGTGGTGGGTACGGTGAAGGAGCCGTTCCCCCACCTGATCGAGAAACTGGTGCAACGCATAAAGGAGGAAGCGCATGTGTGAGGCGAATGCCTATATTTACCGTGATGGAAAGGAAGAGCTGTATCTCGAGAATGTGGATATCATGATCCCGGAAAGCGGGAGGATCTACCTGAAGAACCTCTTCGGGGAGCAGAGAACTTTCGAGGGGCAGGTAAAGGAGATCTCCCTGCTGAAACACAGGATCGTGCTGGAAGAAAAGAAGTAGCCGCTTCATGTTCGTTTCCTGGAGGCTCATCGATTCAGGCCCGTGTGATGCCTTTTACAACATGGCCCTCGATGAGGCCATCGCCCTTGCTGTCATGGACGGTCATTCCCCGCCCACTCTCCGGTTCTACGGATGGACCCTCCCTTCTGTGAGCATCGGCTTCTTTCAGAAAAGAGCGGATCTCGATTGCGCCTATTGCAGCAGCCATTCCGTTCCAGCGGTGCGGAGGCCCACCGGGGGGAGGGGTATCCTCCACGGCGATGAGCTCACCTACAGTATCTCCTCAAAAAATGAGGAAGCCTTCTCCCGGGGCCTTCTGGATACCTACCGCCAGATAAGCCGTGCCCTCCAGGCCGGGCTCGGGAGGACCGGTCTCCCGGTGACGATGAAGGAGGAGCGGGAAGCGGGGAGGGTCCTCACGCGCAGTCCCCTCTGTTTCCAGTCCGCGTCCTACGGAGAAATAAGCTTTCAGTCCAGGAAAGTCATCGGTTCCGCCCAGAAGCGGTGGAGGGAGGGCTTTCTCCAACAGGGATCGATCCCCTACTCTATCGACTACGAACGTCTTGCCCTGGTTTTCAGCGGCATGGGACAAAGGGAGAAGAGCGGGGAGGCGGAAAAGACGGAACGCGCCATGGTGGGACTCAGGGAGTTGCTGCCGGATCTCGACCCGGAAAGGGTGAAAGAGAGCCTGGTCCTTTCCTTTGAGGAGATCTTTTCTGTCAGGCTTCTTCCCTCCCGTCCTTCTGATCGGGAGCAGGAGCTTGCCCTTCGTCTGTCTTCGGAGAAGTATCTGCCTCTGTGCTGAGGCCGGCCTCTTCCGCTGGTGCAGGGACGGGTACCGGCAGAGACGGCAGGTATCCCGTTCGGTAGTAATACAGGAAAAGGGATGCCAGCATGATGAGGCTGATATATCCCTGGATGAAGTAGGTGACCACCTGGTAGGGAAGGGAGAGGATGGGGCCGATGAGGGGAATCAGGGTAAGGGGAGATCCGACCAGTATGACGAAAAACCCCGTTACCATATAGCCGATGAACAGGAGGGCGTACAGAATGAGAGAAGAGGGCACCGAAAAAATATACCGCATGGTGCTCTTCAGCGCTGCCCAGGGGCTCGAATGGGTGAAGGTCATGCAGGCGATGCCGTAGACCGTGCCGGACAGGGTGACGAGAATCAGGAAGAAACCGATGGAGAGGAGGACCAGGAAGAAAAAGACCCCGAAGAAGAGCCCGAGGGTCGCCTCCTGTGACCTCGCCAGCTCGATAATGGACGAGGCCCCGCCGGCAAGTATCCCGAGAATGAACGCCAGGGTGATGAAGATCAGCCCGATCAGAGAGGAGTAGACGAGAACCGGAAAGAAAAGCCTCTTCCCCTCCACGAAAAATTCCTTGAACGAGAATTTCTGTATCCCGGACTGGATCGTCCGTGCCACTATCCCGATGGTCCCGGCGATGGTGAAGGTCCAGAGGACGACGATGAACATGATGTAAAGGAGCAGGCTCATCAGGATGACCAGCGCCATACCGAAATACTTATTCAGCAGCTCTGCCGAACCCTTGAAGGCGCTGACCACATCTTTGAAGCGCAGGATGTCGGTGAGGTCGAGCCCGAACATGATGAACGCGATAGCGATGGGTATCCCCACAATGACGAAGAAGCTCGCGCAACTGAGGATCATGGAGATGAACTGGGCGAGCACCAGCGGCCAGTTCTTGTGGACGACGTGTATGCCTTCTTTCAGGGTGGAAAAAAAATTCATATGCCTGCGGGTATCTTCCTTTTTTATCTTGTCTCGTATCTCGTCTCTGTTTTTTGCCTGCGATGGGCTGCTGCGTGCGGGAAAAGGTCTTGGGCGTTACCCCGCTCACGCGTCTCTGCGGTATCCCACCACGGTAATGCCCGCCCCAGAGGCCTCTGCTGCCAGCTTTTCCCGCTCGAGAATGATACTCCTCTGCGCTTCCACCGCGAGGACCCTGGCCCTGACGTCGATCATCGCCTTGAGGGTATCGAGGCCGATGACCGGGACATCGAGCCGCATGTCCTGCTGGGGCTTGCTTACCTTGACGACGACTGCGCCGTCTCCGGCCCATTTCCCTCCCCTGCGGATCGCCTCGTCCGTGCCCTCGATCGCCTCGACCGCCATGACGGCGCGGTCCTTCACTACGACGGTCTGCCCGATGTCCAGCCTGCCGATTTCCCGGGCGATCCCCCAGCCGAATTCGACATCCTTCCACTCGTCACGCGAGGGGGAATCCTCTGTCAGCACCCCTTCCGGGGTGAGGAGGTGCGGACTGAAAGCGGTGGTATCGAGGATCCGTATCCCCTCGCTCTCCAGCTCTCTCGTAATCGCATACAGGATGGAATCATCGCTCCTGTCCTTCAGAGAGAGCAGCACCTTCACCGCCCTGAGGTCGGGGGTGATCTTCGATTTGTAGAGGAGGGATTTGGGGACTTTCCCCGCCAGGATGATCTCTTCGATCTTGTTTTTCGCAAAAAACTTGATCAGTTCCCCCAATTTTCCCGCATTGATCCAGCGTATTTCATCGGAGACTTCCTCCAAGCCCGGGGAGGCGAGATTTTCGATGGCGGCGGTGACGACCCGGTAGCCGCGGACTTTCGCATCGCCTGCAATAATGAGGGGAAGGGCTCCGATGCCCGCGATGATACCTATCTGCATATGCCCCTTTTATTCTTCTCGATGAATTCCACCAGTTTCCGTATCTCGGCGGAATCCGGGAAATCGGACTTTATCTTCTTCAGCGCCTCATTCAGCGTCCTTTTTTCCCGGAAAAGGATCTTGTACGCTTTCTTCAGGACGTTCACCGTCCCATCCGGGAATCCGTGGCGCTTGAGGCCGATGACGTTGAGCCCGTATAGCTTTGCCCGTGGTCCGGAGGCCATGGTATAAGGGGGAATATCCTGTGCAATGCCGCTGAAACCGCCCACCATGGCATAGGAGCCGATACGCGAATTCTGGTGCACCGCCACCAGCCCGCCGATGAAGACGAAGTCTTCCACCACTACATGTCCGGCGAGGGTGGCGGCGTTGGCAAGGATATTGGAGTTTCCCAGCTTGCAATCGTGGGCTACATGCACGTAGGCCATGAGGAAGTTGTTTTCTCCCACCACGGTGAGACCGTCTCCCCCCACGGAGGCGCGATGGATAGAGGTATACTCGCGGACGATGGTGCCCTTGCCGATCTTTACGCCGGTCTTCTCATTCTTGTATTTCAGATCCTGGGGGGGCAACCCGACGGTGGCGAAAGGGTGGATGGTGCAGTTCTCACCGATGTCGGTAGCGCCTTCAACGACCACATGGGAGATGAGTTTCGCACCTTTCCGGATGACTGCCCCCTCCCCGATGGTACAATAGGGGCCGATGACGACACCTTCCGCAATCTCCGCTTTGGGACTGACAACCGCTGTCTTATGGATATCCTTCGGCATTCTTCCTCCTACATGCTTTTATCGGAAAGCATTGCGGTGAACTCCGCTTCGGTTGTCATCTTGTCCCCGACAAAGGCATGCGCCGCAAACTTCCACACATTACCCCTCTTATGAATGACCTTGACTTCCATCCGCAGCTGGTCACCCGGCAGAACGGGCCGCCTGAATTTCACCTTCTCGATGCTCATGAAATAGACCGTTTTCCCCTGGGCCCCCGATTTGAACGCCAGGATTCCCGCCACCTGCGCCATTGCCTCGACAGTGAGAACGCCCGGCATGACCGGGTTGCCGGGAAAGTGCCCCTGGAAAAAGGGTTCGTTCATGGTGACGCATTTTATCCCGACTGCCCTGGATCCCGGTTCCATTTCGATCACGCGATCCACCAGCAAAAAGGGGTAGCGGTGCGGAAGCAGGGTTAGTATCTCTTTGATCTCGATCATTTCTCCTCCTCTGCAATCTTCCTTTCCAGGTCTTCGAGCTTCTTTTTCATCTCGGGGAGCTTGGCAAAAACCGCCATGGCTTTCAACCATTCCCGGTGCGGCATCGGCATAGTGCCGGAATAGATCCCCCTCTTCATATGCCCCAGGACGCCTGCCTTCGCCCCTACCATCGTCCCGGCCTCGATAACGGAATGGTCTGCCACGCCCACCTGCCCGCCCAGGACCACCCCGTCCCCGATACGGGAGCTTCCGGCGATGCCGACCTGGGCGACGATGATCACATTCCTGCCGATATGCACGTTATGCCCTATCTGCACGAGGTTGTCGATTTTTGTCCCCCCGCCGATGAAGGTAGTGCCGGTGGTCGCCCTGTCGATGGTAACGGCCGCCCCGATCTCCACCTCGTCCTCGATAACGACATCGCCCACCTGGGGAATCTTCTGGTGCTTCCCCTCTGCAAAGACATACCCGAAGCCGTCGGACCCGATCACGGAGCCGGCATGGATGACCACCCTGTTCCCGATGGTGATCCTTTCCCTGACCGTCACATTGGGATGGAGCACGCATCCCTCTCCGATGGAGCTGCTCTCCCCTACGAAAACGCCGGGATAGATGACCGTCCCCGCACCGATGGTCACCCCCTCGGCAATATAGGCATAGTCGTAAATGGTGACCTTTTCTCCCAGGAGGACGCTGGGCGCCACGGTGGCTTTCGTACTTACCCCCTTGCAAGGATGCGGCTTTACATGGAAGTGGGAGAGGAGCCGTGCAAAGGCATACTGGGGATTGCGGGTCTTGATCTGCGGCGTATCGATATCCTCGATGAACTCCTGAACGAGTACTGCCGATGCCCTGCTGTTCTTCAGGGCATCCAGCCATTTCCTGCTGGAAAGGAAGGTGATGTCCCCCTCTTTCGCATCGGTAATACCGGATGCCCCTGTTATCTCAACCTCACTGCTCCCTGCTACCTCGCCGTCGAGCAGTTGTGCAAGCTCGTGTAGTTTCATTCCCGGTAAAAAGCCTTTTCCTATTATTTCCTATTGTATTGGCCCTATCGGCCCTTGCGGATGCCCTGTGAGCTGCTCAGCGGAAGGCGCTATTTCTTGGACGAGGCTTTTGCCCCCTTTGCTTCGTTGTATCTCTTGATCACCGCATCGGTCAGGTCAAGGGCCTTGTTCCCGTACAGAACGGACTGGACCGGGAGAATCGCGTCATACTTGCCCTCCTGCCCCATCGCATCGACGATGGAGAGGATCTCCTTGTAGACGGACTCGGTCAGCTCCCTGCGCTTCTTTTCCAGCTCCACGTTGATATCAGAAACCATCCGCTGGAAGTCCCGTTCCGCACGCTCGATCTCTTCGACTTTCGCCCGCCGCGCCTCGGCTGAAATGATGGACGACTGTTTCTCGAGATCCGCTTTCATCTTTTCGATGGCTTTCCCCTTCTCGGTGACAGCCGCCTGCTTGGAGGACATGAACTCCTTCAAGCCGGAAACGGCCTTTTTCCCCTCCTCCGATTCATTCGCAGCCTTGTCCAGATCCACAAAGCCGATCTTTGTCTCGGCAAGGGCTGCGGAAAGCATGCCCGAAAGGAGCAGGGAAAGAACAACGACCACTGCTGCAAAGTACCTCTTCATCGTAATCCTCCGTAATGTAGTGATGCTTCAGGACCATGACCCCATGAGGAAATCATAAATCCTAAACCGGTCATTAGCAATTAAAAAAATGTTCCGAAGGTGAATTCCACCTTGCTGGCGGATTCGCCCGTCCGCTTGTCGAGATTGTATCCCCATTCGATCCTGATGGGGCCCATGGGGGATATCCACCGGATACCGGTGCCGGCAGTATACCGCAGATCGCTGCCGAAGGTTTCCTCCGCTCCATAGGCGCGTCCCGCATCGAAAAAGAGGAGCCCTTTCAATTTGTAGTCGGTAACGATAGGGAAGATGTATTCGAAGTTGAAGATGAGCTCCTTTTCCCCTCCGATGGCGGACCCGTTGATGTCGCGGGGGCCGCCCTCTCCGAATCCGAGGCCGCGTACCGTGTAAATTCCGCCGACATAGTACCGCTCGTACAGGGGCAGTTCCTCGCCGAAGAGTCCCGTCGCGTATCCCAGCCTTCCGCGGGCGTGGAAGGTGGTATTCCTGAACAAGGGGAAGTACCAGCCGGAATCGTAGAGGACTTTCAGGAACTTATTGGTGCCGCCCAGACCCGCGAAGGTGAGGTAGAGCGCATTCTTCGAGCCCCGGGAGGGGTCGAGGTAGTTGTCCCGGGTGTCCCTCCCCAGCGAGAGGCTGATACTGCTGGTCGTGCTGGTACCCTCCTGCTCTTTGACGGTCGATGATGCGTCATCCGCAACATTAAAGATGCGTGCCTTTTCGAAGATATAACTGGCCCCTCCGCTCCAATACTCCCAGAAGCTCTTGCCGAGGGAAAGCTCGACGCCGGTCGACCTCCGGTCGAATTCGTCGTAGGACCGTGTGGTTTTATAGAGGCTGGCGCCGAAGGCAAGGGGCCTGTCCAGGAACCAGGGATCCCTGAAGGACAGTTCGTAGAAAGAGCTGCTGCCGCCCAGTTCCCCCTTCAGTTTCAGGTACTGTCCCCGTCCGAAGAGGTTGCCCTGGGTGATATCCACCATTGCGATGAATTTGTCCACGGAGCTGTATCCGCCGCCCACGCTCAAAAAGCCGGTAGGCTTTTCCTTGATCGTGACATCGAGGTCCACCGTCCTCGTCTCCGGATTCGGCTTCGGAGAGAGGTCCACCGCCTCGAAATATTGGAGATTGTTGAGCCTTTCATAGCTCCTCTTGAGCGCCGCCGCGTTGAAGACCTCTCCCTCGTCGAGACGGATTTCACGGCGGATGACCTTGTCCCGGGTCTTCGTATTCCCGGTGATGTCGATCCTTCCCACCGCATACTTCTCTCCCTCGTTGATCCGGTAGATCACCTTCGTGACCTTCTTGTCCTCATCGGGGATGAGGTCGGGGAAGATGGATACCAATGCGTAGCCGTTATTCGAGTACTTTTCCGAAAGGGCAGCCACATCCTTGCTCAGGGTCTCCTTGCTGAAGACCGTATTGGGGGCCATCTTTATCAGGGGGCGCAGTTCCTTTTCCGCAAAGGCTTTATTGCCGGCAATCTCCACACCGGACACCTTGAATGGGTCCCCTTCGGAGACGGGAATGGTTATCGTCATCCCCTCCCTGTCCTTGGTGAGCTGGACCTGGGGATCCCCTACCGTGGCTTTGATGTATCCGTGGTTGAAGTAGAGATCCTTGATGCGCTCCACATCGGCCCGCATCTCCTCTTTCTTGTAGTATCCCGTGCTCGTGACGAAGGAGAAGATGCCGCGCTCCTTTATTTTCATAGCCCTCTTGATCTTGCTGTCGGAAAGCGCCCGGTTTCCCTCGATGGTGATACTCTTGATCTTTATCTTCTTTCCTTCATCGATATGGTAGGTAACGGCGACCTCGTTCTCCTCCACCTTTCTTACTACGGGCACAATGGCGGCAAGGTAGTACCCCTCGTCCTCATAGAAGGCCCGCAGCCTGCCGGCGTTGTCGTTGATAAGGGTGACATCCGCGATCGCCCCGGGGGAGAGAGTGACATGCTCCTTTATCTTGTCATCGCCGAATTTCTTGTTGCCCTGGAAGTCCACTCTTATGATGGTGGGCTTCTCCTTCACCGTATAAATGACCTTTATCCCCCCCTCAAAGGGCTCGATATCGACCCGCACATCGTCGAAATACCCCATTTTGAAGATGGTTTTGATATCATCCGTGGTCTTTTCGCTGGACAGGGGGGTCCCGATCTTCTGGGATATCCGGGCCCGCAGGGAGCCCTCTTCGATGCGCTTTACTCCCTTTACCTCGATGGCCGTTACCAGAGGGAGTTCCTCGGAACGGACTGTTCCAAAGGACAGAAGGATTGCTGCAAAGACGATCCATGAAAAGAGTTTCATTTTCCTCATTACGTGTATACCGGAACTCGTCCCGCAGAGGGGAGTTGCCGGGATCCTCCAGGTTATACTCATGAGTGAGACAGCGCCCGCAAGCCCGAGAAAATCAGAGATGCGCGGAAGCGGCTCCCCGTTCCTCCAAGCAGGAGAAAAGGCCTTTTCCTTTTACACTGTCGGTTAGTATACCACACTTGCATTTCAAAAATAAGCAAGAGAAGGCGGCGCAGCGCAGCGCCGGGAGGGGTTAGTCAGCGGGGAGCCGAAGCCCGCACTTCATAATTGACGACCTCCTAATAAACGGTGAGCTTGGTGTTTTGAATAGTGGAATTGATATTCCCTCCTCCACACGTCGGTCTCTTGAAGGGGTTCCCGAACTGAGCGTACACCTCCTTCAGGATACCCATATTGAATTTGATATCCGCATTCCCCGTGTTGTTCAGAAGGGCGGAGGTGCTGTTGTTGATCAGTGCTCCTTTGATTTCGTAACTGCCGGTTATCTCCATGCCTGTTCCATTGGTCGCGATCAGTCCGCAAAGGGTGGAGTTTCCGCTTCCGCCGGCAGCAAAGCTGTTTCCTGCCAGGATGATGAGCGGGTCGGAGGCGGTGCCGATGTTCCGGCCGCCGTTGCCTGCGGCGGTAATGGTGCCTGCCGCATAAAGGGTACTCCCTGCCGTTCCCCCCGCAACGGTCTCATTGGTAAGGTCGAGGGTGATATTATTCGAGAAAACATTGGTGTTTGCCATGTTGGAATCAATATAAATATGTCCGTCGGAAACGATAGTCTTATTGTTCAGGCTTCCCTGGAGCAGCAGGTTCGTGGCAGAAGGGGAGCAGCTCCCGGTGCAGGCGATGTATGCCTTTTTATTGTCGCACGATGCAGGAAGGGTAATAGTGCAGCTCGTAGCAGTGGTGCAGGTGAACTGGCAGGCGGCATCCGTTCCGTCACTTGTCAGTCCTGCCGCATCAATCCCGAATTTGGCCGAAAGGGTGTTCTGGAGATCGTCCCAGAAGACGCCGTCGCTGTCGGTATCCGTTACATCGAAGTACCGCGCGAAGAGGTCCCCGAGGGAGGGGTCGATGAGCATGGGGGGGCTCCCCACCAGTCCGCCCACCGGGTTCGCTGCACAGGTGGTTGTCGCGGTCGTTCCGTAATTCCCCCCCAGCTCCGACCCGGAGATGACCCCCGGCATGATCCCGCAGGAGGAGGTGTCGCTGGTATCGCACCCCGCTATGGCGGCGGCATTCCCCTGCAGATTGATGGTCCCTCCACGGGTCACCATTCCTCCCCAGGCGGCGGTTTTCGGCACGACCAGGGTTTTCACCACCGACCCGTTCCCGATGGATCCCTTCCCGTGAATGAAGCAGTAGTCAGCTGCGGCTACGGAATAATAGATATAATTGGCCTGATTGAAACCCGTGCCTACCGTACCGCTTTTGTTCGGGGGACAGGCGGCATATTCGACTGCGTAATTCACCCCGTCGTATACGGCATACTCGGCAGCCCAGTTCGCCAGTTGATACCTCTTCTCGCTGGAGAGGGAAAGGTGGCCCAGTTCGGACATTATCATTGCTGCACCTGCCAGGGCGAGCAGCAACGCCACTATCGCCAGGGCACTTATCATAACAAAACCTTGCTCGTTTTTATACATATTTTCATACATACTAAAGAAGCCTCCCTGGAGCTCTTATTGATATATGCTTCCGGTTCCTATCCGGGAATAGGAAGGGAGTAGCAAAGGGCATGCCTGGTGTACTTCATAATTTTTCCAGTCAATTTCAAGGACATTGAAGATTATATCTATTGCGAATGGGTAAGCCTGTTCATAATGCTGTGTAGCTCGATTCCTAGTGTTCCGTCACATTTGCGTCTGCGTATCACCCTCACCCCTCAAGGGGGAAGGAAATACCTTTTCAGAATCCCTCGCCCCTGGGGGGAGAGGGGTAGGGTGAGGGGCGGGGGCTCTGCAGCCGGCCACAGGAGAAGAGAGTTTGCAAACACACCCTAATACACTGTTACTTTTGAATTGCTGACATATGATGTTTTTGCCCCTCCTCCTCCGCATGTCGGCTGCTGCATAAGACCGGTGTGGTCGTTGTACAAGGCGGTCAGCACATCGATGTCGAAGTTGATGGAGGCGTTCCCGCTGCTCTGGAAGACGGAGGAGCTGGCAGTGCTGTTGCTCACGACCGCCCCGTTGATGCCGTAGTTGCCGTTCGACTGGCCGATTATTCTCCCGTTTGCGAAGACAAGGCCGTTGAAGTTGGTGGTCCCGTTCGTATTCTGTATCGTCAAATCGCCCCCGGTGAGAAGGAGGGTGGGATTGGCGGTGGTCCCCACCTGCTGGGTCCCTCCCCCGGTCCCTTGTATGGTAGTGCCGCCCTGCGAGTAAAGAATTCCTCCCCCGAGGTCGCCCGCTCCTTTCTGTATGATAGTGGTATTTGAGAAAATATTTGTATCGGTGATGCTTCCAGCACTGCTCTGGATGGTGAAAGTGTCTTTTGTCACGACTGTGGAGTTGGTCAACGTTCCACCCTGCAGGGTTATATCCGATGTTGCCCCCGTTGACACAAGAACCGAGTCACTGATTCCCGAAGTGCTTTGAATAGTGATGCTCCCGCTGGAAGAGGTGAGGGTGGAACCGGAAACGGTCCCGGTGTTTTGCAGGGTGATTCCGCCACCGGCGACCAGGGAGGTGTTGTTGAGGGTGACATCGCTGTCGTTGATGGTGATATTCCCGGTGGAAGCGGTTGTGTAGATGTTTTTATCGGCAAAGGTAGCGCCGTTAGCCGAGGATACTCCGGAGACCGTGATGCCGCCGGTATAATTGGATACTATATTGGTGATGGTGCCGGGAATTCCCTGGATAGTGAGAGATCCGGTGAATTTGACGCTCCCCCCGCAGGCGGAAAAGCTCGCGACCCCGGTGCACGAGGAGCTGGTGGAAGTCAGGGTGACGGAACCGGTGCAGGTGCAGGCGGGCGACGGGGCGGACGGCAGCCCCGTGGCGCTCAGATTGGTCACATCGACGGTGATCCCGTTGTAGGTGCCGGACAGGTCGTTCCTCAGGTCGCTCCAGTCGGTGGACTGGAACATGACGGGAACCCTGTCGGACAGGACGGTGCTCGAACAGCTCGTCGATGCGCAGCCGGTGCCGCTGCCGTTCTGGGTCGCATTCGGCGTCCCGTAAATGCCGCTCGGGTTGTTGGGGCAGGAGGTGGTGTTGTGCAGCCCGCCGTTGATTTGCTGCGTTATACTGCCCCCGTACACCACGCCCGGGGTCCCGCAACTGGTATCGCAGTTGACGATGGCGGAAGAGCCGCCCAACTGCAGGACGCCGCCGTTCCGCAGGGTCAAAGCTCCGTACTGGGCGGTGCCCTTCGGAACAACGGCCGTTTTCACTATTCTGGCAGAACCGTATTGGCCGGTTCCGTAGACGAAGCAGAAGGATCCCCCGGATACGCCGAAATAGGTGCAGGTCCCTCCTGCCGTCATGGACGGACAGTTGGTCGCCACAGATGAGCAGGTAGTGCTGTTTAAAATTCCCTGGTTGACCGCATATTCGGCCGCCCAGTTCGCAAGCTGGAACTTCTTCTCGCTTGAAAGTGCCATGTAGCCTATCTGGGACATCAGCATGGCTGCGCCTGCGACAGCAAGAAGCAGGGCGGATACCGCCATGGCGGCAATGATTGCGAAGCCTTTTTCTTCCCGCAGTTTTCCCATTATCCGGTCACCTCCCGAATACCCGGGTCACGTCATAGGTATCATACTGCCCTGCCTTGTACTTTTGAGACTGGCTCCTGAAGGTCACGTTTACCTGTGCCGCCGTGCAGGTGCCGCCGGTGCCGCTGCATCCGGAGGGCAGAAGGGAAACCTGGAAGCTGTCCACAGGGGCAATAGGGGTAGGCGTATCTTCCTCGCTGCAGTCCGACACCGTTTCCGACAGGTCTACATAGAGCCACTGGTTGTTATTGTCGTTGGGATTCTGCGAGCAGTACAGCCGGATGCTATGGGGAGTCCTTTGGATTATGTCGCCTGCCTGGACGGTCTTGAACACACTGCCTGTATAGGGGGAAAGGTCATCATCGACGGTTGCGTTGTAGGTTGCGCCGGCTGATAAAGCGGAGCAATCGGCGTTATTCACGCTGAGGTTCGAGGCGAGCCCCAGGGGGATGAGGTTGTTGCTGCCGTCGTAGTCATTCTGGACGGCATTGTTTCTCCAGAGATAATAGCAGTTCTTGTTGGTATCTTTGCTCAGCCGGCAGCTTACCACGTTTGCAGCTCCGGAGGCGACATTCTGCACAAACCCGATGCCGTATAAATTTCCATAGAAAGTGATATCATCGCAGGGTGTCGTATCGGTAACGCTGATGTATTTTCTGAATGCGGGGCAGTTGGCGCAGGTTGTTTTGTTATCTTCTGTGGCCGCCCTGGATACGACTCCCACTCCCCATCTGTCGAAATAGCGCGCCAGAAGCTCTATGGACGGTGTTTTCGTGTCGATGTTTTCCGATATGCTTTTCACATCTTTAAAAACCTTGAGCGAACCGGAATAAGCCCCTACTACCGCAGCAAGGATGATGATGCCTATTGCCACGGACATGAGAATCTCTATCAGAGAGAAACCCTTATTGTTAAGAGCCGGTAGTGAAATGAGTTTTTGCACAATAAACTCCCCCCTCACTGCCGTTATCTCTCTCTTTGTCAAAAAGGGGCGAAGGGAGATTCTTTTCCTATAAGAGGCTCTTTTTACCATTACTTACCTCATTAGTTGAAATTGCAGATCTGGGTGGTTAAAGAAACGGTCTTGCCCTGCGGAGACGCGGTGGCGACTGCGGTGACCGTGGTACAGGTGCCGGTAGCGGGAGCGCAATATCCCGACGTTCCGGCGATGGAGATCGTGGAGCCCCCGCAGGTGGAGTTCGGGTTTGAATCAACTCCTGCCTGGCATTTGTACAAAGCGGTGGAAGCGGCATCCACCAGGCAGTTAAGCACCGTTCTGTCCACGGTGGTCGATGAAAAAGTCCCGATAGTGGTTACCAGTCCGATAACGGCGATACTCAAAATCGCCACCGCGATCAATGCCTCGATGACACTGAAGCCGTCTCTCAGCTTGAGCATGAGGAACACCCTCCTGCCCCGCTTTCCGTCCTGACCGAAGATCTGCTGATGCATATCTTTGCATACCGGTTATTGTACGATAAGCACATATATCCGCTTTGAATGGCCAGGCCCCTCGGGTCAAAGGAGGCACCGGTACCGGCGACGGTAATATAGCTTTCCGTTACTGTCATGCTGCTTGCCCCCTGCAGTGTGCTGCCTGAGCAGATGCCTGCGCTGCGGCTGGTGCCGATATTCCGGATCGAAAGCTGTTTATTCCCCGTGTTGACACAAATACCGATGTTGGAAGTCAACTCAAGAGCCTTTATCTTTCCCATTTTGACGAGATACTCCATATTTGCAGCATAACTATCGAACTTGTATTGCTTTATGAATTTGGAGATGCTGGATATTGCCGCGGCAGAGATGACAGCGACAATGACCACCACGATAATCAGCTCAAGCAACGAGAAGCCTTCTTGTCCCTTCTTATTCATAAGCAGTGCACCTCATAAGCTATGATGCAAGTATTATGCCTTGCGCTGTACTCTTTTATTGTGCTTGTTTTGCAATGTATTTTGTTCTCCCAACCGCAGCGACATAGGTACCGGAATTCACAGGCATGGGTAAGCCGTTACATAAGCCGTTCATAGGAAGGGCAGGCACAGCAATGGCGAAAGAAAAAGAATACGCACCCTGTGGCATGGGGCAAGGGAGAATCCTCTTTCTTTGCGAGAGAAATCCTCCCTGTTCTCAGGGGATATACTGATCGTGATATCTCCCCTGATCCCCTTCACGCATACGATGGGGACAGGCGTGTTTTCCCTATGTCCGGCCCCCTCTGCTATTCCAGACACTCGCTACAGAGAAGAGGATACCCCCCTGCCCCCGTCACACTCCCTTTCAGAATCCGTCACTCAGGGAGAAAGCCGGAGCCCCTCTACTCCGTCACCCCGGAGAGAGTCGGAATCCCTCAAAGCCGTCACCCCGGCGGAAGCCGGGGTCCAGAGTCTCTGAACCGGAGTCTTTCGGAAAAGGACTGGATCCCGGCTCAGAGGATCCGCCGGGATGACGGCAGAACAAGAGGTCGGGGAGCGAAGGACTTCACGACTCCCCTCACACAGAACAGAGGGAATACCATGATCCTGTCGCATTGCAAGGACACCGAATCCCCCTGCCCCTCCCTCCCCTGAAAGAGAGCGCATTCTACTCTCTCCTCCCCCTGTGGCGGCGGTACAGGAACAGAAAGCTCAGGGGTGCGGCAAGGGAGTGAAAAAGGAATATGGCATACAAGTAAACGGAAAGGGTGGAGGAGAAAGCTTCAAGGCAGATGAAATATCCCGCAAGGATCCCCCAGAGCCAGAGCCCCTCCTTCCGCCCCCCTATGGCGCTTTTGTAGTTGGCTATCTGGAGGTGCAGGGCAAGGGGTGTCAGGGAGAGGAGATACCAGGGAGCGAAAGCGGCCACATTCCTGTATTGGGGGCCGAAGAGGAGGGCGATAAAGGGCTCCCCGGCGACCAGCAGGAAGAGGAACCCCGCACAAAACAGCAGCAATACCCCCTTCACCCCAAGGAGAAACGTGCGCAGCCCCCTCTTGTCCCGCCCTCCCTCCACCAGCCGAGGGTAGAGAACAGAGGAGAGGGCAACCGAAAAGAGCAGGAGTCCTTTCCCGATGAGGGCGGCAGCCGCATACATGCCGGCCTCATCGGGAGAAAAAAGCCTTTTTATCAGGAGCGTATCGAGTTCGGTAAAAAGGCCGACGGGCAGGGCGATGAGAAAGACCTTTCCCGCAATGGTGGATGCGCTCCCCTTGCTGTCGCCGTTCTGCAGCCTGCGGGTATACCCTTCCTCAATTTTTTCTCCTCTGCGCAGGACCAGGACAAAAAGGACCAACGCTCCCGCGGCAACGCTCCAGAACGCCCCTGCGCTCCCGAACCCTGCAAGGAGGAGGAAGCTCCCGCAGGCAGCCCTGACAAGCATTTCAAGGGTATCGGCATAGGAAATATCTCTGAAGTGTTCCAAAGACACGAGCAGCCCGCGGTATATGCCCGCCATTCCCCAGATGAAGAGGGTAAGGCCGAGGAAGAGAAAGAGTTTCCTGTTCCCGGCATGGAGGAAATGCTCAAAGAGAGGGGCCAGGAGGACCGTCCCCAGACCGAGACCGAGAGAAAGAGCGGTCCCCAGTCTGAAGGAGAAACGCCGTATCTCTCCGAAATCCCTTCCTTCCCCTCTCCCCAGCACCGCAACTCGCGCCACCGCCGTAGCCAGCACCGGCACCGGCCGGGAAAGGGTGAAAAGCAGAGTGTAGAGCACGGTGAACTCCGCGTAGAGAGGGGGGCCGAGTTTTCTGCTCGCCACCGCATGGAAGAGATAGCCGAAGAGGTTTGTGAGCAGGAAGGCGCCCGATGTATAGAGAAAGTTCCTGCCGAGTACCTCCTTTTTCATTCCTGCTCCCTCTCCCTTCTGAAACTTTCTTTATGTTATATGAAGGAATACTATTTCCGGGTCGCAATTGATACGCAGGGGGAGTCCCACATACCCGATCCCCGAGGTGAGCAGGACCGGTGGAGCGCCCGCACCGGGCAGGGTGACTCCGGGCTGAAAACGCATGTCCGCCTGGTTCACCAGGGGACCGATGCCGGGGATACGGACCTGGCCCCCGTGGGTATGTCCGGCAAGGACGAGGGAGAGCTGTCCCTTCTGCTCCTCTCCGAGAGTGAGAACCAGATCGGGGTTATGCGTCAGCAAGATGCCTCTTTCCCCCGGGCCCAGGGTGCTGAGAGAGGGGCATCTCCCCCCCTCGCGCTCCAGATCCCTGGCCCCTGCCAGGGGAATCCCGTTGGGAAGACGGCCCACTCTGTCCCGCAGAACCGTCACTCCCCATTCCCCGAGAAGAGAGGCGACCCTCTCCCCGTTGCTCAGGATGTCGTGGTTGCCCAGGACTCCAATGACAGGGCAGAGGGATTGTATGTCCCTGATAAACCACTCAATATCCCTGAGATCCCGCCACCGGTGGTCCACCCAGTCACCGCCCACGAGGAAGCAGCCGGGGGCATGCTTCCGGGTCTCCGCCACTATCTGTTCCAGAACGGGCCGGGAGAGGAAATGCCCCGCGTGCAGGTCGGAAATGAAGGCGGCAGTCAGGGGAGGGGCCGTCTGCAGGGCGAAGGAGTAGTGCCGTACCGTGAGCTGCTTTTTCGGCAGGAGCAGGGGCTTTCCGAAAAGCCCTGCATCGAGGAGCACCGCCGAGGAAACGAGGACCGCATCGTGCAGCAGTCTCCTGCGGTTGCTGTCAAAGGACAGGATGCCGGCTCCCGCTGTTTTCCTGCGCAGTAGCCGTACAAGCTGCACCAGTCCCGCAAGGCAGAGGAGCGGGTTGACGAACCAGAGAAAGAAGTAGAGAGCCCCGATCCGCGCGGCGGAAATCCCCTCCGCATTTCCGCGGACAGGAAGAAAAGTGTAAAGAAAACCGACGATCACCGCAGAGAGGGAGAGCAGGAGCAGCACCCTCTTTCCCGGGCCTTCCCGGCGGACTCCCCTTCCTATTCTGACGGCCAGGGAAAAAAAACCGGCGGTCCACAGAAGCACTGCGACCAGCGCCAGAGGAAAGAACCACCCGCTCACTCCGCTCCAATGCAGGACTCCCATACCTATTGCTCAAGGGTATGCAGGGCTTCCCGTGCTTTCTGCCTGACCGTCTCCGAGGGGAAAGTTTCCGAAACATGCTCCAGCGCGTTGCGGGAGGAGGGGGAACGGAGCCTTCCCAGCGCCTCCGTTACGGGCAGGAGTACCGTCTCGTTGGTCTCTTTCTGCAGGCAATACACCAGGTCGGGGACGAGCCCTTCGTTTCCGAAAAAGCCCGCTGCCCGGGCGGCTGCGTGCTTGGTATGCTGGTCCCCGTACCGCAGGAAGCGGCGGAGGAGTTCCGTCACCTTTGCATTGCCGGGAGGGGCTGTCCGCCCCAGGGCGATGAGAAGCTCTTTCCGGTACAGGAGACTACCCCGCAGGATGAGGGATACTAATACATCCGCTATTCGATCCGCTGCCCGGTCTGTCATCTGATCGGAAGGCTCCGCGGATGCGCAGTCGCAGAGGACCCCTGCGGTGAATGCTTTCAGGGCATGGGGAATGCGGGCTCCCAGGACCTCCTTCAGCACCGCCTTCACTTCTTCACCTCTCTGCCCATCCATTTGCCCATATATATGATAGAAGAGCTGCAGCAGTGCCCCCTTGCGGACCTCCTCCGTCTCCCCTTCGGACAGTACGATACGGGACAATACGTCGGGGGAGAGGGTCTGTTCCCTTTCCACCCGTCCTCCCGCAGTATAGGATGCGAAACTCTCCTGGAGATACTCCCTTGCTTCTTTCACGCTCTCTCCCTTTCTGCTCTTAAAGGTCCCACCGGATGCCGTTCTTCAAGGCCCTCCGCGAGTTGTCGTACCCCCGGCAGTTCACGCAGAAGCCGGGCACCGGCTTGGTGTCGTCGTTGATGATGCTCCTGAATTCGCGGTATCTCCTGCTCTCCCAGATCTCCCGGAAGCTCTGGGTGAATACGTTCCCGAAGGCGCTGGAGTGGAGGTATTCCCTGTTGTTGCTCATCAGCACCGTGCAGCAGGGGATCACGTCCCCGCCCATGAGAATATAGGGCTCCAGCCAGCAGATGCACTGGGAGGAGGGCGGGTTCTGGGTGGGCTCGATGTGGCTCATGATGACGTTGAAGTCGCAGGTCCGCGCCTTTTCGATGGTCTCCCGGTAGATATCGTAGGGAACCGTGTTCACGAAGTTCTGCTCGTTTTCGTCGAAATTGAGGACCCCCACGAAGTCGAGCCGCGCCCCCCTCCCGATCGCCTCAGCGCCCCCGAAGCTCTTCACCAGGTCCACGAACCGGGGCATCTCGTGGACATTGTCGTTGGTCACCACCATGCGGAAGTTCAGCTCGGGGAGGTCCAGCCCCATCGCCTTTTTCTTTTCGATGAATTTCCGTATGTTCCGCACCACCCGGTCGAAGTCGCAGCCGATCCGCACCGGATTGTAGGTCTCCGGGGACGCGCCGTCGATGGAGATATAGATTCCCGCCACGTCCCTCTTCAGGATCTCGTCCATGTCTTTCTCGGTGAGATCGTCGAAATGGTCCACGAAGTAGTGGGGGATGTTTCGCTTCCGGTTCTCCTCCATGATCCCGAAAAAGTCGGGGTTCAGGAAGGAGCTCCCTTCTCCCGTGGTGTGCACCCAGGTGAGATCGAACTGGTCGATGATGTGCCGGTACTCCTCCAGGGTGAGGTGGCGCTGCTCCTGCGTGATCCCCCAATGGGTGTGTTCGCAATGCGTGCACTTTTTGTTGCAGATGGTCGTGATCTCGATCTCCACCCAGCGGGGCAGGGGGGCAAGGGCGGGAAAGCGCCGGATGAGGGGTCCCGCAAGGAAGTACGCGGCTGCCCCGGCCCCCTCTCCCACCGGCACGAAGAGCTTCGTGCCCATGAACTTCCTTAGGGCGGTTGCCCCGTATTTCCGGTAGAGGGAGAAGGCGGTCTTCGAATAGGCGACGAACATGTTCCACGCGCTCCGGAGGAGGTACTTCCCCCCGAACATCTTCGTGGTCGTGTAGATGCCTCCCGGAAGGAGGGACATCCACCACCGGTGCTTCCCGATCTCCTCATCCACCCGGAAGAGGTTCTTTTTCTCCCTCTCCGATACCTTTGATGTGTCAATTTCGGACCAGTCCGTATTGATGTCGCCGAACTGGAGATTGGCCCTCCACGGCGGCGCCGGCTCGCTTGCGGGCGAGACCCTGCCCGCGGTGACGAAGTAGTCCTGTAGGCGGCCTTCCCGCCGCGCGTCAGTTGTATCCATGTCTTCCTTTCCTCATCTCCTCGTAAAGCTGCAGCGTTTCCCGGGCAATCCTGCCGGAATCGCACTTCTCCTGAATGAATTTCCGCGCCGCGCCCCCCACCGCGGCCGCCAGGGAGGGGTCCGTGAGCAGGCGGACAACCTTTCTGCCGAACTCTTCCGGCGAATACGCATCGGCGAGAAACCCCGTCTCCCCTTCCGTGATGAACTCCGGGATCCCCCCCAGGTTGCTCGCCACCACCGGCTTCCCGAGGAGCATCGCCTCGACCATGATCAGGGGGGACATGTTCTCGTACTGCTCGGGGATCACCAGGACCCCGATCTTCCGGAGGTACTGTTGCACCACCCGGGGCGGCTGATGTCCGAGAAAAACGACACAGTCTCTCAATTTGTGCTCTTCGATAAGGGACTGGAATTTTCTCTCGTACTCCCCGGAGAATTTTGCCCTCCCCCCTATCACGTAGAGCACCGCGTCGGGGACGGCCTTCCGCACGTACCGCATGGCGTCGATGGCGATATGGACCCCCTTCCGATCGTTGAGCCAGCCCGCGAAGAGGATGCTGTTCCGGGCGACGTCAGGGGCAGCGGCGTCCGCTTCGCCGTCCGCATATTCGATGGGGAGGGTGAGGGGCACCACCCGTATCTTCTCCCCGTTGATGCCATACCTCTTCAGAACGCCGGCGGAGTGGCCGGAGAGGACCACGAACCGGTCCACCAGGTCGAAACAACTGTCGAAGACCTCTCTCCGGACGCCGAGGAGACGCTTCTGCAGGGAGGAGAAGCTTTTGGGGAGGCACTGGAGGCAGCGGGTTCCGTGGGCCTCCGCGCAGAAGGAGTTGTCCGGCAGGAGGAGCATGGCCTTCGGGCAGAACAGCCAGTAGTCGTAGACGGACAGGCAGAGGGGGATGCCCTGCCGGAACGTCTCCCTGACGAGGGAGAAGGTGAGGAACTGGAAGTTATGGAAATGGACCACGTCGGGCTTCTCTTTCCGCAGAAGCCGCCTGAAGGACGAGCGGGCCAGGGGGTCGTACTGGAACGCATACCACTTTACCGCCTCCGCGTACAGGGAAAAGCCCTTCGGTACATAGTCCTCCAGTACGGGGAGGGGGTGTACGGGAAAGGGCATCTTCTCCGTTACGCTCCCGGCATCGAAGCGCTTCGTCGCCACCGCTACCTCGTGGCCCCCGTCGGAAAGCATCCGGGCGGTGCGGTAGCACGCCTGCTCCGCGCCCCCGACATGCCGGTGGGTTCCCCTGAAGTAGTTGGTGACATGGAGGACCTTCATGCCCGGCAGACCCGGTGGGGTGAAGGGATTTCCGGCCAGGAGCGTTCCATGCTCTCGAGCTCCGTCTTCGTGTTCACATTGATATAGTGCTCGGAGATAAAAAAGGACCGCACCATGCGGCCGTCGTCGATGGCGCACTGGATCAGGTCGGGCAGCTCCTTCTCGTTGCGGATATGGTGCAGGGGGACCTTGGGGATGTAGGAGAGGATCCCGTTCCTGAAAATGCAGTTCCCCGTTCCCATGATATCGTTCACCGCGCGCTCGGGCTTTTCGATGAGGCGGTAGACGATGCCGCTTTCGCTCTGGATGATCGCGTAGGTCTTCCTGATCTGCTCGGGGTCTTTCTGGCGCAGCACCCCGCAGACCACAAAGGCGTTCTCCCGGTAAAAGGTGTCGATCATTTCGTCGTACCGGCCGTTCAGGATGACCTCGTCCCCCAGGAAGAGGAAGAAATCCTCTCCGTCGAGGTCGGGGAGGGCGGTCTCGATGGCGCTGACGAGGCCCCTCCGCTCATGCTGAATGCGGTACCGTATCCTCTTCCCGTTGAAACTGATGCCGTAATGATTGATGATGGACTCGGCCTGGTACCCCACCAGCAGAACGATCTCGCCGATCCGGGGGATGGACGAAGCCGCTTCGAGGCTGTATTCCACCAGCGGTTTCCCCCGGAGGGAGATGAGGCACTTGTTCCTGTCCTCGGAGAGTTCCTCCATCCTCCTGCCCCTTCCCCCTGCCAGAATCAATGCTTTCATGACGCCACCCTTTCCTATCTTTCTCCCAGTATGTTCCGGTTCTCCCTGATCCAGTCCAGCAGCCTGCCGATCCCTTCCCGCGGCATGACCCGGGGCTCCCAGCCCAGGTCCCTCTTCGCCCTGCCGATGTTGCAGATGAAATACCGGAGGTCCCCGTGCCTGTCGGGGCCGAAGCGCACCTCCGGCCTCGCGCCGTTCAGCTCTTCGAGGATATCGATGCATTCCAGGAGGGAGAGTGCCGTTGCGGTCCCCCCGCCGATATTGTAGATCCCCGGCCTCCGGGTCCGGTAGAAGGCGTCGAACGCCTCGCAGACGTCGGTGGCGTAGATGATGTCCCGCACCTGTTTCCCCTTTCCGAAGATCGTGAGGGGCCAGCCGAGCACGCTCCGGATCGCGAAGTTCGCCACCCACCCGTGGTCCTCGCCGCCGAACTGCCGGGTGCCGTAGATGCCGGTAAGGCGGAAGCTGGAGGCCTCGACCCGGTACGTATCGATGTAGACCCGGACATAGACGTCCCCCGCCGCCTTGGAGGCATGCAGGGGGGTGAGGGTCCCTTCGAGGGTGGGGTGCATCTCGTCGATCTCCGCCGGCTCACGCAGGTAGCGGGTGTCCCCTTCCGTCAGGGTCTCGTTGATCCTGTTCCCGTAGACATGGGCCGTGGCGCAGCTCGCTGCGGGGATCTTCAGCTTCCGGGCCGCTTCCAGCACGTTGAACGTGCCCAGTACGTTGGTGGTGATGTCCAGCTCCGGGTCCTCCCAACTGATGGTCATGGCGGGCTGCGCCGCGGTATGGACGAGGTAATCGCACCCTGCGGCGTGGTCGAGGAGTTCCTCCCTGTTCCGTATGTCCGCCTTCACCATGCGCACGCCGAGCCCCGAAAGGAAGTCCCGGTTGTGGGTGCGCGCTGCCTCGGTGGCGAAGCCGGTCCTTTCGAGCTCGTGCTTCGTCATGTTGTCATAGGAAATCACCTCGGCCCCCTTCCGCGCATAGAACTCGCACACATGGGAACCCAGAAAACCGCATCCTCCCGTAACAAGAACCTTCATAAGCAGGTATCCTCCGTACCGATCAATAAGAATCCGTCGTTTTTCACCTCTGCTGCTTTTTCTGTACCAGTGTCTGCAGCAGATGCACAAAGTAAAAGAATATCATATTGCTCCCCGTCCAGAAGAAGAGCATCGCGGTCACAATGAAAATCCAGTGCAGCTCCACCGTCCCGTACTGAACAAAGGTAACGAGGCCGGGGAGGACGAGGTATATCCCCGCGCAGAAAAAGATAATCCCGGCCGTCAGCAGGTACGGCATCAGGAACCGGTTCAGGAACCGGGTGATCTTCCAGGGGCTGCGGTGCTCCTTTTTCCTGATAAGGTCCACCGAGTTGTTCGCCAGCACTCCGAGGAGGATGCAGCTCACCCCTATGGAAGCGAGGGTGATGATAGTCGCGATCCGGTAGAAGAGGCCCTCCCGTATCGCATGCGTCGACGCATACGAGCCGATCACCGGGACCGAGAGAAAGAAGGCGAGGGCGATGAGGAAAAGTCCTGCCAGGGAGAAGAAACGGGCCGGGGCATAGGAGTAGGCGGTTTCCACGATGGCCTTGAGGAACCGGAACCCGTCTTTCACCACACGCAGCTTCGATTCTCCCTCCCTCTCATAGTAGGGCATGGGGACTTCGAGGATCTTCACCTCCGCATCGAAGGCGGCCACGGAGCTCATGGCCGGGGTGAAGTGGAGCCCGTCGGGAAGGAGGCTTACCCATTCCAGGCATTCCCGCCGGATGACCCTCATCCCGCTGGCGGAATCATGCACCCTGCTGCCCGACATGATGCTGAGCAGGAGGGCGTACAGGGCATTCCCCACCCTCCTGACCAGGGGCATCTTCGAGTCCCGGTGGAGCCGTGAGCCGAGGGCGATATTCGCATCGGTCTCCTTCATGCCGGTCACCAGGCGGGAGAAGAATTCCGGATCGCAGGTCCCGTCCGCATCCATGAAGCTCAGGTAGTCTCCTTTTGCTGCGGCGAAGCCCGTCTTGATGGCGGCGCCGTACCCCCTGTTCTTCTCGTAGGCGATGAGGCGCACGTCCTTGAATTCTCTGACAATATCCGCGGTCCTGTCGGAGGAGCCGTCGCTCACGACGATCAGCTCCACCTCGTCGAGGCGCGTCTGCTCCTTCACCCGGGGCAGGGCCTTCAGGGCGGCCCGGAGGGTGTTGCCGATGGCCTCCTCCTCGTTGTATGCGGGAATGATGATGCTCAATATGTTGTTGCACGGTATGGCGCTCATATCCGTCCCTCCCTGGTTTTCCTTTCGTAATACAATCCCTCCAGGACCTTTCTCTTGTCGAAGGGACGAGCGGAACAGGCCGCTATCCTCGCCCAGAACCCCGTGCAGAAATAGAGCCCCGTTTCGACGGTGAACAGGGCGGCGTCCCGCAGCGGCAGCCCGCTCCTCCGCGCAAGACCTGTTACGGTAATACCTGCAGCGCAGAAAAGGGAGAGGGTGTACAGCATCCCCGCCCGCACCGAGAGGGAGAAAAAGACCGGAATGAGGGCAAAGGCAAGGAGCGCTGCCACCGGAACCGCCTGTATCATCCTGAAAAAGCCGTGAATCAGTACGTTGTCGGCGGAGGCCTGCCCGTAGCGGAGGAGCATCCTCCGCCATCTCTTCCGGGTATCCGCCCGGTGGTGGTATACCACCGCATGGGGGATGAAGAGCAGTGCGTAGCCCCTGTCCCGCAGTCTTCTGTCCAGGTCCACGTCCTCGCCGGGGAACAGTCCCTCCCTGAAACCTCCCGCTTCCCTCAGGGTATCCGCCCGGTAGGAGGCATTGCAGGAAGCATTGTGGGTGACTTCCCGCACGGTTTCGAAGGACTTGACGTAGTCCCCGATGAACCCCACCGCCGTGAGAAATGCGTCCACTTTTCGCGCAAAGGGATCGTCGCCGGGATGTCCCTTCTGCCTGCCCCCCACCGCGGCGATGCGGGGAGAGGCGGCCTGCCGGTATGCCTGCACAATTCCAGCGAGCCAGTCGGGGTCCGCTTCACAGTCGGAGTCGATAAAGACCACGATTCCCCCCCGTGCGTGCAGGACTCCGTAATTCCGCGCCGCCGAGGGGCCCCTGTTCTCCTGGCGGAGGCAGAGTACCCCCTCCGTCTCCCGCAGTATCCTCCCGGAGGTGTCCGTGGAGCCGTCGTCCACCGCGATGATCTCGTAGTGCTCCCTCGGATAGGTCTGCTGCGCCAGGGAGCGCAGGCACGCGCCGATATGTTTTTCATCGTTATAGACACAGACGATGACCGAAAGAAAGGGCAGCGAAAGGGTTTCGCCCATCTATCTCCCCCTGTCCACGAGGTAGCGCAGGAAGTTCCGTGCGCCCCTGATCTTCCGGTAGAGGTCGGCCCGGGACCGGGTAGCGAAGAGGAATTTAAGCATATAGGAGGCCCTGAAGTAGAATTTCTTCAGGGCGGCATCCACCTGCGCCTCCACCTCTCCCTTGCTCAGGCCGGGATAGTCCACCACCGGCGCCTGTTCGCCATCCGTGAGCCACTCGTCCCACCTCTTCGCCCGGAGGAGGTTGTTCTGCCGGGCATAGTCGAAATATTTCGTGCCGGGGAAGGGCACCGCCCCGCTGAACTGCACCGTGGTGAGGGGGTTCCTGAGGGCGAAGGCGATGGTCTCCTCCATGGTCTCCCGCGTCTCGCCGGGCAGTCCCAGGACAAAGCAGCCGTGGATCTGGAGCCCCACGGAGGTCGCCAGGCGGATGAACTCCTCCATCTTCCCGACCCGGGTGTTCTTGCGCATGGCGTCCAGCATCTTCTGGGACCCCGACTCGAAGCCCACCAGGAGGAGCCGGCAGCCCGACTTCTTCATGTGCACCAGGAGGTCCCTGTCGAGCACATCGGCCCGGGAATTCACCGACCAGGTGCATTTCAGCCCGCTCCGGAGGAGCCGGTCGCAGAAGTCATGGGCCCTCTCCTTGTTTACCGTGAAGGTATCGTCCTCGAAGAAGAACTCGCCTTTGGCGACCCCAGGCCAGGTGGCGAGGACCCATTTCATCTCCTCCACGATATTCTCCGCCGACCGCAGCCGGTACCTGTTGCCGTGCATCACCTGCGGCCAGAGGCAGAAGGTGCACTGGAAGGGGCAGCCCCGTCCCCCGATGATGTCGACGTAGGGAAAGAGCTTGGTGCCGTCGAAATAGTCCCACAGGTTGAGATGGTGCCATGCGGGGAAGGGGAGCTCGTCGAGGTTTGCGATGAGAGGCCGGGGTCCGGTGGCGACGGAGGCACCCTGTCCGTTGCGGAAGACGAGGCCGGGGATGCCGGAGAACTCTTCCCGCCCGTTCAGGACGGCGAGGGTGAAATCCCGCACCGTATATTCGTATTCCCCGATGGCCGCCGCATCCACGCTCCCCTGCGCATCGGCCAGGACCTCCTCCGGGCAACTGCTCACGTGGGGCCCCACCATCAACACCTTGGTGGCGGGGCTCTCCTCCTTGCAGATCGCGGCGCACTCGATATCGGAGTAGATGGAGGGAGTGGTGGAATCGAGGACCACCACGGCAGGCCGGCTCTCCCGCACCATACGCCGGAGGTCGTCTTTTCCCCAGTCCTTTGCGGGGAAATCGTGCAGGCTCACCTCCACCCCTTCCCTTTCGAGGACGGCGGTGGCATACGCCAGCCAGTCCGGGGCCCTGAGCACGCGTCCCCGCGTTCTTGCCGCCCACCGCTGCGTCCGGCAGAAATCCTTTACGAAGGGCTCGTTGATGATCAAAACCTTTTCAGTGGCTCTTTTCACGGTTCCTCTCTTTGCTGTGCCATGCCCAGGCGGTCAGGATGATCTCTCCCATGTCCTTTTCGGGACGCCAGCCCAGCAGTTCCTGCGTTTTCCGGTAATCGGCCACCAGCACCGGCGGATCACCGGGCCGCCGGGCCGCCACCTCGACGGGGAAGTCCCTGCCGGAGACCTCCTTCACCAGGGTGACGATCTCTTTTACGCTGGCCCCTTTCCCCGTTCCGAGATTGCAGCAGGTGGACCTCCCGGTCCTCTTCAGGTGTTCGAGGGCCTTGCAGTGCGCTTCGGCAAGGTCGGTAACATGGATATAATCCCGGATGCAGGTACCGTCCGGCGTCGGGTAGTCTGTCCCGTACATGACAAGGCTTTTCCCTTTCCCCAGTGCCGCCTGCATCGCCAGGGGAATGAGATGGGTCTCCGGGACATGCCGCTCACCGATCTCTCCCCCGGGATCGGCGCCCGCCGCGTTGAAATACCGGAGGCTCACATATTTTATTCCATATGCCCTGTCGTAGTCGCCGAGGATCTCTTCGATCATGAGCTTGCTCCTCCCGTACGGATTGATGGGGTGGGAGATATGCTCCTCCGTGATCGGCATTGCCTCCGCATGACCGTAGACGGCGCAGCTCGACGAGAAGACGAAGTGCTTCACCCTGAACTCCCGCATCGTTTCGAGGAGGGTCAGGGTATTGGCGACATTGTTGCGGTAGTACTTTGCCGGGTCGGTCACCGATTCGCCGACATAGGCGAAGGCCCCGAAATGCATGACCGCCTCGATAGGGTTCCTTTCGAAGCAGAGCCGCACCTGTTCCCTGTCGGCCAGGTCTCCCAGGATGAATTCGCCCTCTCTGACAAATTCCCTGTGGCCGTAGACAAGATTGTCGAAGACAGCCGTCCCGTACCCCTTCTCGTTGAGGAGCTTGTTCGCATGGGAGCCGATATATCCTGCGCCGCCGACGACGAGTATCATTGCCTCACCTTGTACACCACCATGTTGGGGAAGTCGTCGTACACCGGCTCGAAATGCCTGAAGGTGTCCTTCAGCGAGAACATCCTGTTCAGGACAGAGTCCCTTGCCAGCGGGTCCACGAGGAGGGCATAGATCTCCCCCTTTTCCGTCCTGATGATCTGGAGCGTCTTGTCGAATTCGGCGTTCCTGTTCCTGCTCAGCACCCGGGTCCCTCTGTCCGCCCGGTCCCGGTACCAGATCTCCCGGTAGAGCTTTTCCGGGTTGATCTTCTCGGTCGGGATAACGGTCTTTGCGGCATCGTCGAAGGAGAAAGCGAAGCAGTTGAAAAGCGTTTCCGTATACGTCCCCTTCCCCTCGGCAGGGACGCACTTGATCAGGGAGCCGAAGGGGCTCCCCTTTCCCCCGGAGATCTCCGCGCTCTGCAGCCCCGTTCCGTGGAGGATCGCCATGTAGAGCATGGCGTCATAGAGGTAAACATACACGGGGTTTTTCGGGGGGGCCGTGTAAGCAAGGGACTTTTCCTCGATCTCCGGCAGTTTCACGGTATCCGGTGTGGTGGTGTTCGACAGGAATGCGATTATTCTCTTTGCCCTCTCCTCCTGCTCCGTCAAAAGGGAGCGGGCGACAAGATAGACCTTGTGGGGCTTGAACTGGGTGTTGTCCAGGTAGGTCGCCCTGCCCGAAAGATACTCGATGGGGTTCCCGTAATCCCACCAGCTCCAGATAAAAGCGTTCTTTTCGGTGATCTTTTCGAGAGCCCTTACGTTGCCGTATGTCCTCTCATCGAAGAGGGGCAGGCTTTCATAGTAAAGCCTCTGGGCGGGAAACGAGAGGAAGAGCACCAGTGCGACCCCCGAGGGGACGATTGCAGCCCGGTACCGGGGGAATCTCCCCTCCAGGAAGCCGGAGAGGAGAAAGAGGAGATACCCGAGACCCATGCCGAGAAAGGGGCCTAAATAGATCAGGTACCGGGCCCCCAGCTTGATGGAGGCCGCCCCGATCAGGATGAGGGGCAGGGGGATTACCATCGAGCGGAAGTGGCGGACGATAAAGAGGAGGAGGCCGGCAACGGCCAGTCCGGCGGTGGCACGGTTTTCGGTGGTCAGGAGGACGAACAGGTGCGGACCGACGGGGCGGTTTTCATTAATGTGTGCGTAAATGTCAATGGACATCATATATTCTTTCATCCGCAGGATGTGCCCCAGTACATAGTCCTTCAGGAAGAGCGCCTGGTCCATCATTATCGCGAACGGATTCGTTATCAGGAGGAAAACCCCGGTTTTTAGCAGGATATCCCGTTTCGAATGCCCGAACGCGATCAACCCCGCGCAGAGGGAAAAGACGAAGAGCGGCGCAAAAACAGGGAGGCTGTACCACCACATGAACAGCTTGAAGGAGATACCGGCAAGCAGGACGAAGAAAAGGGATTTACGCGTGTTTTCCCTCTCCCTGGCGGCATGGGTGATGAACAGAATAATGAGGAAGACGAAAAAGAGGATAAGGCAGTCCGTATCGAAATATCCGGGCCGTGTCCTGGTGAAATAGAGGTAGTTGAAGAGCCCGAGGAACGCCCCCCCGAAAAAGACATGGGGGCTGGAAAAGGTGCGTGTCCAGAAATAGAAAGGGATGAGGAACAGTACGGATAAAACGGGAGGGAGAAGTGCAAAAAAGAATTCCAGGCGCACCGAAAAGAGCGAAGAGAGCCATACGGCAAGGAGGCTTAAGAGGGGAGGGGGGTCTGCGTTGACCGCGAAATCGGGGACATTGGCAAGGTAATCGATAGCCGAGTAGGTATTTGCGTGCAGTTCTTTGGCAAAACGGGCGAACCGGAAGGCGTCGTGGGTTGCGAGGATGTTTTCTTTCCGCAAAAAATCCCCGATATCTTTCAGCTTGATCGCCAACGCAAAAAGAGAGGTGAGGGAGATCACGAGAAAAGGCGGTACGTTCCGTTTTGCTTTTTGGAGGATCATGGAATAAGAGAAGAGCTTTCCCTATGCCTTCGGAATGCGCATACGGGTATCAGGAGGCGGAACAGGAAACCGTAAGAGTTGAAGGGGTTATGGTGCAATTGAGGCCTTGCCCTTTCACCGTAACCGTTGCGCTTGTCGTAGTGACGCTCCCGTTGCTGTCGACCGAGACGGTTACGTTGGTTTCCCCTACCGTACAGACGATGGAGGAAACGTTATTGTTCGCGTACTCCGCCATCGCCCGGTTCAGGCACGATTTCAGGCTGGCCTCTCCGTTCGTTTGAGCGGCTTTTTTCTTGTATTGACCGAACTGCGGGATAGCGATCGCCGCGAGGATTGCGATGATCGCGATGACGATCAGCAGCTCGACGAGGGTGAAACCTTTTTCATCCCGAAATCTCATTAACCGGTTCTCCTTATCCCCTATGAGAGGAGGAGGATGTACTCCCCCTCCTCTCATGGAATAAAGAATTAGCTGCACGTAACGACGAGGTTTGCGGTGTTGATGGTGCAGGTAAGTGCGTGTCCCTTCACCGTGGTGCTTACGCTGCTCGTGGATACGTTGCCGTTGCTGTCGAGAGCGATGGTGATGCTGTTGTCGCCGACGGTGCAGCTGGTCGAGGT
Source organism: Nitrospira sp. (assembly GCA_002634385.1). GTDB lineage: Bacteria > Nitrospirota > Thermodesulfovibrionia > Thermodesulfovibrionales > Dissulfurispiraceae > Nitrobium > Nitrobium versatile. Next base: position 50,619 of record NSJL01000023.1, read on the forward strand.
GGACGAGCTGTTGTTGGCGTACTCGGCCATTGCCTTATTGATGCACGACTTTACACCGGCCTCACCGTTGGACTGGGCGGCTTTCTTCCTGTACTGGCCGAACTGCGGGATGGCGATTGCCGCGAGGATTGCGATGATCGCGATGACGATCAGCAGCTCGACGAGGGTGAAGCCTTTCTCATTCCGTCCCATTTTGTGCATAGCCTTGAACATATAAAACCTCCTCCTGCAAATTGTATCCGCCAAAGGCGAATAGGATTCAATAATGCGTGCTCTTCCCCTATTTAGGGTGTGTATGCAAACTGTCTTCTGCTGCGACCGGCTGCAGAGTCTCTGTGCTGCGTTCTCCCGGGTACATCGTCCTCAACGGAGCGCTGCTCCGCCTCCGGGCGCTGCACCCGTGACGCCTTGCCCAGGTACCCTTCGCTCGGTCTCACAACGAACACAGTGTGCATACACACCCTAGGGCAGGAACAAAGCAGGGAAAGCATGTTTCATGCCAGGAGGGAATCGGGGGAGATTCTACAGAAAAGCTGTTGTTTTTATAAGGCAATAAGATTTCATTCTAAGAGGACCGACAAGGGAAAAGACAAATATGGTCACCAGATAATTGACAAAATTTGTCATCGAGCATACACTATCACCCTGATGCATTTGTCATCGTTCTTCAATTACTACAAAATCGGCAGATTCATCTTCGGATTGACCCTGCTGATCGCCTTCCAGATCGCGGGCTTGCCCTATGCGATGCCCAGCCTGAGAAATGTGCTTGTCATTTACATTTTTATCGTCCTGGTCCGGCTTATCGTGACTTCGGAGAGGATCAACTATTTCGATTTTCTTTTCGATGTGGTCTTCGTTTCCGCCATGGTCTATATAAGCCACGGGATTTATTCCTATCTCACTTTCATTTATCTCTTCCCCATTTTTTTCTCTTCGGTCCTGATCAGGAAGAAGAAGTATTTCCTCTTTCCTGTCATCTCCCTCTTTCTCTACGGAGGGGTCTATTATAGTTACGGCACTCTCTGGGAGAAGGAGAGCCTCCTTACGATCTCCCTGCACTTCTTCGCCTTCTTTCTTATCGCCCTCGCCGGGGACAATCTCAAGGAGAGGATGGAACATCAGTCGCGCTATATCAAGAGGCTGGAGGAGGAGAGGATCCGGATGCAGGGGTATGAGAGGCTGTACCGGGTGAGCGCCGACCTGGCGCACGAGCTGCGCAACCCCCTCGCCTCCATATCCGCCGCAGTACAGTTCCTGGGCGAGGGAAGGAGCGACCGGGAGTTCATCGAGATGCTCAGCATGGAGACAGGGCGGCTTACCCGTCTCGTCAACGATTTCCTCCTCTTTTCCCGCCCTTCGGACGCCCCGAAGGAGGAGGTGGATGTCCTGGACATGCTGAAGATGTTGCTGCGGGACCGGGGCGGCGGCAAGGAGATCATCCTGGAGGGAGGGGAGAGCGCAACGGTGGTGGCGAACAGGACCTTTGTGGAGGTCGCCCTGAACAACATCATAAAAAACGCTCTGGAGGCGGCCCGGACAACGGTGAAGGTGTCCCTTACCCGGGGGGTCCGGGAGGTAAGGATTGATGTGGAGGATGACGGGAGGGGAATCGAAGTAAGTATGCAGGACAAGATTTTCGAGCCCTTTTTCACGACAAAAGCGAACGGTACGGGGTTGGGGCTTGCTATCGCCTACCGTATCGTCACCAGCTTCGGGGGAGATATCGAAGTGGATACCTCTCCCCTGCAGGGAGCGCGTTTTTCCATTATGTTTCCGCTGAAAAACCAGGGTGTGTATTACACACCCTAAACGAGGAGGGTATTGCTAGCCATGAGGGCGGTCATTGTCGATGATGAAACGAACATCCGGAAGGTGGTACATGTTCTCCTTGCCGAGAGCGCCTTTGAGGTCTATGAGGCCTCCTGCATCGCGGAAGCGCAGGATCTGATCCGCAGGCACTATTTCGACGTCGCCATCGTCGACCTGCGCCTGTCGGACGGATCGGGAATCGAGCTGCTCAAGGAGCTGAAGGAGCAGAACGGCGAAACGGTGGTCCTTATCGTTACCGCCTTCGCCTCAACGGAAACCGCTATTGCCGCAATGAAGCTCGGGGCGTACGACTACGTGACGAAACCCTTCAACCTGGACGAGATACGGGTCGTGCTGAAAAACATCAGGGAGAAGATCCTCCTGCAGCAGCGGGTCAGGGAGCTGCAGCAGTATGCGGACGCGTACCAGAGCATCATCGGGAAATCGGAGGCCATGAAGAGGGTCTTCAGCATGATCGAGAAGATAGCCCCCTTCGATACCAACGTCCTCATTATCGGGGAGAGCGGAACGGGCAAGGAGCTCGTGGCGAAGGCGATTCACAGCAGGAGCATCCGGGAGGACAGACCCTTCATCGCCATCAACTGCGCGAGCCTGCCCGCGGAGCTCCTCGAAAGCGAGCTTTTCGGCTACACCAAGGGGTCCTTCACCGGGGCGTATACCTCGAAAAGGGGCCTCATCGACGAGGCGAACGGGGGCACGCTCTTCCTCGACGAGATCGGGGAGATGCCGCTTTCCCTCCAGGCAAAGCTGCTCCGCTTCCTTGAGGAGAAGAAGATCCGGCCCATCGGCAGCGGCAACGAGATCGAGGTCGATGTCCGGGTGATCGCCGCTACCAATAAGAACCTGAAGGAGCTGTCGGAAAGGGGCGAGTTCCGGGAGGACCTCTACTACCGCCTCTCCACCTTCGAGCTCATGCTGCCGTCCCTTCGGGAGAGGAGGGAGGATATCCCCCTTCTCATCGACCATTTCGTAAAGCTGCTGTCCCGGAAGTTCCAGAAGAACATCATCAGGATCGACCCGGCCTTTGTCGATTATATGATGCACCAGGAGCTGCGGGGCAATGTACGGGAGCTGAAGAATATCATCGAAAGGGAGATCATCCTTTCTGAGGACGGCCACCTGAAGTGCACCGCATGCCGGACCATCATGCGCCAGAGCTCTCTCCTTCCGGACCTGCCCGATACCGGCATCAGCCTGAACGAGTACCTCTCCGGCATCGAGAAGGAGCTGCTCGACAGGGCGCTCCAGAAGGCGAACGGTATCAAGACGAACGCGGCGAAACTGCTCGGCCTCTCCTTCAGGGAGTACCGGTACCGGCTCTCGAAGTATAAGTAGGCGGGCGAAGGGCTTAGTGCGGAACCGTTTTAAGGCATTTTTTTCTGATTTGAATTGGTAGCCTCTGCGAGGACAAGGGGGGACCCTCTTTCTTTGCTACCGAATTCTTCCCTGATGAACAGGTATCCTTAGGTGAGGGGCAAGGGAGTACCCTCTTTCTTTGCGAGCGAATTCCTCCCTGTTCTCAGGGGATCTCCTCTTTCCCCTCCCTCGAGGGGAGGGGAGAAAGGGGAGGGTGTCCTGTCCCCTCTGCTATTTCAGACCCTCGCTGCAGAGAAGAGGATATCCCCATGCCCGAAGGAGTAGGATTCCTTATGTTTGGGTCCCCCTGGGAGGGAACACCTTTCCGCTCAACTTCCACCCCAAAAAGTCTCCGACTTTCCGGGGACCCCGTTTCTCGCCCGGCCTCCCGCCTTCTGCCCCAGAAAGACTCTGTCTTTCCGGGGACCCCTGTCTCTTTCTTCCCTATGGCGGGGAGGCTTGATTCCACCGTCCTTGGTTCCGCTTGGGCTGGCGAAGCCGCTTCCAAGGCATTCCCCCCAGGGTCCCCCCGGTGTATGCTCTGTTTCGGAATCCGTCACCCCGGCGAAAGCCGGGGTCCAAGGTCTTTGAAAAGGACTGGATCCCGGCTCTTGTCCCGGCCCGTCCGGGATCGGTCCGAATCTTTCTTCAGTGGTCCCCCGGCAAGCGGGGATAGGCTCTGCTCCGCTTGCGGGAATCTCCATGAGCTTGCGGCTCACAGAGGGACATGAAAGTAGAGTTTGTCATTCCCGCTTGTCGGGAATCCTTCTTCGGAAACGGTTCGGGACAAGCCGGAACGGGCAAGCCGGGATGACGACACACAGCACTGCTTCCGAGACTGTATTTGCTCTTACTTGACCCGAAAGACAGTGTCCGATATGACCTCGTCTTTTACTGCACTATTTCGATATCACCGTTTCAACTATTGATATATCTTTCTTTATCCATTCATTGACAATAGAAGAGATTTCCACTTTCCTTTTTTTTGCTAATTTCTGAAGAATCTCAATCACATCCTTGTCAAGATATATCGGCAGGTGAAGTTCAGCTTTCGGATGATAAAACTTCCCTCTCTCTCCTTTGGAAAAATCGTATTCCTTTTTCATCTGCTTGCCTCCCTATAGTGCATTGCTTCTTTTCGCGTTGCTTTGCGGGCAGAAATGATGCGGATTCTGCTGCTTTGTCTATCAATCTGCTAAAATGTATGCACAACGAATAATAACGTTCCTTTCGTACTGATACCTATTGTGGCCCAATGGTCTTCACCTTCACTATGCTCAGAATCAAATACCGACACCGAGCGTGGATCAAGAAAAATAGTAGCAGCCAACTCAAAACTTACTTATGCTTTTTTGAATTCGCCTTTACCTTATTGGGATCCAGTCAAAGTAATAGTGCATCCTTATCTCCTCATTCTATTGTACTCATAACGCTTGAATTTATGGGAGACGTGAAACAAAACTATGCAATGAACCCACTCTCCGGGATAACGAACCCGGGTTGATCTGCGGTTTTTATTGTTAGTCCCGAACGGATTGTCCCCCTGCGCAAGTCAGCGCAGCAGTTTCGCCACTTCCTATGAAGCGCCACTTGGTTATGCTATACTTTTGTCCTACTTTGCTGATAGTATTATGTCCCTCTTTATTGCTTCTACTTCCGAGAGTATAAGCCAGTTGTCCATGATAAGAGTGTGGGTCCCGCTCCGATATTTGTGTAGCATTCCTCGGGAGCCTCGGCGTGTTTTTTATATAAACAAACTGCTTCGACAATGAAACGAAAAAGGTCAACCTGAGCTTCTCGATAGACGCGAATCATATAATAATCAGACCCGATATCAATAGCACGTAAGCGGTTTCCAAGCTCAAGAGTGAGTTGTTTGATTTGACGAAGGCCATTGCCATCAACACTGATAGTAAGAATAGGAAGTGATACATATTCAGGGATAATGACACCGGAGCGAGCCTGTTTAGGGATCATGTGCATCTGATAAAAAAGGCCTGAGTCCAAGAAGGTAACATTCAGTGGTGGATTGACAAGCAGGGGATTGAGCTTCTTATTAAGTGCCTCGATCTTTGATAATTGAGTTCGGTCGTTATAGTGGTTTACCGCAGGCAAAAGCTGGCTGATCTTCTTGTTAATGAAAGAGGAATAGTGGACAGCGAGAACTATAAGATACGAAACAAACAGGGTAGTAAATAAGGTACCAAGTACAGAAAATGGAGAATAGTACGGTAAGTGCAAGTTCGAGCTGCAGTGATGCTCTTCAACGTGAATACATAGGAGACGATCGTGAAAACCTTGACGACCGGCACCCCACAAAATTGAAAATGGAATAACAAGAGCCAACATGAGAAAAATAATTGGTTCCACAAACGGAAAGGAAGCACCTTTTGTGACTTGGTCTATGCTGTAAGGCATTAAAACTAAGTGAAAATAAATATAAGGAGGTGCCAAAAGAAGAAATGAACGTAATACATTGCCAATAACAGAAGTGAAGTGGTCGGAGTGTGATATGACACGGATATTCATTAGGCGGGCTCCGGGAGAACGGCCGTGAAAGATTGACGACGATAATAAACCTAGAAATGTCGGTATGAGTATTAGATGAATATCTCGAAAAAAAGCATCGAGAGGGCCATTGACGACATGAGAATTATATTTTGAGAAAAAACCGAGATAGAGCCGATGAGCCTGTAAAATATTTTGTGTAAGTAGCCTTCTGGGGTACAATAGCAGACCACCCCGGAGGGAGAACGCATGAAGAAGATACGATCTGAACTGATTGACGAACTCGTAAAAGACTACCAGAAACCT
>NSJL01000006.1 GCA_002634385.1 Nitrospira sp.
AGTCCTTCACTCCCCGACCTCTTGTTCTGCCTCTCTACCGCTCACTCCGTTACCACAGCGCAAACTCGCTTCCGCTCAAACATGCACTGTGGTGGCCACTCCGTTTCACGAAGAGAGGAGACGAACAAGAGCTAAGGTCCGCTCAGAACTCCCCTCCTCCCCTCTCTGAGAGAGGGAGCACTCACCCCCTGTCCCCTGGTTTATTCTTGTCAAGGACTCCCCTCTCCTTCATCATGCATGCCCATCAAACATGCATTCCTTTCGGGAGAGAGAGAAAGAGGGGGTCCCTCTCCCCTCTCTTTTCTTCTGTCGTCATCCCGGCGGATCCTCTGAGCCGGGATCCAGTCCTTTGAATAAGGAACTGGACCCCGGCTTTCGCCGGGGTGACGGTTTTGAATGATTTCGGTTTTCGCCGGAGTGAGAGATTCCGAAACAGACAGACACAGGGGGGCAGGGGGTACCCTCTTGCCCCACACCAAGTATGCCTGTTCAGGTAACTCCTTGCTACGAGAAGATATACCCGATAAGCTTGTAGATGAGCTTTGCTATGGTGAACTGCGGATGGATGAAAGGAGGAACGGGCGCAAATTCGTTCACGTCGAATCCTACGATGGTACGGCGCGCTGCGAGGGTGCGCAGGAAAGAGATGGTTTCATCCCATCCGAAACCTCCCGGTTCCGGGGTCCCGAGGGCGGGCATCAGCGCCGGATCGAGAAAATCGCAGTCGAAGGTCACATACACATTCTCCTGCAGTGTCTCGATCACCGCATGCTGCCAGGACTCCATGTCGCTTCCGTAACGTCCCTGCCTGATATCATGGGCGTAGAAGGTGGCGATCCTGTTCTTTTTGATAAACTCCGCCTCTTCCGCCCCCTGGCTCCGTATCCCTACCTGCACGATATTCCTGTTGAACTCGTAAATACGGGCCATTACGCAGGCATGGCTGTAAGGATTCCCCTCATACACGGAGCGCAGGTCGGAGTGGGCGTCCAACTGCAGGATGGAGAGGTTCGGGCAGGCGTGCGTATAAGCAAGAGCGGAGCCGATGGAGATGGTATGCTCTCCCCCGATGCAGATAACGAACTTATCCTGGTCGATAAGGCGGCTGACCTGCTCCCGGATCGCTTCCACTGCGGCGGCATCCCGGCAGGAAGCGTCGAAACATAAGGGGGGCAGAGTGGCGATCCCGTTGGAGAGCATGAATATCTCGGTATCGAGCTCCTCATCGTATAACTCGAGATAGGAAGAGGCATCCCTGATTGCCGCAGGGGCGAGGGCCGCACCTTTTCCATAGCTTGTGGTGTGCTCGTAGGGAAGGGGAAGAATGGCGACCCGGGCGGTATCGAGACGGGACCACTCCTTATCGAGGCGGAAAAATCCCTCAATGGGTGCGGACGCGGACATCCACCTCTCCTTTCCGGGAGCTCTCCGCAAACGCGATTTCCAGGCCCCGGTATAACTCCTCCCTGCGGTCGTACAGGCGGGAGGGAGGACGTGGCGCATGAATGGCCAGGGCATAGGCGGTGAGGAGGGGGAGGGCGATGGTGGTATCCGCATAGCACACCACCGCGTCGGGAAGTCTTTCGGGATCCACTTTGCCCCAGGTGACCGATTCACCGGGAGTGGCACCGGAGAGCCCACCGGTATCGGGACGGGCATCGGTGATCTGAAGGTAATAATCATGCCCCATATCACGGATTCCCAGCACCTCCTGGATATGCGGCTCTGTCTGAAGGACGAAGTTTTTCGGAGAACCGCCTCCCAGGATGAGGACAGCGCTCTTTCCCTTTCTCTTTGCGTTCAGCACGATGGCCGCGGTTTCATTGACGTCCTTTGTAATGTCGATACGCAGCCTGTTCCCCTCCAGCACGGAGCGCGCTATATTCATGCCGATGGAGCTGTCTCCCGGAGAGGAAGTGTACACGGGTACTCCCGCGTCATAGGCAGCCGCCATGAGGCTTACACGGCCCAATCCCAGCGTTTTTTCCCTCTCCTGGATGTATCTGCCCGCCTTGTAATGGAATTCCGCACTGGACATTTCCTTCTGGAACTCGTCCGTCTGTATGATCGCCCGGTAAAAGGCATCGGTAGAAAGAAGCACCTCATAATCAAAAAGGATATCGTAGATCCTGACCACTCCCTCCTGTCTGAGCGCACGGTCATCGAGAAAGGGTGACCCCTCATGCATTTCAAGGCCGATACCGAAATGAGAGTCGTGGTACAGGTTGGCGCCGGTGCTCACTATCCAGTCGATGAACCCGCGCTCCATGAGCGGGATAAGGCACGACATACCCAGTCCTGCGGGCGTCAGCGCCCCGGTCATGCTGACCCCGACAGTAACGTCCGGATCGAGCATCTTACGGGTGAAGAGCTGGCACGCTTCCCGGAGACGCGCCGCGTTATAGGCGAGGAACGCATTATCCACCAGGTCCGCCACCGAGGTCTCTCCGGTGATCGCCCCGGGACGGATGGATTTTCCCCTGAGGTATCGGCTCTCTTTCATTTCTCTTACGGGATCAGGACCGCCGCTGCGACGACGGTGATCCAGTATCCCGCCTTCCCTACCGCAGTTTGTGTAATGTTGCTGGTTTTCACGATCTGGTCGCTCAATTTCCATTGGTCGAGGCGTTTATTGTAGCTCTGGTTCACGTCGAAGTCCACCCCGAGTATCGTAGCGAGCATCTGGGCAGCGATGTCCTCGGCGTAATCCCCGGTGGTTCTGTCGTCGTCGCCATAGCTGTGGTGCTCGGAGAGGTATCCTATGTGGCTCCGGTCCCGTGGAATGGCGATTCCTACCGAGGAGCCGATGAGACGGTGGTTCTCGTTGGTCGAGGTATCGGCCATGACCGTGTGGATGATCTGTCCGTGGGACAGTTCCTTCAGACCGCGCCTGAGCGAGACGATTTCGCAGTGGGGGGGGAATATGCTCGAGACGCGGACGATATTAAAGGAGGCGAGCTGCGCGTTGCGCAATGCGAGCTCGAAGCTGACGAGCTTCTCCTTGTGCTGTCCCACTCCCTTGGTGAGAAATAATTTTGTGGCGACGTACATACTGGCGGCTCCTCTACAAACAATAGTAGCAGCGTTCCCGCCGGCCGTCAAGCAGGGCACAGGGCGATCGCACTATCGTGTCCGATACGGAAGTATTCTCGTGAGATTGCTTCGTTGACCGCGCAATGACAGGAAAAGATTTAAAACAACGATCTTTTTACTTTACCTTTCTCTCCCTCTCCCTTCACCTGTCTTCCTGAGCGCCGGGGAAGAGGATCTCTTCAATAATCGAAGGGATATCGGCAATACAGAGTGCATCGGGGAGGCCGAGGGCCTCCGTTCCCTCTCCGCTGAGGAGAAGGGGAATCATGTCCTCCTCGCCGAGCGGAGGGTATCCATGGGAGCCTTTAATGAGCCCGGTATCCTGGGGGACCCTGAAGGTCCCGTGTTCCCCGCGCTCAATGAACAGTTCCAGGGGATCGTATCCTGGCTTCCGGTGGATATCGACCTGCCCCGCAAAATCGGGCTCCCTTACCCTCTCCTCCCACCAGTAGTAGGAAAACCAGCGGTCCCGTGCGCTCACGGCAACAAGATCCCCCGAACGCTGATGCCCTATCCGGTACTCTTTCTTCCCCTCCCCCTGGAGAATATGGTCCACCCCGTCCGTTCTCTCGAGTATGTTCCGTACGGCGGACAGATGGCCGGGCTTGCAGTAGACATGGGCGACCTGGTGATCCACCATGGCGAAGGCCGGGGTCAGCTCGAAATCGGGGTATTCGCGGCCCGCTATTGTCCGTACTGCAAAGAGCCCGTTTTCCCTGAAGATGCGGTTGAGGGGAATGTCTCCCGTAACAGCGGAAAAGGCATATTCGGAGAGAACGATGAAGACCGTCTCGCCGGACAGGCCCCGTTCGCCAATCCCGTCGATGATGCGTCCCGCCTCGGCATCCACCCGTGCAAGCTCCTCGTGAACCGCGGGGGAGCCGGGCCCGTGACGCTGCAAGCAGTAATCAAGATGGGGGAGATATACGAAGAGGAGATCGGGCCGTATCCTGTCCATTACTTCAAGGGAAGCTCCGGCGATCCACCTGCTCGATTCGATGGAGGCCAGCGGGCCCCAGTAATGGAGCAGATCGAACTCTCCCCTCTTTTCGCAGATCTCCTCGTACAGCCCCGGCGGCTTCGAGTAGCACCACTGCACCATGCCCTTCCCGGTATGGAGGGGCTTCGGGGTGATGACGGCATCGCACGATGCGTAGAGGGTGTTCTGGAGAAAGAGCGATGCGGTTTTCAGGGAGGGGGACTTCCTCTTCAGTCTCTCCCATATTCGTTCGCCCCCCACCAGTGCCGCCGCCTGCTCCCAGAAAGCGATCCGGTGGTCCTCCCTGAAATAGAAGCCGTTGGCCACAACACCATGCCTGTCCGGAAAAAGGCCGGTGGTGAGGCTGGCCTGCACCGGAAGAGTCACCGCCGGGAAGACCGGCTTCATCCGGAGGAGCCTGCCGCGCCGCACCAGGGAGGAGAGACGCGGCAGTGCCGCCGTGTCCTCAAAGTGCTGCATGCCGAGGCCGGCAATGTCGATCACCACTACTCTTTTTCCTTTCATGTTTCCTCTCCTTATTCTTTGCCAGGGTGGCCTGTACACCATGGATCAGGTGACGTAGAAATAACGGGAAAGGAGGAGCGACGGGATAATGCAGAGCGCCACCGGAATACCGTATGCCCAGCCCTGGATGCCGGAGACATACACGGCATCGATCAGGGGTATCCCGAGCACCATGCTCCCCACTGCCCTGCCCACCATATGCGGGGTGCGGTGCAGGAGACCGCGCAGGAGGCCCCGTCCGGTAAAGAGGGCGAACAGGGCGAGGAAGGGTATGCTGTCTTCCGCCAGCAGAGCGCTTTTTCCCATCAGGAAAAGGGAAAGGAGGACCACTCCCCACCCGGCGAGCACGGTGCCCCCTTTCCGCGGAGATCCGGATACCTCGAACCTGCTCAGCCGCGTCAGGGAGAAGACATAGAGAAAAGAGACGAGGGGGAAGAGGAGATATTCGGGGGCAAGGGGGAGAACCGTGCTCATACCGAGGAGAAGGTTAGCGGCCCTGCAGGCTCCCATGGTGAGGGGGCCTGCAAGGGATCTGCTCTTTGCCGCAGTATCGTACAGGACAATGAGGAGGAGCAGAAGAAGTGATACGGCGAAGGCGGGAGCTCCTGCGCGATACGCTGCGGAGAGCCCTGCGGCAAAGAGGAGGAGGGCAAGGGTTGTTGCTTCGCGTGAAGAGACCCTTCCTGAGGGCAGGGGGCGTGAAGGCCGTTCCCTCGCATCGATCCGGCGGTCGCAGATGTCGTTGAGGACGCACCCCCCGGCATAGAGGGCCGAGGTGGCGAGGAGGAGCCACGGCAGGTCTCCCGCCCCGGTGCGTCCCCCCGAAACAATGAAAAAGCCCGCGAGAACATCGGCCATGGCGGTGAAGAGATTGGGGGCCCGCATCAGGCGGAGATAGTCCATGTACCTGCTTTTCACTCTTCTCGACATCGACACCGGATTAAACAATTTTCTTCAGGTATTCCAGTGCGTTCCACGAGGCTACCACCGGCTTTTCCTCATAGGGATACAGCTCCACGGTCACGAAACCGTCATACCCCGTTCCCCTGATGGCGCGGAGGACCCCGGCAAGGTCTATGGCCCCTTCGCCGGGCATACGGTGAAAGTGCTCCCGTGTGGCAGGGATATCTTCGAGGTGAAAGTGATGGATCATCCCTTTCAGCTCATGGATGAGCAGCGGGCATTCTTCACCGACGCAAAAAAAGTGGCCGATATCGAAATTGAGGCCGAAGACCCCGGGATCGAGCTCTTCGAAGAGAGCAAGAAACTGCCTGCTGTTCTCGATGAGAAGCCCCGGTTCCGGCTCGATAAGGATGCGGATTCCCTTTTCTGCCGCCTTGTCCCGTACCGCCATGAGTCCTTCCCTGAAAAGCCGCATCCCCTCTTCGAAGCTCATTCCCTGAAGGGGTCCCCCGGGCTCGGTGGAGAGGGTGCGTGCGCCGAGCAGGGATGCCAGATCGATGCAGCGGAGGGTATGGGCGATACGCTTCTGCCTCGCTTCCGGATCTTTTTCTATCCATGACGGATGGTAGGTATCCCCTTCGGCGTGGAGCATGAAGGCGTTTATATTGGATACTTCCATGCGGTTCCGGTCAAGGACTCTCCGGATTTTCCCCAGTGCCCTTCCATTCAGGTGCGGAGGGTAGGCATGGGGCACATCCGCCATGATCTCGATTCCCTGGTATCCCACTGCCGCCAACGCCTCTATCGTATCGATGAGGCTGTATCTCCGGAATGCGTTGGAGCTGAAGGCGAGCTTCACGGAATCCCCGGAATCGGCAGGGGCCGGAAACGGGTGCGGTTCCCTCCCGTCATCTCTCCCCATCGCTTTCACCATCGAAGAAGGGGGAATGACTGAGAAAGGTATGGGGGTTGGCGAAGACGACCTTCCGGATCGCCTCCTCGGAGAAAAGCCCCCTCTTCCTCATTTCCAGCGCCACTTTCGGGACGGCAAGGGGATCGGAATATCCCCAATCCGCGGAGCCGTTCACGATCATTCTGTCGGTCCCGTACCGTACCAGCATATTCACCGCCCTTTCCGCGCTGAGCTTCGTGACATAGTAGACCGTCATTCCCGCCCAGCACCGGGTGGAGAGGGAGAGCCCGATGGTCTCCTCCGTGTTGTGGTCGATGACGATCCTCTCCTGCACCACTCCCTCCTCCTCGATGATTTCGATAATGCGCTCGATCCCCTTCTTCTTGTTGTGGTGGGGGGAATGGATGGTGATGGGCATTCTTCTCCTGTCTCCCATTCTGAGCTGTATGCGGAATATCTCTTCCTCCTCCGGGGTGATGCGGTCCAGCCCGATCTCCCCGATACCGACCACGGAGGGCTGGTCGAGGAAGGGCTCCATGGCATTCACCACCGAAGGGGCGATGGGATTTCCCGCCTCTTTCGGGTTCAGGCCTATCATCACGTAATGCCTGATGTCGTACTGCGCGGCCCTGGCGGTCTCGTGGGTGATCATATGCTCCCAGTAGTCCTCGAAGGAGGCGACGGCACGCCGGTCGGTCCCGGACCAGAAGGAGGGCTCCACACAGGCGACGATCCCGGAGAGCGCCATGCGGTAATAGTCGTCGGTAGTGCGGGAAACGGTGTGGATATGGGGCTCGATCATGCGCATCAGCGCTTCACACCCCCGCGGTCCAGAAGGGTAGGGCTTTCAGGTAGTCGAAGGCCCTCCGTGCGGCCTCCTCCGGTTTGAAGGGATAGGTATACAGCTCGACGGTGAGAAAGCCCTCATAGGAATAGCGGGCGAGGATCTGAAGGAGGGCTTCGAAATCGATATCTCCCAGCCCGGGAATAAGGTGATAATGCTTTCTGTTCTTTATATCTTCAAGATGAACATGGAAGATCTTTCCCGCAAGGGAGCGTATGACCGCTTCGGGGTCCTCCCCCGATACATGGCTGTGACCGAGATCGAGATTGGCACCGAAATAGGGGGATTTGATCTCTTCGAGCAGTTCCGTCAATTCCCATGCGAATTCGATGAGGAGTCCCTGCTCATACTCCATGCCGATGCGGATATTCCTTCCGGCTGCATAGTCGAGCACCTCCTTCAGGGATTCCCTGAGGAGGTCCATGGAGCGCTCCGGGGTTATCTCCGGCATGGGCCGGCCCGACGTGATGCTGACCATCGGGGAGCCGAGGGCATGGGCGAGATCGATGCTTTTCTTGCAATAATCGATCCTCCATTTCCGTGCTGTCGGATCGGGATTGGCAAGGGAGGGTTCAAAGACGGGGTCCCAGAGCTTTCTGCCGTAGTAGCCCTTGACAGTATTGGCGTTGACATTGGCCACTTTGATGCCGGTCCATGCGACGGTCTCCTTCAACCTGTCGATATCGGAGGCGGTGATGGCGTGCACATAGAGATGGGGAATGTCGGCGAGAAGCTCCACCCCCTCATACCCGATGGAAGAGATCTTTTCCACCGCCTTGGCGACGGAATAGCGGACAAAAGCATTAGTGCTGAACGAAAGTTTCATGGATGCCTCCGTGGGTGCGTATCTGCCGGATATAGTCCAGAAGCATTCGGAACTGCTCAGGGAGACGATGCTCATGCACCTTCAGCGGTGCTTTGAAGAACGAGGAAAGATGGAGCAGTGCCCCCCTTTCTCCGCGCCGCAGGGACAAATCCCCAAGGCGTATCAGGTCGAGCACCAGGGGGGCGGCCAGGAGGGAATCGTATCCCTGCCAGATGAACTGGAGCGACATCTTCGCCCCCAGGAATCCCCTGAAGTGGATGAAATCCCAGGCGGTCTTCTGGTCGTCCAGGGAGGGGACGTAATGAATATGCACCGCCGAATGGGGGGAGTATCCGAGGGTCTTGTGCAGAATCCGGTCCTTGGTCATTACCTTCGATTCCCTGTTCCCGGGGTCTTCCAGTATTCTACCGTCCATGTTTCCCAGGAGATTGAAGCCCTCCCAGCTCAGTATCTCCAGGTTCCTGTAGAGGAAGAGAGGAATCAGGGCCGACTTCACCAGGGTCTCCCCGGTCTTTCCGTCGTCGCCCATAACCGGTACCCCCCTCCTTTCTGCCATGTCCACCAGTGCGGGGATGAGCGCCCCGTTGGAGGGGGTAAAGTTTATGTAGGGGCATCCCTCCGCTATTGCCGCGTAGGCATACAGGGTGCTTGCCCGTACGGTCTCCCTGCGGTTTCTTTCCAGGCAGATTTCGAAGTCTTCAATACTCTCGTGGCACGGATGGAGGTCAAGGGGGGGCTCCGTGGAAGCAACATTGACCACCACTACCCTCGCAAGGGAGTTTCGCTCCCTGAATTTCCGTATGTCGTTCCTGAGTTTCCCGATCAGATGCAGGAGCGGGGCGCATTCCCCTCTCCCTTCTCCCGTTCCGAGCCGTTCGATGGCCATGCCGCAATTGGCGGTGGTGCCGGCATAAAGATTCAGGGATACGTGGCGCACGTCTTCTTCGATGAAGGGCAGGATCTCCGCAATCGGCAACTGTCCGTTCCGCATGAGGCGGCGTGCGCTCTCGTAAGGTGAGTCAGGTCGTATATCCCATCCCCCGAATACGATATCCCCCGGCTCCACAAGATCCAGGCCTTCGAAATGGTAGAGGTCGGTTACCATTCCGGTGCGGGGGAAGAGGTTCCGTTTCAGTGCGAGGGTCCCTGCGATAACCGTGGTGGCAATATAGCCCAGGGCTCCTATAAAGAGTACCCCTACTTTTGTCATGCTCTCCTCTCCTGTATTCACCCGCACCTACCTGCTCTCCGCCTTATGGTGTCTCAATGCCTTTAGGTACGCAATCAGGTCGTCCAGCTCCTGGTCGCTTATATGCGAAGGGGGAAAGGAGGGCATTGCGCCGAGACCGTTGCGCACCTGGAATTTCATGAGAAAACCGGGGAGCGGTTTATTGTTCAAAGAGGGCCCCAGTCCCGCCTCTCCCTTCGGATGGCACTGGTTGCAGTACTTCATGAACACGAGTTGACCCCGCGCTGCCACCTCATTCTGGGGTTCGAATGCCCCGGTAAGGGGCTCGCCGCGGCGTGCCGAACCGCAGCCCGCCAGTACCATCGCAAGGAACAGGAATAAGCCGATGACGAAGAATGCTCTTTTCATATCCGTCCTCCCGCCATGACCTACCGTTTCCGCGTGATACGCCACAGGATGCCGGTCTCTTTCTGGGGCACTGCGCCCTTATTATCGTGCAGCAGTACACCGAAATCGACAACATACAGGGCTGTTCCCCCGGGGTTGAATCGGGCGGCGACAGGACGTTCCAAACCCCCCGTCTGCAGCCAGGAGGCAGGGCCGTTCGTCTTACCCTTGTTTACGGCGAACTCATGAACGATCCCCTTTGTCACATCTACCCTGACGACCTTGAACCCCACCGGCGACAGTACCTTTCCGGTAGCGGGGGCCTCGTCGCCCAGTTGGGCCACGAAGGCCTGTCCGGTGTAGCCGAATTCCGGGTTCCTCGAGAAATCGAACCCGTTGGAGGAGGAGTGCACCGGGAAAATGGTGACCGGTTCCGGCGGGACGTTGGGGTGCTTCGCAAGGAGGAATTCCGGGCGGGCTTTCCCCTGGGGCTTATAGAGATCTCCCTTATTGAGGGGCTGGCGGCCGTGGTAATCGGGCCACCCGTACCAGGTTCCGGATTTCACCTCCCAGAGGAGGTCTCCTGTCCCGAAGACCGGACGGCTTCCCCGCTCGTCATATTGGTTGTCCGCCACGAACAGCCGGCCGTCGGGGGAGAATGCGAGGCCGAAAGGGTTCCTGAAGCCCCATGCAACCAACTCCGGCTTTCCCCCTTCCGGTCGCACCCGCATGACCGACCCGCTGCAGGGGATACTCCCCTTGATCGCCTGGCCCTGTTCCGTCTTCTTTCCAAAGGGAGAAAAGGCGCCTGTCAGCACCGGCGAGGCGGCGCCAGGATGCAGCACATCCTTGCTTTCGAAATTATATCCGTTCAACACGATATTCCTGCAGGGGATGTCGTGAAAATCGGGATGTCTCTTGAGCCAGCCGAATTTGAAGTTATCCTCTCCCACTATGCCGGAATTGGTCGCGACACCTTGCCCGAAATAGATCCATCCGTCAGGCCCCACCGCCGGTCCGTTGGTGTGGTGGTCGCCCCTGCTCGGGAGGCTTTCCACAAGCACAGCGGTCTTTCCGCCGGGAGAGATCCTGAGGATGCGTCCGCCTTCCAGCTCTCCGCCCTCCGCAACCAGGAAAGCACCGTCATGATAGACAACTCCTGTCCAGGGTCCGTTTTTTTCACCTTGTGCAATGACAGTAGTCTTTCCTCCCGGATCGATCCGGAGCAGGCGGGGGATGGTCCATACCTCTCCATAGGAATACCCCGCTTCCACAACATAGATCCGGCCCGCATCGTCGAAGGTAACGCCGGTGGGAAAGGTAAGCCCCGTTGCAACGGGTTCGATCTGATACCCTTCGGGGAGAGCGATATCGTTGCTGTTTACCGTTCGGGGAGGCTGAAAGGATGTCTGTCCGCCTCCCGAGGAGCTCCGCATACCGTAGCATCCGGAGAGCCCGATGATCACCATTACGGTGATAAACAAGCGCACTGGAAAGAGTCTCATCGCTGCCCTCCTTATTTCAGGATGTGCAGGCAAACTGTCTTCTGCCCGGTCCCCGTAAAAAGTGTTCAGCCCTCTCAGGGGAGGGGTTCCTGTACTCCCATTCCGGCAGTCATTATTGTATGCAGTGTATGCAGTGAGATTATTTATTGCAGGGGTGAAAACGGGGAACGGTAAGAAGACAAGGTTCCCCCCCTTGACTCCATTGTAGGGCACGAACAGGGGACTGTCAAGAAACTGTCACCTTTTCCGACACTTGTGAGAAGCACTGCCTGTGGTGATCCCTGATTCCTTTGCGCGGAGGGAGAGGGTATAATTGTAGGAGCATCTGTTCCGGCATTTGACCGGATACCTGCTCAGAAGGGGGAGGGGCGACGGTACCGCCCTGCATGTTTATCGGATGGTGGCCATGGCAAAGAAAAGCGTCGCTCTGCTCCTGCTCCTGCTCCTGCTCCTTTTCCTGATCCCTGTACCCGCATTCGCAAAGGGGGAGTACCGTGACGTTACCCCCGACCAGAGGGTGGCGCTTCCCGGGCACCTGTTTTATGCAGGAGCATACAGAATCCAGTGGTGGTATTTTACCGGGCATCTCTACGATGAGAGGGGAAGGGAGTTCGGGTATGAGCTTACTTTTTTTGCTTTCGGTGTCCAGAAGCGGGACTATGCTTCGGAATTCGGGATGCGTTCCCTTTTCATTTCCCATTTTGCCGTTACCGATGTTGCGGGAAAACGCTATTATTTCATGGATAAGGCCGACCGGGGGGCCTTCGGTTTTGCGGGGGCGCTGAAGAACAGGCTGAAGGTATGGGTGGGAAAGAATCTTCTTGAAGGAAACGGGCACAAAATGCGTCTTTCCGCTGAGGACGGAAACCTGTCGCTCGACCTTACGCTTATTCCCGAAAAAGGGGCGGTCCTGCACGGCAGGGGGGGGTACTCCCGCAAGTCGGAGGAATCTCCCCTGGTTGCCTCCCTTTATTTTTCCTTCACGCGTATGAGAACGGAAGGGGTGCTGCGGATCGGGAGTACCGATTTTCGGGTGGGAGGGACGAGCTGGTTTGACAGGGAGATCTCCTCCCGCGGGCTGGGGGAAAACAATGCCGGATGGGATTGGTTTGCCCTGCAGCTTGACGATGCCCGTGAGGTCATGTTGTACCTCATGAGAAACAAGGATGGCTCTCTGGACAGGTACTCATCCGGGACAGTCGTGTACCGGGATGGGCGATACCGGCATCTCTCCCTTCAGGACTTCAGCATCACGCCGCTGAAGCGGTACACCTCGAAAAAGACGGGAGCCCGGTATCCCGCGCAATGGAGAATTTCGGTCCCTTCGGAAGGACTCCTCCTTACCGTAACCCCTCTGGTGGAGGACCAGGAGTTCCTGGGGAAGCAATCGACGGGGAATCATTATTGGGAAGGAACGGCGGCGGTGGAAGGGACTGCTGCGGGGAGGGCGTATGTGGAGCTTACAGGATATTGAGAGGAGCGGGGCAGAATCGCTTCTCGGGCAGCGCCCTCAGAGTCTCACCCCATAAGAGAGGCGCGATGATCCGGCTCGAGGGGGTGGAGAAGTCATATGGCCATACGAAGGTGCTGAATGGGATCACCTTTGAAGTGAAGAGCGGAGAATTCATCTCCGTTATGGGGAGCTCCGGATCGGGGAAGTCGACCCTGCTCAACCTGATCGGGGGTATGGACAGGCCGGACAGGGGAGTGATATGGGTGAAGGGAGAAAATATCACCTCCTACTCCGATGAACAGCTCACCCTTTACCGGAGGGAAAAGATCGGGTTTGTTTTCCAGTTTTTCAATCTGCTCCCCGCCATCACGGTCTATGAGAACATACAGATGCCGCTGCTTTTGAACGGTATCGAAGACCGACGGAAGGTCCTCGACCTGATCCGGCGTGTGGGCCTGGAGGGGCGGGAGGACGACTACCCCCACCAGCTTTCCGGGGGACAGCAGCAGCGGGTCGCCATTGCCCGTGCCCTCGTGCACGATCCGGAGATCATCCTGGCGGACGAGCCCACCGGAAGCCTCGACAGCCAGACGGGCGGAATCATTATGGGGTTGCTGAAGCGGCTGGTGGAGGAGGCGGGAAAAACAGTGGTGCTGGTGACCCATGAATACTCCGTCGCGAAATACGCCCACCGCAGGATACGGATCCGGGACGGGGTGGTGAGCTGATGCGCCTGGTGAAGCTCATACGCCTCCTGGTGCTGCGGAATATACGGGAGGAGAAGTTCATGACCCTCCTCTCCGTCATCGGGGTTGCCCTCGGCATCGGTCTCTTTGTCGGGGTCCGGGTGGCATCGGACCGCGCTATCGCCGCCTTCGAGGCGGATATAAGGGGCGTACACCCGCACGCGCGCTACGAGATACTGGATATTTCCGGCATCGACTTCAGGGAGGAGATATACCGGGAGGTGCTCCGGCAGGAGGAGGACATTCTCCCGGTACTGAAGACGAGCGGGTATGCCCCCCGCCTTGGGGAATCCCTTGATATCAACGGCATCGATACGGTGAGGGCTCTCCGCCTCCTCGGCCTTTCACCCGGAAGGGAGTACGGAGTCGGGGGGCTCTTCACGGAACTGAACGGAGTTTTGATTTCGAAAGGGCTTGCTGATAAACACCGCGTAAAACCGGGGGAAACAATCCGGGTGCTGGTGTATGACAGGGAGTACCTCCTCAAGGTGATCGGTGTCCTGGACGCGAAGAACCTCACCCCCGCCATGGTCGTCATGGATATCGGCAATTACCAGGAGTACTTCCGCCGGGTGGGCTTCCTCTCACGGATCGATGTAGCGACGGATGAAGGGACCGCGGAGAGAATACGGAGACTGCTTCCCCCCCACCTCACCCTCGCGGAGAAGGAGGAGCTTATCAGGGATCAGGAATCGCTGGTGAGCTCTTTCCGGTATAACCTTCAGTTCGTCAGTCTCATCTCCATCCTGGTCGGCATGTTCCTGCTCTATAACACGGTTTTCATCTCTGTCATAAAAAGGAGGACGGAAATAGGAATCCTCCGGGGCCTGGGGGCGGGCAAGGGCATGATGGTGGCGCTTTTTACCGTGCAGGGGCTGATCCTGGGGGGTATCGGCTCTGCGGCAGGAATTTTCCTGGGGCAGGGCGCAGCCTACTTTTCCGTCCTGGCGGTGGAACAAACCCTGTCGAGCATGTACCGCACCGTCTCCCTCTCCGATTACTCCCTTACCGGAAGAGATGCCCTGAGTGCGCTGGCCATCGGGCTGTGCGTATCCCTCATCGCCTCGGCAGTCCCCGCCTATGAGTCGTCGCGAATCAGGCCTCACGAGAGCGCGCGGGAGGGATCTTTCGAAGGAAGGTACAGGAAGTACCGGGGATCACTTGCCCTGGGGGGTATCGCCTGTATTCTTTCGGGGGGAATTCTCTCATGGGCCGACTATTACTTCCTTCCCTTTGAGTTCCCTTTTCTGGCCTATGCGGGCATCCTCCTCCTTATTGTGGGGTTTACTCTTGTCTCTCCGTCCTTCCTCGCCCTCATCCTGCGGTGGGTGAGGAGGCCTGCGAAGAGGTTGTTCCGGACGATGGCCGGGGTCACCCTGGGCGGCATGCGGGGAAATGTCTATCGATTCTCCATCGCCCTGATGAGTGTCGCTATCAGCAGCGCCCTTATCATCGCCCTGCTGCTGCTTATTTTCTCCTTCAGGATCTCTCTCAAGGCGTGGATTGATGCGAATATATCCGCCGATCTCTATATCAAACCCGCCTCCTGTGCTTCGAATTTCTGCTTTTACCCCCTTTCGGAGGAGGCGGTGTCTCTTATCGGGTCTCTGCCGGGAGTAAGGGGAGTGGACAGGTTCCGGACATTGAGCCTCGACTTCTTCGGCAGGAAGGTGGTGGCCGGCTTTGCGGATATCTCGCTGCAGAGGGAATTCTCCCGGGAGGGAGAAGAGGGCAGGATGCTTGAGGAGGAACAGGCGGTATCCATCTCCCGCTACCTGAGCATCAGGTACGGGTTGCAGAAGGGAGATATCCTGGAACTCATGACACCGAAGGGAAAGAAACGTTTTATCGTCAGCGATACCTTTTCGAGCTACTCCACCACATCGGGGTTCATCTTTCTGGACAGGAGATGGCTGAGAGAGTACTGGGGGCTTGATGATGCGACACAGATCAGCGTCTACCTGAACGAGGGGGTCGATACCGAACAGTTCGCCCGCATGGTGCGGGAAAAGCTTGCGGGGCGCTTCTCCCTCGAAATCCTGAACAACGACGACCTGCGGGAAAAGGTGCTTGCCATTTTCAACAAGAGTTTCGCCATTACCTATGCCATCGAGCTTATCTCCATAGCGGTCTCGCTTATCGGGGTGGTGAATGCGCTCCTCGCCTTTGTCCTCGAAAGACAGAGGGAAATAAGCATTGTCCGCTACCTGGGAGGAGACTGGAGCCAGATACGGCAGACCCTTCTCCTCTCGGCGGGTGTCGTGGGGATGACCGGAATTCTTTTGGGAGCGCTCATGGGACCGCTTATGAGCCTGATCTTCATCCATGTGGTCAATAAGGTCTCCTTCGGGTGGGAAATCCGTTTCAGCGTCCCCTTCCTCTCTCTCGCTTCCGTTATCTCGGTCCTCTTCCTCACGACCCTGCTTGCCGGCCTCCTTCCCGCAAAGGTGGCAAGGAAGATCGACCCGAAGAAATTCATAAGCTACGAGTAAAGACAGAAAAAGGCAGAGGTGATGCAGAGAGAAGCAGAATGAGACAGAAAAAAGGCAGAGTAAAACAGAAAAGAGAAAACAGCAGTTTCTCATCTTCCTCTATTTTTTTCTTTTCTGTTTCACTCTGTAGTATCCTGTCTCATTCTGCCTTATCTCTGTCTTTCCCTGTTTTTTCCTGATATAGTTTTAGTAAGGAGGTGCACTATGAACGCCAAAGTCAGGGTATTCACCTTTCTGTTGCTTTTCATAGTTGCAACGGGTCTGCTCGGCTGTGCGGGCATCCCGGAGGAGCGAAAAGGAGCTGCTACCGGGGCCGGGGTAGGAGCCGCCACCGGTGCCGCTGCAGGGGCTCTCCTCGGCAGTAAAGGGGCAAAGACCGAGACGGCCATTATCGGCGGGCTGGTGGGCGCACTTGTGGGCGGTGCCATCGGCCACTATACCTATGATCAGAGGAGAACGCGGCAGGAAACGGCCCGGAAGTACAATTACCAGCCCACCCTGGGTACGCAGGTGAGAATAGAGGATGCCTCCGCAGTGCCGGGGAGTGTGCGGCCGGGCGACACGGTCTCGCTCAAGGCTACCTATGCGGTGCTTACTCCCAGCCCTGATACGACAGTAACGGTCACCGAGACGCGGGAGATCCGCAGGGGAGGGGAGCTCATCGGCAGGCCGGAAGCGAGTGTCACCCGTGCCGGGGGAACCTATACTTCTTCAGTGCCCCTTATCCTGCCCTCCACCGCGCAGAGCGGGACTTACACGGTGATAACCACTGTTCAGAGCGGAACGATGCGGGATGCACGGGAGACGCGTTTTACGGTGCGATAGGAGCTGCGGGATTGGAAACAGTCGATGGCTTGGGGATACATGCCGGTGGCATGTATCCCCAAGCCCCGGGTTTCTTATTATCTCTTCACCAGGGACACCGTACTGGCCTGGGGCCCCTTTTCTCCCTTCTCTTCGGCAAAGCGCACTTCGGCCCCCACGTGCAGGTGTTTGAAGTCGCCGTTCAGAACACTGTTTTCATGGAAATACAGTTCGCTGCCATCGGGGGTGGTAAGAAAACCGTAGCCATCCTCGGGAAAAAGGGCACTCACCCGCGCATGGGGCACTCCGCCATGGCGTTTGATATCGCCGCGCTGTTGCCGGGAGTAGTCCTCCAGCTTGCGGCGCGCCGCATCGAAGGCGTCGCGTATCGCTGCGGTGAGGTCCTGGCTGGGCTCGCGCTCGACCATCAGCACGGCTCCGGGCACATGCAGGTCAATGCGGATATTGTAAAGAACTCCATCACGTTTATGGCGGTGGGGAACTTCCACCACGACCCTGCAATGAACAATTCGCTGATAGAAATTATCCAGCTTTTCGGCCCTCCTGGTGATTTCATCCTTCAACCAGTCATCAAGTTCGATAGTTCGGGCGGTTATCTGCAGTTCCATACTATCACCTCCTACCCCCAGTCTACCAACCAGTAAAAATGTTGTCAATTTGCCCTCGGGCACAGATCCGCGTCAATGCTGGAGACTGCGGTCATCCGTCAGGAAAAGACCGAACACCGGAGAAAGAAGCTCTTATTTATAGGTTAATGCTGTTCTTGCAGTTGTTCCGCATCCCGGGGCGCTTCAGCGGACGCTCCCTGTTCCCCCTCTCCTTTTTCTTCCCTGTTGCCCCTGTCCTCCCGATGCTCCTCTTCCTGCCCGCTCACGGGGCTCTCCTGCCCTTTTTCTTCCTTTTTCTCTTCCCTCTCCTGACCGGGCTCCCCATTGCGCCTCTCTTCTGTCTGCGGCTCCCCTACGGTTTCCGGCGCAGCTCCGGCAGCGGCTTCGTCCCGTATGCCGGAGGGCATGTCTGTCCGGCTTTCCTGCGGGGTTTCCGCCATGACTTCCTGGCCTCCTGCGGGCGGGGCTTCGGGAGCAGGCAGTGTGGGAGGAATCTGCTGAGCGCTTTCCCTTTCTCTTCTCTTCCTGTTTCTTTGCCTGCTTTTTCTCCTGCTCCTCGGTTTGTCCTTCTGCGCATCAGCCTGGACTTCCTGCTGTACCGCTTGCGGCTCTTGCGCCTCCTTCGGGGTCTCTTTCGGAGGCTCCTTCGGGGTATTCCTCTGTGCCTCCTTCCGCTGTTCCTTCCGGGGATGCTGCTGCGCCTCTTTCCGTACTTCCTTCGTGGGCTCCTTCGGGGCTTCCTTCACCGCTTCGACATCAAGGGCGAACTGTCCGGGGAGGAGTTTCGTGTCTCCCATTACCGTGATAGCGATCCCGAAGGCTTTCTCCAGTGCGAGGATATCGGCTCTCTTGGAGTTGATGAGGTAGTTCGCGCTTTCCACGGGCAGGCGGCAGATAAGGCCTTTTACATTCCCCGCGGAGAGCTTGGAATGGATCTCCCGCAAGGCGGAGACGGCGACCATTTCATCGGAGCGGAGGGTTCCTGCGCCGCCGCAGACAAGGCATTTCGTGCTCATGGAATCGACATAAGAAGTGCGCAATCTTTCGCGGGTCATTTCCACGATCCCGAATCTCGATATGCCCGTGATATCGAAGTGAGCCTTATCGGAGCTCAGTGCCTTTTTCAGGCTGTTCTCCACCTCGCGCCGGTTTTTGGCCGATTCCATATCGATGAAGTCCATGACCACGAGGCCTCCGATGTCACGCAGCCTGAGCTGCCGTGCTATCTCTTCCACCGCCTCGAGGTTGGTCTTGAGGGCCGTCGCCTCCACATTCTCTTCCTTTCGGCTCCGCCCCGAATTCACGTCGATAGCGGTAAGGGCTTCTGTTTTATCAAAAACGAGGTATCCATGGGAGGGCAAGGAGACGGTCCTCTCGTTCAACCGGGAGATCTGCTCCTCGATGGCGTGCTGGGAAAAGATGGGCTCTTTCCCGCGGTAGTAGGTGATGTTGATCTTGCGCCAGGGGATTGTTTTCCTGAGGAATTCCTTTATTCTACGGTACGCGGTCTCGTCATCCACCAGCACCTCTGCAACATCGGAAGTGAGATAGTCCCGTACTGTCCTGACCGCCATGTCCTGCTCTTTGTAAATAAGGGCGGGAGCGGGGGCCTTTTTCGATTCGGCCTGTATTTTATTCCACAGTTTGGTAAGATATTTCAGGTCGTTGGCAAGCTCCTCTCCCGATATGTCGCTGCAGGCGGTCCGCAGGATAAAACCCATATCCTTAGGGAGCTTGAGGGAACTGAAGAGCTCCTTGAGACGGTCCCTGTCGTCCCGGTCCTCAATCTTGCGGGAGATGCCGACCCGTTTCTGTCCGGGCATCATGACAATATACCTGCCCGGAAGGGAGAGATAGGTGGTCAGGCTCGCACCCTTGGTGTCCCGTTCGTCCTTTTCGACCTGCACGATGATCTCCTGTCCCTTGGCCAGAACATCCTGTACACGCGGGCGTTTCCCCTCTTTCTTGTTCTGGAAGTGCTCGGGGGATATCTCCCGTATCTGGAGAAACCCTTGCTTCTTCTGTCCGAAATCCACGAAGGCGGCCTGGAGCCCCGGCTCTATCCGGGCGATGACCCCTTTGTAAATGTTCCCTTTCAGTTGCTCTTTTGATGCAACTTCCACATAAAAGTCGACGAGGGTGTCTCCTTCGACAATTGCGACCCGCTTCTCTTCAGAATGCAGGGCGTTTATAAGTATCTTCTTTTCCATTACTACGTAACTCCTTTTCGTTTTCGGTATTTTCAATTCTCTGCGCGTCCCGTGCTTTATGCAGCAGATAAAGCGCTTCGCTCAGGAGAAGCTCGGGATATCTGACTGTCGCCTCGATCGCCTCTGCAAGGGGGTAATCGACATAATGTCCGTCGGGATAGACGATCCTGATGAACCTCCTTTTCAACAGGAAACAGCGTCTGCCCGTTCCCTTCGCATCAGGGAGAGGGATGATGACATGCTCCAGATCTTCTTCAAGGTGATAGCGCTTTATTAATTCGTTAATTTCTTCCATTCACTCTCACAACCGCCCTCGCGCGTATACCGGCAGCCGCCCGCCTGCGGGAAGGCAAAAATCGCGCCCCTGCCTCCGGGCGCCAGGGCTTCCGATGTACAAGGAGAATGCATAGGAGATATTACTATATTGTACGGTGTTTTTATCCTGTAATTCAAATGAAATGAATAGAAGAGGGGATGCAAGGGGATTGCGCCTTAGTGATCATTGATTGCATCGATAAGGGCGCGGAGCCTCCCGAAATCCTTGCGGTTGAAATCCGCGACAAGCCTGGGGAGGGGGGCGTATTCCGGCTCGTCCTCCTCCGCGGGCAGGGGGCCGGAGGGGATGATTTTGCCCCCGGGCATCAGAATATCGGCAAAACGGTGGTTCAGGTCACGAAGAAACGGGTCGGCGACGGGGGAGGTGAGGCGCAGAACCAGCTGCCTGTCCACGTACCGTTGGCTGTGATAGCGGCGGTAAAAGCGGGAGATCTCGGCCACCCCGTCGTCCACCGTCTCCACACGTTTGAACAGATTGAAATCGGTATCGCAGATATATCCGTTCTTCAGGAGCTCTTCTTCAAAAAAACGCAGCATGCTCGTCCAGTAGGTCCCTCCCGGCTCGTCTACCAGAACAAGGGGCATGGGATTTCTTTTCCCCGTCTGGATAAGGGTAAGAGTCTCCATCGCCTCGTCCAGGGTGCCGAAGCCGCCGGGGAAAAGGGCGATGCCGCTGGCTTCCTTAAGAAAGGCCACCTTCCGGTTGAAGAAATACTTGT
The DNA here is from genome assembly GCA_002634385.1 of Nitrospira sp. Lineage (GTDB taxonomy): Bacteria > Nitrospirota > Thermodesulfovibrionia > Thermodesulfovibrionales > Dissulfurispiraceae > Nitrobium > Nitrobium versatile. Next base: position 20,554 of record NSJL01000006.1, read on the forward strand.
AGGTGATGAGGCGCGGGTTGCCTTCGAGGGTGGGGTTGGGCCTCTGTTCAAAAGGAAGGCGGATATTAACTCCGAAGGAGTGTTCGGGACCTGCCCCCTCGTTTACCGCCTGCATAATGCCGGCACCCCCTCCGGTGATGACCATGAACCCCGCCGCAGCGAGCCTGTTTCCGAAGAGTTGTGCCATACGGTACACGGGTTCATCCGGCCTCGTCCGGGCGGAGCCGAAAACAGTGACCTTCCGTATATGGCGGTAGGGGCCGAAGACCTTCGCGGTAAAACGCATTTCCTTCAATGTGGAGTTCATCAGCTTGAGGTTGGCCCGGGTATCCTCCTCCTGTCCCGCCTTAAGAGCGGCGATGATCATCTCGCGCACGTATTCGGGAGTGCGAATGCCCCCGGCACGCTCGATCAGGCGGTCGATTTCTTCGTCGATAGGTCCGTTTGTCCGTGAAAAGTGGAGGTCCACGCCGCTTATTCCGCTCCGCTCCCGCGCAGGAGCCCCTCCAGGCGGGCGATCTTTTCCCGGTAGATCCTGGTCTGTTCCTCGTGCTCTTCCCGCATCGCCTTCACTATTCCGCTCCCTATATGGGCAGAGGTGTTGGTAAGGTGAAAGGCGTAGGTTTCCTCGAGATCGAGGAGGCACTCCCTCAGGTATTCAAGTTCTTTCCTGAGCTCTTCAGGTGACATCTCCCCTCCTTTTGCTCCAGGCTGAACTCAGCCTATGATGCGCTTCAGCTTTTCCTGCAGGAAGCGATATGCTTCTGTTTCTGCTTCAGCATATCCGCATCAAGATGGCACTTTTTGTATTTTATCCCGCTCCCGCACCAGCAGGGCTCATTTCTTCCCGGTATCCGGCCGGCGGCCTCCTCTTCCCGGGGGGCAAAAAAAGATAGCACTTTTTCCCACAGACCCATAAGAAACCTCGCTTTTGAAATAAAATATTTGATAACCCTTATACTAACAGAAGGGCTGCTCTCTCCTCCAGCGGCACGGCTGTCGACAGGGGGCCTACGGCTTTTCCCCCACGATAAAGGTGTGATAGGGGAGTACGGAATAAGCGGCGCAGCGCGAAAAGCCTCCCTTCCGTACCTGCTCCATGATGGTTTCGGCGGGCACACGGAGGGAGAGGGGAGGGCCTTGTGGGGTCTCCTCTTTTTTCCAGTCGATAATTGCCAGCTTGCCGCCGTTGTGCAGAAGGCGGAAGGCCTCTGCAATGATCCTTTCCGGATCTTCCAGCTCATGGTGGAGATTGATCATATAGACCAGGTCGGCAATGCCGTCGGCCAGGGGGACGGAGCTTTCTTCCATCCTGACGGGGATGACCAGGTCCCGGGTCTCGGAGGGAAGGTTCTCCAGCATCCACGTGATCATCACCTCCGATATGTCACATGCGTATACCTTCCCGTTCTGCAGCATCCTTCCGAAAAGGACAGAAAAAAAGCCGGTTCCCGCTCCTATATCCACAAGAACGCGGGCTTCGTGCGGATGAACGGTCTTCCAGATCGTTTCGGGATCCAGATAGGCAAGGCGCGCAGGGTCGTTGAGTTTTGCAAGCTTGCGGGGATCGAACTTCCTCTCTTCCATGAGTACCCTTCTCCTTTTTCGAAGCGCCGGCGGTACTACTGCATAAAGGCGCATGGCTGTGCTGCAACGGGCAGGCGTGTCTCCTTTGTATTCTCCTTATTGTAAAGGATAGACGTGCAGGATGCAATGAACGGACAGAAGTCAGACGCTCAGGAGCCCGGAAGAGGAATAACGGCTGGCGGTGTGCACCACCAGGCCCTCCGGCACTATCTTCCGGTGCGTCTCCAGGGCGAGGGAAGGGTAGTTATTCGTCTCGGAAAGATGCGCAAGGCATGCCCATTGCAGACGTGCCCCTTCACAGAGGAGCTCGGCAGCCTCGTAGTTGGAAATATGTCCTCCTGCACCTTCGATGCGCCGCTTGAGAGCGGGGGGATAGGGTCCCTTCGCGAGCAGTACGGGGTCGTAATTACTCTCGATGAAGACGGCATCGAGCGAGGAGATCACCTGTGGCAGTTCCCTGAAAACATGCCCGAGGTCGGTCAGTATCCCGAGACTCTTCTGTCGGTTGGAAACCACAAAAACCGCACCGTCCTGTCCATCGTGCGGGGTAGGGAGGGTCCTGACCGATACTTCCCCGAAAGAGAGGGTTCCCCCTGCAAGGAAAAGGCGGATATCGCTCAGTTTCCCCAGGTCGAGCTTCGCTTCAGCGGCACAGAGGGTGCGGGCGGTGACGTAGAGCGGAATCCCGTATTTCCGCTGGTATACTCCCGCATAGCGGATGTGATCGGCATGGTCGTGCGAGATGATCACGGCGCGCACCGAACGGATGTCCCGTCCGAGGGCAGCGAGCCTGCGCGCTGCTACGGCACCGCAGATGCCGGCATCGAAGAGCAGGCCCACTCCGTCGCATTCCACATAGATGCAGTTGCCGTTGCTGCCTGATTGGAGGGATGCCGCAATCATCAATAAAAGTTCCTTGCCGATAGTATACCAGAAAGAGCGGATACCGCCACAGCACCCCTGCTCCTCTCTTCTATTGTGGTTGGAAGAAAGCAGGTAATGTCCTATACTAAACATATGAAAGAGACAGAAGACAATTTCCGGGGAACGGAAGTGCTCCACCTTGAAGCCGCCTACAGGACCGACAGGGGGAGGAGGCGGGAGAACAACGAGGATTCCGTGCTGGTGGATGCGGAGAAGGGGATCTTTCTCCTGGCGGATGGCATGGGCGGCCATCAGGCGGGCGAAGTGGCCAGTTCCCTGGCGGTGCAGGAGGCCCACTTCTATATAAAGGACAGGTTGGATCGTGTTCAGGGGGATACGGAGATGATCCGTCTCCTCAGAGAGGCTATCTTCTATGCTCATTTCCGGATAAAGGAGAGGGCGAGAAGCGATCCCGACCTGGCAGGAATGGGAACGACCCTTGTTATTGCAGTATTCGGGAATGATACCGTGTATATCGGTCATGTGGGGGACAGCCGCGCTTACCTTGTTTATGAGGGTATGCGGCAGATTACCCGGGACCATACGGTAAAAAGCTATTTCACCGGGCATGCCTTCATGGCACGGCGGCATCTCTATCCGCAGAGGACACATATATTGACGCAGGCGGTGGGCACTTCCGAAGAGCTTGCCCCCGAAATGCATTCGCTGTCGTTCGATCCGGGAGACATCCTCCTCCTTTGCTCGGATGGTCTGACCGATATGCTCACCGATGAGGAAATCGCAGCGATCATCAGGGAGAACAGCGGGAAGATGGAGAAAGCAGCGGAAGCCCTGGTGGAGGAAGCGAACGACAAGGGGGGCAGGGATAATATCTCGGTTATTCTCGTCCGGAAGCTTTAGGATACACTCCCGTATGAGGAACTTTCCTAATGAAATCAGGTAAGTACCTTATATTTTCCATTGAAAAAAGGGAGGGGGATTCGTATACTATACGGCAGTGCACGCAACAAGGGGGTGTAGCCGGTCGCAGGAGAAGATAGTGTGCCTGCACACCCCGACAGTACGGTGGAGCGAGCGGTAAACTCAGTTCGGCTATTGCTTCAACATACTCGGCAGCATACGTGGTGCCCCTCTCACTCAAGCGCCCCTTCCCGTAGTTTTCCGGTGCCGTACCGTGCTGGGGTGTGTTTGCAAACACACCCTAAAGGTCTTTGACAGAAAAAAGAGCGCATTCGTTTCCGAAAGGGTAAACCCTGGGTAACCAGGGGGCACAAAGCCACGGGTCCTCGCCATGAAGCGAAGGACAGCCGGGCTGCCGAAGAGACAGAGCCGGTCCTGCACCTGTTCCGGGCAGAAGAGCCTGTTTCCCTGAAGGAGACAGGCTTTTTTATGGTCAAAAAGTAAGAACGGAGCAGGGTAGTGTTTTTGCCGGAGGAAAATATGTCACAGCGGCAGAAGGCAGGCAGGAACTGGTCAGGGCAGGCGCGGAAGGCCCTCGTATTCATCCGTCCCTATCGCACCTCGGTAGCGATAATCATGGGGCTCACCCTTGCGGCATCGGTGCTGGAAGCACTGGAGCCGCTGGTGATGAAATATCTTTTCGACAAGCTGGGGAGCGGCGTGGAACGGGCATTGATCACCGGCGTCGGAAGCCTCCTGCTTATCGGGATAGTGAGAGAGGGCATCGCCGGAGTCTCGAACTGGATGGCGTGGAAGGTCAGGATGGGCGTCAACTACGGATTGCTGGAGGCGACGGTAAGCAGGCTGCATTCCCTTCCGCTGACCTACCACCGGAAAGAGAGCGTCGGCAGTATCATGACGAAGATGGACAGGGGAATAAACGGCCTTGTGGGTGCCCTGGCGGAGCTGGCCTTCAATGTCTTCCCCGGGGTGGTGTACCTCATCCTCTCCCTTGTGGTGATGTTCCGGCTCGACTGGAGGCTCTCCCTCGTGGTGCTCTTCTTTGCCCCTTTGCCCGCCCTTATCGGAATGTGGGCGGCTACGGAGCAGACCCGGCGCGAACGCACCCTCATGAACCGCTGGTCGAAGATCTTTTCCCGTCTTAATGAGGTCCTTTCCGGCATCGTGACGGTCAAGTGCTTTGTCATGGAGGAGTCGGAGAAGAAGCGCTTCCTGCATGACGTGCGCGGGGCGAACGATGTGGTCCTGCGCGGGGTGGGGACCGATACCCGGGTGGGGGCGGCAAAGAACCTCGTGACCATGCTGGCGAGGATCATCGCCATCGCCCTGGGCGGATATCTTGTTTTCCGGGGAGAGATCACGGTGGGAACCGTCGTGGCATTTCTTGGATATGTGGGGGGACTGTTCGGTCCGGTCCAGGGGCTTACCGGTATCTACCAGACACTCCGTAAGGCCACCGTTTCGCTCGATACCATCTTCTCCATCCTCGACGCTCATGACCATCTGAGCGATGCGCCCGATGCTCGGGCAATCAGGGCCGTGCGCGGCGAGGTCGTCTTCGATAGGGTAGGCTTCGGATACCAGAAGGAAAAGAGCATTCTCAAGGACATATGTATCCAGGTGAAGCCCGGGGAGACCGTGGCCCTCGTCGGGCCCAGCGGTGCAGGAAAGACGACTCTGATGTCCCTGCTTCAGAGGCTCTATGATCCCTCATCCGGCTCCATTCTGGTGGACGGGATGGATATCCGCTGCCTGAAGCAGCGCTCGTTGCGCCAGCAGATAGGCGTTGTGTTCCAGGATGCCGTTCTTTTCAACGATACGGTGCGCAATAACATAGCCTATGGAAGCCCCGGGGCGTCACAAAAGGAGGTAGAGGAGGCGGCCCGGGCGGCCAATGCCCATGAATTCATCCTGCGCATGCCCGAAGGGTATGATACGGTGGTGGGAGAGAGGGGCGGCTGCCTTTCCGCCGGTGAGAAACAGAGGATCAATATCGCCCGGGCGCTCCTCAAGAATCCTCCCCTGTTGATTCTCGACGAGGCGACTTCGGCGCTGGATGCGGAATCCGAGGCCCTGGTGCAAGAGGCCCTCGCCCGTCTGGTGCGGGGGAGAACTACGTTTATTATTGCGCACCGCCTTTCCACGGTAGTAGGGGCGGACCGTATTCTGGTCCTCAAGGACGGAAGGATTATCGAAAGCGGCACGCATAATAAACTGATGGCAATGGGAGGATATTATGCCTCCCTTGTGCAGCGCCAGACCTGCGGTCTGCTGCTGCCTGAAGCGGCATAGCGGAACGGGACATCCCTTACCGCTTAGGCGCTCGTTTTCATTACTTTCAAGGGTGTGCAAGCACACCTAAGTATTCAGGAGATACTTTTATGCGATACCTTCTTTATTTTTTAATCGGCGGTACTGTTACCACCGCTGTCACCTATCTTGCAAGCCATTCCCGGGGGCTGCTGGCCGCCTTCGTCTCCAATTTGCCGGTTGCCTCCCTCTGCACCTTCCTGCTTATCTATTTCGACACGGGGCAGGAAGCCGTATTGTCTTACGCGAAAGGGCTCATCATCATGCTCCTGCCCTGGCTTTTTTACATATCCTGCGTGATCTTTCTTACCCCGCGGATCAGCTTTTTTTCCTCGCTGGTCCTGGGTCTCTCCCTCTTTATCCTGATCGCGGGGTATATGGTCCTGAAGAACGGCATAGCGTAATTGCCTCATTACTCTCCCCTTTCCGCTTTTTTCCGGGGCATCCGGGACAGAGGGGTAAATATCCGCTACAATGTAATCAGAGGGTGCTCTGATAAACAGGGATGCGGGTACGGTGCGGGCATGCGCCCTTTTCTGCATACAGCACACAGGAGGAGAAAAGCGGGAGGAGCCGGAATGAAACGAATACTGGTGGCAATCGACGGGTCGCCCTGCGCTTTAAAAGCGGTGGAGTACGTAGGCAGGTATTTTTCGGGAGCCGGGGATCTTGAGGTGGTCCTTTTTCATGTTCTCCCGTATGTCCCTGCGGGGTTCTGGGATGATGGGCATATCCTCACCGGAGAGGAGAGGGAAGAGCGGAGGAGAGTAATCGACAGATGGATGGAAAACCAGATGGTGAGGCTCGAGCCGGTTTTCCGTGAAGCAGCAGAGGTCCTCGCCGCCGGGGGAATTCCCCGGGACCGGATCTCCGTCAAGTCCGTGTCCGATTCAGCCGATACCGCGGAGAGCATCATCGAAGAGGCGCAGACGGGCGGGTACCAGATGCTGGTGATGGGGCGCTGCGGGCGCTCCCCGGCTTCCCGTTTTCTCCTGGGAAGCGTGACCGGTAAAGTCATCAGCCGCGGGGCGGGCATCCCCCTCTGTGTAGTGGAACAGGAGGACAGATGCCTGACGCCGGAAGAGCAGAAATGACCTTCGGAAGCAGGCGCGCTCCGAGAATTGACAAGGTCCCGTTTATACAGTACCATTGGGGTATGGATAAGGAATGAGAGAGGGGAGTGTTCTGTTTAACTAGGACTTTCACGCTATTGCTAAGGAGGTTTCCATGGATAAGTTGAAGTGCCTTGAGCTGATGGACTTTTTGAAGGACTGGACGAACTTCAGATCGAGCTTGCACGAAGGTATCCAGATGGCACGGCAGTTCGGGATGTCGGAAGAGGAGATACAGAATGTTGCAGTGAGCGTGGGCGAATTCCTGAACGAAAAGGTTTGTCCGGCATCAAGCGAGGAGAAGCTTCTGAAGGAAATGTGGGATACCGCCTCCCCCGACGAGAGAAAGGCACTGGCTACCGTCCTTTTCAAAATGGTGAAATAGCGGATATTCCCCTTTCCTTTCTGCTCGTTCCCGATTGTCGCCTGACGCATTGCATAGGGGGCCGGACGGCGGAGATGGCTCGGGGCGCTCTGTCTTTCCGGACCTTTCCGGACATACAGCGCGGTATCCGATCCATCTCATGCCGGTGCCCCAGGAATGCTACTTGATCGATAGTAATTCGACCTCGAAAACGAGCACCGCATTGGGTCCGATCAACGGTCCTGCCCCGCGCTCGCCGTAAGCGAGATTCGGAGGGATAAAAAGCTGCCATTTTGACCCGGTCTTCATCATCTGGAGGGCCTCTGTCCAGCCGGTGATAACGTCGTTGACCGGAAAGCTCGCGGGCTGTCCGCGTTTATAAGAGCTGTCGAACTCGGTGCCGTCGAGCAGGGTGCCGCGATAGTGTACGGTTACCGTATCCGTCGCCTTTGGTGTCTTGCCGGCTCCTTCCTTGATGATCTTATACTGCAGGCCGCTGGAGGTGGTCTTCACTCCCTCTTTCTTTTTGTTTGCGGCGAGGAAAGCCTCTCCCTCTTTCTTGTTCTTTTCGGTAAGCCTCTTTGTCTTTTCCCCCTGTTTTGCCGCCAGTTCTTTCTGGAAGGCGATCATGGTATCCTGCATTTCCTTTTCGGACAGCAGGGGCTTGTTGCCGGAAAGAGCGTCCTTTATCCCTTTTGCAAGGATATCCGGATCAATATCGATGGACTGTCTCTTCATATCCTTCCCGATGTCCAGTCCGATACTGTAGCTGATCTTATCCTTCTGGCTCTTCAGAACCGCCTGCTCTTCCGCAAGTGCCAGGTTCGCCAGGAGCCCGATCCCCGCAATGACTGCCGCAAGTGCTCTCATTCCGCCTCCTTTCTGGGTGTTGTTACCCATGTATTTTTTTCAAAAGCCACGCCATATTCTGTCCGAGGTTCTTCATGGTCTGAATGCCCTCGGCGTCGTTCAGTACATCGCCGATTTCCCTGCCGATGCCGAGATTCCAGTAATTTGAACCCGGAACGATCATCTGACCGATCATAAAGAAATAATTGATGGAGCTGAGGACATGGGTCGCCCCTGCGCGGCGCACGGCGATGACTCCCGCTCCCACTTTGCGCTTGAACATGTCGCCGTTGGCGCGGGCCACCATGCCGCACCGCTCGATAAGCGCCTTCATATTCACCGTCAGGTCGGCGAAGTAGGTGGGGGAGCCCAGCAGGATGCCATCCGCCTCGAGCATCTTTGCAATGTAGCTGTTCATCTCATCTTTTTCCACCGCACATCTCCGGTCCTTGCTGGAGAAACATTGGTAACAGGCAATGCACCCCTGAAGGGATCTGCCCGCCAGTTGGATACCCTCGGTGTCAATGCCCTCTCCCTTGATCTCGTCCAGCACCAGATTCAGCAGAATGGCGGTATTCCCGTCCTTTCGGGCACTTCCGTTGAACGCGACTACTTTCATAACGATTCCTCCTCATGAAAAATACATAGCTTGAAAGACCAGGGTGCGCGGGCAGCGGGTGGTCCGCCTGCATACTCATCCCAAAGAACAAAAAAGATCAATACGAACGGAAGAGAGGAATATGGGTTTTGCTCTTTTTCTCCTTCTTCTCCTTTTTGCATCCGGACGGACGGCACATGGCACAGCGGGTATCGCTGCAAAACTGGCAGAAAGTGCAGTCGGGACAGGGATTTTTCTTTGGTGGAGGCTGTTTTTCCATATTCATCAATTATACACCGCCCCGATGCCGAGGTAAAGCATCGTTTGTTAAAATTGACTCTTCTGACCCAAATCTATTAAACTTAAGTTCCAATACGTATTCGGCGCTCCCCATTGTGTTTTTAAGCACCTATGAGTGAAGTGCGGAAATGATTCCAAAAAAGGTGAGGTAGAACTTATGTCTGATGAAAATATCACGAACAGCTCTCCCGAGGCAGGTGAAATCGTTGAAGGGGCCGGACACGAGGAGAGCTTTGCAGCACTGCTGGAGAAAAGCGGCAGCTTGTCCGATCGGCTTACCCCCGGCCAGAGGGTCAAGGCACGAGTAATCAGCGTTACGGGAGATCTGGTATACATCGACCTCGGCGGAAAGAGCGACGGGGTGGTCAGTCTGAGTGAATTCGTGGATGACAAGGGTGCTGTCCATATAAAAGAGGGAGACGAGATCGAGGCGTATTTTCTGGCCGTCGAGGACGGGATGAAGAGGCTTACCACGCTGGTCCGCGGCTATTCCTCCGTGAAGCTGAACGCTATTCGGGATGCCTACAATGCCGGCATACCGGTGGAAGGTGAGGTGAAGCGGGAGATAAAGGGAGGATTCGAGGTCAATGCGGGAGGAGTCAAATGCTTTTGCCCCTTCTCCCAGATGGATCTGAGGGGAGGCCGCGAAGTGGTGACGTACCTCGGGGAGACGTTTCCTTTTAAAGTGATCGAATTCAAGAAGGAAGGGCGCACTATTGTCCTTTCGCGGCGTGTACTGCTTGAGCAGGAGAGGCAGGAACGTATCGAGGCCCTCAAGAAGACTCTCTCCGTGGGCATGGAAGTGACCGCCCGTGTGCGCTCTCTTCAGAACTTCGGGGCATTTGTCGACCTCGGGGGGATCGACGGGCTCATTCCCGCAAGCGAAATCTCCTGGGGCAGGACGGAAAATCCCGGAGATGTCCTGTCCATCGGACAGGAAGTGACGGCGAAGATCCTGTCCCTCGATTGGGAGAGCAGCCGCCTTACTTTGAGCATCAAGGCGATGCAGGCCGATCCCTGGAGTGCGGCAGAGGTGAAGTATCCCGTTGGAGGCAAGGTGTGCGGCACCATCGTCCGCCTGGTACCCTTCGGTGCCTTTGTAAGCCTCGAAGCGGGTATTGACGGGCTGATCCACATATCCAACCTCGGAGCGGGGAGGCGTATCAACCACCCCAAAGAGGTGGTGGAAGTAGGCCAGCAGATAGAGGCCTATGTCCTTGCCGTCGACTCCCAGGCCAGAAAGATATCCCTCTCCCTGCAACAGAAGCCGGAGCCGAAGAAGCTCAATCTCCCCGCCGCGGGAGATCTTTTCGAAGGGGTGGTGGAAAAAGTGATGCCTTTCGGTATCTTTGTGAAGGCGGGCAGTGGTGTTTCCGGACTGATCCCCAACTCCGAGATGGGCACCGAGAACGGTGCGGACCACGGCCGCATGTTCCCCACAGGCTCTTCTGTTCAGGCCATCGTGCTGGAGGTGGACAAGGAGAAAGGGAAAGTCCTCCTGAGCCGCAAGGGTATCCTTGCAAAGGCGGAGCAGGAAGAGTTGAAGCGTTACCGGGACTCGATCAGAAAAGAGGAAAAGTCCTCCGGCAGCGTCGGCACCCTGGGAGAAATCCTGAAGGCAAAGATGGCGGAGAAAAATATAAGCTTCTAAGAGCGGCTGACAGAAGTATTTTCAAAATCCCCCTCTCTTTTATGCAAAGAGAGGGGGATTTTTTTGGTCGATACACCCTGAGCAAATTCAATGGTGATGAAGCGCTGCTTGGCGCTCTGCTTTAAGTCCTTCAGCACGGTCTGATACCCCGGGTTATAGGAGGTGGCCAGCATGAAGGTGTCCGGCGCCTCAAGATGAAAAAAAGCGAATCAGGGTGGGAAAACAATCAGATCTCTATGTAATCCAGGTCCTTGGTGAAGGTTTCCTCGAGACGGTACAACGCGTACAGGGCAAGAAAGATGCATAGTGCACCCACCAGGGCGCCGCCCGGAAGAATACCGAGATGGCCTTTCGCCACCTGAAAGAGAGAGGTAATGGGGACCACCATGCCCCGGACGAAATTCGGAACAGTGGTAGCTACGGTTGCGCGGATGTTCGTCCCGAACTGTTCGGCGGCGATGGTGATGAAGATGGCCCAGTATCCGCCGGCGAAGCCCAACGCACCGCATACCGCGTAAAAGACGGGGGCACTCGCCCCCTCCAGGGCGAAATAAGCGCCGACAGAAAGGCAAATAAGGATAATGAAGAGAAAGACCACTTTTCTGCGGCTGCGGAGGTAATTGCTGAGAAGTCCGCTGGAGAAGTCGCCGAAAACAAGCCCCAGGTAGCAGAACATCACCGCTTTCCCCGCCGAAACCGGAGAGGTGATATGCAGGGCGCGGGCGAACTCGGGAGAGAAGGTGACCAGTATTCCCACCACGAACCATATGGGCACGCCGATGAGGATGGATTTCAGGTAGCGGGCGAAGCGTTCGCGGCGGGTGAAGAGGCTGAAGAAATCACCCTTGCTTATATCCTTGCCTGCAATCTGCGTGAACATCCCCGATTCATAAACGCTGACGCGCAGGGCCAGCAGAAGCATTCCCAGTCCGCCGCCGATATAGTAGGCTACCCTCCAGTCGAAATGCTCGGCAATATAATTGGCGAGGATCGCCCCCGTCACCCCCACCGAAGCCACCATCATGGTTCCGTACCCGCGGGATTCCTTCGGCAGGATCTCCGCCACCAGGGTTACCCCCGCTCCCAGCTCTCCTGCCAGGCCGATACCCGCGATGAAACGCAGCGCCGCATACTGCCCGATTGTGGTGACGAGGCCATTGGCGGCGTTGGCAAGGGAATAGAGAAAGATAGAGCCGAAAAGAATTTTCAGCCGTCCTTTCTTGTCTCCGAGCACGCCCCAGAGTATCCCGCCGAGAAGCATACCCGCCATCTGCATGTTCAGGATGAATACTCCTTTGTCCAGGAGCTCCTGTCCCTGGAGGCCGAGGGATTTAAGGCTTGGTATCCGTACGATGCTGAAGAGCACGAGATCGTAGATATCGACGAAGTATCCCAGCGACGCCACAATGACAGGCAGGGCGAAGATATTGCGCAGAGCGGCCTGAGGTGCAGATGCAGAACCGGTATTCCCGATGTCCATACTTTACATCTCCCTTACCCCTATACGGGCCTTGCATTCTAAAAAACTCTCAGAGCGTGTTGAGCTTCTCGTCGAACTCCAGCGATCGGGCTTCGAGCTCTTCGGTGAGCACCGCCAGCTCGTCGAACAGGGAATCGATTCTTTCCTTTGCGTCACGGAGACTCTTCGAGAGCGTCCTGATAGCCTCTCCGTCGCCTTTCATGGAAGCGTCCAGCAGCGCCTGGTTACTTTTCTCTACTTCCTCTTCCAGGCGCATGATGGCATTTTCTATTTCGGCGATCTTGCCCTGCAGCGCACCGACGATGCGGGAGCGACTGGTGATGATCCCGGCGCGAATTCGCCGCACATCCTTCCTGTTTCCGGAGTTCCTGCCCTGCGGACCGTTGCCGTTCTGGCCTGCTGCGGGACTCTCCGGCTCCTCACTCTTCCATCCCACCCTGTCCAGAAAGTCCTGGTAGGTCCCCTCGAAAACAGTCACCTCGTTGTCGTCAAAAACGATCAGGCGGGTGGCGAGGGCATGGAGGATCATCTCGCTATGGGTGATGATCATGACCGCCCCCTCGAACACCGACAAAGCCCCGAGCAGGGAATCGATGGACTCCATATCGAGGTGATTGGTGGGTTCATCGAGGAGAAGAAGGTTTGCCGGACTGACGAGGAGCTTTCCCAGCAGGACCCTGCTCCTCTCCCCCCCGGAGAGGACAGAAACCTTCTTCAGCGCCGCATCCCCTTCGAACATCATGATCCCGCAAATGTTCCGGGCCGCCTTCCGGTTGAATTCGGGGAGCGCGTCCAGTATTTCCTCCTCGACAGTCTTCTGCGGATTGAGACGGTCGATGTTCGTCTGGCCGAAATAGGCGAGCTGAGCCTTTGTATGGGGAGTGACGGTACCCTGCAGGGGGTGGAGCTCTCCTGCAAGGAGATTCAGAAGGGTGGTTTTCCCTTTCCCGTTCTTCCCGATGATGGCGATGCGGTCGCCCTTTCCCACGGCGATGCTGAAATTATTGATGAGGGGCCGGCTTTCCGTCCCGTAAGAGAAGGAGATCCTGTCCCCCTCCAACAGCCATTTCCCCAAAAAGGGGGCGTCGTTGAAAGTGAAATCCAGGTCCTTAATCACGGACAACTTCTCCATTCTTTCTCTTTTCTGCAGAGCTTTCACTTTGGACTGGACCGCCCTGGCCTTTGTGGCCTTTGCGCGGAAACGCTCGATGAACTGCTCTATTTCCCTGCGCTTCTTCTCGTCGTTGCTGCGGGTCCTCTCATAGACCTCCTCCTCCGCCAGAATCTGGTCGTAGAGTTTCAGCGTCGGTCCGGCTATCTTCCGCACCTTACAACGGTGGATTCCCATGGTGTGAGTTGTTACGCTGTCCATGAAATCCCTGTCGTGGGTGATGATGATCATTTCGTTTTTCCAGGCGCGCAGAAACTGGGTCAGCCACCGTACCGACAGGATATCGAGATAGTTGGTGGGCTCGTCCAGGAGGAGGAGATTCGGCTCCCTGACCAGTACCTTTGCCAGGTTTAACCGTATCTGGTAGCCTCCGGAGAGGGAGGAAGGAGGCCGGGAAAAGTCGTCCCCGGTAAAGCCGAGCCCCATCAGGATACTCTTTACCTTGTAGGTTTCGTCGCTGCCTTCGTCGTTGGACGGAAGGCTCAGGCAGGCCTCACGCAGCACCGTATCGACGGAAAAATTGATATGCTGGGAGAGATGGCCAAGGGAGTAATCATTGGGAATACTGATGACCCCCCCATCGGGTTTCTCATCGCCGATGATCATCCGGAACAGGGTGGTTTTGCCGTGGCCGTTTCTGCCCACCAGTCCCACCCGTTCACCGGCGTTTATCGTGAAGCTGATCGAGTCGAAGATGACCTGTTTTCCATATGCCTTGTCTACTGAGCTGACCTGAATCATCCACTATTATACCAGGAATGGGAGGCCCGGAATCGCGGGTGGGGGAAAGGTCAGCCGGTTTTACAATTTCTTCAGGAAAATACTATACTTGAACACTTTTCAGAAAATACGGTCGTCGTACCGTATCAATCACAGGATAAACGGAACGGAAAATGAGAAAATCGGGCTTCATCGCGCTTTGCGCAGCTTTTGCGGTTTTTTTGTCTCTCACTTCCTGCGGCGACATGCCATGGACGCGGTACCGGATCAAGGGGACCATTACCGATTCCTCGGGAAACGGGGTTGCCGGAGTGACGGTTACGGCCGGGTCCAAAAGCGCTGTCACCGGAGATGACGGCAAATACAGCATCGAAGGATTGAAGGACGAGGCCTACACGGTGATCCCCTCCAAGGCGGGACTTGCTTTCACGCCCGCAAGCCGGACGATCATGGTAGACGACCAGGACATCTCGGGGGTGGACTTTTCGGTCGTATGGAACCCCCTCTCCTCCGGGGCTTCGGGCGATCTTGAGGGTGTTGCGTACGGCAACAGCATTTACGTCGCGGCGGGCACCGGCGGGTCCGTTCTCACCTCTGCGGACGGGACAACATGGACCGCTGCAACGTCGGGCATTACCAGCAATCTCCGCGATATCGTATACGGGACCGGATTCGTTGCCGTGGGCTCAGCCGGTGTGATCTTTACTTCTGCAGACGGCTCCTCCTGGGGCCTGTATGCCTCGGGAGTTGCATCCGACCTGAAGGGAATCACCTATGCAAACGGCATCTATGTTGTAGTGGGAGACGGCGGTGTCATTCTCGTCTCCACGGATGGCACCGCCTGGGGTCTGTATACGTCGGGTGTCGCATCCGCTCTGAACGGGATTGTGTACGGCACTTCATATGTTGCGGTAGGGGACGGCGGGGTTATCCTTACCTCTCCGGACGGAACCGTCTGGACCGCTGCTTCCTCGGGCACGACGGAAAATCTGAAAGGAGTTATCCACGGCGGAGGCATGTATGTTGCAACGGGAAGTAAAGGAAGCATTCTTACCTCGCCGGACGGTTTCTCGTGGACGGCGCGTACCGCCGATGCCACTGTCGATATTGAGGATGTGGGCTACGGCAACGGCGCCTTTGTAGCCGTTGGGGCGGACGGGACCCTCCTTGTCTCCAGGGACGGCGGGGTCACCTGGACCTCACAGGCTACGGGCACCACCCAGAACCTGCTCGGTGTCGATTACCTCAATAACATCTTTTTTGTTACCGGTGCGGGAGGCACAGTCCTCACCTCCTCGGCTCCGTAAGGATGAGTTCTTCTCCGGGCAAAGCGCTCCCCGGCGATGCCGAATAAAGAGGGCCTGAGACTCGTCTGAATCTCAGGCCCATTGGTTAAGTTCCGCAACCGAGGACGTACCCTCTTTTTTTAGAGTACGGCATTCCCCATACGCACGTCAACCCCCTCCGGTGCATCCGGCCGAAGAGAGAGAGAGAGACAACAAAGGGTGCGACACTGATTTGACACCCTCCCCGCCCGGAGATAGCATTGTAATAAAGGCAGCAGGACTGCCGACAGCGGCATCACAGAAGGAGGATGCAATGAAAAGCAGTGTTTCTCTCACATATGATCCGGATATTGGAAGCGCTATCAAAAGCGCTTTTGAACACCTTCAGGACCTGGAAGGGGTGTTCCGGGGAAAGCAGGTGGCGATCAAGCCCAACGACACCTGGGCCTCTCCCCGTGACCTGACTCCCTGCACGCAGGCCGATACGCTGCGTGCCGTCATCCGCAGGGTGAAGGAGTACCATCCGAAATCGATTGTGGTCAGCGGGGGAGCGGGAGCCGCCGAGACCGGCGACATCTTCCGGTATCTCGGTCTCGATACGGTCATCGAGGAAGAGGGAGTGGAGTTTTTCGACCATAACAGGCCCCCTTTTGTGGCAGTTCCCCTGGAGTATGGACCGCAAAGGGAGGTGATGGTGAATCAGAGGGTGCTGGAGTATGAGACCCTCGTCTCCCTTGCGCAACTCAAAGTCCACGACTCCGCTACCGTGACCCTCACCATGAAGAATATCGCCCTTTCCTATCCTGCTGCGGACTATTACGGACACCCCAGGTCCAGAAGAATGCATCATCATTCGATTTTTAAGGATCTGCACACTTTTATTGCCGGAATGTGCAGGAGGTTTCCCATTCACCTGGGTATTATCGCGGGGCATCCCGCCATGATCGGCGAGGGGCCGATCGGGGGGAAAACCTTCGAGACGGGGCTGGTCATCGCAAGCAGGGACTGTGTGGCAGCTGATGCGGCGGGGGCGAAGCTCCTTGGCGCCGGACGCGTGCAGCATATCGAGGATGCGGAAAAGCTGGGAGTCGGGACGGCGGACCTGCACTCGATCCGCTTCATGGGGATGCCGCTGGAGGAGGCGGTACACACTTTCCGGGAGAAGGCGAAAAGCGCCGCGGCGTACGCGTGAGGGCTAGGGTTTCCGTCCCTTATTCCTTTATTGTATTATTCAGGGAAACTCCTCCCTGCCTCTCTTCTCTGAAAGAGAGGAACTCCCCCGCTTTGCTGAAGAGGGGTAGGGGGAGATTATCCTGTTATATCAAATAGATAAAGAAAAGAGGGGCTTGTGCGCCCCGGCGCGAGGGTACGGGTATGCGCCGGCAACGGGGAGAACATGGGAAGGATTCATTATTGGCGGCGGTTCTTCAAGGGAATTTCGGTGGCCTTGAGGATCATGATATCGTACCGGATAGCGGGGTTGATGGGGTTCTTCATGTCCGGCGAAGAGAAATCCCTGTACCTGAAACACCTCCACCGGCGCAACGGAGTTTTGATACGGGAGACGGCCCTCGGGATGAAAGGCCTGATGATCAAGGTGGGACAGTTTCTCAGCTCCCGCATCGATTTCCTTCCCGATGAATACATAAGGGAGCTCTCCCAGCTGCAGGATAATGTTCCCCCCCATGCCTACGGCGAGATACGGCAGCAGATCATCACCGACCTCGGAACCGCCCCTGAAGAGCTTTTCTCCCGGTTTGACGCAGAGCCCATCGCAGCGGCATCATTGGGACAGGTGCACCGGGCGGTGCTGCAGGACGGCCGCGTGGTGGCGGTCAAGGTGCAGTACCCCGGGATAGAAAAGGTGATTGAGACCGATATTAAGACCCTGCGGATCCTGATCATGCTGCAGCAGGGCAGATACGGAAAAATCAATCTGAAAGTGCTGCATGAGGAGTTCGCGCGGATCGTGCGGGCGGAGCTGGATTATGAGCAGGAGGGGAGGAACGCGGAGCGGTTTGCTTCACATTTCAGGGGAGACGGCCGGATTATCATTCCTGCCGTCCTTTGGGAATACAGCGGAAAGAGGGTGCTTACCCTTGAGTTCGTGGACGGCGTCAAGATCACCGGGTGCGGTCCGGAAAGAACCCCCGGGATCGACTGCAGGGAGGTGGTGAATCTCCTTGCGGAGACCTATGCAAAGATGATTTTTCTCCACGGCTTCTTCCACGGCGACCCCCACCCGGGAAATATCCTGATCAGGGAGGGGCCGAAGCTGGTCTTCGTGGATTTTGGCATGGTGCAGGAAATCCCCGAAAAGACCAAGAGGGACCTGCGGAGATTCGCCAATGCCATTGTCGAGAGGAATACCCCCCGCATTATCAGCACCATGGAGCAGATGGGGTTTATCACCGAAGGGGCGGACTATGGGGCATTGCTGGAGGTGGCACAGGCCCTCGTCGATAAGTACCGGTACATTACCCCCCAGGAGCTCAAGGCGCTCACGGTGAACGATATTGCGGAAGAGATAGAGAGAATCCTTTCCATCATTGAGTACCTGCAGATCCCGAATAATTTCATTCTCCTCGGAAGGTCCATCGGGATGCTCAACGGCATTGCCTTTCACCTTCACCCCGAGGTGAACATTATCGAAATAGGGAAGCCCTATATCAGGGAATTCCTCACGGGGAGCCGTTCCGAGCAGATGGAGCAGGTATGGGAAAGCCTGCGGGAGAGATTTCTCACCCTCTGGAGGCTCCCTTCCCAATTGGAGGAGTTCCTTATGAAGGTCAATAGGGGGGAGCTGTCTTTCAAGCTGCCGAAGTCAGAGGTCGACATGATCACCTCTCAGTTCAAAGTAATGACGAATGTGATGATGCTGGTGATCCTGACGGTGACGGCGGCCTCCTCTACGCTCTTTTTCGTCTTCATGGGCAGCGAGACGCTCACGCTCGCGGCGGCTTCCGCCTCTGTTCTCCTTGGTTTGCTTTCCGTCTACCGGCTGCTGAAGGGTTGATGAGGACTCTCTTCCCTTCAGCCCGGGCCTCTTCCGCCGGGTGAGGAAGGAGGCTGCTTACCACAGGAACAGGTAGTCCGCATCGTCGGGGGTGATCACGGTGTGGCGTACGCCGCCGGGGGGCTCCGGGAGGATTACCGTGCAGGCGAATCCCGAATCTTTCCGTAGCTGTGCCGGTATGCCCCTTTTCCAGGAGTGCCCTGTCCCCGCAA
Source organism: Nitrospira sp. (assembly GCA_002634385.1). Lineage (GTDB taxonomy): Bacteria > Nitrospirota > Thermodesulfovibrionia > Thermodesulfovibrionales > Dissulfurispiraceae > Nitrobium > Nitrobium versatile. The sequence goes on from NSJL01000006.1 coordinate 39,016, forward strand.
GGACCACCACTGTGCTTCCGGGATGCTGCTTCAGGTAGGCGGTGAGATGCCAGGCCATCACCTTGTCCCATATCATCTGGGCCTCGCAGAAGCGGGTAAAGGATTCCGTACCCCTGCCGTTATGCGCTTTGTACATCCTGCGGATGAAATCCATATATTCCCGGTCGACATCGCAGGTGATGCCGGGCGGCAACTCCTTCAGCTCGGAAGGGGTAAGGGAGGAGAACCCTTTCCGCGCTACCTTACGGGTGATATGTCGGGGTATATTGAGGCCCACCAGGGGAATCCCCTTCTCCCGTGCATAGAAAAAGATATCACTGTACAGGGCCCAGGGGAGGCTCCAGTTGTCATAGTATATCCTCAGAAATTTTTGCAGGGTCATCTCCCCCCGGATCCAGCGGTTCAGCGCCTCCTGGCTGTTTGCCCTGAACATCTCGAGACCCACTGCGAGGGGAATACGGGAGTTGCGCAGCTTTTTAATGACTGCAAGCTGCGCCTTGTGATGGCCGCTGTTGCCGTGGCTCTCGCCGACGAAGACTGCCCGTGTCCTCCCGATATCCCGTATCATCTGGTCAAAGGTGATGATCTTTCCGTCCTGTACCCGAAGGACGCGCGGGTAGTGATTGTCCTCCGCCGCACCGGCTCGCAGCGGCAGAAGGATGCCCGCCAGGGACAGGAATACGGACAGGGGAAAAGAGATAAAAATTCTCCTCATGGCGCACTCCTCGTAACTGCGTGGGGGAAAGGGGATGGTTCAGAGGAGCGGGCCTGCTTCTTTCCCGCTCCGGCCTGCTGTATTAGGGTTTATAATACTTCTTCTTCCGGGGGAGGTATTCCTGCTCCACGTATCCGCCGTAATCGTGGGGGTATTTGTAGCCCTCTCCATGCCCCAGTTGCTTGGCGCCGCGATAGTGGGTGCATTTCAAGTGGTCGGGGACCTCCATGGTCTGCTCCTTTTCCACATCCGCCATGGCCGCTTCTATGGCGCGGTAGCAGGCATTGCTCTTCGGCGCACGGGCAAGGTAGATGGCGGCCTGTGCAAGGGGAATCCTTGCTTCGGGCATACCGATGAACTCCACTGCCCGCAGGGCGGAGGTGGCGATGAGCAGCGCCATGGGATCGGCCTCCCCGATATCCTCCGATGCGCAGATAACGATCCGTCGCGCAATGAAGCGGGGGTCTTCGCCCGCATGCAGCATTTTTGCGAGGTAATACACGACCGCATCGGGATCGGAGCCCCTCATGCTCTTGATAAATGCGGAGATGGTGTCGTAATGCTTATCGCCTTTCTTGTCGTACACCACCGCTTTTTTCTGTATGGACTCTTCAGCGGCCTTCAAGGTAATGTGGATGCTTCCGTCTTTGTCGGGCACGGTGGTCAGTGCGGCTATCTCAAGGGCGGAGAGGGCCTTTCGCGCATCTCCGTCGGACATGGTTGCGATATGACGGAGCGCGTCCTCGTCCGCCCGGATCGCAAGGTGTCCCAGCCCCCGCTCCCTGTCCTTCAGCGCCCTCTGCATGATGGAAAGGAGATCCTGCGGGGACAGGGGCTTCAATTCGAAAACCTGGCTTCGCGAGAGGAGAGCGGAGTTTACATAGAAAAAAGGATTTTCGACAGTGGCAGCGATGAGAATGACATTTCCTTCCTCCACGTCGGGGAGCAGGGCGTCCTGCTGCAGTTTGTTGAAACGGTGTATTTCGTCGAGGAAGAGGATGGTGCGGGTGCCTTTTTCCCTGCGTTTCCGCGCTGCCTGAATCACCTTCCTGAGGTCGTCAAGCCCCGCTGTCGCGGCGTTGAGCCATTCGAAATGGGCCCTCGTCCTGGCGGCGATCACCCGCGCAAGGGCGGTTTTCCCCGTGCCCGGCGGACCGTAAAGAATGAGGGAGGTAATCCTGTCCGCTTCCACCGCCCGCCGGAGCAGTTTCCCCTCCCCCAGGATATGTTCCTGTCCTGTATATTCTTCGATGGTCCGGGGGAACACGCGATAGGCGAGGGGAGATGCGGCATCGGGGTGCGTCGTTTTCTGCGTCGTCTTCTCTGTGGGTTCCTCTCCGAAAAGGTCCATTCTTTCATCGTGCCGTACAGAAAGATTTTCAGGAACAGGCAGTGCGGCGCGGTGAGGCAGCTACGGTGAACGCGCTGTTTCTGAATATCTTTATTGTATCACCTTTCACTCCGAATGGGTAGCCCTGCATACTCTACAGTTTGCCGAGCATTTTTACGAATTCCCGCAGGAGGTCGGGATCATAGTCCCCCGTTTCCTTTGCAATGAGGGACAGGGCATAGAAGGGAGTAAAGGCGGTCTTATACGGGCGCTTTGTGGTCAGGGCATCGTAGCAGTCCGCAATGGCGGATATCCTCCCGAAGAGCGTAATGTTGTTGCCGGCCAACTGCAGGGGATATCCTTTGCCCGACAGCTTCTCGTGATGCTGCAGGACCGCGTGGAAGGACTCCTCGGGAATACGGTGGTGCTCCTGCAGGATCTTCTTCCCCTCCATGACATGGCTCTTGATGATGAGGAATTCACTCTGGTCGAGCTTTCCCTGCTTGTTCAGCACCTCGGGACTCACTGCACTTTTCCCGATATCATGCAGCAGCGCCCCTATCCCGAGCTTTTCCAGTTTCTCCTTCTCCATGCCAATGGCGGCTCCTATCCCGATGGACAGGGTAGCCACATTGACCGAGTGGGTATAGGTATAGTAATCGTATCCCCGCAGCGAAAGGAGGTCGTACAGGGCGTCCCTGTTGTCCAGGACGCAATCGATCATTCCCCGCACCATCTCCCCCGATTGCTTTATCCTCTCCCCGCTCCTCGGGTCTTCGAGGAGGTCCCGCACGATGATTTTCGAATTTTCCTTTACCGCGATCACTTTTACGGAGCCTCCTGCGGCCTCTGCCGCCTGATCCTGGTTGAGCAGGCTGTTGATGTATTCGTAATAGAGGGGAATGTCCGATTTCCGGATAACGAGATCACCGGGGGCGGCAAGCATCTCCGCGGTGACGAGGGCCGGACTCTTTTCCCCGGCCTCCACGAGGGAAGTAAGAGTGAAGCGGTCCAGCGCCAGGAGGCTGAAGGGTATCTCCCTCCCGGGCGACAGGAGAGCCCTGTCGATCTGGTGGTGCTGCTCCTTTGCGAAGGAGTAGTCCCTGAAGAGCCCGGAGGGATCACCGGAGGTCTTCTCCTTGCGGGCTTTCGCCCTGGCGAGGTACTCCGCCACTGCGGAGCTGTCTTCCGCCCTCGCGTAAACCTCGGAGATCCCCTTCTGCAGCAGCCCGTTTTTGGCGTCGGGACTTACTACCATGCCCTTTGGGAAGAGAGGGGTGAGAATGCCCCTGTCCTTCATATAGACATCGAAGGGAATACCGGCCCCCACAACGAGCTGGTTCACCTCGATGGAAATCCCGGCGTCGTCTATCTCCCTGAACTGTGTCGTCATATGTCCTCTCCCCTGCCGGTATTATACGGAGAGAAAAAATTTTTTTAAATAGGCGATAATAGTCGATGTCCTATGTGTATATACTCACCGCCATCGTGCTTTGGAGCTCACTCGGAGTTGTCATCCGGTTCGCCGGAATGCCTGTTCCCCATCTGATTTTCTTCCCCAATGTCATCTCCCTCGGGCTCATGGCATTTTTTTTCTTCCGTAAAAAATACAGGGAGGAAATACCGGCAGGAAGGGCACTTCTTCCCCTTTTCCTGCTCGGCCCCCTCAGTCTTGCCAATACCTTCTCCTTTTTCTACGCATACCAGAATACCTCCATCGCCAACGCGGTACTGACCCATTATACCGCCCCCGTTATGGTGGCCTTTCTGGCCCTTTTCCTCCTGAAGGAAAGGGTGACGGTGCGGGTGGCCCTCTCCGTTGCGGTGGCTACAGCCGGACTCTGGATCATGCTGGGAGTATCTCCTTCCCATTTTTGGGAGCTGTTGCGGACGGGTGACAGGAATACCGCGGGGATTCTCTCCGGGATCCTTTCGGGCTTTTTCTACGCGCTGCTCATCATCACGCTCAGGACCCTCGCGCCACGTTTCAACCCCCTCGTAATGACATTTTTCCAGAACAGCATTATCGCCCTTCTGCTGCTCCCCTGGGTTGAGATACGGGGGATTTTTTCTCCGGGACTTTGGGCAGTTATCGTAATGGGAATCGCCCATTCCACCATCGCCCCCTTTCTCTATTTCAAGGGGATGCAACGGGTGAGCGCCAACCATGCCGCTATCCTCGGCTATATCGAGCCTGTCTGTGCCATTATCCTGGGGGCCGCTTTTCTCGGTGAGGAAGTGCAGCACCGGGTTGTCGCCGGCGGATTCATGATTCTTTTTTCAGGGTATATAACGATACGGGCCGCCGTACGGTAGGGAATCTTTCCTTCTGACTTTGTTCCGGAATATCATTATAATAGAGGAATAAGCGGAAGGAAACGGGAGAGAAACAGGAGTGCAGCCGGGGTGAAGCCGGAGTGAGGGAAGAGACGGACAGGAACGCTATCATCGGAAGTGTGCATGCCCTCTTTTCCGGAAAGGGACTGACCCTCTCTGCCGCCGAATCGTGCACCGGAGGGCTCGTCTGCCATTATTTAACCGTGCTGCCCGGGGCGAGCATCTTTTTCAGGGGGGGGCTGGTAACCTACTCCAATGAGACCAAGATATGGCTCCTCGGTATATCCCCCGCTCTCATCGAGCGGCATGGGGTGGTAAGCGAAGAGACGGTACGGGTGATGGCGGAGAAAGCAAGAGACCTGGTGCAGACCGACTACTCCGTTGCCACCACGGGAAATCTCGGCCCCGGGACCCTCGAAGGGAAGGAGAGGGGGCTTGTGTATCTCGCAGTCAGCGGGAGGGGGGCGACTTTCTCAAAGAGGGTGGTGCTTACCGGCAACAGAGCGGAGAACAGGGAGGAGGCCGCCTTGCTGGCCCTGCGCTTCCTTCTCGCCACGGCAGAGTCCGGGTGACCTCCCGTTCTCCGGGAGATGAAGCTGTTTGCCCTTCGCATCTTTGTAAAGCAGGACACATCCTAATAGAAAGGAGCGGTGTGAACACAGTATGAAAAAAAAGCTTGCAATCCTTTTCGTTGTCTTTTTCCTTTCCGGTATCGTTTACGGAGATGCGGTGCAGAGGGAGGGAGACAGCGTTCATCTCCTGCAGAAAGCGTACGAAAGGGGGGAGATCGATTACCGTACCGCCCTGAATTACAAACTCTACGCGGTCTTCAACAAGAAGAAGCTCCCCCGGGGATACCAGTCCGATAGTCCGGTGAAATCGGCGACCCCGGTGCTTCTCGAAGCGAAGGAGAACCGTCTCCTCCTTTACAAGGATAACGAATTCATCCTCTACCGGCCTACCGATGTCACTGACGGCGATTACTACGGCAGCGGCATCGCGGTATGGACCTACGACAGCCCGGGAGGACATTTCAAGGTACATTACACGGAAAATAACGTCAATGGTGATGCGGTATACGGTTCCGATGGCGTGCAGAGCACCGTGCCCTCCTTTGTCACCAGTCTTGCTTCTTCTCTCGACGAGTCATGGACACAGATTGTCACCAGCAGGGGCTATACCGCCCCCACCTCCGACGGAACTGCCGGAGGAGACGGCAGGTTCGACGTCTATATACTCGATCTGAGTTCCGTTTATGGGTATACGACCTTCGATACCAGTGTCTCCGATACCTATATCGTTATTGAAAACGATTTCTCGGGCTTTCCCTCCAATCTTGATCCCGATCCGCGGCTCGGCGCGCTGAAGGTGACGGCCGCCCACGAATTCTTCCATGCGGTGCAGTTCCAGTATTCCTACAGCTCTGCGAACGTATGGTGGATGGAAGCCTCCTCCACCTGGATGGAGGACGAGGTCTACCCCACCGTGAACGACTATCTCAATCTGCTGGGGAGGAAATACGACGACGCGAACGATAACGGCTTCTGGGACAGCGGGGAAACCTATTACAACCTGGACGGGACGACCCCTGCCGGAACGCAGGGCAGGCCCGGAGGGTGGTTCGATAACCCCGACTATTCGCTGGATTCCACTCTTTCCGACCACGAGTATGGTACCATCATCTGGGTGAAGTACCTCTCCAAAGCCTACGGAAGCGATGTGGTGCGCTCCATCTGGACGAGGATCGGGGGAGGTACCGCTGCCCTGCAGTCCGTCATCAATGAGCTCGGGGCACAGGGTACGAGCCTCGGTTCCGCCTATACTGCCTTCGAGTCGGCTAACTACCGGAGGGATTATCCTGACGGGGGCTACTATCCCCTGGTGCGCCACGCTGCAGCCTATTCCTCCTATCCCCAGACGGTGAGCGGTTTCCTGAGCCACCTTGCCTCGCACTTCTATTCTTTCAAGGCCGAGGGCTCCTCATCCGTCCTTACCCTTACCTTCTCGAATATGAATTCGGGGAACAACGCAGTACGGCTTATCCTGGTAAAGGGAACAGGAGGATACGACGAACAGGATGTTGCCCTGACCGGCTCTTCCGTTTCGACCCAGGTTTCAGGATTCGGCTCCACCTATTCCAAAGTGGTGGCTATTATAATGAATATTTCTTCCACCCAGGACGGCCTGGCTTACTCTTTTACCGCTTTGAAGGAAGGGGGGGCGGCATCGGAGGGTTCTGCTTCCGGTGGCGGGGGTGGCGGGGGATGCTTCATTGCCACTGCCGCGTACGGCAGCGCTCTCGCTCCTGAAGTACAGGAGCTGAGGAAATTCAGGGATGAGTACCTTCTGACTACGGCCGCAGGCCGGGCAGTGGTGAACGCATACTACCGGATGTCTCCTCCCTTGGCGGACTACATTGCAAAGCATGAAACAGCAAGGACGGCAGCGCGTATTGCCTTGGCACCGGTGGTGTACGGAGTGAAATATCCCTGGGCCGCCGGAGGTGTCATTGGCCTTTGTACGGCACCCCTCTTATGGAGGAAAGGCAGAACAAGGCAGAGATAAAGCAGAGCAAGGCAGGATGAAACGGAAAGAGACAGGGTGAAACAGAGATAAGGAAACAGAATGCCCGACAAGGTACCCGACGAAATCAAAAAGGAAATAGAAAAGCTTGTCAGCGATCTCAATTACCACAGCTACCGCTATTATGTTCTGGACTCACCGGTCATCTCCGACTCCGAGTATGACGAACGGTACCGCCGCCTGAGGGAGCTCGAAGAGCGGTACCGGTATGTCCTTCCCGATTCCCCTACGCAACGAGTAGGGGCTCCTCCGCTTGAGAAGTTCGAGAGGGTGCGGCATGCCGAGCCCATGCTCTCTCTCGGGAACGCCTTCTCCCCCGGGGAGTTCTTCGATTTCGACAAGCGCGTACGGCGGCTCCTCGGCACCGGGGAAGAGATAGAGTATACGGTTGAGCCCAAATACGACGGTCTCGCCGTCGAGCTTTCGTACCGGAACGGGCTGCTTTCCCATGCCTCCACCAGGGGGGACGGGTATGTGGGAGAGGACATCACGACGAACATCCGCACCATCATGGCGGTTCCCCTGCGGATAGAAGGGGATATCGTTCCGGAGAGGATCGATATCCGCGGGGAAGTGTACATGCATATACGGGAATTCGAGACGCTGAACAGGGAGAGGGAGCGGAAAGGGGAACCCCCTTTCGCCAATCCGCGGAATGCCGCTGCCGGATCGGTGCGCCAGCTCGATTCCTCCATCACCGCGTCGAGGAAGCTGTATATCGCCTGTTACGGAGTAGGAGCGGCGAAAGGGATCTCCTTCGGGAGCCAATGGGAGCTTATCAAATGGCTCGAAGCCGCGCGGTTTCCCGTCCCCGCCGTTGTCAAGAAGGTGCGGGGGATCGGTGAGGGGCTCGAGGTAATCCGGGAGCTTGAGGGGAGTCGCAGCGCCTTCCCCTTCGAAACCGACGGTGCGGTGATCAAGGTGAACGACTGTGAGCTCCAGAGAAAGCTGGGAGTGAAGACAAGGGAGCCCCGCTGGGCCATCGCTTATAAGTTCCCGGCGCATCAGGGCACGACGACGGTAAAAGAGATCGGGGGAAGTGTGGGGCGGACGGGCGTCATCACGCCGTATGCCGTCTTCGAGCCGGTGAAGATCGGAGGGGTTACCGTGGCCCGCTCTACCCTGCATAACTGGGATGAGATTGCACGCAAGGACATCCGGGTGGGAGATACCGTGGTGGTGGAAAGGGCCGGGGACGTCATCCCCCATGTGGTGATGGTCATCACGGAAAAGAGGACCGGAAGGGAGAGTCCCGCACCCCTTCCCGAACACTGCCCTGCATGCGGTTCCCGGGTGGTGCGGGAGGAGGGCGAGGTGGCGGTCAGATGCGTTGCCCTGGATTGTCCCGCACAGATTACCGAGCGGATCATCCATTTCGCATCACGGGGCGGCATGGATATCGAGGGTCTCGGGGAGAAGAACGTGGAGCTCCTGTACTCCCGCGGCCTTCTCAGGCATTTCGAGGATATCTACCGGCTGCGGAAAGAGGATCTGCTTGCTTTGCCCCGCTTTGCCAAGAAGTCGGCGCAGAACCTGATCGATGCCATCGAAAGGAGCAAGGAGACGACGCTGGCCAAATTCCTTTTCTCCCTCGGCATCCTCCATGTGGGAGAGCATGCGGCCCGGCTGTTGGCGCGGAACTTCGCTCGCCTGGAGGACCTGTACCGGGTTCCCCCCGAAAGGATTATGGAAATTAAGCAGATGGGAGGGAAGATCGCTGCATCGGTGTCGAGCTTCTTCGGCGACGAAAAGAACATCAGGACCCTTGAGGCACTGAAATCCCTGGGTCTGAAGATACTGAATCCCGACTTTATTTCGAGGGAAAAGGGGCATCTCCCCCTCGAAGGGCTCACTTTTGTGATAACCGGCACCCTGCCGGTTCCGCGCAAGGAGGTGGAAGACATGATCGAGCAGCAAGGGGGGCACTCCTCCTCCGCGATTTCGCGGAAGACGGATTACCTGGTGGCGGGAGAGGAAGCCGGCTCGAAACTGCAGAAGGCCAGGGAGCTGGAGGTCAAGGTCATCTCATACGATGAGCTGTTACGCCTGGTAAGGAAAGAGGCCGAAAATCTCCGGCTTTTCGATTAGGGGTGTATGCGAACTGCCTTCGCTCTCTCTCCCGGCTGCGCCGTTTTCGAAGGAAACCGGAACACGGTAGCATACAATCTCTGATGGAAATACTCCTGCGGTAAAGTGGAGGAGCCCTGCCCGGGAGGTTTGACAAAGGGAAAAGTCACTCATTAAAATGTACTCTGCATTGATACGACATTTACCTTGGGGGAGGTAATCATGGGGGAGGTATCACGAGGGGGGCGTCTTGTGGTCCTGGCCGGTTTCCTGTTTCTTTTCGTTGTTTCGGTCTACTTTCCGCTGCCGCGCGGGGCAAAAGCCGCTCAGGGAGCGGAATCCTGTGTCACCGACAAATGCCATTCGAAAATGGGGAAGGACACATTCGTCCACGGTCCCGCGGCGGTCGGCCAATGCGAAGTCTGCCACATAAGCCAGGGAAAGCACGTCTTTGCGCCTATCAAGAATGCCGGAGAGCTCTGCTACAAGTGCCACGAACGGGTGGACACCATGAAGGGGGTCCACAAACCCGTCAAGGAAGGGAACTGCACGCAATGCCACGATCCGCACCAGTCGTCCCTCCGGTACATGCTCAGGGGTGAGGGGCCGGACCTGTGCTTCAGGTGTCATGACAAGAAGATCGCCGGGGGCTCCTTTGTACATGGGCCCGTAGCGGTGGGGGGATGCTCGATGTGCCATAACCCCCACCAGACCGACTATCCCAGGATGCTGAACGCCGTAGGAAACGAGGTCTGCTTCCAGTGCCATCTCGATAAGGCGGAGGAGTTTAAAGGGAAGAAGTTCGCCCATAAGCCGGCCGCCGAGAAGTGCACGGCGTGCCACAATCCACACTCCGGGGACTACAAGTTCAACTTCAGGAAAGAGGGCTCCCAGGAACTCTGCTTCGAATGCCATAAGGACAAGAAAGAGTGGGTGGAAAGGGTGAAGGTGAAGCACGGGGGGCTCGAGACCGGGAAGAAGTGCCTGGCCTGTCATGATCCCCATGTCTCCGACTATGGAAAACAGTTGGTGCAACAACCTATCGATACCTGTGTCCTGTGCCATGACAAGCCCCTGGATGCGCCCGGCGGAAAGATCATGAATATGAAGGAACACCTCGCGAAGAACAAGGACCATCATGGTCCTATCAAACAGAATGATTGTTCCGCCTGCCATAACACCCACGGCTCCGATCACTTCAGGATCCTGAGGAAGAACTTCGCTCCGGTATTTTACGCTTCCTTCGACACCAGGAACTTCGAGCTTTGCTTCAATTGTCACGAAAAGAACCTTGTGCTCGACTCGAAGACCACCACCATGACCGGCTTCAGGAACGGCGATCAGAATCTCCACTTCGTTCATGTCAACAAGGCGATCAAAGGGCGTACCTGCAGGGCCTGCCACGATGCCCACGCCACGAACAACCCGAAGCATATCAGGGATGCGGTCCCCTTCGGCTCCTGGGGATTGCCCGTGGGCTTCCAGAAGAGCGCAAACGGCGGCTCCTGCCTGCCCGGGTGTCATCAGAAGTTCGTTTATGACAGAAGCGCCCCCGTCAAAAACAGGTAATATCCCGGCACAAAGAGGAGGGGTGGTACAATGTACGGAGAGACGATGCGCACCATGCGCCTTTCCTTTTTTTTCGCGCTCTTTGCCTGCGTTTGCGCTTTCATAGCGGAAAGCCATGGGGAAACCGACAGGGGAAAGACGCTTACCCTCTATAAGGAGGCACTTGCCCTCTCTGCGGTGAATTCTTCCGACAAGGCGCTCAAAGCGATGGAACAGGCCATACAGGCGAATCCCGGATATCCCGAAGCACACGAGAAGTACGGGTATCTGCTCCTGGAAAAGGGGCGTACGGATGAAGCGATCGCCGCGTTTACCGGGGCACTGAAAGGGAACCCCCGCTTCCGCAGCGCGCAGGCGGGACTGGGTCTTGCCCTTGTCAGGAAGGGTGAAATCGAAAAGGCCGAGCCTATCCTGAAGGAAGCCCTCATTCTGAATACCGACCCCGCCCTTGCCTATTATGCCCTCGGTCTCATATACGAGAAACGCGGGGAGTATCAGAAGGCGATCCTCCACTTCAAAGAGGGGCTCCGGAAAGTGAAGAGGGACTGGCGATGAGACGGATACTCGCCCTCACCCTTATCATCGTGCTCTCTGTTACCTGCATCGGCTCGGCGCAGGCCATGCTTCAGGTGGGGTCGGCCCCCCCTGAATTCGTGCTGAGCGACCTGGACGGCAAAGAGGTGCAGTTAAGCACGTATTCCTCCCGCAGCAAAGCCGTTGTGGTAGTGTTCTGGTCCACCTGGAGCGCCAGTTCCGCAAAAGCGCTCCGGAGATTCGAGGAATTTCACCAGAAATACAAGGACAAAGGAATACAGGTGCTCGGTATCAACGCGGAGAACCAGACCATGTCCCCTGCCGACAGGGAGAACATCAGGAAGGTGGTGCAGGAGATACGCATCACGTTCCCCATCCTCCTTGACAGGGAGTTGTCCACCTTCCATGATTACCAGGTGATCGCCCTCCCTTCCACCGTAATCGTCACTGATGGAAAAATATCGTATGAGCTGCCCGGACTGCCCCTTGTGGGCACCGAAGAAATGTTCGACTTTCTCCGTGTCCTTGCCGGCGAGACTCCCCGGCAGAAGAGGGAGCCGGGGTATGTCCCGCGCCACGACGCTATCGCCGACGCGAGCCTTGCCGGCCAGTTCGCCGGAAAGAAGCAGCTTGCCATGGCCCGGTCCCTTTACCGCAAAGCAATAGAGAAAGATCCCCAATACGTGCTTCCCTATATAAAGCTTGCCGAGATCCTTGAAAAGGAAGGTACCCTTACAGAAATGGAAGAAGTGCTCCGGAAAGCGTTGACGGTCGATCCGGGGAGCATTGCGGCGATGAGCAGCCTGGGCTATTGCCTCGCGAAAAGGGAGAAGCAGAAGGAAGCCCTCGGTCTGCTGGAAAAAGCGGTGGCCGGGGACGAATCGTACACCCCGGCACAGTATTACTATGCTTACGCGCTGGGAAAGGACGGCAGAATCAAGGAGGCCGAAGGGGCTTTCCAAAGGGCTGCCGGCCTGAACCCGCACGAACCGCTGCTCTATCTCCTCCGGGCGGAAATCCGCGAAAAGGCAGGAATGCCGGCGGAAGCCGCTGCCGATTACCGGAAGGCCCTGGAGTTGAAGTTGCGGATACAACGGTAAGGATGAAAAAAGAGTTTTGTTAATGCTATATTCCAACAGGGTGCCTATGAGGAAAAGCATACTTTATACCACAAAAAACAAATGAATATCCTGAACAGCGTTAAATTCAAGCTCATCCTCGTATGTTTCTGTTCCATCCTGGGAATCTTTCTTCTTATCGAATGGAGCGAGCTCGAGAACTCGAAGGAAAAACTGTACAACGTCCAGAAGGAAAAGGCTGTCCTCATGTCTCACATCATCATGGACAACATCATGCTCCTCATGCTCGAGAACAGGTGGACGGAGCTGCAGAAGCTCTTCGAGCAGTATCCCCGGAGCCACCCCGAGTTGAGGGAGATCAGGATCTTCCATCCCGGGAATGGCCGCATTATCGCGGCCAACGAAAAAGGTGAAGTGGGGAAAAGAATTTATGCGGCCGACTGGGAGCGTTTCACGGCGGGGGATGAGGAGCCTTTTATCATTGAAAAGAAAGAGGAAGTCTTTGCGACCTGTATTCGCCCGATTCGCAATGGCCCTGAATGTTACAAGTGCCACTCTCCCCGGAACAAAGTGATCGGGGTTCTCGATGTGGAGGTCTCCCTGGCATCGGCGAAGAGGGCTCTTACCGATATACAGCGGCAACATATGGTGACTTTTGTTCTCGGTTTCTTCATCCTGTGCGTTATCCTGGTAATCGGCGGCGATATCCTGATCAACAGCCCGCTGCATACCCTCACCGAGGTGATGAAGAAGGTAAAGAAAGGCGACCTGTCGGTACGGGCCCCCGAGTCGCGCAAGGACGAGTTCGGCTTTCTGGCCCGTTCATTCAACGAGATGATAGCGGCTCTCGAAGCCGCACAGGACGAGGTGGAGCACTATCACAAACAGCAGATGCTGCATGTGGATAAAATGGCGTCGCTGGGAGAGGTCGTCTCCGGTATCGCCCATGAGATCAAGAATCCCCTCGCGGGAATAAGCTGCGCTATCCAGATGTGCCAGTCTGAAATGAGCAGTGACGATCCAAAACGGGAGATCATCGGGGAGGTGCTGCACCAGGTGAACCGGCTCGACGGGATTGTGAAGGACCTCCTGCGGTATGCGCGGCCAAAGCCCCTGCAACTCGTGCCCGCCCGGATCGGTGATATTCTCGATAAGGCCCTTTTCTTTGTCTATCCCGAATCGCGGAAACAGAACATCACGATAGAGGTCCGGAAAGAGGAGGAGCCTGGTGAGATAGGGGGGGACCCCGACCTGATCCAGCAGGTCTTCCTCAATATCGTGGTAAATGCGGTGCAGGCGATGCCCAGCGGCGGAAAGCTCCTTATCTCGGTATCACGGCAGGGCGAAGAGCATGCCGGAAGAGAGGAGACGGTGGCGGTCCGGTTCCAGGATACCGGAAAGGGCATTGCGCCCGAAGATCTCAAGACGATCTTCGAGCCCTTTTTCACGAGGAAACAGAAGGGGACCGGGTTGGGCCTGTCCATAAGCAGGAAGATCGTCCAGGAGCACGGAGGCCACATCACTGTTACAAGCGAGCTTGGCAAGGGAAGCGTTTTTACGGTATACCTGCCCGTTCGCCCGGTAAGCCTCGCCTCTCCGGGTGAGGAAGCGACCGCCGGGCCGGATATCCTGCCCGCCGCATAAAGAGGAGAGCTTGCTCACGTAAGTCCTGTCAATGGAAGGGAGCAGTTTCCCCCCGGCTGTTTCTCCCTTCCTCTTCTCCTCCAAAATGGTAACTATCATGAACGGAACCCTCTTTTTCTCTCTGCTTGACAAGTGCGGGAGGAAGGGGTAAAAGATAAGTATGTACCGGGCTCTATCCCTCATTATCATTATCCTTGCTACTTTGCTTTCGGCGTGTGCTCCGGAGGTGCGTCCGGACTTCACCACCCGCGGAGCTGCCCCGGCATCTTTCTCCGATCTCTTGATGCATCCGTCCGACTTCAAAGGGGGTACGTTTGTCTTGGGAGGGACCATCATCCGCAATGAGCCCACCGTCCAAGGCTCTCTCCTCGAGGCTGTTTATGTACCCCTTTCGGACGAGGGTCGCTTGCAGAAGGAAACCGGTGAAGTGCAGGGAAGATTCCTGGCGCTCTATCCCCGGGAAAAGGGAACCCTGGATTCCGAGAGGTTCCGCGAAGGGAGCGATATCACCATCATGGGGATATTTAAAGAAATACAACCGGGCAGGGTGAACGGGACAGAGTATTTTTTCCCTTTTTTTGAAATAAGGGAGATTCACCTTTGGGAAGAGACGGGGAAAATTCCTTCCTGGTATGCCCCGTATCCTTTCAGTGATCCGTACCTCGGACCATCCCTTCTGAGAGACCCCTCCTGGAAGGAACGGCCGACACCCTCCTGGAGGTAGATTGCGCGCGCTCAGGGGTGCGCGAGGGCTTTGATATAAGGGACGATCACCATAAGCTCCTCGGGAGTAACGGAGGAGTGCCACTTCCCTGACAGCCGGGCCACCAGAATACCGCCGAAAAAGACCACGACGACCGCCGCGACGAACAGTTCCGGTTTAATGGAGCGCCTGTTGGGAAGTGCCATATTCAGCGCTCCCTCTGCGGGACAATGGCTCACACAGGTGAGGCAGCCGGTGCATTCGGGCGAGCGGATGGCCTTTTTCCTGTCCACCGGAAGCAGAGAGGGACAATTCCTCGAGCAGGAACCGCACCGGATGCATCGCTCCTGGTTCCGCTGTATGGTAATCGGGCTTGCAGCGCTCAGTAAACCGAGCAGTCCGCCATACGGGCAGAGATACCTGCACCATACATTCCGGTAGAAAAGGGAGGCGCCGAAAAGGACACCGAGGGTGACTTGCGTCGTCAGGGACATCTCGGTGAAAAAAGCAAGGAGCTTGATGTCCGCCACCTTCCAGTAGGGGGTATCGAGAAACATTACTATCTCCGGCGGGGTCATCTTGAGGAGGATGACATAAAGAAAGAAGGCCATAAGAAGGTATTTCACCGACCTCAGGGGATAGTCGAGGAATTTCGGAAGGGCGACATTCTTTCCGAAGAGCTTTTTCCCGGCCTGTCCCACCGCTTCGGAGAGGGTGCCCACCGGACAGATCCATGAGCAGAAGGATTTCTTCAGCAGGAGCGCCATGAGCAGTGCAATAATGAACAGGACCAGGGCTGCAGGGTGCACCGGATCGAATACGCCCCCGGCAATCCAGAGCTTAAGGGCCATTAATGCGCCGATGGGCATGAACCCCTCCACGGAGGGGGAACGGGAAATGGAAGGCATAATCCCGTTTTCCAGTGCCCGTGCAAAGAAATAAAAGCTGATGCCCGCATAGGTCACCATGGCGAGAACGATCCACTGGACCAGCGCGCGGATTTTTCTGATACGGGAGCGGTCGATGGTTTTCATATCCTTTTATTCTACAGGAACAGGAGGGCGGAAAGTATGATTTCCGTCAAGGTCGGAAAGACCCGTGAGTCGCATGCAGGGGAAAAAGTTGTGTATTCCCTTATCGGGACGCCCCTGCCTCCACGGGCACCACTGCAACGTCAAGACGCTCTGCACCCCTGATAACCGTGAGGGTTGTCTCTTCTCCCAGCGGCCATTCGGAGAGGAAACGGTGAATGTCGTCCACACTCGCCGTATTCCGCCCGTTCAGTGCCGTGATGACGTCGCCTTCGCGCAGTCCCGCGCGCCCCGCGGGGCCGTCGGGATCGATACTCACGACCTCCACCCCGTATTCGCCGGTCAGGTGATGGAATCTCACCAGCCGGCGGCTCAGCGGCCGTTGCTGCGCAACAATGCCGAGGTAGCCGCGGCGCACTTTCCCATGGGATAATATCTGTGATGCGACCCATCGGGCCGTATTGGAGGGAATGGAGAAACCGATCCCCTGCGCCAGGGCGATAATCGCGGTATTTATCCCGGCAATATTCCCCCGGGAGTCCACCAGGGGGCCCCCGGAATTCCCGGGGTTGAGGGGGGCCGTATGCTGGATGATGTTTTCGATGAGCATCCCCTGGGTGCTGCGCATGGAGCGTCCGAGGGCACTTACCACCCCGGTAGAGACAGTGGATTGAAAACCGAAGGGATTGCCGATAGCGATGATCAATTGGCCGACACGTAGCTGGGCGGAATCACCCAGCTTCGCGTACGGGAGGCTGGAGGCTCCGGCACGGATGACGGCAAGATCGGTGATGGGGTCCGAGCCCACGAGGGTGCTATCCAGCACCGAACTGTCCTGGAGGGTGACGGTCAGGCGTTTTGCCTGCTGCACCACGTGATCGTTGGTCAGGATATAGCCGTCGGGAGCGATAATGACGCCCGAGCCGGCGCCTGTCTGCATCGGCTCCCGCCTGCCGGTATGCTGCAGCACCGAGATGCCCACTACCGCCGGACCCACCGCTTCCACGACAGAAATGACTGCCCGGGAGTAGGCATCGAGAAGCTCCACATCGGACATATCTCCTGGTTTCACCTCGCAGCGGCGCGATTCTTCCGGCCTCCCTTCTTCATCTTTCAGCAATCGTACTGCGGGGATGCTTTCCTCGTCCATGCTCTCTCCCCCTGTCTCCCCTCTCCGGATCCCGGTGGCCGGAGGCAAAATGATTCCTTGAACGGCAGTGCCCTTTTCTTTAATTATACAGGACAGCGATAATAGCTCCTAATACGTCATAAATCGACATAAATGAGGGAGAGGGGGGTTAAAAAAGCTTGAGGCCGAGATATCTCGATCCAAGCCAGGTCAAAATAACCGCAAAGGTATACTTGAGGTAGAGCTCGGGAAGAAAATTTGCTGCTGTCCCCCCGAGATAGCTGCCCGCCACTGCGCCCGCCACCAGGCCCGGCAGCATATCCTTCCGCACATTTCCGAGCTTGTAATGGGTGACTGATCCCGCCACCCCCACGGGGACCATGGCGAGAAGGGAGCTCCCCTGTGCGGTGTGTTGTCCCATGGCGGCGAAGAGCACCATTGCGGGGATCATGATGGTTCCTCCTCCTACGCCCATCATCCCCGAAAGAAAGCCGGTGCCTGCCCCGGTGAGGAGCAGGACCGCCGTCTTCATCACCGCAGAGAGGGTGTAGCTCTCTTCAGGAAGATAGGCCTTTACGATAATGAGCACGGAAACGAAGATAAGGAAGGCGCCAAATGCTTTCTTGAGCTTCTGCTCGGGGAGGGAATGGGCATAGCGTGCCCCGAAACGTGCGGTATAGGTGGCGCTCAGGGCGAGGAGACCCGATGCTTTCCAGTCCACTGCATGGTGCAGGAGGTAGGCGGCGGCCCCTGCGAGCCCGGTGAAGACGACCGCTACGAGGCTTGTCCCGTGGGCTTTATGCTGGCTCAGCTTGCGCAGGGAGATCATGAGCGGTATCATGACCACGCCGCCGCCGAGGCCGACCAGTCCTCCGAAAAAGCCTCCCAGGAGTCCGATAAGGAAGTTCATTTATTTCTTTTCTCCTTCCTCTTCAATGAGCTTTCCGACAGTGGCGAGGGCTTCATCCCGGGTGCCGAGTGTCCCTTCCAGTACCTTGTCCTCCACCTCCTCGAGGATCTTCCTGAAGAGAGGGGAGGGAACGAGGCGGAACTCCCGGATAAGATCATGCCCGGTTACCAGGGGAAGGAGCTCCCTGCGCTTCCTGAAGAGCGTCCTGTAAAAGGAAAGCAGCTCCCGGTAGGGGGAGGGATCCCGGGAGCCGGCCACTGCGATCAGGACCAGGGCGTATATATCATCGCCGGCTTCTTTCAACAGACGGATTGTCTCCCTGCCCTCCCCAGTGTCTTTCATGCGCAGCAATCTCTCTTTTCCGGCGGCCAGCGCGAGGAGGAAGTCTGTCTCTTTCCGGGAAAGCTTCAGGTGGCGCGCAGTGCTCCCGGCTCTTTCCCGGCAGGGGGAGAGCAGGGAGAGCTTTACGCATATTCTCCGGAAATCGGAGGTGAAATAGTCAGCAATGAAACTCCCCTCGCCGCCGAAAGAAAGGGAGGGATTCTGCATGATTTCCTCCGCCTTCCTGTACTGAGAGAGGACCTCCTCCCATTCGGAGGGCGACATGCTCTTCCCGTGGGGCAGGAGAGAGGAGAGAATACTGCTGTCCGCCATTGATGCCACAGTGAAGTAGGATGCCCCGGCCCGCAGGATATGCCTCAGTTCTTCGGAAACCCGCTCGGCGGCAACGGAAGAGATGAGGGGGGAGAGCCTCTTTACGGCCTGCAGTGTCCGCTCCTCCACCGCAAAGCGCAGGGTGGCGGCGAAGCGATAGACCCGCAGCAGCCGCAGGGGGTCTTTGATGAAATTCTCTTCCGCGACCATCCGCAGTATCCCTGCGGAGAGATCTTGTGCGCCGTTATAGGGGTCGATACGATTGAGCACTACGGAACGCGCCGGGGAGGACTCCCCGGGCGGGGTCTCGCGGATGGCCCACAGGGGCAGTGCCATGGCGTTTATGGTCAGATCCCTTTCCGAGAGATCGATGGAGAGGGAGTTGCAGCGTACCGCTGAAAGATCCAGAATAGAGCCGTTCCCGACCAGCCGGTACACCCCGAAATCGGCGTCGAGGACAACAAAGGAGGCGCCGGCCTCCCGGGCGAACTCCTCTGCGATCTGCCGGGCATCCCCCTTGACGACGATATCGAGGTCCTTCAGCACCTTGCCCATGAGCAGGTCACGCACGGCGCCCCCCACGACGAAGGCCCCGTCGATGAGTCCCCTGGTGTGGGCGAAGGCTTTGAAAAGCTCCAGGAGAGTATGCATTCAGACCTTCGAATCGATGAGAAAGGTGACCGGGCCATCGTTGATGAGATGCACTTTCATGGAGGCGCCGAAGCGGCCGGTGGCGACGGGAACCCCGGAATCTTTCAGTCGCTGAACGAGGAGGAGATAGAGCTCCCTCGCCTTTTCCGGTGCTTCCGCCCTGTCGAAGGAGGGACGGTTGCCCTTCCGGCAGCCTGCAGAAAGAGTAAACTGGGAGACGACGAGAATACCTCCCCCTGTTTCCGTGACCGGGAGGTTCATTTTGCCCTGCCGGTCCCCGAACATCCGTATATGGAGCACCTTTTTCGCCAGGTACTCCACATCTTCCGTATCATCGCCTTTCTCCACCCCCAGGAACAGGAGAATCCCCCTGTCGATACATCCGACCGTGCTGCCTTCCACTTCCACGGAGGCACAGGTAACCCTTTGCAAGAGAGCTTTCATGAATTCTCATTCTACCAGAAAAGGAGCAGGTATACCAGGTCATAAGAGGGAGAATGCAATGAAAACTGGTAGTACCAAGAGGAGTCAAAAGGGGGGCATCGAATCGATCTTGATAATCCCTTGCTGGATGGCGAACTTGATGAGGCCGGCACGGGAATGGATGTCGAGCTTTTCGCAAATGTTGGTCTGATGGGCAATAACCGTCTTGACGCTGATATTCAGCATATCGGCGATCTCCTTGTGCGTATACCCTTCGGCCAGGGGTTTGAGGACCTGTTTTTCCCTGTCGGAGAGTTTTTCGTAGGGGTCCTCCCCCACCACCCCCTTTCCCAGGTAGCCGTAGACAACCTCGGTGGCGACGGCCGAGAAGAGATAGAACTCTCCCCTGTTCACCGCCCGTATGGCGGACACCAGGTCGCTCCCCACCGCTTTCTTGAGGAGATAGCCCGACACTCCCGCCTTGAGAAAGCGGGAGATGTACTCTTTATCGTCGTACTGAGTGAGGATGAGGATCCTGGCCGCCGGGTCGAGCTTCTTAATCTCGAGGGTTGCTTCCAGCCCCCCCATCCGGGGCATTGCGATGTCCATGAGGATGATATCGGGCTTGTATTTTCTGAATTGTTCCACTGCCTCGATGCCGTCCGAGGCCTCCGCAACAGTCTCCATATCGTTGCAAAAACGCAGAAAGGCCGCAATCCCTTCCCGTACCAGCGCATGGTCGTCGGCAATCAGAATTCGTATCTTAGACATTTTCCCCTCCCGGAGAACAGAAAGGCACCCGCAGAACGATCTTTGT
Organism: Nitrospira sp.; assembly: GCA_002634385.1. Classification (GTDB taxonomy): domain Bacteria; phylum Nitrospirota; class Thermodesulfovibrionia; order Thermodesulfovibrionales; family Dissulfurispiraceae; genus Nitrobium; species Nitrobium versatile. The sequence goes on from NSJL01000006.1 coordinate 59,192, forward strand.
CCCTTCGCCGGGAGTGGAGTATATCTGGAATTTTCCGTCGAGGAGGGCCACTCTCTCGCTCATTCCCAATATCCCCAATCCCCTGCCGTCCTCCGGGGCGTGCAGGAGGACCTCCTGCAGCTCGAACCCCACCCCGTCGTCCTCTATAATGACACTGACGAAATGCTCGTCCGTCTTCAGCGATACGGATACGGAACCGGCCTTGGCATGGCGGGCAATATTGATCACCGATTCCTGGATTGTCCTGAAGAGGGCGATTTCCACCTGGGAGGGGAATCTTTCCGTGTGCCTGTTCTCTATCAGCAGGGAGCACATCACCCCCTTCTCCCTCAGGTGCTTCTCGAGGAGCCATCCGATCGCTGCTTCGAGCCCAAGGTCATCGAGAACCGTGGGCCTCAGGTTCTGAATGACGGTATGAATGCCGTCGATAGTCTTCAGCACGAGCGCCCTCATGGCATCGATCTTCTCCACGCCGACCTCCCCGGGGGAGAGCCTGCAGATATCGAGATTGATCAGGAAAGCGGAAAGATCCTGGAGTATCTCATCATGGAGCTCCCGGGCGATTCTCCTTCTTTCCTCTTCCTGGGAGGAGATGCCTTTCTTAAGGAGGAGCTCCACCTTTTGCCGGCTCTCCCTGATTTGCTCCGTCCTCTGTGCGACGCGATGCTCCAGGTCTGCGGTATGATTCCTGATCTCCTCCAGCGATTCGGTGAGCCTCTGCCGCATCGTTTCAAAGCTCCTGCTGAGAACGAGTATCTCGTCGCTCCCCAGGGGACCCACCGGCGTCGAGAGATCGCCCGCCGCGATCCTGTCGGTTACCGCGGTGAGCTGCTTGAGGGGGCGTACGATACCCCTGCTCGCCCCTATGGCGAAGATGACGGAAGCGGCGATAAAGACAACGATAAGGAAAGAGAAGGTCTTCCGAAGTTTTGTGGAGGGGGCATAGATATCCTCTTCCGCCTGGCCCACGATGACCCCCCAGGGGGCGGTCTTCAGGGGAACGAAGGCGAGCAGGTCGACGCCCCCGTCATGGAGCGCCGGCTGTGAATACCGGTGCCTGCATGTCTTGATCCCCGCCTGTCCCGTGCGTATCATTCTCCCCAGCTCGTCCTCGTGATCATGATGCTGCAGCACATGGGAATGAATGTCAGAGGAGATGACCCTCTCGTTGAAGTCGATGACTTCGACATAGCTGTTCTGTTCCCGGTTGACCGATTGCAGTATCTGGGTAAGGAAGGGGTTGGTGGGGCTAAGGATCCCGCCCGCGACCCCGATGCTGTTTCCCTCCTTGTCCCGGAGGGGCACCAGGGCGAAGAGGACGGGCTTTTTGATGGGCTCGATAGTATAGACTCCGGAGATGAGGGGCCGGCCTGTTCTGAGTACCTGTGACACATATTCGATATGGGAGAGATTTCCCGCGTAGGTATCGCGGAGGGGATACGAAAGAATCTCGTTACCGTATTTGTCCAGGAGGAAGACCCCGTCTGAAAAGAGGGAGTAACGGTACGCCGTCTCCAGAGCCTTCTTCTCCGGCTCCCCGACAGCGTCCTTCAGATCGATCTTTCCCGAAAGGGAAATATCGTAGAGCCGGTTGAGATTTTCCTGGAGCAGGATCTCCAGGTAATTGGCGATGGTGCGGGCAAGCATGATACGGTTCTGGAGAGAGCGCTCGATGCTCTCGCGGACGGTGATATAGCTGATTATCCCCAATGTCGTTGCAATAGCGACGACATTGAGGATAATGGCGACGAGTATCTTTCTCCGCATTCTGGATTGTACCTTTTCTCCTAAACCATACTCCCGTACCCCGCTTCCTGTCAAGTGGCGGTTTCCGTTTCGGGAACGCTCTTTTCCGATTCTCCGGCAGGTGTTCCGAAGAGCCTTTCGTATTCAATAGGATGCTCATGGTGCATGCGCTGCTTCGAAATCTTTCCGGTGAACATCGCCGTATCGATGGGGAACACTTCCGGGCTGAAGACGGCATTATAGATATGCCAGATGATGATGACGAGAAAGGCAAGAAGCGCCTCATTGGTATGGAGCGCCTTCGAGACGGGGATCAGGGCGCCCGGGACGTAACGGGAAACCACCGCGGGAAACCAGAGGGCCAGACCGGTAGCGATCATCAGCACTCCTCCCACCACAACGCCCCAATATTCGAATTTTTGCTTGTAATCGTAGCGGTCACATCGTGCCGGGCTCTCGGAGAGCCCGAAATAGTAGCGGAGATTGTCGATGGCGTCGGTGAAATCCTTCTTGTGGATCACCATGGAAGGCTGCCACTTCAGGAAGAGAATACCGGCGGCGGCGACGAGAATATGCTGAAGAGTAAGGACGGTGAAGAAGATACCCGTGTAACGGTGAAGGAGACGCGTGGCATCGATGCCGCCGAGAAACAGGATAACGTTCTGTGCGGTTTCGAATTCATGGAACTTCTGCGACAGCCCGGTGATGACCAGCAACGTGAATGCCAGGGCATTGCTCCAGTGTTCGAATATCCTGTAGGGGTGGAACCTCCGTACCGGGACGGCTGTGTCGTGTTCTTTCATTGTCGGACCTCCTTTCTTTATTTGTTGATGGCGTAGCGCCAGATATGCAGGAGGATCTGCAGTATCAGGCCGATCACCATGAAGGGGATGAAGAGCTGGTAGGCAACATTCACCAGGTAGACCAGGGGGGCCTTTTTCAGACTCGGCTGATAATGGGAAATCCAGCTATCGGGGAAGTTGGCCGTAGCGTCCGGATGACACTTCCGGCACCTGTTGAGCAGGTTTGCCTTGATGAGATTCGTGCCGGGGGCGTCAGTTTTCGTGATATCGTGGATGCCGTGGCAATCCGTGCAGACGGCGATGGGCTTGCTGTTTCCCCCCTTTTGATAGAGCTTCAGCGTTATGCCGTGGAAGTCCTGCAGATACGTGTCCACTACCGCGGTGGACAGTCCGTATTTCGACATGACCTTTTTGTTTGCATGGCATTTTCCGCACAGGTTCGGCACTTCGTTGTGGAAATTGACCGTCCTGGGATCGTGTATGTCATGAGCTTTGTGGCAGTCGGAGCATATGGGGACATCCCCGTTCTGTTCGGAGATCAATGCTCCCCCGTGAACGCTCCTCTCATAGGTGCGGTAGATCTCTTCATGGCACTGGCTGCATTTCCGGGCATTGGAGACCCTTTCCTTCCGCCCGGAGGCGACGGAGTGGGAACCGTGGCAATCCGTGCAGACGGGAGCTTTCAGATTTCCCTTGATAAGAGTATTGAAATGAATGCTTTCCATGGTCTTCGTATACTTGTCGAAATGACATCTCCTGCAACTTTCCGATAACGAGATGGAGTAGTCCCGCTTGCTGGCGAATACGCGAACCGGATGCTCTTCGGAAGAGAAACCGAAATGGCAGTCGGTGCAGCTCAGATCCTTATGAATGGATTGATTCAGGAGCGCCTCGTTCATTTTGATGGATGTCCGCTCGCCGTTCTTGAATTCCATCTGCGATTCGATCCCGTGGCAGGTAAGGCAGTAGTGATTTCCCTGGGCCATCTCCCGAGCCCGGCGGACGGAGTGAGAGCCGTGGCAATCCGTGCAGACGGTATCCCGGGGGGCTTTTGCCATCAATTTTGCGTGGATTCCGGTCTTGTAAGAGGTATGGCAACGGGTGCATATCGCTGCCGAAGCGATACGGTAGTCCCTTTTCGATGCGAAGCTCCGGTGCGGATGCTTTTCAGGGGTGATGTCATGGCATGCGGAGCATCCGATGATCCGGTGAACGGACTGCTTGAGCTCAAGAAGGTTTACCGTAACGGAAAGTTTCTCTCCGTCCTTGAAAGTCAGGGACTGCTCCTGGGTGTGGCACATCAGACACAATTGGTCCTCTTCAGGTAAAGCATCCGCCGAGGCCCATGCGGAAAGGGGAATCAAACAGAGCAGGCAGAGGGCGGCAATAAAGAAATGTCTGTACATGGGTACCTCCCCATAAAGGGAGGGATACTCATGCATCGTGGTATCCCTCCCGGATAGGTTATTTGCTCTCTGCGGTATCTTCGTTCTCCTGCATCGCTTTCCCTTCCGTCTTCTTGTGTTTTTTCCCCGCCAGGTATGCCTCGGAAGGCCTCCATCCGAAATGAGCCGCTTTGGCCCCTTCCTGAACGACCTTTCCGAGAGCTTTCGTAACCACCATCTTGCCTATCATCCTGATCATTACGGCAATGCCGATGAAGGGGAGGAATCCCGCATACACGAGGCCGAGGAGGGGCCCCGCCAGGAGAATGAAAAGGGGGTGAGCCCTGTAATACGTCGCCGCCGTATCTCCCGGGAGCACTCCGCCGTTGGAAAGAGTAATGCGCTCTCCCGTCGAAAAATTCCAGTAGTTCCCCGGTTTTACCTTATCTCCTCCTATGTGTTTGAACTCTGCCATGTCACACCTCCTTATCCGATACCTGGTTTCTGAACCTGTTGGCGGGTGTCCGTTTCCCGCCCTCCTGATTCTACGATACCAGAGAAAAGAACTTGTCTCAATTGGAATAACTTCCTATTTGGAGGTGTTTTTTTTCGTAGGGGGACGGGAAAAATGCCGGGGGTCAGGGAACCATGCTTGTCGCCATCCGTATCAGATCCCTCTGTGAGACCGTGGTGGTGAGGGTGAGGGTGAAATTTCCCTCCCGCCACGAAATCTGATAGCAGGGGACGCTTTCTTCGCAGAGGGCGGTGACAAGGGTGCCCTCGCGCTCCCGGATAAGGACCGAGCTTTTCCGCACCGGACGCGCAATTCTCATTTCGGACGGGGGGGGAGGGCTTATCCCTGCGCTGAGCTGTTGGAGGGACAATCCCACTTTCCCCGTATTCCTGTCGGAGAAATACATCATGATCGCCACATAGGGCTTCCGCTGGGCAACGATCCGGAGCGGCGGCCATTCCAGGTTCCGGGGAAAATAGGAGGGAAGGTATATCTTTTCATTGGGAAAACGGGAACGCAGTTCTTCGACACTGGCATGCTTTTCCAGGGTGCCTTTCTCGATTATGGAGGGAAGCCAGTTGAGCAGTTTCAGCGCCCCCACCAGCATGGTGAGGAACAGCAAGAAGAGGAGGAAACGGAGTGCCTTATCGATATGCATGGTCCCTTATCTCCCCGTCACACGACGAAATAGTTGATAAGGACAACGGCGAGCGCCGTCATCCCGAGAGGGAGCCAATGGCTGCCCGTGTCTTTTCCCGCTTCCCCCTGTTCGAGTCTCCTGATCCGGGTGTCCAGCTGCAGGGCATGACCGTACTCCTCCAATGACGCTTTTGCCTGAACGAGCGTCTTCCCCGGCATCCTGGAGAAAAGGCCGGTGTGGGGATGGAGCTTCCGCAGCGCTTCCGACAGTGCCCGGGAATTCCCGGTCAGCGATACGGCGATATCATCGCAGATCCTCTCCTCCTCGCGAACAATCCGCCTGAATTCAAGGAGTACCACAGGGTTAAAAAACAGAAGCACCCGCAGGACAAACAGCAGGATGAGCAGAGGCTTTCTATTCCTTTGAATGTGGGCGATTTCATGGGCCAGGGCTCCCCGCAGTTGCTCCTCGTCGAGTGCCTCGATCAGTCCGGTGGAGAGGAAGATCGATGCGGAGGCTCCTGTGGTGGAGAGCAGGATGGGGTCGGTATCGTGGATGACGTATATGTCCGGTTTCACCGCGTTCAGACTCTCGGAAGCCGCAAAGGCGGGAGAGCCGGGAAGGGGTTTCGCCCCCTCGCGGGGGGACTTTTCCGGCGCAAGTGCATGTTTCAGAATGGGCAGAAACTCCTGGAGCAGGAACAACAAGGCGGTGAGGACAAGGATCAGGAGGAGGAAGAAATGCAGGGGGAGGGCGCTCCATAGCTCCAGTCCCAGCCAGCGGCTGCTGTCAAAGAGCGCTTCCGTGCGGAAGGTGAAGGCGGTCCGGTTGGGAGTGAGGGAGTGATACAAAGGAAGGGAAACGAGCGGCAGAAAGAGGATAAGAGACCGGAAACGCTGGCGGATCAGGGGGGTCCTGATGTCCCATACGGCAAGGGACCTGTCGACGATGACCGCGGCGATGAGGGAATGAAAAAAGGACTGCGCGAGGAAGATGCCGACCCACGAAGTGGTGAAAAAAGAGCTGCCCATCTATTCCGCTCCTGTGCGGTGCAGCCGGTCGCAGGAGAAGCCGCTCCTGCAGGAGAAGATAGTTTGCGTCTGCACACCCTGGCCCCTAGTACCACATGAGGGTCTCATAGTAGGGAGTAGGGACAGTGACGGTGATATGTCCCCGCCAGGGGCATCTCTCCACTTCCTCCCCGTTGCGCATCACCTCCAGGGAGAAATCCAGCTCGTCGTTCTCTTCGGCCCGAATGTCGGCAAAGGGGATCTCTATTTCGAAGATGTCACCGGCCGCCACATTCCCGAGCTGTTTAACGGCATCCCAGCTATCCAGCGCCTTCTCATAGAGAAGGGCCTTCTGCTCTTTCCCCAGGACATCGAAGATAATCCTGAAAGGATGAGGTCGTACGATATTGATATGCACGATAATCCTCTCCCTGATTTCGGAGAAGGGGGTGACCGCGTCGATGCGCAGGTAGAGATTGTCTTTATTAAAGCCGTAATGGAGGGTGGAGATGAAGCTCTCTGACTTGTGCATGCTTCCTCCGGAGCGCTTTACATCGATGAAGGCTGCCTGGTGCCATTCGAAATAGCTGGTCACCATCCCGTCGATCCGGGGGTGGATAAAGCCACGTACGAGCACTGTCGGAGCGAAGCTCCTGTCTTCCAGCAGGATAGGGACATAGAGATGGGGGGGGATCTCTTTGCCCATTGCTTTGTACACTTTCATCAGATGGCTGCGGAAAAGCTCATCGAAGTCCGCCTGGGTTTCCGTAGTGTGTTCGTCGCCGTACCACCAGTTCCAGTCGCTTCCCTCGGCGGCGAAAACGGCGTTCCATGCCTCGGTCAGATCCCGGTCGGGGTGGGCGGCGGCAAAGGCTTCGAGGTCTTCCCGCGTCTGGGCCAGGTAGTCCCACGCGAGATTGTCTTCCTCGTGGCCGAGCCAGACGCCGAAATTGGCATTGATCCAGGAGCCGGGATGAAGGCGGGAGAGGCCGTCTCCGGGGCCCTGCTCACGGAGAAACTCCGACAGGGTAACGGTCCTGAACCGGCTGTCGCAGCTCAAAGCAGCGTAAAGGCAGCGCAGGAAGTCCTGTCCGTCATTGGAGTAATACTCCCACGCGTTCTCCCCGTCGAGGATGACGGGGACGACATATGTCCTGTCGCGGGGGAGGGTATTCCGGATCTGGACGAGCTTCCCCATGAAATCGTCCACCGCCCTCTGTGCGTTCCATCCGGAATAGGTGAAGCCGATGAGGTCGGAAAGCTTGTGATCCCTGAAAAAGAGGGAAACCCCGTCAAACTGGTGCGGACGGTACAGTGCCGGGGCGTCGATGAGGTGCCCCTCGGGACTCCTGAAAGCTCTTCCCATGGACCGGGAGAGGACCTCCTCGTCAGAGGCCATCCACCGGATCCCCTCTCTCCCTGCGGCACGCACCACGTCCTCGCTTACCGATCCCTCCGACGGCCACATCCCCGAGGGCCGGTAGCCGAAGAGCTTCTCAAAGTAGTCGAGGCCCATGCGTATCTGTCTGACGGCGTCTTCGGGATGGGAAAACCTTCTCCGCGGAAGACGCACCTGGGGCATGGCGATCCTTGCCGTATCGGTATCCCACAGGAGGGGGAGAATAGGGTGATAAAAGGGGGTTACCGACAGCTCGATCTGCCCGGATTGCCCCATTCTCTTATATGCGGGAATGATCTGCTTCAGGATAGCGAACTGCTTCTCGATGAGCAGGCGCTTCTCTTCCTCCGTAAAGTCCCTCTGTTTCTCCATGAGCTCCCGGAGAAAGGGATCGCTGTTCCTGAACAGGGGGTCGATCCAGGTAAGGTTGAACAGCACCTGGAGATCCATGATATCGCTCTCGCTGAAGTACCGGGATACCCTGATGAGGTCCCCCCTGGTGAACCGGAATCCCCGCTTCACCAGAAGCTCGTAGTACCGGGGCAGGGGCTTTATCATGTTATCCCAGTTCGCGAGGAAGAAGTTCTCGATGATGAACATTTTCTCGTGCTCGGTGAGAGCGGAGGGATGCTTCAGGGTCAGATCGAGATAGCGGTCCGTGGCACCGTTTTCCAGGTAGTCGGTGAGCTGTTCGAGGAGAGAGGGGACAAGGTTGAAGGTCTGATGGATCGGGGGGAACTCCTCGAGGATCTTCAGCATATCGAGATAGTCCTTGATCCCGTGCAGACGGACCCAGGGAAGGCGGTATACCCCCGTAAAGGGGTCTTTGTAATATGGCTGATGCATATGCCAGAGGAAGGCGATATGAAGGGGGCTATCTGTCATCTTCTTTAAACTGGAATATGTATTCGTCGGGTCTGGCCAGCCCGTACTCCTCCCTGGCGTATTTCTCTATATAGAAGTGGTCCTCTTTCAGCGCACCGACCTGGGCGCGCAGGGTGCGGTTCTCCCTTTCCAAAGCGCTGATGTCCGACTCCAGCCTTTTGCGCACCTTGGTGAGATGGTAATACTTGATAAGACCCATTTCCCCGAAGACAAGAGTGGAGCTGATGTAAAGGAGTGCGGCGGAAATGATGGTGAAAAAAATGAAATTCCGCCTTTTCCGCTCCGTCGTGACCTGTTGTCGCAGATTTTTGGGCCGATTCCTTTCTTTCATCGGTATAATTATAAAATGACAAAGAGGGAAATGGGAAGCGAAAACTTCCCCTTCCCCTCCTGCCCTTTCCGCGGACGGGGCCGCGGAAAATTACTTCGAGTCCAGGTTGTAAAAGGCGCCTTTTCCCCTGAAGACGGCGGATTCTCCCAATTCCTCCTCGATCTTCAACAGCCTGTTATATTTCGCGATCCTCTCGCTCCGGGAAAGGGAGCCGGTTTTGATGAATCCCGTATTGCACGCCACGGCGAGGTCTGCAATGGTAGTGTCCTCCGTCTCCCCGGAACGATGGGAGATGACGGCGGTGTACCGCGCCCGTTTCGCCATTTCGATGGCATCCAGGGTCTCGGTCATGGTGCCGATCTGGTTGAGCTTTATCAGGATGGAGTTAGCGACCCCCTTTTCGATGCCCTCTTTCAGGATCCTGGTGTTGGTGACGAAGAGGTCGTCCCCCACCAGTTGCACCGCGGAGCCGAGCTTCTCGGTGAGGAGCTTCCATCCCCCCCAGTCATTTTCGGCGGTGCCGTCCTCAATGGAGAGGATGGGGTACTTCTCCACCAGCTTCCCGTAGTATCCCACCAGGTCGGAGGAAGATATCTTCTTTCCCTCGAAGGTATACTTCCCCTTGTCAAAGAATTCGGAAGACGCCACATCGAGGGCAAGGAGCACGTTTTTGCCCGGTGTGTACCCGCTGTCTTTGATGGCCTGGATGATAAGGGAGATGGCCTCCTCATTCGTATCGAGATTCGGAGCGAAGCCCCCCTCATCACCGACTGCGGTATTCAGCCCCTTCTTTTTGAGAAGGGATTTCAGGGTGTGGAAAATTTCGACGCCGGCCCTCAATGCCGCGGCAAAGGTATCGAAGCCCGCCGGCATGATCATGAACTCCTGGATATCGAGGTTGTTGTCCGCGTGGGCGCCGCCGTTCATGATATTCATCATGGGCACGGGGAGTTCCTTGGCATTACATCCGCCGATGTATTTGTAGAGAGGCAGTCCCGCCTCCAGGGCGGAAGCGCGGCACACCGCCATGGAAACGCCGAGGATGGCGTTGGCGCCGAGCTTCCCCTTGTTCTCGGTGCCGTCCATTTCAATCATCGTCGTATCGATGAGCGCCTGGTCTTCAGAGGGCATTCCCCTCAGTTCGGGGGCGATTTTCTCGATGACGTTCAGTACCGCTTTCAGCACTCCTTTCCCCTGGAATCTCTTCTTGTCTCCGTCCCTCAGTTCCAGCGCCTCCCGCATGCCGGTGGAAGCCCCGGACGGTACGATGGCGCTGCCGGACGCCCCGCTCCCGAGCATCACCTCGACCTCGACAGTGGGATTGCCCCTTGAATCAATGACCTCGCGTGCGAATACGTCCAGTATTTCACTCATACGTCCTCCTGTGTGTGGTATATCGGTCAGGGTGTGTACGCAAACTGTTACACCCTATTTTTTCGGTATGTGTATCGCCTCGCCGTGTACGTCTTCCGCTGCTTCCATGAGGCCCTCGGCGAGGGTGGGGTGTGAGTGGATCATGGAGGCGACCTCCCGCGTCGTCAGTCCCGCTTTGATCGCCAGCGCGCCCTCATGCACAAGATCCGTCGCATGGGCGCCGATGCAGTGCACGCCCAGGACTTTATCCGTCCCGGCATCGGAGATGATTTTTACCATGCCCTCGATTTCGCCCATGGCGTGGGCCTTGCCGAGCGCTCTAAAGGGGAAGCGTCCCGTTTTGATCTGTATCGCCCGTTCCGCGGCCTGGTGCTCCCTGAGTCCCACCGAGCCGATCTCGGGGAGTGTGAAGATACCGGCGGGGATGACGGAGTAGTCGATCTTCTCCTCCTGCCCGCAGGCATTGCAGGCGGCGACGATGCCCTCCCGGGAGGCAACGTGGGCGAGGAGCGCTCCGCCTACTACGTCTCCGATGGCGTAAATGCCCCCGATGTTGGTTTCCATTTTCTCGTCCACCAGGATCTCCCCCCGCGGTCCTTTCTTGACTCCCACCGCCTCAAGGCCGATATTCGCAGTATTGAGGGACCTGCCGATGGAAACGAGGAGCTTTTCGGCGGACAGTTCCCTGCCGTCTTCGAGGAAAGCGTGAATTCCGTCGTGCCTGCCTTCGACTCTCTCCACTTTTACCCCGGTCAGCAGCCTGATTTTCTTCTTCTTGAATTCCCTTTCAAGGACCTCCGCGATTTCAGGGTCTTCAGCCGAAAGGGCCCTCGGCATTGCTTCCACCATGGTGACCTCGGTCCCCAGCTCCCTGAAAATGCAGGCGAACTCGCACCCGATGACGCCGGCTCCCACGATGAGGAGACTCCGGGGAATGGCTTTGATCACCACCGCATCATTGCTCGAAAGGATATGCTCTCCGTCAAAGGGGAAGAGGGGCAATTGGGCGGGACGCGATCCCGTGGCGACGATAATCTTGTCCGTCTCGAAAATATCGAGGGAGCCGTCTTTTTTTTGCACCTCGATCCTCTCGGGACTGAGCAGCATGCCCGTGCCCTCGATGAGCCGGACGCCCCAGCTCTTGAAAAGGGAGCGAATGCCCTTGATCTGGGTGGAAACGACTTTTTGTTTCCTCTCCATGATCTTCGCGAGGTTCGGGGTCACCTGACCGGAAATTTCGATGCCGTATTCTTCCAGCTTTCTGGCTTTGTGAAAGGCCTCGGCGGAGGCGACGAGGGACTTGGTCGGAATACATCCCCAGTTGAGACAGGTGCCCCCCACCTCCTCTTTCTCGATTACCGTAACCTCGGCGCCCAGTTGGGCGGCTTTCAGGGCGGCGACATATCCTCCGGGCCCTGCTCCAAGGATGGTGACCCTCACTTCGCTTCCTCTTCGATGTACTTGTCGTAATCCCCCGCGTCCAGCAGGTCGTCGATTTCCGATTCGTCTTCCATCTCGATGACAGCGATCCACCCTTTTCCGTACGGGTCCTCGTTGATGATCTCCGGGGAATCCGCAAGCTTCTCGTTCACCTCCACCACGGTTCCGCTTACCGGGGCGATTACGGACGAAGTCGCTTTCGTGGATTCGATCTCCGCCATTTCGGTGCCGGCATCCACCGTGGATTCGACTTCGGGGAGATCGATATAGACGATATCGCCCAGGGCGTCTTGTGCATACTCGGTGATCCCCATTGTCACTTTATTGCCCGAAACTTTTACCCATGTGTGCTCTTTGTGATACCTGAGATCGTCCGGATTCATGCCTTCCTCCTTATGATGGACCTGGAAATTGAATTTGAGAAATTCTTACCACAGTTTGCCACCTTTGTCAAGATGAATGCTACCTGAAAATCAGGCATTTCCAGTAAAGACCGCCTCTGCAGGGAATCCGCAGCGCTCCTCTCTTTTCTCCTGTCGCGGATATCTTTCCCGGGGGGGCGAAAGGTATGGTATCATACTTTATATGGACGTTTTCAAGGAGAAAGCCGTCCTTTACGGGCGGATGATCAAAATAACCCATTCCGTCTTTGCGCTCCCCTTTGCCTTCACCGGAGCGATTCTGGCCGCATCGGGAGTCCCGTCCCTGGAGAAGCTGTTCTGGATTACCGTTGCCATGGCCGGAGCCCGGTCCGGCGCCATGGGGCTGAACAGGATTATTGACAGAAAAATCGATGCGGAAAACCCGAGAACCGCGGGCAGGGAAATTCCCTCTGGCGCGATCCGGGTGCGGGATGCCGCCTTTTTTACCGTCATTTCCTTTGCGATACTGCTTTTCGCCGCATACATGCTGAACCCCCTCTGCCTTACGCTTTCCCCTCTGGCGCTCTTTGTTCTCCTCCTTTATTCCTATACGAAGAGGTTTACCTGGATGGCCCACTTCGTCCTGGGGATCGCCATTGCCGCGGCCCCGCTGGGGGCATGGATCGCGGTGCGCGGAACCTTCGATGCGGAGATCGTTCCTCTTAGCATCGCCGTGGTGTTCTGGCTTGCGGGCTTCGATGTGCTCTATGCCCTCCAGGATGTGGAATTCGACAGGAGCTACGGACTCCATTCGATCCCCCAGCGGTTCGGCATCCGTAATGCGTTGCTTCTCTCCCGGACCTTCCACAGTATCACCTGGGTACTGCTGGGACTGACCGGGGTCCTCTTTCATCTCAATTTCTTTTACTGGACAGGCATGGCGTTCGTTGCGGGCCTGCTGCTCTACGAGCACTCCCTGGTGAAGCCCCATGACCTGAGCAGGCTGGATATGGCCTTCTTCAACATGAACGGGTATATCAGCGTCGCCGTATTCGTTTTTACCTCCCTGTCTCTTATACGATGGTAAGAAATGGGGTGCCGGGCGGGCCGGCATGCCCCTGCCGTCACTCTTTACGAAAAAAGAACAAGGGTGTGTTTGCAAACACACCCTAAGGAGACTGTTCCCTATGGAATCTGTCGATTGCATTCTGTGCGGAGAGTATGTCCTGCCGATGGACAGCACCCATCGGGTGCTGAGAAACGGCGCGGTTGCGGTACGGGACGGTGTCATCAGGGAAGTGGGTGCTTCTGAAGAGATCCTGAAGAGATACACTGCACCCCGTATCAAAGAGGGCAGGGACAGGGCGGTCCTCCCCGGACTTGTCAATACCCACACCCATGCCGCCATGGTGTTCTTCAGGGGCCTTGCCGATGATCTTCCCCTCAAGGATTGGCTCGAAAACCATATCTGGCCCGCAGAGGGCAGGTGGCTCAGCCCCGCCTTTATTACCGATGCCATCGAGCTGGCGTGCCTCGAGATGCTCAAGGCGGGAATTACCACCTACAGCGACATGTATTTCTTTGGAGAGACCACCGCGGTGGCGACGAAGAGGATGGGGATGCGGGCGGTGCTGGGGGCGGGAATCGTCGACTTCCCCACGAAAACGGGAAAGAACGCGGACGACTACCTGCGCAATGCTGAAGAATTTATTGCGGACTGGAAGGGCGACGCGATGATTTCCCCGTGCCTCTCCCCCCATTCCGCCTATGCGTGCAGCCCGGAGACCCTGTCGAAGATCAGGGGGGCAGCGGAGAGATGGGGGGTCCCCATCAGCATACACCTTTCCGAAACGGAGTGGGAGGTGCAGGAGATCCTCTCCCGCTACGGAAAACGTCCCGTGGAGCACCTCGATTCCCTCGGGCTGTTGAGCGAAAGGCTCCTGGCCGCGCACTGCGTTCACCTGGACGGCAGGGAGATCGGACTCCTTTCCGAAAGGGGGGTGGGGGTTTCCCATTGCATAGAGAGCAACCTGAAACTGGCCTCCGGGATAGCCCCCGTTCCGGAGATGCTTGCGGGGGGAATACGGGTTACTTTCGGTACTGACGGGGCTGCGAGCAATAACGATCTGAATGTCTTCAGCGAGATGTCCACCGCCGCAAAGCTCCATAAGGCGTTGGCAAAGGACCCGACCGCCCTCGATGCCCGGACGGTCCTCCTCATGGCGACACGGTGGGGGGCGGAGGTGCTGGGGTTGGGCGCTACTGTCGGGAGTATCGAGGAAGGGAAGCGGGCGGACCTGATTACCGTCGATCTCCGGAAGCCCCATCTTGTTCCCCGGTATGACATTTACTCCCACCTGGCGTATTCCACCATGGCCTCCGATGTGGATACCGTCCTGGTGGACGGCGTGCCGATCGTGGAGAACAAGGCTTTCCTGAGGGGAGACGAGGAGGGGATACTGCACAAAGCGATGCAATGGGGAAGGAAAATCGCCTTATGTAATGCACACCTGTAAAATATCCTCACTCTCCCCGGATACTGCCGCCGGGGGTGCAATGAAAAGTGGTGCACAAAAAGAGACACAGAGGAGGGGAGACAGCAGGGAGGAGAGTGATAGAGGGAGTGATCTGAACAGGGATCCTCTGGTGTGGGTCCCCCTTGGGGGGAACACCTTTCCGCTCAACTTCCACCCCAAAAAGTCTTCGACTTTCCGGGGACCCCGTTTCTCGCCCGGCCTCCCGCCTTCTGCCCCAGAAAGACTCTGTCTTTCCGGTGACCCCTGTCTCTCTTTACCGTATGTCCGGGGAGGCTACGACAGCCCGCTCCACCCTCCCTGGTTCCGCCTGGGCTGGCGAAGCCGCTTCCAAGGCATTCGTCCCCCCTGTGCATGCCTGTTTCGGGCGTTACCTGCCCCCTCTGATATTCCAGACACTCGCTGCAGAGAAGAGGATACCCCCTTGCCCCCTGTCTCTCTCTCTACCTCTACCTTTACCTCTACCTGCCTTTGCCCCCTGCGCCCGATACGGGGATCATTTTGGGGGGGATTTATGGTATAGTGATACTGTTTTTTTTTGTTGATCCGGGCGATAACCATGCTATGGAGGGAGAACCGGCGTGCAAGAGATCATTCTTCTGGTTGACGACACCTTGATGATACACCGCATCGTGGGGCAGATCCTGAAGGAGTGCGGGTACCGGATACTCAAGGCGGAGAATGGGCAGAAGGGATACGAGATGGCGAAGACCTGGAAGCCCGATTTGATCATCATGGATGTGGAGATGCCGGTCATGGACGGCATCCAGGCCACTGCGCTGATAAAGGCCGACTTCTCCCTTTCCCACATTCCGCTTGTCATTCTGACCTCTCTCGGCAGCGAGGAGGATATTCAGCGGGCGTACGCTGCCGGGGCTGACGGTTTTCTGAATAAGCCCATCTCCCGGGACGATCTCCAGGCAACCATACGGAAGCTTCTCGATACGACAGGCGCGGGAGGGGAGGAATGCCGGACCTGACCGATCATATGCCGGATACCTCTTTCCTGGAGAAGTCCATGGATCTTCTGAAGAACGCCCACCGTGTCCACTCCTTTGTTCTGGACTGCGAGGGAAATCCCCTCTCCCTCGGCAATAACGGATACGGGCAGTTGTCCTCCGCACGGTTTTTCCCCTTCGAGTACCGGGAGCCCATCGGGGGGCTCCTCTGTACCGCAGACGACGAGAAGATACTGGATGCGGCGGAGCCGCACATACGGGTTTGCATGGAAGGGGTGAACACCCTGCTCCAGAGGGAACTCGAAATCCAGCAAATGAGCAGCGAGATACTGGACATCTCGGAATACATCAACTTTCTCTTTCAACTCGAACAGAAGCTCCTCGGCATACGGAAACTGTACGACTTCTGCGCGCTGCTCGTCTCGGAAGTGTCCGGGAAAATCGGCGCCGACAAGGCATTGATGTCTGTGCGGGACTCGGGCGACGATACCATTTCCATCTACCGGAACCTCTCCTCCGGGGAAGCCGCCGGAATAATGATGCAGGAGCCCTTTTCCCTCGCCCTGAATAAGAAAGATACCGTCCTTTCCACCCTGAAGGACGGGACTTCCGTGCTGGTATCCCCTGTTGTCGTCAAGGAGGGGGGAATCGGTTGTATCGCCTTTCTCCGGAGCCCCGAAAAGAGGTTTTTCACTGCGTATGAGAAGAAGCTGGTGGGCATCATGAATCACAGTATCTCTTCCACGGTGGAGACCCTCAGACTGTACGACAACCTGAAGCAGCTGTACCTCAATACCGTCAAGTCCCTGGCTGCGGCCATCGATGCGAAGGACCCGCACACCCACGGGCATTCCTACCGGGTGGCGCGGTATTCCATGGCCATTGCGAAGGAACTGGGCTATGCCGAAGAGCTGATTGCCGACATAGAGATCTCTGCCTATATGCATGACCTCGGGAAGATCGGGGTGTCGGGGGCCTTGCTGAGGAAGCCGGAAAAGCTCACGGAGGAGGAGTACGAAGAGATAAAAAAGCATCCCTACTTCACCGGTAAGATCCTGGAGCCCATGCGTCTGCCTGATTTTATCGTGAATACTGCTGTCCAGCACCACGAGAGGATCGATGGAAAGGGATACCCGTACGGGCTCTCGGGGGAAAGCATTATCCCGTCCGCCCGCATTGTGGCGGTGGCCGATGTTTTCGACGCCCTGACCTCCGACAGGCCGTACCGGCCCGGAATGCCGGTGGAGAAGGCGCTGGACATCCTCTGCAGGGGAATCGGCACGCAGTTCGACCGCACCATGGTAGGGGCCCTGCTTACCGCCCTGCAGAAGGGGGAGAGGGTGAAGGAACTGGAGGATATCTATCCCTCGCTGAACCTGACCGATGCGGCTCTCTTCGACCGTTTCCTCGGGGAATGGTTCACCGAACCGGCGGAGTAGGCTCTTTTCCTCCGCTGCCCCTCTTTCCGGTGAGCTTCTTCTTGTTTTTTCCCGGGTGCGCCCATGCCCCCCGGGCGTCTGTCTGGCCCTCTTCCCGCCGGTATGGTACTATTCATAGAAGAACGGGAGCAAGGAACAGAACATGACCGGCGGGAACGGGACAGTGATGATACGGACGGGCCGCATTCTCATCTACCGGCTCTATGATATCGCCTATGAGATCGACCTCTCGAAGGTGGAGGAGAAGCTCAAAGAGGCCGCCAAGAGGCTCAGGATCGAAAGAAGGCCCTTCAGCAAGGCCTTCGAGTTTACCAATCCTCCCGTGGTTTTCCAGTTGACGGGCAGAGAGAAGATCATCAACGGAGCGGGATTCAGGGTAAATGTCTATAGCAGGGCGTACGAGTACGGGGTGGTCAGCATCATCCTCGAGATCCCGGTGTCCGATATGGAAATCGCCCGCTTTCAGGAGCTGGCGCTGGCCCTGGAAGAGGACGACGGGATTGACCGCGAATGCAGGGACCAGCTTACCCAGGTGATCTCCATCCTGGGCGACTCCCTGATAGCACCCGAGATCAGCAGCTTTGAGGAGGACTACACCGTCTTCTTCATCACTGCCCTTTCGCCTGAAATGGATATGAACGAGTTTCTCTCCCGCTATGATATTTCAAAGCTTATGCTCTACGAGGAGGAGCCGCTGTCGGTCCGCATCCGCGACGAGCTTATGGTATGGCGCTTCTCGTACCACCGGAATGACGGGGTGGTGCTGACCTGGGATAATGCCCTGATCATGGAGCCGTCCGGGAGCATGGATATCCCGGACATCCTCGAGTTCGCCAATGCGCAGTTTCTCGAGCTCCGGTATTATGATCACATTGTGGACAGGGAGCTGTATCGCATTTACGAGAGCATTTCCGCCAAGGGAGCGCTTTCTATCTGGAAGATACGGAAATACGAGGAGCTTGCGGCGAAAGTAATGCGGACCGTGGCGGAGCTGACCGATATCACCGAGAAGATCGATAACTCCCTCAAGGTGACCGAGGACGTTTATTACGCCAAGATCTACATGGCCGCCCTGAAGATCTTCAGGGTGAAGGAGTGGGAGGGGAGCATCAAGAGGAAGCTGGATCTGGTTGCGCGGGTGTATGATATGCTCTACCGTGAGATCGCGAACAAGAGGACAGAGCTGCTCGAAGCTGCAATCGTGCTTCTGATTATCGTGGAGATCGTGCTTTTCCTCTTCAGAGGGTGATGTCTTCCGCTATCCCCTTTTTTTCCCGTACGATCTTTTCTACCTTTTTCCAGTCCACCCGGTGTATCGCCCCGGCCTTTTCGATGAGCCGTCTCGCCTCTCCGCCGAGATCCACTCCCTTCCTGTAGATATCGCGGTGGACCTCAAGGTAGTATCTTCCCCTGTCCGAGAGGGCGAACTTTACGGGGACATAGATAATTTCACCGGGGGTGGCGATCTCCACCTCTTTGAAAAGTTTTTCCATGTGCTCGGGAAGCATCCGGACGCAGCCGTGGCTTCTGAACTGGTAGACGGAAGTGGGCCAGATGGTTTCGTGGATCTCGATTCCGCTGAGGGAGGTCCGTATGACATGCCTGCCCAGGGGGTTATCCGGACCGGGAGAGATAACTTTTTCCACCGGTTTCCCTTCCCGGGCCATTTCCTGCTGAATGGACTTGGGCACGAACCATTTGGGGTTCTTCTGTTTGTTTCTTACTTCAAAAAGTCCCACGGGGGTGCGCCAGTCTGTTTTGTCTGCTGCCACCGGCATACCGAGCCCCACCGGGAAGGCCATTTCCAGGCGTCTCTCCTTGAAGAAATAGAGCATTTTGTCGGGGACGTTGATGAGAATTCCCCTCTCCTTGATCTTCGGAATGATCTTTATTGTATTGACCCGGAGCTTTTGGCCGATCCGGAGAAGGCTTTTCGTATCGAGACGGTTTTCTTCCACGATATGCGACCATTTCACCCCGAGTTTCGCACCGATTCCTTCGATGGTATCGCCCTGGACGACGTGGTACATGGTAATATCCCCTGTGAGATTGGCATGGCACACAAGCGGAAAGAGAGCCATGAAAGCGAGAGAGAGCAGCATCCTGATCATATGAACCGTATCCTCTGTAATCGGTAATAAGTATTAGGGTGTGTCTGCAAACTATCTTCTACTGCGACCGGCTGCAGAGTCCCCGGATCTTCGTTCCACCCCAAAAGATCTCTGATCTTTCGGGGACCCCGGATCATCGTTGTCCCGGGTACATCGTCCTCAACGTAGCTCTGCTACGCCTCCGGGCGCTGTTGCTGCCCCAAAGAATCTTCGATTCTTCGGGGACCCCTGTTTTTTTCCGGGGTTCTGGGACGCCTCGCCCAGGAACTCTTCGCTCGATCTCGCTACGAACCCAGTGTGCAGACACACCCTAGAACGCGGCAAATTCATATGATAAAATAACGTAAGGAAAAAATAAATCCGAAATCCGGAGGACATGAATGCTTATGACGGACACATTCAGGGACGCCGCTTCTTGCTGGAAGGTCATACTGTCGGATGTCGAAAGAAACAGGGGATTGCTGTCCCGGATCGAACAGTTTGCACGGGAAAATACTGCACCCTCTCCCGTAGTTTTCGGCACCTCCGGCTGGCGCGGTGAAATCGGTACCGATTTTACTTTCAACAATGTCCGGATCGTAACCGAGGCCCTTATCGAGATGTTCAGGAGCGATGACAGCGCTGTCATCAGGGAGATCGGGGCGGGGGATTTCGGGGAAATCAGAAGGCGTGGTGTCATCGTGGGGCACGATAACCGCTTCCTGGGCCGTGAGTTCGCGATGGAAGTCATCGGGAGGCTCCAGCGGGCCGGGATCAGGACCTGGTATGCAGGGGAGGCCACAACACCGGAGTTCTCGGCCGGCATCGAGATGACCGGTGCTGCCTGTTCGATCAATCTCACCCCTTCTCATAACCCTGCCAATTATGCAGGTTTCAAGTTCAATCCCGCGGACGGGGGACCTGCGGGAACCGGTATTACCTCGAAAATAGAAGAGATTGCCAACAGGATGATGGGGGAGTCCCTTATCCTGGAGCCTGTCCTGCCCGACGGGGGGCCTGAGAAGGTGGAAAGAATCGATCTGCTGCATCTCTACCAGCAGTTTATCAGGGAGAGGGGGACCGTGAATCTGGACAGGGTGCGGGACTTCATCGACAGGGAGGACTGCTTTATCTGTGTGGATACTGTGCATGGGGCGGCCAGGGGGAGGGTGGAGTACCTTGTCGGCACCAGCGGGAAGATTACCTGCCTGAGGACTACCGACGATTACCTCTTCGGCGGCATAGCGCCCGAGCCCTCGGAAAAGAACATGGAGGGAGTGGAAAGGGTGCTGAAGGGGAACTCCGCCCGTTTCAAGCTCGGCGTTATCATGGATCCCGACGGAGACCGCATACGGTACAGCGACGGCACCATGCAGATCCCGATGAATTACTTCGGGGCCATGGCCCTGCATTTTCTCCATGTATACAAGAAGATTCCCGGGGTGGTGGCGAAATCGGTGGGTACCAGCAACTTCGTGAGCGCCATTGCCGAAAAACTGGGGGTGCCGGTCGGGGAGACGCGGGTCGGCTTCAAGAATTTCAGGCACTACCTGCTCCGCTCCTCCCCTGAACGGGCAATCATCGCCTTCGAGGAATCGGACGGCATCTCCGGGTATAACAACACGTTGGAAAAGGATGCTCTTTTCGGGTTCCTCCTTGCCGTCGAAATGATGGCCGCAACCGGAAAGAGCCTGGGTGAGTATCTCCATTCCCTCATGGAAGAATTCGGGCACTACTATCCCGACCGCTCCGGTATCGAGGTGGACCGCTCCCTCGTGGGGGAGCCCCTGGTGGAGAAGCTTTCGGTCATCAGGGAGAAGTACCCGAAGGGGACGGTAACCGAGATCGGGGGCAAAAAGAGGATGGTAAAGGATCTGATCACTGTCGACGGTACGAAAGTGATCTTCGACGACGGCTCCTGGCTCATGATACGGCCCTCGGGTACGGAACCGAAGGTTCGCTTTTACATCGAGGCCAGGACGGTGGAGGGAAAGAAAGAGATCTTCGAGGCGGCGGAAAGGATAACGAGGGAGGCGCTCCGGTAAGGGGATGCACTCCCTTACATATCCCGCCTCCCTTCGAGGGATTTTGCGAGGGTGACCTCGTCGGCAAATTCGATGTCGCTCCCGATGGGAAGGCCGTAGGCGATCCTCGTGATTCTGATGCCGGACGGCTTGAGCAGCTCGGTGAGATAGCGGGCGGTCATTTCTCCCTTCGTGTTCGGGTTGGTGGCGAGGATAACCTCCTGTACGCCGCCCGCCTGAACCCTCTTTAGCAGTTCCTGGATTTTCAGTCTGTCCGGCGTAATCCCGTCCACGGGGGAGAGCGCTCCGAGCAGGACATGGTACGTGCCGTCGAAGCTTCCCGTCCTCTCTATGGCAAGGATATTGCTCGGCTCTTCCACCACGCATATCCTGCTGCCGTCACGGGCGGGATTGCTGCAGATCTCGCAGGGATCGGCATCGGTGATATTGAAGCAGACCGAGCAGAACTTTGCCTTCTCCTTCACATCGGCAATGGCATCGGAAATCCCCTTCGCTTCCTCCTTCGTCATGGTCAGGATGAAAAAGGCAAGCCTCTGGGCGGTTTTCCTGCCGATACCGGGCAGTTTGGTAAGCTGGGTGATAAGATTCTCGACGATATTCTGTGTCATAACGGTAACGGGTACGTACTCCTAGGCCCTGTTGCTCCCTTCCTTCCGCTGGTTGAAGAGATTATTTAAAGAGATTGCCAAGGCCGCCCCCCATTCCGGGTATCTGCAGTCCCATGGTGAGTTTCGACATCTCTTCGTTTACCATCTGCTGCGCCCTCCGCAGCGCCTCGTTTGCGGCGGCGAGGATGAGGTCCTGCAGCATTTCCACATCATCAGGATTGACGACGTCCTTCTCTATTTTGACAGAGACCAGTTCTCCTCCCCCGCTCGCGACGACGGTCACCATCCCGCCGCCGGCTGTCGCTTCAACAGTCCTGGTCCGGGCCTCTTCCTGCATCTTCTGCATCTGCTCCTGCAGCTTTTGGGCCTGGCGCATCATGTCTCCCAGCATTTTCTTAGACATTTTCTCCTCCTTTTTTGACGGGTATGATATCCACGATCCGGCCTTCGAAAAGCTCGAGGGCCTCCTTTACGACAGGGTTCTGCATTACCTTTTCCTTCAAATCCTTCTTGCTCACGGAGGGGGCGTGCGCTGTCCCTACGCTGATATCCATGTTTTGGCCGGATAACTCTTGAAGGGTTCTCCTGACCAACGGGAGACTCTCCCGTACGGAATCGGCATGCACCGAAGCCCCGCCATTAAAGATAAGCGTAATCTCTCCCCCGTCCGCGGAAAACACCGCTTCCCGCAGTCTGCTGGCGAGGGGGTGATTGGTCTCGTCGATCTTTTCGACGGCCGCGTTCCACATATCGGGAAGCAGAGGCTCAGAGGTCTGCTGCACCGGAGAGGGAGAAGACTCTTCCGCAGAAGGCGTCTCCTTTCTTTCGGGACTCCGGTCTTCCATTTCTTTCCGCGGGGCGGCCTTTTCCTTCAGCAATCCTTTTTTGCCCGTACCCTCCTCCAGCCGGGGAGCTTCCGCGCCGGCGCTCCCTCCGGTACTTCTCCTTGCCGGGGGGGAGGCCTCTGCCCCGGGAGCCCCCGCAGGGTATCCTTCCTGCGGGCTCCTGCTCTCTGCTCCCTGCACCATCCGGAGCGCCTCGTCGATGGCTTTGAAACGGCTCAGGAGGCTCAGGCGTATGAGGGTCATCTCCAGTGCTATTCTCGGGTAAAAGGCGCTCCTTATTCCCGGCTCCGCTTTGATCAGCTCGGAAAGAAGGAGCGACATATGCTCCTCGGAAGTCCTCTCTTTCAGGGAGTTGATCGCCAACAACTCCTCTTCGCTCACGTCCATTATCTCTTCGACTCCGCCGGTGATCTTTGCGACCAGGAGGTTCCTGACGAATTGGAGCAGGTCCCGGGTGAAGGTCTTCAGGTCGGTCCCCGTGGTGGTCAGCCCGGCAATGAGGGAGACGATGCCTTTACGGTCCCCGTCGACCACCGCCCCGGCGACCTGCGACAAGGTCTCCACATCGGTAATGCCGAGGAGGTCCTTGACGTCAGCGGCGGAAATCGTATCGGAGAAAGAGGCCACCTGATCGAGGATGGTGAGGGAATCCCTCATGCTTCCATCTGCCGCGCGGGCGATGCTGTCGAGGGCGGCAGGCGCTATGGAAATCCCTTCTGCATCGGAGATGGCTCTCAGCCTCTCCTTTATCTTATGGACAGTAATCCGGGTGAAGGGGAGATGCTGACACCGGGAAAGCACCGTAGGCGGTATCTTTTTCGGCTCGGTGGTGGCAAGCACGAAAACCACATGGGGCGGGGGCTCTTCAAGGGTCTTCAGCAGCGCGTTGAAAGCGGAGGTGGAGAGCATGTGGGCCTCGTCGATGATATAGACTTTAAACCGGGCACCGGAAGGGGCATAGCGGACCTTCTCCCTGAGGTCTCTTATATTATCGACCCCCGTGTTGGAGGCCCCGTCGATTTCAGAGACATCCACGGAAGCACCGCCGGCCACCTCCACGCACGAAGGGCACTGTCCGCACGGGTCGGCTGTCGGTCCGTTTATGCAGTTGAGCGCCTTCGCGAGGATCCTCGCCGTGGTGGTCTTCCCCACGCCGCGGGGACCGGAAAAGATATAGGCATGGGCCACTTTCCGGGAGGCAAGGGCATTCTTCAGGATACGTGCTACATGCTCCTGTCCCGTCAGGTCGTCGAATGTCTGCGGTCTCCACTTTCTCGCTAAAACAAGATACGTCATAATACCTCATTGCACGTATGCCTCTCACCATCCACAGCGGACTCGTTGATCATCCGTGGAAGTGAGGAGAATTCACAGCTATGGAGGTGAGACGATCATGTTTTTCCTCAGCCGGCGGCCGGCCTGCCCGGCCTTATGCTCGTTGACCAGCGATGAGCATCAGCCGTAAGCAAGATAGTGATATGGGACCGGCTTGCTGCGGCACCCAGACAAAGCGCTTACCGTTGCTTCCTTCCGGACCTGGCGGGGTTCACACCTGCCTGCTGCGCAGGGCCAGCCCCCGGCTGAGGAAAAACATATGGCGGAGAGGGAGGGATTCGAACCCTCGGTGAGTGTTAGCCCACACACGATTTCCAGTCGTGCACCTTCAGCCGCTCGGCCACCTCTCCAACTGGTTGCTGATCTTGTTCGTATTGTATGGTACTGTGGTATTTATTGCAATACCGGCGGACGAATTCGTTTCACTATGCCGATGAAACAAATCGCTTTCCGCCGTTTCTTCCCCTGCCTGCCGTGCTCCCGGTACAAGGAGAAGAGGGGCCGAAATCATCGGAACTCTTTATTGTAAGATTTTATGCCAAAAAAATCCAGTGGGCACAGGAAGGCCCGTCTGTGGTATAATTTCCAGGTTTTGCGGGCTTCTTTCCTAGCCCGGATGTTTGTTGTGCAGAAGGAGTAAGAAGATGGGAGTAAGAGCTTTTGCAGTAGCGGCAGTAATGGTGTTGGCATCGCTGGTAGGTCTCTACTACTATGTAACCGATACGAAAACGACAAAAGTCGCCATAAAAGAGGAGAAGCAGAGTCTCCCCGGGGCACCGGATCCCCTGCCTGAAAGGGAAACCGTCCCGGCCGAGCCGGTGTACCAGTTCAGTGCCGCACCGTCCTCCGTCGGGCCGGGAGACATTTCTGCCCTCATCTCCCAATACGTACCGGGAAAGCAGGACAATTTCGAGACGCGCCTGAAGCTGAGCGAGGCGCTGTATGAGAACAATTATGCCTCTGACGCGCGGGGAATTTTCAATTCCATCAGCGATACGGACATATGCAGCTTTATTGTCTCGAAAGCCCCGGGTACCCGGTGCGAAGGGGACATGCGGGCGATGCTGGGCGAGCTTCTCTACGCCGACGGCTATCTCAAGCTGACGAAAGATATCCTTACGGCCCTGGTTTCCGAATCGGTGGCACAGATGACGAACGTGGGGATTGATGCCTTCAAGACCTTGAGGAGCGCATACCGGAACTCCGGGGAAATGGCGAAGTATGAATCCCTTATCGAGTCCATTCCCGAATCGTACCCGCTGAAAGCCGAGATCCTGCTGGATGCCGCCAATTTCTACGCCGAAGAGGGGAATAAGGAGAAGGCGAAGAGCATCCTCGTCGCCGCCCTCGATAAATTCCCCCGGAATATCGCCCTCCATGCCTTCATGGAAAGCAGGTTCGGAGTGGAATCTGTTCAGTAATCAAAAAAAGAACGTAATTCTTCGGGGCAAAAGGAAGGCCTTTTGCCCTTTTTGAGACCATGGTAAGCGGAGAAGAGAAGGCATGGGAGCTACTGGCGTCCCTTCCCCCTGAAGAGGTATGCAGGAACACGCAGGCAGCCTACGACGCAGAGGAGGGGGCATATATCCTCGTCTCCTGCGGGATGGAGGTCCGCATCGCTCCGAAGGAGAGAAAAATCTGCAGCAACGCTCCCGGCAGCGACCTGCTCCTCCAGAGGATGTCCTACTTCTTCAAACTCTCCGCCCTTTGGTATCTCTGCAGCGCAAAGGATATCGCCCTTTCGGGACGCCTGGTAAGCCCCGTCAATCTCAAGGGAGGACAGCTCTACTTCAGGGGCTCCCATGTGCTTCCCAACGACAAGGTTGCACAAAAATACGGGACCGATGCGGCGGGGTTCATCGCCCGGGGCAAGGAACTCGGCGGCGAGGTGCTGGAACACGGCGATGCCGCCGTCAGGCTTTTCCCCCTGCCGCGGGTGCCCGTCGTACTGATACTGTGGACCCAGGACGAGGAGTTTCCTCCCCGGATGGACCTTCTCCTGGATTCCACCTGCGAGATGCAGCTTCCCCTGGACATCGTCTGGTCCATCGCCATGATGAGCCTCCTGATCATGCTCTGAGGGCGCCGGCATCTCTTAAACTGAAACCTTCCTTATAAATCGGAAACTTATTTCTTTTGCGCTTGCTCTGTATCGGCTGACGAGAGGATCTGCAGCAGGTTCCGCGCAAGGTAGAAGTACCGCTGAAATCTCTCATCAATGTAGTCGCGGTACGTGTTCTTGTGCGGGATGAACTTCCCCCTCTCATACATCAGGGTCACCTCCGCAAAGATCCCGTCTTTCAGGTATATCCGGTGGGAAAAATCCTTGGTGGAGGCGAGGACGAGCTTTGCAGGGGTGAGATAGCCGGGGTCGAGATTGACGCTCCTCCTCCCCTCGGAGGTGAACTTCTGCTCTATCCTGTTGGTGAAGAGCTTTATCGGGGCGAGGGCGTCCTGTTCGATCAATTCCCTGAAAAAGACGAATTTCCGGTACAGGGGGGCTCCCATTTCGTTCCGGTAATAAGCGGAATAGTCCCAGGGGAGAGGAGGGGTCTCCATGACTGCCCCGCCGAGGTGTGCCTCAAGATCGCGGAGCGCCTCGTCATAGCGACTCTCTTGCGTATAGAGAACTCCGGCGAGGAGAAGCGCTTTCGACCGGATTAAGGGGGTACCCATGCCGCTATACGGATTCCCTATCGGGAGTCTCAGTCTCCGCCGTCACTATGTTGCGGAGACGAGCTTTTCGAGGGCTGCCCGTACGTCGGGTGAATCCCACTGCATGGGGCCCACGACCTTCTGTTGCAGGATACCTTTCTTGTCGATGATGAAGGTTTCAGGAACACCGGTGAGCCCGTAGGTCTTCCAGAGATTCATGGTATCCACCAGGACGGGAAAGGACAGATTGCTCGCCTTCATGTAGGCAAGAGCCTTTGCGGGTTCATCGTTATAGAGAATGGAGACGAAGACCAGCTTGTCATTCCCCTTTTCGGCGTTGAGCAGGCTCTGTATGGAAGGGTTCTCCTCTTTGCAGGAGTCGCACCAGGACGCCCAGAAGTTGACAAGGACCACCTTGCCCCTGAGCTCGGAGAGCTTCCAGGTCTTCCCCTCTGTATCCTGGAGGGTGAAATCGGGAGCCTCTACCCCCGCCATCGCCTTCTTCGTCGTCTGCTCTCCGGAGCGGGAAAGGAAGAGGACGGACGCGATTCCGATTGCGAATATGAGCAGCAAGACAATTCCTTTGTTTTTCATCAAGACCCCCTTTTCATAAGGAAGTCCCGCAAAAATTTCCTTAATTTTTGCGGGACTTTACCTGGAACTTCTCTATAGGTCGTTTTTTTTGATCAATTAACGGAAACCAGAACCGACTCCTCCGCCTCGACGAAGAGGATTTTCTCTCCCTCAAGGGTTACTTTCACTACCGCGGTGTTTTTGAAGCGTCCCTTGATCAGCTCTTCCGAAAGGGGGTCTTCGATTTCGCGGTAAATGGCCCGCCGCATGGGACGCGCTCCGTATGTGGGCTGATAGTACTTGTTGAGGAGCCATTCCTTTACCTCGGGGGCCACATCGATGGTCAATGCGTGCTCCGTCAGTTTCTTGTTCGTTTCCACCAGCAGCAGGTCGATGATGGAGAGCAACTGCTCCTTTTCCAGGGGGTGGAAGACCACGATTTCATCAACACGGTTGAGGAACTCGGGGTTGAAGGTCTTCTTCAGCTCGGAAAGGACGTTGTCTTTTATCTTCGAATAGACATCATCCGAAGCGGAACGCTGGAATCCGAGGGGTGTTGCCTTCTCGATGATCCTTGCCCCGAGGTTCGAGGTCATGATGAGAATGGTGTTCCTGAAGTCCACCTTACGCCCATAGCTGTCGGTGAGCACACCCTCGTCCAGTATCTGGAGGAGGGTGTTGAACACGTCATGGTGCGCTTTCTCGATCTCGTCGAAGAGGATAACGGAATAGGGCCTCTTTCTCACCTTCTCGGTAAGCTGACCTCCCTCTTCGTATCCCACATAGCCGGGAGGTGCGCCGGTCAGGCGCGATACATTGAAGCGCTCCATGTACTCCGACATGTCGACCTTGATCAGGGCGCTCTCGTCGTTGAACATGAACTCCGCCAGCGCCTTCGCGAGCTCGGTCTTTCCGACACCGGTGGGACCGAGGAAGAAGAAGGAGCCGATGGGCCGGTTCTTGCTCTTCAGACCTGCCCGCGATCTCCTGATCGCTTTGGCCATCGCCCTGATACCTTCGTCCTGTCCGATGATCCGCTGGTGGAGGATCTCTTCCATCTTGAGCAGCTTCTCTGACTCGGTCTCCTCCATCTTGTACAGGGGAATGCCGGTCATCTTCGAAATGGTGTAGGTGACATCCTCCTCGCTGACCATGGGAACTTCCTTGTTCAGCGAATCTCTCCACTTCTTGTACTGGACCTCGTAGGTCTTCTTCAGCTTGTCTTCCTGTGCCCTGATGTTCTGCGCTTTCTCGATATCGTGGAGCCTGACATAGAGGCTCTTCTCTTTGGAAAGCTGGATCAGCTCCGTCTCCATATCCCTCAGTTCCTGGGGCATGGTCGACCTCTTGAGCTTGATCCTCGAACCGGTTTCGTCGATTACGTCGATCGCCTTGTCGGGAAGGAACCTGTCGGTGACGTACCTGTCGGAGAGCTTTACGGAAGCGATCACGGCGTCGTCGTTTATCTTTACCTTGTGGTGGTTCTCATACCGCGGCCTGATCCCCTTCAGGATTTCGATGGCCGTCTCCACTGTGGGCGGCTGGATGTAAATAGCCTGGAATCTCCTTTCCAACGCGCCGTCCTTCTCGATGTATTTCCTGTACTCGTCGGGGGTGGTTGCCCCGATGCACTGCAGCTCGCCGCGCGAGAGGGCGGGCTTCAGCATGTTCGACGCATCCACGGAGCCTTCCGCGGCCCCCGCGCCGATAAGGGTATGGAACTCATCGATGAAGAGGATGACATTCTCGGATTGGAGGATCTCCCGCATGACCGCTTTCAACCGCTCTTCGAACTGTCCCCTGTACTTCGTGCCTGCGATGAGGGCGCCGAGGTCGAGGGAGATGATCCTCTTGCCGATGAGCGTATCGGGAACGTCTCCCGCGACGATCTTCTGCGCGAGGCCTTCCACGATGGCGGTCTTGCCGACGCCGGGCTCGCCGATGATGGCGGGATTGTTCTTTATCCTCCTCCCGAGGATCTGGAGGACCCTCTCGATTTCGTCCTCCCTGCCGATGACCGGGTCGAGCTTTCCCTCTACGGCAAGCAGGGTGAGGTCCCTGCCGAACTCGTCCAGGGCGGGGGTATTCGTCTTCCTCCGCTCCTTCTGGTGGGATTGCTGAAACTGCGGTTTGATGGCCAGATTGATGGTCAACTGCCGCGCCGCTAGGAGGTTAGCCCCGAGATTCCTGATGATCTTGCCGGCGATGCCTTCGTCTTCACGGATGAGGCCGAGGAGCAGATGCTCGCTCCCGATATAGTTATGGCCCAAAAGGCGGGCCTCCTCGATCGCCAGTTCGAGCACCTTCTTCGCCCGCGGCGTGAACGGGATATCCCCGAAAGTCAGAAGATTGCCGCCTACAGGGAGGTTCTTCTCGATCTCGAACTTCACCTCATCGATATTCAGCCCCATTTTCTTGAGGATGGTAATGGGGACGCCGTCCTCTTCCCGCAACATCGCTAAAAGAAGATGCTCGGTGCCCAGGTAGTCGTTGCTCCTCCTCTCGGCTTCCTCTTTCGCGTATATGATTATTTTTCGTCCTCTTTCCGTGAACTTTTCGAACATCTTTTTCACCTCTAGAATGGTATTCTACAAAAATTTTACTTGTTTTCAGAGAATATTGTCAATGAAATCCCCTGTTTCCCTTGTTTTAAAAACCTTTATCCATTATGCTATCCGGTATGTACGCCGATGTGGTTTTCCCCCTGAAACTTCCGCCGCTCACCTATAGAGTGCCTCCCGGGATGCCCCCGGACCTGAAAGGCAGGATCGTGAAAGCGCCTCTTCGGGGAGGGACTGCGTACGGTCTTGTCGTCGATGTGTACGGAGAGGAGAAAAGTGCATTCAGGAGGGAGCTGAAGGAGCTTCTGAGCGCGCACCGGATGTTTGCGACCGAACAGGCCATACTGTTCGTGAAGTGGCTTTCTACCTATTATATCACACCTATGGGCCTCGCTCTGAAGAGCAGCTTTTTCGAGGAGGCCCTGGCGGGAGAGGAGACGCGGAAAAGGGGTAGGGGAAAAAAGAACGGCGGAGGAGAGGAAGCACCGCTTCCAGAAAATACCGGAGAGAATCCCGGAGTGCTGGCCCCCCCGGCAGCCGATCTCCACCGGTTCGGACTTCCGGGTTTCGACGGCGCGGCAGCCATGGTGCAGGACGCCTTGAACGGGGGGAGCTACCGCTCCTTTCTCCTGCCCTCTCCCTCTGTTCTGTTTGAGCGTCTTTTCCTGCTGGATATTCTCCGGAGGGGAGGGGACGGCCTCCGGGGAGTTCTTATTCTGGTGCCGGAAATCGGCCAGATACCCTCTCTCGAATCCCTGCTGAAACCCTTTGTGGGAGAGCGCCTGTGCGTGCTGCACAGCAAGCTCGGCAAGGGGAAACGGGTGGAGACTATCGGCAGGATCCTTTCATCGAAGGCGGATGTGGTGCTGGGGACCCGGTCTGCGGTGCTCTCGCCGCTGCAGAGCATATCCCTCGTCATGGTCATGGGAGAGCATAGTCCCTCGTACAAGGGAGAGGAACGCTTTAAATACAACGGCAGGGATGTGGCCGTGATGCGGGGCTATCTCGGGAATTCCTGCGTGCTTTTATCGTCCCCCTGTCCCTCCATCGAGTCTGTCTACAATGCCCGGATCGGAAAGTATACCCTGTTGCGCGAAGGAATGCAGGAGGAGGGCGGAACGGGGAAAGGGCAAGGGAGAGTAGGGAAGGTGCACGGGGAAAAACGCCCTGTCATTTCGATTGTCGCTATGAAAGCGGAAAAGAAAGTCTCTTCCCCCCTCTCCGCCGAGCTGGTCAAAAGGGCTCAGGGCCTTATCGCCGGAGGGGAACGTCTCCTTTTTCTCGTGAACAGAAAGGGATACTCGCTGGTACGCTGCATCGAGTGCGGATCCACTCTCCGCTGCGGAAAGTGCGACGCGTCCCTTGTTTTTCATAAAGGGGAGGGGACCGTACAATGCCGGTACTGCGGTGATACGGAGCCCGTGCCCGATATATGCCCGAAATGCGGAGGGGCGGAGTTGGCCCCCCTCGGCGCCGGTACGGAGAGGATACGGGAGGAGCTGGAGAATCTGCTTTCCGTGGACTCCCTGGTGATGGAGAGAAAGCGGGAGGCAAGAGGGGGGATACAGAAGAAGGCTCGGGTGAAGGCAACTTCCGTCTCTCCGGAGGCCTTTTCGCTGGACATCGAAACGATGCCCCTCATCATCGGGACCGCTTATGCAAAGCGCCTCGGGCATTCCGCTCCGCATGAGGGGGCTTTTGGCGCTGCGGCCTTTCTGAACATTGACCTGATCCTTTCCCAGCCCGACTTCAGGGCATACGAGAGGGCCTTCCAGGAGGTCATGCAGATGGCACAGATGGTGAGACCCGGCGGGAGCGTCTATCTGCAGTCCTATGCGCCGAAATCCAGAATCCTGCGGCTTATCAGGGGCTACGATTTCGACGGCTTCTATGATTTTGAGCTGGCGCAGCGGAAGGCACTGGAGTATCCCCCTTTTGCGAAGATGATTCTAATGACGGTGGCGGCAGGAGAGGGCCGGGAGGTGGAGCCCCTGCTGGAGAAGGCGGCTGCCGCGGGCCGTACGAAGGAGGTCGAGGTCCTGGGTCCGGTTGAGGTGCCCTGCCCGGCGAAGGCCGGAAGGCGCTGTTTCCATCTGCTGATAAAAGCGAAGGAGAGGAAAGCGCTGCACGAGGCGGCAGCAGAAATGCTCCGGAAGCTCGAAAGCACGAAAGGGCTGAAGGTAAGCATTGATGTGGACCCGCTGCGGCTTTGAGAGGAATACCCTTGCGGAGGGGTAGTGCTGAAAACCGTCTTTCCGGTTATTGTGTCCCCCGTCACATAAAATGACGTTTCCTGCTTTTTTTCCTGCCGGGGAGAGAAAATTTCGGGGTAAAAAGGTATAATCCTCCTGTGCCACTCCTTTCCGGCACCGTCTCGTTTGTCGTTCAAGCCTCAGGAATTCGTAGCAGAATCGATTCTCTCTGGATTGCGTATGGACAGGATTGACAAGAGAAAGGGTCGGGAAATCATGGCGGAGTCTGCTGGGATGCGCAGGCAGATCGAGTCCGTTGAACGGTTCGGGAGCGCACTGCACTTTTTTGCCGAGCAAAGGGAAGCGGCGGAAGGGTTTGCAATCAATGCCTTCTGCTCTGCCACGGAATGCGCAGTGGTGAGCGGGGCAGGGAGCATTCTCGCTCTGAGCGAATGCCTGGGAGCTCTCTTCCAGGCGACAGCGGGTATGCAGTACGAAGCGGTATGGAAGAATGCCTTCGAAAAGGGAGTCGCGGACGCAGGAGAGGCCCTCACGGAGATCGGCTCCCTGCTGAACGGATCAAAAAGGCAGATCATCGTCGAATATCCTGCAGCGTCCCCGGAAATTCCTTCCGGGGACGGCCGCTGGTTTCTTCTCTATGCCATTCCCCTGCCGGGAAACCCGGGCGGGACACTCATCCTCCACATCGATGTTACGGAATGGAAAAAGAACGAAGAGGGCGCCCGGAAGAGCGAGGCATGCTACTGTTCCATCGTCGAGAACCAGAGCGAGCTTATCTGCCGCTTCCTCCCCGGCGGCACCCTTACCTATGTCAACGACTCTTTCAGCGCGTACTTCGGCAAGGAGAAGGATGATCTGGTAGGAAGACCCTTCACGCCTTTTGCCCCCGAGGAGGATCTCCGGAAGATAGAGCACCATCTTTCCCTGCTCGGAAAGGAGGCGCCTTTCGTACAGTACGAGCATCGCATCCTGAGTCCGGGAAAAGACGGGATAGAGGTGCGGTGGTTGCGATGGAGCGCAAAGGCCCTTTTCGATGCCGACGGAAAAGTGTCGGAAATCCAGGCGGTGGGCTGGGATATTACCGATAACAAACTCCTGGAGGAGAAGCTCCGGGAGAATGAGTACCAACTCCATCATCTTGCCCATCATGATCCCCTCACCGGGTTGCCGAACAGGATGTACTTCACCGGCAGGCTGCAGCAGGAGGTGGTCCGATGCAGGCGCTACGGTCACGCCATGGCGGTGCTTTTTCTCGACCTGGACAACTTCAAGAGGATCAATGATTCCCTGGGGCACGACATCGGCGATCTTCTCCTGAAGGAGGCAGCGGAGAGGATACGGGACTGCCTGCGCGGCAGCGACATCGTCTCCCGTCTTGGAGGGGACGAATTCACCATTATTCTGCCCGAGCTGGACAGGAGTGAAGGCGCGGCGGTGGTGGCGCAGAAGATTATCGGGCAGGTTTCACGGCCCTTCCCTATAAGACAGTATGAGCTCTATATCACCGTGAGCATCGGAATCGCCCTGTATCCCCTGGACGGCGAGGACGGGGACTCCCTGGTGAAGAACGCCGACACCGCCATGTACCATGCGAAGTCCCTGGACAAGAACAACTACCAATTTTACAACACCCGCATGAACACCGTAACGGTGGAGCGCCTTACCATCGAAAATGAGTTGAGGAAAGCACTTGAAAACAACGAGTTTGAGCTATACTACCAGCCGCAGATCAGTATCAAGACAGGACAGATCATCGGGGTGGAGGCGCTGATCCGCTGGAGGCACCCTACCCAGGGCATGGTGCCTCCCATGAGGTTCATTCCGGTGGCCGAAGAGACCGGGCTGATCATTCCCATCAGCGAATGGGTGATCCGGACCGCATGTGCGCAGAACAGGGGATGGCAGGAGCAGGGCTTTCCGCGGATCACCATGGCCGTCAACATCTCCATGAAGCATTTCAAACAGCCCAATCTGGTGGAGCTTATCGATGCTGTCCTGAGGGAGACGAAGCTGGATGCGGAATGTCTGGAATTGGAGCTGACCGAGAGTATCGTCATGCACAACATCGAGGCCGTCATCGGCATTCTCCGGAAATTCCGGGACAGGGGCGTCCATGTCTCCATCGACGACTTCGGGACGGGGTATTCTTCCTTGAATTACCTGAAACGGCTACCCATCAATAAACTGAAAGTGGATCAAACTTTCGTGCGAAATATCACCGCAGACCGCAATGACGCCATGATCGTGAAGACGGTGATCGAAATGGCGCACAACCTCGATCTGAAGGTAATCGCGGAGGGGGTGGAATCACTGGAACAGGTGGATTTCCTCCGGGCCCTTGCCTGTGACGAGCTGCAGGGGTATTTCTTCAGCAAGCCGCTGCCTGCGGAAGAATGCATTCAATTGCTCGAGGTCCTTCGGTTCATCGCATAGGGGGTGTGCTGAAAAAAGCGATGCACAAGAAGTAAAGACTCAGAACTTCTCAACACATGAAGCCCTTTTTTTCCCTTGACACGGGCGTAGTTCCCTGTGTAAAAATGAACCCCGAACGGGAATGAGAAAGGAATGGTGTCTCAGTCTGTGTTTTCTCTTTTTTCTTTGCGTGCCCCCTCTGGTTGCCCCGGCGGCTTTTGCGGGGGAGCAGGGAGTGAAGGGAAAGAGCCCTTCCGCCCGTGTCCCGGGGTTCGGGGTTCCCCATGATGCGCTGCCTGCAGAGTCGGATGGATCGGACAGGATGACCCTTCCTGATACGGCGGACTTCCTGTCGCACAGAGCCCGTGTATTTGTCAGGAGGTTCGAGATCGAGGGGAATACGGTTTTTCCCCCGGAGGCGCTTGCCGCCGTTACGTCGCCGTATGAGGGAAGGGAGATCACGTCCGAGGAGCTGCAGGATGTCAGACAGGAGCTTACTCACCTTTATATAAGAAGAGGGTATATCACCTCCGGGGTGATTATTCCCGATCAGGAAATTTCCGGCGGGATCATCACCCTGCGTGTGGTGGAAGGATGGCTGTCCCGCATTGAGATCGAGGGAAACAGGTATCTGCTGACACGGTATCTTCATGAAAGGATCGCCCGTGCAGCGCATGCTCCCCTCGATATCAACCGGCTTCAGCAGTCCCTTCAAACCCTGCAGCAGGATTCCCGCATCAGGAGAGTCAATGCAGAGCTCGGGCCCGGCATCATGCCGGGAGAGGGAGTCCTGAAGGTCCGGGTCGAGGAGGAAAAGCCGGTGAAAGCGTTCCTGAGCTTCGGCAACACCCGACCGCCCGGTACCGGTGCGTACCGGGGAGAGGGTGTCGTGGTGCACCAGAGCCTGTTCGGCTGGGGCGACGTTCTCGAGGGCAGGTTCGGGATGACCGAGGGGAATAGCGACTTCGGAGTAACCTATACTGTCCCGGTTACGGCACGGGATACCGCAGTTTCCGTCTCTTACCGGAAGGGGGAGAGCACGGTCATCGAGCAGGGATTCAGGGACCTCGATATCAGGAGCGAGTCGGCAACCTTCGGAACCTCCCTGCGCCATCCCCTGTTCCGTACGCCCGAACAGGAATTCGCTCTCGTTCTCAGCGGCGAGCTGCGCCGGGAAAAGACCTTTCTCCTGGGACAGCCTTTTTCCTTCTCCGAGGTGCCCGAGGCAACCACCCATGCGACCGTTCTGCGCTTTGCGCAGGAATGGGTGCGCCGCAGCAGGACAGAGGTGCTCGCGGTCCGCTCCGGTCTCTCCCT
Organism: Nitrospira sp.; assembly: GCA_002634385.1. Lineage (GTDB taxonomy): Bacteria > Nitrospirota > Thermodesulfovibrionia > Thermodesulfovibrionales > Dissulfurispiraceae > Nitrobium > Nitrobium versatile. The sequence goes on from NSJL01000006.1 coordinate 94,667, forward strand.
GGGCATCGATGCCTTCGGTGCCACGGTGAGCGGAACGGGTGCGGACGGACGCTTCTTCGCCTGGCTGGGGCAGGTGCAATGGATACGGCACATGGCCGAAAACGGGATGCAGATGGTTTTCCGCTCCGATATACAACTGACGGGAGATGCCCTTCTGCCGATGGAGAAGTTTCCGGTAGGCGGCCTGAACAGCGTGCGCGGCTACCGCGAGAACCAACTGGTGCGGGATAACGGGGCTGCAGGCTCCCTGGAGCTGCGGGTACCCCTCCTCCGCAACGACCAGGGAGATGCAATCGTACAGTTTGCCCCCTTTGCCGATTTCGGCTGGTCGAAAAATGCGCGGAAGGATACCCCCTCGCCCCGGAGCATCGCGAGCGTGGGAGCCGGAATACGGTGGGCCATTACTCCGAAGGGTCATTTCCAGCTGTATGCCGGCTATCCCCTGAAAAAGCTGAAGAATACCGGCCACGATCTCCAGGATGAGGGGGTCCATTTCCAACTTATCTGGCAGGTCTTATGAAAAGGCTTTTCGTCTTCCTCTCTCTCCTCTTCCTTTTTCCGTCTGCCGGACGGGTCGAGGTGGTCCTGGACGGTTCCCTGGGGACAGCAGGCTCCCTGTCGGGACCGGGCTACTTCATTCCCTCCTCCCTCGGGAAGCAGGTGGGGAGCAATCTGTTCCACAGCTTCAGTGCTTTCAATCTTGCGAGTTCGGAGAGCGCTACTTTTACCGGAGCCGGTACGATAACAAATATCATTTCCCGCATCACGGGGGGACAGGTGTCCAGCATCGACGGGCTTGTGCGCTCCACGGTGCCCGGGGCGAACCTCTACTTCATCAACCCCGCGGGCATCGTGTTCGGCCCCAATGCCTCGCTGGAGGTGAGCGGTTCTTTCCATGCGGGGACAGCGGAGTATCTCACGCTGGAAGACGGGGGAAGATTCGACGCAAAGCAGTCCGGGCAGAGCGTGCTTACTGCAGCCCCTCCTTCTGCCTTCGGATTTCTCGGCGACTCCCCTGCCGGCATTACCGTATACGGAAGCTATCTCAGGGTGCCGGAAGGGAGGGCACTCTCGCTGATTGGGGGAACCCTGGAGGTCCAGGATGGGACACTATATGCCGGCGGCGGAACGGTCACCCTGGTCTCGGGGGCTTCTGCAGGAGAAGCGACATTCAGCGGTACCGATTTCCAGGGGGATTCCTTTGGAAAGTGGGGGGATATCCGGATCACCGATACGCGACTGTCCGCCCAGCGTCCTACTGTCGGCGGGGTTCCCCTGGGCAACATCGAAGTGAGCGGGAGAGGGGGCGGGGCCGTATTCATCAGAGGAGGGACGTTCGTGCTGGAGAACGGGTATATCGTTTCCGATACCTACGGAGACGGAGAGGGACGGGGAATCGATATCCGCATCGAGGGCGACACCCTGCTCACGAACCAGGCGCAGATAACTACGGGGGCATACGGCAAGGGCAGTGCGGGGCCGATAACCATAGAAACGGGAAGTCTGTCCCTTTCCGGCGGGAGTTTCATCGGTACGACCGTCCGGCCGGGGGGCGAGGGGAACGGAGGAGATATCACTGTCAGGGCAAGCGGTCCCGTTTCCCTGTCGGGGTACTATGCCTCCGGCTCCGACATGAGGGTAAGCGGCATTTTCAGCGATACCTATGGAAAGGGAAAAGGGGGGGATATCACTCTCGAAGCGGAAAGTCTGGCCCTTGACGGCCTCGGGACCATCAGCACCACCGCCTGGTCCGGGAGCGAGGGAAAGGGCGGCACAATCAGGATCTCGGTTGACGGCTCCCTTTCGATTTCGGGGTACTACGATCTCGGCGGCGAGAGCTTTTACGGGAGCAGCATTACGAGCGATACCTACGGCATAGGCAATGCAGGGAATATCACGATTTCCGCAGAAGAAATCACCCTGTCCGACTTCGGATCAGTCAGTGCCACCGCCCAGGAGGGGAGCAGCGGTGAAGGGGGCTCCCTGAAGATCGATGCCGGTTCGGTGTTTCTGGCCGGCGGCGCGTTCCTCACCACGAGCACCCTGGGGAGCGGGAAGGGAGGTGTCCTCACCCTCACCGCTGCTGAGTCCCTCACTGTTTCAGGGGCCGCCCTCTATGGACCCAGCGGCATTTTCAGCATCTCGTCCGGGAGCGGAGCGGGCGGAGTAATCGATATCGACGCCCCTGAGCTCATTGCGGAAGACAGGGCGAGGATAGCGGTGATCACCGAGGGGACGGGAAGCGGCGGGGATATTTTTCTTCATGCGGACGTTCTGACCGTGGACAGCGGTGCGCAGATCAGCAGCAGCAGTTACGGAGCGGGCAGAGGCGGTACGGTCACGGTCGACGCCGCGAAACATGTTGCCCTGTCGGGGAGCGCCACGGACAACGATGGAAAACTGTATCTCTCCGGCCTCTTCGGCCAGGCATACGGAAGCGGAGGCGGCGGTTCGATCTCCCTTACTGCACCAATGGCGGAGATGAGCGACGGGGCCGTGATATCGGCGAGCAGCGGAGGAGCGGGAGATGCGGGCACTCTGTCGGTGGGAGTGGACACCCTGACTCTTACCGATAGGGCGGAGATCGCTACCCGGAGCACCGGCTCAGGGAAGGGCGGTACCATACTCGTCGATGCGGCGGATACCGTCCGGCTGTCCGGCAGCGCGATTACCGCGGCAACGGACAATGCGGACGGCGGCACCATCACTGTCCGGGCCGGACGTATGGTCTATGCACACGACAGCAGTATTACCGCGACAGTGAAGGGGGGAACGGGCGACGGGGGAAATATCGATATCGATCCCGTCTACGTCATTCTGGATAAAAGCAAGGTAATTGCCAATGCGGACAGGGGAAACGGGGGCACGATACGAATCGCCGGGGAGATATTTCTTGCGTCCCCGGACAGCACGGTGAGCGCATCGTCCCATCTGGGGATCGATGGAACAGTGACGATCAGTTCGCCTGTGGAGGACGTAAGCGCGAAGATGGCGATGCTGTCTTCGTCTTTTCTGGACGGCGCAGCGCTCTTCCCGAGGCTCTGCACGGCAAGCGGTGACGGGGGGAGCAGCTTTCTGGTACGGGGGAGGGACGGCGTACCCCCCCTTCCGGACAGTCTCCTGCCGAGTCCGTAGCAATGGAAGAGAGAATGCTATGACGCCCCGGTTTTTGCTCTGCTGGCTCCTGACAATTTTCCTTGTTGTTCTCCCGGGAATGGCGGGGAGTGCCTCTGCGCTGCATGATGCTCCTCCCGGCTATGAGGAGCAGGTGGAGCGGCTGCTCCGGGCAGGAGATTTCCCGGGGGCACTACAGAAGGGTAATGAGGCGGAGAGCTTTTTCGCCGGCGGAGGAAAAGAGGGCAGGGCGGGGGAGCGCATCAGGATTCTTGTCCATCTGTCGTCCGCGTATCAGTCCCTCGGCAGGTACCGGAAGGCCCTCGCTATGCTGATGAGCGCCCTCGAAGCGGCGAATCTCCCGCACGGCGAAGCGGAAAAAACCTGTGTTCTCGGCAAAATGGGCGGAGCGTTTCTGTTCGTCAACGACCCTGATACGGCGGAACGGTACCTGCAGGAGGCCCATGACCGTGCGCTGCAGGAACGGAACCTTTCCGTCAGGGCATCCGTTATGAACGACAGGGGGAATGTTCTTGCCCTCCGGAGCCGCCACGGGGCTGCTCTTGCCGCGTACCGGGAAAGCGCCGCCCTTGCCGGAGAAACGGGTGAGCTGCTCCTTGCCGCCAGGGCGGAGGCGAATTCCGCACGGCTGCTTCTCTCCACGGGAAGCCATAGGGAAGCCGAAGCGGAGCTTGCCAATTCCCTTGGAAAGCACTATCGGGCGGATGATTCCCATGATAAGGCTTTCGGTCTGATTGCGGTGGGTCAATTGTACGGACAGCTTTTCCGGGCCGGGAAAAGGGAGGCGGTCTCTCCCGCCATCAAGGCTCTGAATGAGGCTGCAGCTGTTGCGGGGAGACTGAACGATCACCGGGCGGCCTCCTATGCATTGGGATATCTCGGACGCATCTATGAAGAGTCCGGACAACCGGAGGAGTCCCTGTCTCTCACCCGGAGGGCAGTGTTTGAAGCGCAGCAGTCGGGGGCTCCCGAATCCCTGTATCTCTGGCAATGGCAGATAGGCCGTCTCATGGAAGCTCGGGGAAAGCAGAAGGAGGCCATTGCCGCCTACAGGGGGGCGGTTGCGTCCCTCCAGGCAATACGGCAGGAACTCCAGGCGGATTGCCGGATTTTCCACCAGGTCTCTTTCCGTGATTCCGTGGAGCCTGTTTATTATGGACTGGTACATCTCCTTCTGAAGAATGCAGATTCCGCATCGGACCCTATTGCCGCGGAGCCCCTTCTGCGGGAGGTCCTCCGGACAATCGAGCTGCTCCGGACCGCCGAGCTGCAGGACTACTTCCGGAATTCCTGTATCGCAGCCGGTCAGAATAGTGCGGAGTCCCTCGATTCCCTGCCGGCGGATACCGCTGTCCTCTATACGATCTCCCTTCCCGATCGCCTTGAGCTGCTTCTGGGGTCTCCTGCAGGCCTCAGGAGGTTCACTGCGGGGATCGTGTATGCGGATCTCGAAAAGAAGATCCGGCTGTTCCGCCGCGCTCTCGAGAAAAGGACCAGCCGTGACTATCTGCCCCCTGCACGTGAGTTGTATAATTGGATCATTCGCCCCCTGGAAACGGAATTACGGGCACAGAGAGTAAAGACCCTCGTCTTTGTCCCGGATGGGTCCCTGCGTACCGTCCCCCTGGCAGCCCTCCACGACGGCAGCGATTTTCTCGTCAGCAGGTATGCCCTCGCGGTGACGCCGGGGCTCAGCCTGACCGATTCCCCTCCTGTGCGGATGAATACACGGAAAGTGCTGGTAGCGGGACTCTCTGAACCGGTGCAAGGGTTTCCCGCGCTGCCCGGTGTTGCCGTGGAAATCGCATCGATCAGGGAATTATTCCGGGGAGAGCTCCTGCAGGACGGGAACTTCCGTATCCCGCTGATGAGAAAGGAGCTGGAGCGGACTCCATACCCCGTCGTACATCTGGCGTCCCATGGGGAGTTTTCCCGAACCAGCGACGCCACGTTCCTGCTCACCTGGGATGAGAGGCTCACCATGGATGGTCTCGAAACGCTGGTAAAGACCGGCAGGAGGGGGAGAGTGCCGCTGGAGTTGCTGACCCTGAGCGCCTGCCAAACCGCCTCCGGGGATGATCGCGCCGCCCTCGGTCTTGCCGGGGTAGCCGTAAAGGCCGGAGCACAGAGCGCCCTTGCCACCCTCTGGTACATCAACGACCAGGCCAGTTCCGCCCTGGTTTCCGCGTTTTACCGTCAGTGGAAGTACTCCTCCTTCTCGAAGGCGAAAGCCCTTCGGCAGGCGCAGATCGAGTTGTTGCAAGACAGCCGCTACCGACACCCTTTCTATTGGTCCCCGTTTCTCATGATCGGGAATTGGAGGTAAGCGGCCACCTATGAGAAATACGGTGCACTTTTTGAAATCCCCTCTCCTGGCTTCCACCATGACCGGCCTGCTCGTATGTCTCTGCGTCATCGGAGTACGCAGCACCGGTGTATTCGAATTCTTCGAGCTCGCCGCCTACGATCTCTGCCTTGCGTCCCGGGCTCATTCCGTGCCTTCTGTCTCTCCCGGTTCCCGGATCGTTCTGGTCACCGTTACGGAAGACGATATTCAGCGCCTGGGACAATGGCCCCTGAGTGATGCCGTCCTTTCCTCCCTTCTGCAGACCCTTGAGGGCTATCGACCCCGGGTGATCGGGCTCGATATTTACCGCGATATTCCCGTACCTCCCGGAACCGGACGGCTTTCCGGAATCTTTGCGCGGCCGCACTCCATCGTGTCCATCAGGAAGATGGGGGATAGCGGGTCGGCCTCCATCGCTCCCCCCTTTATGGTGAAAGGCGATACCAGGGTGGGATTCAACGATGTCATCATTGATAACGGCGGCATCGTTCGCAGGGGGCTCCTTTTCGCCGATGACGGAAAGACAGTTTCTTATTCCTTTCCGCTGCTTCTGGCACTGTTTTATTTGGAAAAAGAGGGCGTCGTCCCCCGGTCCGATGCAGAGGGACAGGGGTATTTTCATCTGGGAAAGACCATATTTCCGCCCTTTGAGGCTAATGACGGCGGATATGTCGGAGCCGATGCCCGGGGATACCAGTTCCTCCTCGATTACCGGGATGCCGGAGACCCGTTCCCTGCATATACCCTTACCCAGGTAATGGGCGGAGGGGTGCCTGCGGATGTTTTCAGGGACAGAATCGTGATGATCGGGGTCACGGCGGAGAGCCTGAAGGACTTTTTCCATACTCCTTTCAGCCGGCGGGAAGACACGGAAAGGAAGCGAATGTCGGGGGTAGAGCTCCATGCCCGCAGTGTCAGTCAGTTGCTCCGTGCCGCCCTCGAGGGGGATGAGCCTCTCCGGCCAATACGTGAGCCGGCGGAGTGGGTATGGATTCTGTTCTGGAGCCTCGCGGGCAGCCTCCTGATTCTCCGGGGGCGCTCTTTCCGGAAGCTCCTGCTGCTGGGAGTGCTCTCCCTGACTCTCCTCGTACTCGTTACCTATTCCGCTTTCATTCTCGGGTGGTGGGTCCCTGTTGTTCCCCCCGCGGTATCCTGGGCGCTGTCCGGGGCCTTTGGTACTGCACACGCCGCGTACCGGGAAAGGACGCAGAGGACCCTGCTGATGCAGCTCTTTTCGAGGCATGTTTCACCGGATGTGGCGGAGGCCCTCTGGGAGCAGAGAGAGCATTTCATGGACGGAGGCAGGCCCCGTCCGCAGCGGTTGACCGTAACCGTCCTTTTCACCGATCTGAAGGGGTTTACTTCTGTTTCCGAAATGATGGACCCGCAGGCCCTTATGGAGTGGCTGAACGAATATATGGAAACCATGGCGCGAACAGTGGGAGAGCAGGGGGGCGTGGTCAATAAATACATCGGCGATGCCGTCATGGCACTTTTCGGAGTGCCGCTTGCCCGGAATAGTGAGGAAGAGATACGCGGGGATGCGGTGCACGCGGTACGTTGCGCCCTTGCCATGGCGGAGAGGCTGAAGGAGCTCAACGCCCAGTGGCAGGAGAGGAATCTGCCCGTTGCGGAGATGCGCATCGGGATCCAGACGGGTCCGCTGGTTGCGGGAAGTCTGGGAAGCACACAGCGCATGGAATACACGGTAATAGGGGATACGGTCAATATCGCCTCCCGGCTCGAAAGGTACGGCAAGGAGATGCCGGAATCGGGTACACTCTCCCCCACCGGCCCGTGCCGTATTCTCATCGGCGGGGAAACAAGAACGCTCATAGGCGATGAATTCCTGACCGAAAAGGTGGGAGAGGTCGTTTTGAAGGGGAAGAAGCGTACCGTTACCATTTATGCGGTAAAGGGGTCTGTTCAACAGGAGAGCGGTGAATGCGAAGCAGCCTGAAAAAAATCGTGGAGGAGGGCACTATGGGAATACATGACGGAATGAAAACTTTGCTGGTCGGTACGGGGGCGGTGCTCTTTTTTTCGCTTACCGCCTATGCGCTGGAGCCCGGGGGAGGAGCGGGGGGCGGAAAGGCTGCCCCTGCCGCGCAAAGCAATGGAATGAAGGAAACGAAGGAGCAAAAGCCCGCTTCCTCCTCCCCCCTCTTTGTGTACAAGCCGCCGATGAGGGGAAAGCCGGGGAACCGCGTCGGCGGCGGCACCCGCGGCACGGGCTCCGATCTCCCCGTCATTGCGGCCCTGGTGCCGGACCATACGGGACTCACTACCCGGAAGCAGCCCTCTTTTTTCTGGTATCTTTCCCGGACCACCGGGAGCCGCATCGAATTTACCCTGAACAGTGAGCAGCAGGAACGGCCTGTCCTCGAAGTAAAAATCGATGCAGAAAGGCCGGGTATCCAGCGTATCGATCTATCGCGGTACAGCGTCTCCCTTGTCCCTGGAATCGAATATCAATGGTTTATTGCCCTTATCCCTGACCCCGACCAGCGGTCCAAGGATAGTGTGGTCACCGGGACGGTCAAGTATGTGGGCGTATCGGAAGAGCTATCCACCCTGATTGCAGAGCGCGGGAGGGAGGGTCTACCAGGTGTCTATGCAGGGCGGGGGATATGGTACGATGCCTTGGCTTCCCTGGAGGATCTGATTGCTTCCGACCCGGGCAACCGGGGGCTGGCGGAGCAGAGGTCTTTGCTGCTCAGGCAGGTCGGCCTTCCGGAAATTCCAGGCCTGCAGTAGGTCAATGGCATAGAGCCAGGCACTTGTCTGCCCCACATACGCAAGGCTTACCCCTACCTGACAATTATCGATTTTTCCTGTTGCCCCGCAATACTGGAGGGTCACTCCTACACTTTTATTGCCTTTCTTTGGAAATGCCGTGTCATCGGCTACAAGCACCCCCTGAGGGTCCCTGGTGTGAGACAGCATCTGCCGGCGATACTCCCGCTGCACTGCCGCTTCATCCCATTTCGCATCCCTGAGCATCCATTGCATGTTCCTCTCCGAGTCGCCACCCTTTTCTGAGAGCGGCTCCGCTGATTTGCGCTTCCCTTTCATCATAAGCCCTACTACATAGTTCTGCGCATGCCCGCCAGCCTCAGGTCTCCGAAAATGCTGCAGATAGGGTTTCATGTAGTCGCCGATTCCTTTATTGCTTTGTACTCTCTACATACCTTATGCCGGAGTGGTATTAATCACCCCCATTAAGCTCCGCAGAGCTTGACACATGCCCTCATACGATATAGCATTTTAATAACAGCAACCACTTTATTCCGTATTTGTTCTCTTACTCTTTTTCTGTCCTCTCCCTCATTTCCCCCACTCCCTGGCGCTCAACTGAAACCGTACGCACCGTTCCCGTTGTGAACGGGTATGCTGTGAAAGGAGGAACAGTATGGCAGATTCAGGAATGCCGCGTGAGGACGAGGCGCTCCGCTTGCGGAGTGTCGGCTCCCTCGCTGAGTACACCGTCGTATCCGGAGATGGCGATATCGGCACGGTCCGGGAGTTCTATTTCGATGACGACATATGGGCGATACGCTACCTCGCTGTTTATGCAGACATATGGCTTCCGGGGAGAAAGCTCCTCATCTCCCCCCTTGCTTTAAAGAGTACCGATTGGGAACTGCCGAAGCTCACCGTCCCGTTTACCAAGGCGGAGTTGAAAGCCACCCCGGTGATCGGACTTGACGGCCCCGTTACCCGGCGTCACCAGATAGACATGTACCTTTATTATGGATGGCTTCCCTACTGGCTGGAAGAGGAGTACTATGATGTATCCCCCCCTCCCCGGCAGGTGGAATCGAAGCAGAGCCCTGATGAAGAGAAAGCGGCGGACCCGCATCTTTTCGGCACAAGTGAGATGATCGAGTTCCGTATCGAGGCTCTCGACGGCGATGTGGGGCATATCGAGGACTTTATCATGGATGAGGATGACTGGGTTATTCATTATCTTGTTGTCGCGCTGGATGATCCGAACCCCGAGGTGGAGAGCCACAAGAGCGTGCTGATTTCCACCGAATGGGTACAGAAGATAGTACGGAGCGAAGAGCGGGTCTATGTCGATCTCGACAGGGAGAGAGTGATGAGCAGTCCCGAATACGATCCTGCGCTCCCCATCTCCAGGGAGTTCGAGCTCGAGATCTATGATCATTACGGAAGACCCCGCTACTGGGTTGAGGGGGGCGATACGGAGGAAGAGGAAGATATGCGGTTCCTGAGTTAGAATCTCCCACTATGCTGGTTCGCTACCGGAAAGGCTTCAGGAGGGGCGGACTGTCAGACCAGGTACATGCCCAGCCTGCAGATACCCCAGGCGAGCACGACACAGGCGGGGATCGTCAGCACCCAGGCCATGATGATATTCCCCCCCACACCCCACCGTACCGCAGAGAGTCTTTTTGAGGCCCCCACCCCCATAATGGTCGAAGAGATAACGTGGGTTGTCGAAAGGGGGAGCCCGATCCGGGAGGCGAACTCGATGAGGGTGGCCGCGGACGTTTCGGCTGCGAAACCGTGGATGGGTTTCAGGTTCACGAGGCGGGCACCCAGGGTTTTTATGATCCTCCATCCTCCGAAGGCGGTCCCCATCGCCATTGCCACGGCACACAGGATGATGACCCAGACGGGAACGACGAAACTGCTCAGTTTGTAGTAGCTGACCAGGGCCATGGAGATGATGCCCATGGTCTTCTGGGCGTCGTTGCTGCCATGGCTGAATGCCATATAGGCAGCGGACACTACTTGCATCCTGTTGAAAATGCTGTTGACCGTCGCGGGAGAGGAGTTCCTGAACAGGGTAATGAGAAACTGCATGAGAAAGTACCCGATACCGAAAGCGAGGACGGGAGAAAGAATAAGGCCCAGCAATACTTTGTAGACCCCTGCTTTTATGATGACCGATATGCCGGAGGTTGCCACAGCGGCCCCTACAATACTGGAAAGGAGAGCATGGCTGGACGAGGTGGGGAGTCCGAAGTACCAGGTGATGATGTCCCAAATGATGGCGGAGAGGAGGGCGGAAATGATGGTAATCTGGGTGACGCTGGCCGATTCCACGATGCCGGCCCCCACTGTTTTCGCCACTGCCGTGCCCGAAAGAGCTCCCACCAGGTTAAGGACGGCGGCCATGATCACCGCGGCGCGCGGGGAGAGGACGCGGGTGGAGACCGAGGTAGCGATGGCGTTAGCGGTATCGTGAAAGCCGTTTATAAAGTCAAAAACAACAGCAAGGACGATGACGCATAGGAGGAGAATGTAGGAATCAGGCATGTTTGAGAATGATGGCTTCTATAATATTGGCAACATCCTCGCACCGGTCGGAGGCATCTTCGAGAATCTCGTAGATCTCCTTCCATTTGATAATGAAAATCGGGTCGTCCGAATGATGATCGAACAGCTTGCCGAGCGCATCCCTGAAATCCCTGTCGATCCGGTTTTCGAGCCTGTTGATCTCGATACAGAATTCCTGGACATGCGAGTAGTTCTTCTCTTTGAGCTTCCGTATGGTTTTATTGATGACTTCGGTGGTAAGAAGGAGATCCTTCGACATGGAGACCGCCTCCGGGGTCGCTTTTTTCAGTTTGAATACGGTCATCCTGTCCACCGCGCTCCAGATGAGATCAATCACATCGTCCAGCCTCGAAGCAAGGGCATAGAGGTCCTCCCGGTCGATGGGGGTGATGAAGGTCTTGTTGAGCTTCTTCATGATGTCATGGGTCAGCATATCCCCTTCCTGCTCCACCTCGTAGATCTCCTTGGCCAGAGTTTCCATGTTTTCGCTGCTTTCCATCAGGGTAACAAGGAGGGTTGCGCCTTTGGTGACATTGGAGGCCGCTCTGTCGAACAATTCGAAAAAATCTATTTCTTTTGGGAAAAGCTTCATAACAAGTTTGCCGACCGATAGCATAAAAAATGTGGAAGCACGAAGTCAAACAGGAAGCGGGATGAAATGTGTAAGCTGCTGAAAATAAACCAATAAAATGTCTTTCTCTCTCCCAAAGAGAGGGGACCCCCGGGCAGAGCATTAAAAAGGCGATATATAGGAAAACAACGGGATTGCCTCAGGGTACGACCCTTCGCAAGGACAAAGACAGGAGGAGAGACAGATGAAGGCAGGGTGAGGCAGCAGATACGACAGCAGATACGGCAGAAGAGAGGCAGTAGGTGAGGCAGAAAAAGACAGAAGAGAGACAAAGGAAAGAAACAGAAGAGAGTCAAAAGAGAGGGATCACTCCCCTGTCATTGCTCTTTTCCCCTCTGTCATTAGGAGCCCCTGATCCCCGGGGCAGCAGGGATCCTTTCTAAAATGACCCTGCGCGTCATTAGGAGCGGAGCGAAGCAATCCCAAGGGGATACCCACCACCGGACATGTAGTGCGTTCGATCTTAGAGAAAAAGCGGCACATTTTTTTTGCGGTCCAGGATGGTTCCGGCTGTCGCGATATCCCGCCTGATATGCTCCTGGAGCTCCGGAATGCCGGAGAACTTCTTCTCGTCGCGTATTCTGTCGATAAAGTGCAGACGCAGACGCTCCCCCACGATATTCCGGTTAAAGCCGAAAATATGTACTTCGTAGTTCATTACTCCATCGGGGAATGTCGGGTTCCTCCCGATATTGGCGACACCGTCGAAAACCTCGGTGCCGGGAGACGGATGCAGGGAAAAAGGAGGCCAGATCCTTTTCGTTTCGCTCCCGTTTCCGGAGGGGAGAGGGCGGCCCTTCATGGATACCCGCACCGCATAAACCCCCTCTCTCGGGATGAGCTCATGGGAAGTGCTCAGGTTTGCGGTGGGAGTATGGAGCAGGGGTCCCCCCCTTCCCGCGCCTTTCACCACGGTTCCTTCGATATGGTATGCCCTTCCCAGCATACACGCCGCCTCGCAGACACGGCCCCGGGAGAGAGCGCTCCGCACCCTGCTGCTGCTCACTTTCTCTCCATGCAACTGCGCATAGCGCACGACGCTCACCTTGAAGCCGTACTTTTTTCCCCGGATCCGGAGCATGGCGGTGGTTCCCTTCTTTCCCTTGCCGAAAGAGTAGCTGTGCCCCACGATCGCCCAGTGCGCCCCGATCTTTTCCACAAGAACATCCCTGATGAAATCATCGGGGGTCATGTGCGAGAAGGCCTTATCAAAGGTGATGCAGATGAGAACCTCGATCCCCATCCGGGCGATAAGCTCCCTTTTCTCTTCCAGGGTGGTGATCATCTTCAGCCCCCTCTCCGGGGCGAGGACCCTCACCGGGTGCGGAGCGAAGGTGACGGCGATGGGGGTGCCGTTGATCTCGGCGGCCTTCTCCGCAACTTTCAGAAATACTTTCTGATGCCCCAGGTGGACCCCATCGAAGTTCCCGATGGTGACTACGGGATTCGGGTAGTGGAGCTTCGAGGATATCCGTTTAATGACTTCCATTATCTCTTCCCGGCAGAGGCCCGGCCTTCTCCCCGCCCAGTCTCGATAATTCACGATAGATAGACTCAACCTGTTTCCGGGTTTCGTCCGGAGTATAGTTGTTGTCGATAGTGTAGTCAGACCTTTCCCGTTTCATGTCGATCGGAAACTGGCTTTTCAGCCTCTTCCACGCCTCCTCTTCGGATATTCCCCTTTCTTCGAGACGCTGTACGGCGGTCTCTTCGGAGGTGAAGACTGTTAGTATCTTATCAAATTTGTTCTGGTATCCGCGTTCGAAAATCACCGGGGCCTCCACGATCACCAGGGGCGTTCCAGCAGCGTCCAGGACCTTGACCTTTTCCGCAACCCTGTTGAAAACCCGCGGGTGCAGGATATTCTCAAGACTGATCCTGAGGGAAGGATGTTCAAACACAAGAGCGGCAAGCGCCCTCTTGTCGATGCCCTCCCCTTCCGCAATCTCCTCGCCAAAGGCCTTTTTTATTTCATAGAGGACGGCTGGCTCGGAGAGGAGCTCCCGCACGATGGCGTCCGTATCGATGGTTGCAGCCCCCAGTTCCCTGAACATACGTGCCACCGTGCTCTTTCCCATCCCGAAATTCCCGGTCAGACCGACGATCAGCATTCTTTCACCCTCCGGCGGCATCTCCGTGCTGAAGGAGGAGAGGTATGTCCTTTTCCCATTACGAAAGGCCTTCCGCTTTCGCCCGCAGCTCGATAAGCTTCTTCATCGCCTTCTGGGGGGTCAGGGACTCTATATCGATACCCAGCAGTTCCGCAGCGAGGGGGTCGATACCGGAAAAGAGGTCCATTTGCGCGAGACGGGGTGACAGGGCCTTCACCTCTTTCCTTTCGAGCTTGTCCAGGACGACTTTCGCCCTCTCGATGACCGTATCGGGGAGTCCCGCCAGGCGTGCGACCTGTATGCCGTAGCTCTTGTCCGCGGGGCCCTTCTCGATCTTCCGCAGAAAAATGACCTCGTCTCCCCACTCCTTCACCACGACATTATAGTTTCTGACCCCCTCCAGGGAGACGGCGAGGTCCGTCAGCTCGTTGTAATGGGTGGCAAAGAGGGTGCGTGCCTGCACTGTATTGGCAAGGAACTCGGCCACCGCCCACGCGATGCTGATCCCGTCAAAGGTGCTCGTACCGCGGCCCACCTCGTCGAGCAGGATCAGCCCCCGGCGCGTCGCATTGTTGAGGATGGTGGCGGTCTCGATCATCTCCACCATGAAAGTGCTGTGTCCCCGGGTGATGAAATCCGATGCACCGATACGGGTGAAAATCCGGTCCACGATCCCGATGGTCGCGGCGGCGGCCGGGACAAAAGAGCCGATCTGGGCCATCAGCACGATCAGGGCGACCTGCCTCATATAGGTGGATTTGCCCGCCATGTTGGGGCCGGTGATCAGGAGCAGCCTGTTGTCTCCGCAATCCAGGTAGGTGCTGTTGGGGATGAACCTTTCGTCCATGGAGGCGATGGTATGCGTATTGATAAGCCTTTCGACCACGGGATGCCTGCCGTCCCGTATCTCGATGCCGTCGTCGTCGGTGATGGCGGGTCTTACATAATCGTGCCGCTTTGCGACCGTAGCGAGAGAGAGGAGAAAATCGATCGCGGCGATCTGTGATGAGGTGTTCAGGAGCTGGGGGGCGAACTTCACCATTTTGTCGAGGATACCCTGGAACAGCTCGTATTCGAGCTCTCTGAGCCTGTCCTCCGCCCCGAGGACCTTCGTCTCGTATTCCTTCAGATCGGGGGTGATGAACCTCTCGCCGTTTGCGAGGGTCTGTTTCCTGATATAGTCGGGGGGCGCAAGGTGGAGGTTTGCCTTGGTAATCTCGATATAGTAGCCGAACACCTTGTTGAATCCCACCTTCAGGGAGGAGATGCCTGTCCTCTGTCTCTCCTCCGCCTCGAGGCGGGCGATAAAGTCTTTGCCGCTGGTCGAAATCTCCCTGAGTTCGTCGACTTCCCTGTTATATCCTTTGCGGATGAGGCCGCCGTCACGCGGGTTTGCCGGAGGGTTCTCCGTAATGCTGAAGGCGATGAGATCGGCGAGATCCGCAAATTCGGAAATCCCCTTCCCGATTTCCCTGATGTAGGCATTCGAAGAGGACAGCAGGCCTCTCTTGATAGAGGGCAGATGATCGAGGGAGCTCTTCAGGGCGACACAATCGCGGGGACCTGCGGTCTTCGCGATAACCCGCGCGGTGAGCCTGTCCATATCCTGGATTTTCCGGAGGGATGTTCTCAATTCCTCCGTCAGCTCATAATCTTCGATGATGGCGCCGACCGCCTCCTGTCTCTTCCGGATCTCCTCTACCTCCAAAAGAGGTTTGGTGATTGCATTGCGCAGGAAGCGCCCCCCCATGGGGGTAAGGGTTTCATCGAGCACCCAGAGGAGAGAGCCCTCCGCCGAGCCGTCCCTCAGATTGTGAAGCAGTTCGAGATTTCTCTTGGTCACCGCATCGAGGAACATGCAGGAGGACTGGTTCAGTACAGAAATCTTCTTGAAAGTCAGTATCTTCTGGGTTTCCTCCAGGTAGGAGATGAGCGCGCCGGCCGATGCGACCGCAACGTTCATGTTGCTGCACCCGAACCCGTCGAGGGAGGAAACCCTGAAATAACGGAGCAGGGTCTTGTGAGCCTCCGTTTGATCGAAATACCAGTCGTTGTAGGGCGAAACGAAGAACCCCTTGAGGATTTCCTGGTAATGGAGGCTGTCCCCTATACTTGCCGGACAGAGAATTTCCCGGGGCTCGTACCTCCCTATCTCATCCTCCACCGGCTTGTCCGTTTCGTAGAGGAGGAATTCCCCGGTGGAAAGATCGGCCACCGTGATGCCGCACCGGTTCTGATAGGGAAAGATGCTCATGATATATGAATTCTCTTTGGGCTGGTCCGGCACATGGGTTCCGGGGGTTATCACCCGCACCACTTCCCTCTGGACGATTCCTTTGGCCAGTTTCGGATCCTCTACCTGCTCGCAGAGGGCGACCTTGTACCCCGCCTTGATGAGTTTCGAAATATACGAGTCTACGGAAAAGTAGGGGACCCCGCACATGGGGGTGGGATCATCTTTCCCCTTGTCCCTGGTGGTAAGGGCAATCTGGAGTACGCGGGATGCGATCCTGGCATCCTCGCCGAACATCTCGTAAAAATCGCCCAGCCTGAAGAGCACGATGGCGTCGTGGTACTTCTCTTTGATGTTAAAGTACTGCTTCATCAGGGGAGTCGGTTCCGACACTTTTCAAACCTCTCGTCTTGTCTTATGATGTGCGCAAAGGGG
The DNA here is from genome assembly GCA_002634385.1 of Nitrospira sp. Classification (GTDB taxonomy): domain Bacteria; phylum Nitrospirota; class Thermodesulfovibrionia; order Thermodesulfovibrionales; family Dissulfurispiraceae; genus Nitrobium; species Nitrobium versatile. The sequence goes on from NSJL01000006.1 coordinate 110,869, forward strand.
AATGGGCGAATGGACCGCCGATGAGCGCTCCTTCTCCCCCTCTCACTCTGCGTTAACCGGCTGCCGTCACTTGGGTGTGCAGGCAATTTGTGCGTCGGTTCGCCCGCACACCCTAGATTATACTACAGACGGTCGAAAGATTTGAAATTGCCTGAAAAATGGTAGTTCTGCGCCTTCGGAGGCGGGTAAAGGGCACTCCGGGAGCCGTGCCGGCAAAAACTCCGGGTTTTCTGGTACAATAGCGGCAATTTTCCGGGGGGTAATGAAGGAACACGATGCAGCAGGGCAGACAGAGCGCCAAGGAAGCGGTACTGAACCGCCTTCTTAAAAACAATGATTTTCCCGCCATGACCAACACGGTCAGTTTAATCAACAAATTCAAAGAAACGGAGGACGCCTCCGTTTCCGAATTTGCCAATCTCGTTCTGAAGGATCACGCTCTGACTTCGAAGGTGCTCAAACTGGTGAATAGTGTGAGCTTCTCGCAGTTCGGGGAAGTCACCACCATATCCCGGGCAATAATTCTCCTCGGGTTCGAGAATATAAAGAATCTCGCTCTCACCCTGATGCTTTTCGACCATCTGCAGCGGAGCAGTTCGAACAGTGACCTTGTCGATACTATAGTAAAATCTTTCTACAGCGGTATCCTGGCGCAGAAGATCGCCCAGGAAACGGGCTTTGCCGACAGGGAGGAGTCATTCCTCTGTTCTCTTTTTCATACCTTCGGCAAGATAATGATCTCCTTCTCCTGGCCGGAAAAAGTCCATGAGATCAAGGTGTTCGGACAGGAAAAAGCGGTATCGGAAGAGTTGGCGGCGCTGTCTGTTCTGGGGGCGCCCTACGAGGACTTCGGGATGACCATTGCGAAGGGGTGGAACTTCCCTTCCCGTATCGTGCAGAGTATGCACCGGATGCGGGGAAAGGAGATCTCCGGAAACCCGGGGGAACTGGACAGGCTGAACAGTATCGCCACTTTTTCCAACGAGGTAACGGGCATACTCGCCTCTGCCGCAGGACAAAAGGAGCGGCAGGAAAGGATCGAGAAGCTCATCACTTCGTTCAAGGAACATTACGGGAACTTGCGCGGAAAGCTGTCCGGCATTATTTCCTCCTCCCTGCAGGATCTTGTGGAATATTCCTCTATCTTCAACTTCGACCTGAGGAGTGTTCCCTTCAGCAAACAGCTCCTGGGAGGGGTGGAGGAAGGGACGGCCTCCGGAGCAGTGGGCAGGGATACCCGCTCTTTCGATGAGCTTGCCGAGTCGCTGGGGACCATCGATGCCCTGCTCGAATCGGAGAGGAAAGAGACCCCGGAGAGCATCTTCACCGAGGGAATTCAGGATATCAACAAATCCATTCTCAGCAATTTCTCCCTGAACGACATTATCAGGGTTGCCCTCGAAACCATGTACCGCGGCATGCAGGTATCGGGCATGTCCAACGTGCTTTTTTTCATAAAGGATACGAAGCTTCCCGCGATGAGCGTACGTTTCGGCTTCGGCAGCGGGATCGAGGAGATCAAGAAGTGGTTCATGATCAACTACGTGGAGTCGAAGGACCTCTTCAGCATATCCATTCTGAAGCAGAAAGATTTGGTTATTAAGACGATCGATGATCCGGAGATAAGAGGGCTGCTTCCGGAATGGTACCAGATACGGGTCTCGCCGCGCATTTTTGTTATTCTCCTCCCCATCACGATCAACAATAAGCCGATCGGCATGTTCTATCTCGAAGGGGACAGGGAGGGGTTTGTGAAGATCACCGGAAGCCACTTCAATTACCTTAAGATCATACGCGATCAGACAGTGATGGCGATACGGCAGAAACAGGGGTATTAATTAGGGTGTGTCTTCTAACTTTTCACTTTCCACTTGTTCAGTATCGGAGCGAGGAGAGTATGGATCCGTTATTTGCTTTCGCAGTAAAGGAAGAAATACTGAGAAATGTCCTGAAGACCCACCGCACCCTCCTCCTGTCGGGATGGCACGGTACGGGAAAGACCACTACCGCGCTGAAGACGGGCTTGGAGACGGGCGGGGTAGCTTACTGCAGCGAGGCAGGAAACGGCATTCCGTTTCCGGTCGATCAGGACAAAGAGGATATCGTTGTGGTACGGGGCTTTAGTGAGAGGGAGAGCGCTCCCCCGGACCGGCTGCTGATTGTGGACGACGTAACGCAGGTGACTCCCCCCCTTGTCTCCCTGCTCGGCGACGAGGGGGACGGAAGAAAAGTTATCATCATCACCACGGTGCTTGTCGCGGTCAAAGAGCTCCTTTCCCGGGTGGATGCAGTGGTGCGCTTCAAGCATACCACCGCCGAACTGCTCCATTCGCGCCTTCACGATCTGCATGCCCGCAACTGAAATGCATCACGGCGGGGCAGCCGACCGTGGTTATTTCCCGTGCGGCCCGGACTGCCGTGGCAGGGGGGTACTCATCCGGCGGTACTGTTCATTCCTGTCGCACGCCCCTTTCCAGCCGCACGCGATACAGAATGCATTATGCCAGAGGGGAAAAATCCCGGGAATCCTCCCCCTGATTTCCCGCCAATCCAGTGTTTCGCCCGGGCGGACACGCAGCAGTTCCAACGCTTTTTCGTCCATCTTCCTGATCTCTGTATCGGCTTGCTCGCTATGGGAGCATCTGTCGTTATCGAGGGAGGGGCACTGCGCGCAGACGGCATCCGCCCCCAGCACGGCTTCAACTCCTCCCTGTTCGACGGCGGAGAGTACCCCCTCCAGGTTTTCGACAAAAGCAGCGTTATATCCCTCTCCGGAATAGAAGTGGAGACAGACGAGATGATGTCCCCTCAGCCTCCGGCGCTTATGGTGCAGGTTTTTCATATTCTTCTTATTATAGAGTAAAATGGACTGATGAGGCTCTATCTTTCCGCTGCTTTTGCCCTGAAGAGGCTTGAGGCCCCTGCCGTTTACGATATAAAAGGGGATGAGCTTTACGAACTGGACGAGGAGGCCTTCCGGTTTCTGGAAAAGTGTTCCTTCCCTGAAGGGTGCGAAGAGGTGTCGTCTGCCGACAGGGACTTTATCGAGTATTGCCGTGCGGAAGGTATCCTGAGCGGGTACGTTGTTGCGGCGAAAAGGCCTCCCCTGGTGCCTGCGGAGTTCCCCTCCCTGCGTTACCTTGAGCTGCAGATCACAGACCGGTGCAACCTGCGATGCCGGCATTGCTATCTGGGAGAGACGGAGGGGCGGGAGCTTCCGGTGCATGAAATCGGGACTCTCCTGGATGAGTTCGAAGAAATGCAGGGGCTCCGCCTGTTGATTACCGGGGGAGAACCCCTTATGCACCGCAGTTTCGATGCGATCAACGAGCTGCTTCCCGCCTATGCCTTCAGGAAGGTTCTTTTTACCAACGGCCTGCTTCTGCGCGACGAGACGCTGCACATGCTGAACGTCGATGAGGTGCAATTCAGCATAGACGGGATGGAGCACGGACATGACGCCCTCAGGGGAAAGGGCTCCTATCAGCTGCTCCTGAAGAGAGTGGAGAGCGCGCTCCGGGCAGGTATGACCGTTTCTGTTGCGACCATGGTCCACCGGGAGAACCTTGGCGAGTTCGACGAGATGGAGTTCCTGTTCAGGAGGATGGGGGTCAAGGACTGGACGGTGGACGTCCCGAGCCCTGCAGGGAACCTGGTGCGGAATCCCTTTTTTCAGGTCCCTCCGGAAACGGCGGGGAGGTACCTCAATTACGGATTCGGAGGGGGAGTGCATGGAGGGGGGGAGGGATTCGCCTGCGGCCTGCATCTCGCATCGGTACTGGCAGAGGGGACTATAGCGAAATGCGCCTTCTACGCGAATACCCCCGCAGGCACTCTTTCGGGAGGACTGAGGAGCGGATGGGCCCGGATCCGGCCTCTTCCCCTGGCGGAGCTTGAATGTTTCGAAAGGGAATGCCGGTTCATCGACGCATGCAGGGGAGGATGCCGTTTCAGGGCCTCCCTCTCTTGGCAGGAAGAAGGGGATGGCCGGATACCCGGGAAAAAGAGAGAGAAAGTAGATAAGTATAAATGCTGCGGGTATGATACAATGGAACAACAGGGGGCATGAAGCTCCCGGGTAACTCCACGGGAGGGAGGTGTGTGCGCATGGTGATCAGGAAGGTTTCCAGGAAGGCGGCAACTACCTGCAAGTGTAAGGGATCCTGCTAGGTATCCTTATTTTTTCCGCGGTGCGAGGTGAGGGGAGCGTTGCGCACCCTCACCTTTATCTTTAAAACTCTTGTGTGCGATAATAGGGATATGTGGTTACGAATTGCTTTCGCGCTACTTTTAGCCCTCACCGTATCCTGTACTCTGCCCCGCAAACCGGTAAATGCCGCTGATGAACCGCAGGGGGAAGAGATGCCCCCCCATGCGGAAAAGGTATATTTCGAATACCTGTTGGCATATGAGGCGGAGCTCAGCGAACGGTGGGGAGATGCCCTGACCCATTATTCCAATGCCCTCGCTGCCGATCCCGGGTCCCTGCACCTGAGGACGCAGGTGGTCAATATGCTCATCAAGCTGGGAAAGATTCCCGAGGCGTCGTCGATGCTCGAGGAGCTGACTGCCAGGAATCCCTCGTATATTCCCGCGCTTATGCTTCTCGGTGAGCTCTATAATTCCCAGAAAAAAGTAGATGAAGCCATCGCCGTCTATAAGAAAGTGATTCTCATCGATTCCGCCAGGAACGACGCGCGGTTGCTGATGGGAATGCTCTTCTCCTCGAAGGGGGATCTGCAAAGCGCTCTGGGTGTTTTTGAGGAGGTGCTGAAGAAGGACCCCGATAACGTAATGGCACTGTATTACGCAGGCACCATTTCACTCGAACGAAAGGAGCACGCAAAGGCCGACACCCTGTTCAAGAGAATTGTCGAGCTTCGCCCGACCTTTGATGCGGCGTATCTCAACCTGGGGCTCAGCCATGAAATGAGGGGTGAGGTAAAGTCCGCCGAGGAATACTACCGGAAGGCCCTTGAAATAAACCCCGCGAATGCCTTTGCGCGGGAGAGGCTGGTACAAATGTTCATTGCCGGCAAGTCCTACGACAAGGCGATCAAGGAACTGGAAAGCGTCCTCGAGGATATACCCGATCACCATGAGACACGACAAAGGCTGGGGCTGCTCTACCTGCAGGAGCGCAACTTCGGGAAAGCCGCTTCCGAGTTCAAGATACTCCTGGAGGCCAAGCCCGGCGATATCACGGCGCGCTACTATCTGGTGCTGGCCCTCGAGGAGCTGGGCAAGATCGAGGAGGCCGTGGGGGAACTGAAGCGGATCGTCTCTCTCGATCCGAAGAACCTTAATGCTTTCTATAACCTCGGCTACATTTACACGAAACAGAACCGCTATGCCGATGCCGCAAAGATTTATGAGGAAGTGCTGAGCTTTGAAAAGGGGAAACCCGAGGTGTACGTCTATCTCGGGACATCGTATCTGCAGATCAAGGAATACAAGAAGGCCGAGGAGGTTTTCAGACAGGGATTGAAGCGTTTCGATGTCAGCGACGATCTCCATTTCAATATGGCAATCCTGTACGAAAAGACGGGAAAATTCGACGAAATGGTCGCCGAGCTGAAGCGGGCCATCGAGCTTAACCCGAAGAATGCGGACGCCCTGAACTACCTCGGATACAGCTATGCCGACAGGGGAATGCATCTCCCGGAGGCGTTGTCGCTCATCAACAGGGCACTGGAGTTGAAGCCCGACAGCGGCTATATCATCGACAGTCTCGGCTGGGCCTACTTCAAGCTTAACAGGCTGGACGATGCATTGAACAATCTTCTCAGGGCGCTGAAATATGTCCAGGACGATCCCGTCGTGCATGAGCATCTCGGCGATGTGTATGCTGCCATGGGCAGGTATGACAAGGCCCTCGACGCCTGGCAGGAAGCGCTGAAGTATCACGAAAAGGAAGAGGGCATCAAGCCGCGGGTGGAGGAGAAGATCAGGAAGCTGGAAGTCGGGAGTCCCCGCTAGCGGTGCGCCGCCCGACATGCCCTCATGCTTACTCCCATGCTTACGCCCATACTCACGGTAAAAGCGCCGGCAAAGATCAACTGGTCCCTTTATGTTCTGGACAGGAGGGACGACGGGTACCATACTATCCTTTCCCTGATGCAGAGTATCGGACTCTATGATACCCTTACCTTTGACGTATCGCCCCGTCTCGAGCTCCGCACCGATATGGATCTCCCTCTCGAACGCAATCTCGTTTTCCGCGCTGCCCAAATGCTGCGGGAGCATACCGGGATAAAGGAAGGCGCGAGGATTGAGCTGTGGAAAGAGATCCCTGCCGGCGCGGGCTTGGGAGGGGGGAGCAGCGATGCCGCTTCTGCCCTGATAGGGCTGAACACCCTCTGGGGGCTCGGACTGGACCGGGACGAACTGAAAGCGATAGGCGGAAAGCTGGGGTCGGATATCCCCTTCTTTTTGGGGAGCCCCCTTGCCGTGGTCGAAGGAAAGGGAGAGATTTTGAAACCCCTTCCCCTTGAGGTTTCCTATACCCTCCTCATCGTGCATCCCTCTCTTCCGGTATCCACTGCCTGGGCCTATGGCGCCCTGGACGCAGCGGCGTCCCCCCGTTCCCGCGACTCTTTTCGGGAATTGACAAAAGCGGACGATTCCGTGGATAATATCAAGTTCATTTATGAGGCGCTCGCAACGGGCTCTCTTCTTCATCTCAAGTCTTTGGTTCATAATGACTTTGAAAAGGTGGTGTTCAGGGAATACCCCGTTATCGGCGCTCTGAAGTCGCGTATGCTGGAGCAGGGTGCGGTGCTTGCCCTGATGAGCGGCAGCGGGTCTGCTGTCTTCGGACTTTTTGAGGACAGGAAGAGGGCGCTGTCGGTATCCCGGAGTTTTTCACCGTTTTTCAGCAGGGTGGTAGAGACGTTGCCCGCATCCCCCGGGGGGGAGGTCTCTCCCGTTTTGCGGCAATAGATATACAGTCCTGCGTTCCGCCTTTTTGCGGAGAAGCAGGAACTTGGGGCGTCGACAAGCGGTAAGTCAGCAGATTTTGGATCTGCCATTCCCAGGTTCGAATCCTGGCGCCCCAGTACTAAATAAGAGAAGAGTGGGGAGGCGTAGAATGTCTGACCGTATCAAGCTGCTCACGGGAAACGCAAACAGGCCGCTTGCCGTAAAGGTGAGCGAGCACATCGGGGTGCCCCTTACGGACACCACGGTGAACAGATTCAGTGATGGTGAGATAACGGTGCAGATCAATGAGAATATCAGGGGGTGCGATGTTTTTGTCATTCAGCCCACCTGTGCTCCGGTGAACGAAAATATCATGGAACTGCTCCTCATCATCGACGCGCTCAAGCGGGCCTCGGCGAAGAGGATCACGGCAGTCATCCCCTATTACGGCTATGCGCGGCAGGACAGGAAGGTCCAGCCCCGGGTTCCCATCTCCTCGAAGCTCGTGGCGGACCTGCTCACTGCGGCCGGCACGAACCGTGTGCTGACGATAGACCTCCACGCGGCACAGATACAAGGTTTTTTCGATATTCCCGTGGATCATCTGTATGCGGCCCCGGTGCTTCTCGATTACATAAAGAAGTGTAATTTCGAAAACCTCGCCATTGTTTCTCCCGATGCGGGCGGGGTGGAAAGGGCACGCGCTTTTGCAAAGAGGCTGAACGCTTCCCTTGCTATTGTGGACAAGAGGAGGGAGGCTGCAAATGTTTCCAAGGTGATGAATGTCATCGGAAATGTCGAGGGCCGCGATGTGATTCTCCTCGACGACATGATCGATACCGCGGGCACCATCGCACAGGCGGCTCAAGCGCTGCACGACAACGGGGCGAGGAGGGTGTTTGCCGCATGTTCCCATGCGGTGCTGTCAGGCCCGGCCCTGGACAGGATCAACGGATCGGTGCTGGAGGAAGTGATCACTACGGACACCATTCCCCTTGATGACAAGGTGAATGCATGCAAAAAGCTGAAAGTGCTGAGCGTATCGAGGCTTCTGGCCGACGCCATCCGGAGGATCCATGAGGAGACTTCGGTAAGCTCGTTATTTGTATAATTTTACCGGGTCGTGTACGCACAGTGTTTCGTGACGTGATCGGGCGAAGCCGTTTCGTGCAAGGCCGCACAACAACGCCGTACGCTACCAAAGAAAAGGAGGAAATATGGAAAAGGCAAGCTTTAGCGTAGAGAAGAGAGAGAGATTGGGGAAGGGAGGGGCGCGGTCTTTGAGGCGGGCCGGATTCGTCCCCGCGATTATCTATAAAGGCGGCAATTCCCTGCCGGTAAAGCTTTCGGGGAAGGAGCTCTCGCAGTTTATCAGCAGGTCTGCCGGCGAGCAGGTCATCGTCAACCTGCAGATGGACGGCGATACGCGCCAGGCGATCCTGAAGGATTTCCAGATGGATCCGGTGAGCGGCGGTCTCCTCCATGCGGATTTCCAGGAAATCTCCGCCACGGAACAGCTCAAAGTCATGGTGCATGTGGTGGTCAAGGGAGAGGCCGTCGGGGTGAAGAGAGACAAGGGCATCCTGCAGCACGGTCTCAGGGAGATCGAGATCGAGTGTCTCCCCGACCAGATTCCCGGGCATATCGATGTGGACGTCACCAATCTCCTCATCGGACATTCCATTCACGTACGGGATTTGCGCCTTGCAGAAGGCGTCCGTATCCTTTCCAACCCCGATGAAGTTGTTGCGTCGGTGGTGGGAGTGAAGGGCGAGGCCGCCGCGGAGGGGGGCGCTGAAACAGCGGAGCCCGAAGTAATCAAGAAGGGAAAGAAGACGGAAGAGTAACCGAAGGACGCGGTGTCTGTTTCGCGCGGTACTGAAGACCGGAGACGAGAGGCGAGGGGATCGGTGCGTATTATTGTCGGCCTGGGGAATCCGGGAAACAAGTATGCGAGGACGCGCCACAATGTGGGCTTCATGGTGGTGGACCAGTTGGCGGAAGAGTACCGCATTCCTTTTGTGGAGGAAGGCCTCTATCTTATCGGCAAGGGGGGTATCGGAGGGCAGGAATCTGTCCTCCTGAAGCCCCTCACCTATATGAACCGTAGCGGTACCGCCGTGAAAAGGGTCCTCAGGAAAATGAACATTTTCTCGGACGGACCGGGTGACTCGCTCATCGTGATCCATGACGACCTCGATCTTGTTCCCGGGATCATCAGGCTCCGGCGGAACGGCTCATCGGGAGGGCACCGGGGTATCGAATCCATCATTCAGGAGACAGGAACCAGGGATTTCGTACGGGTGAAAGTGGGCATAGGACGTGAAGAAGGACGCCCGGTGGAGGAATATGTCCTCGGAACCTTTTCCCCTTCTGAAAAAAAACTGATAAAAGATGCTATAATCAATGCAGCAGAAGCTGTTTGCATCATTGTGACTGAAGGGATCGAGAAAGCGATGAACAGGTTTAACCGCAGCACGGCCCGGATATAGTCTAAGGTAAACAGATCGATGGATATTCTTATAAAGGATGCAGCAGAGGAAGCCGTAAAAGCAGATGTCGTCATCCTTCCTTTTTTCGAGGATTCCTCTCCGGACACTTATTCCTCACTGGATTCCCTGATCGGCGGTCTGATCCGGAGGGTGGTGGAGGAGAAGGAATTTACCGGGAAACAGAACCAGCTTTCCCTTCTTCATGTAAAAAACAGCAATGCCGGCCGTATCCTGCTGACAGGTATGGGGAAAAGCTCCACCCTCTCTCCCGAAAGAATACGCCAGGCAGGGGGCAAGGCCCTTTCCTATGCGCAGGGGCTCGGGTTCCGTGATGTGGCGGTCTCTGCCCGAAGATTTCATGAGGGAAGCGGACTGCTCCGGGGAAAGCACAGCCCGGAGTACTACTTCGCCGAAGGGGGGCTCCTGGCCCTGTACCGCTTTGAAAAGTACAGGAAACAGGAGAACGGCAGGGAGATCCGGTCCCTGATTCTCCTTGGCGCCGACCGGAATATCCCCCTGAAACAGATGCAGGCGACCGCTGCCGCAGTGCATTTCGCCCGTGACCTCGTGAATACCCCTTCCAATGACATGACTCCCTCCCATCTCGGCGATACTGCAAAAAACCTTGCGGGCAGGAAGGTCAGGGTTACCGTATTGGGAGGAAAGGAGATCGAGAAAAAAGGAATGGGAGCCTATCTGGCGGTTTCCCGCGGCTCTGCGCAGCCTCCGAAATTCATTATCCTTGAGTACAGGGGAGGAAAGGGGAGCCCTGTCGTGCTCGTGGGAAAGTCCATCACCTTCGACAGCGGGGGGCTCTCCATAAAGCCCGCCGAGGGAATGGAGAAGATGAAATACGATATGTCCGGGGGAGCGGTCGCCCTCGGCGTGATAAAGGCGGCCTCCGAGCTGTTCCTTCCCTTGAATATCACCGCTCTCCTGCCCGCCGCGGAGAATCTTCCCGGCGGCACCGCGTACCGGCCGGGAGATGTGGTGCGTACCCTTTCGGGAAAGACCATCGAGATCATCAGTACCGATGCCGAGGGACGCCTCGCCCTTGCCGACGCTTTGGAATACGCATTACGCTATTGCAGACCGAAGGCGATGATCGATATCGCTACCCTTACCGGTGCCTGTTCGGTGGCCCTCGGGAGCGAGGCCGTCGCTATGATGGGGAATGACAGGGACCTGCTGGAGTCGCTGAAGGGAGCGGCGGAGGAAACCGGTGAAAGAGTCTGGGAAATGCCCCTGTATGACGAATATAAGGAGTACCTGAAGAGCGATATCGCCGACCTGAAAAACGCCGGGGGCAGGGGGGGGGCGCTGGTTACCGCAGGGTATTTCCTCAGGGAGTTTGCCGGTGATGCTCCCTGGGTGCACCTCGATATCGCCGGCACTGCATGGACCGATAAGGAGAAGCCCTATGTGCCCAAGGGTGCTACGGGCATCGGAGTGAGGCTGCTTCTCGCTTTTCTCGGGAGGCTTTCCGCACCCGGACAAGGGGAATAGAACAGTACCGGGAGCGGGCAGGATCCTCCCGGAAGGAATAACGGCACAATGATGATTTTTTTGTTTTTTCTGGCAGGCTTTTTACTCATTCCCTCCTTCGCTTTCGCCTGGGGGCCTCTGACCCATATGTACCTGGGCAATGAGATCTTCTCCTATGCACCTCTGCTCCCCGCGGGGATCGTGTCCCTGCTGCGGAAATACCGGCAGGACTTCCTGTACGGAAACCTGATGGCGGACATAATACTGGGGAAGAAATACCTGCCTGACGATAAGAGCTCCCATAGCTGGGACGTTGCCCTGAACCTCCTGGACCAGGCGAAAAGAGGGCCTGAGAAGGCCTTCGTGTATGGCTACCTGAGCCACCTTGCCGCTGATACCGTTGCACACGGCATCCTGACGGAAGATAAGCTGGATGTGGAGCATACCTGGGAGGAACTGAAGGCGGACAGCATGATCGACAAGGTGTACTGGCTCCAATCGGTGACCTTCAGCAAGGCGGTGCAGAGGAGGAACGACAGGTTCCTCGAAGATTCCCTCGACAGGTATATCTTTTCTTTCAAGATGAACAGAAGAATATATAAAGGTATGGTTTTCCTGTCCCTCCTGAACAAGAAGCGGAAGCGGGGGATAGACAGGGAGTACCTGCAGCAACTGCACGGAGAGTCCCTTACCCGGATGCTGGATCTCCTGCAAAACGGGAAGTCCTCCCCCGTTCTGCAGTGCAGTCCCCTCTAAGCTCCCTCCGAGGACCACACAGAGAGCGATGTTTGATAAAAACCACCTTCTTCCCGGCGATGCCCTGAAACGTGTCCTTTCGGCGATACCTGAAAGACAGGAGACGACGGAGAGGCTGAGAATTGAAGAGTGCTACGGGCGTATTCTTGCATCCCCCGTGGTGGCCCCCGAGGATCTCCCCGCTTTCGCCCGTTCCACGGTGGACGGCTTTGCTGTTCACTCCTCCGATACTTTCGGCGCGCGGGAGAGCCTTCCTGCCTACATAAACGTCAAAGGCGAAGTGTTCATGGGTGTTGCGCCCGACTTCTCCATCGGAAAGGGGGAGTGCGCAAGAATACCCACGGGTGGAATGCTGCCTCCCGGTGCCGATGCCGTGGTGATGCTGGAGTATGCGCAGACGGTCTCCGACGATATGATCGAGGTGATGAAGCCGGTAGCTCCCCACGAGAACATCATCCGGAGGGGAGAGGATGTGGAAGAGGGGATGCTTGTCCTGACACGGGGACGGCGCTTGCGACCGCAGGATATCGGCGCCCTTGCCGGATTGGGGATCACCGGGGTGGATGTTTTTACGAAGCCTGTCGTGGCGTTGGTCTCCACGGGCGACGAGATTGTTCCCCCCGGCACTCCGCTACGACCGGGGCAGGTGAGGGATATCAACTCTTTTACCCTTGCGGGGCTCATCAGCGAGCATGGAGGGGTCCCGGTGAAGAAGGGGATCTTCAGCGATGAGTATGGGGTGATACGGGGGGCAATAGAGGAGGCCCTGTCCGCAGCGGACATGGTTCTTGTCAGCGGTGGCACTTCTGCGGGGGTGAAGGACATGACTTCCACGATCATCGATGATATCGGGAAGCCGGGAGTGCTCTTTCACGGCGTCTCCCTGAAACCGGGAAAGCCCATGATAGGAGGAGTAATCGGAAATACGCCCCTTTTCGGTCTTCCGGGGCACCCCGCTGCCGCAGTGGTATGCTTCGACCTCTTTATCCTGCCCCTTCTCGAAAGGCTGAGCGGTCTCGATACGGGGAAATGCTTTCCCCGGACAGTGCGGGCGCGGATGGCGAAAAGCATCGCCTCCTCCGCCGGCAGGGAGGATCACATCCGTGTAGCCCTTGAGAGACAGGGCGATGAGCTGCTCGCCGTTCCCGTGCTGGGCAAGTCCGGGCTGATTACCACCCTCGTGAGGGCTGATGGTATGGTGGGGATCCCTCAGGAGAAGCTGGGGCTGGATGCCGGAGAAGAGGTAACGGTAAAGCTGTTTTGAGGGATGGACATCCCCATCCTTCCCGAAGGGTTCGCCCGGCCTCGCTGCGAGCCCCGTTTGCCTGCACATCCTGAAATTGCAGCCCCTCCGGATCAGGTGCTCACTCCTGCACGATCCGGTAGCGGTAGCTGACCTTTGCGGTACCTTCCAGGGTGGCCTTAACAGAGCAGTATTTCGTCATGGAGAGCTCCACCGCTCTCTTCACTGCCTCTTCCGAGAGATCTTTCCCGGTCACCACGAATTCTATCTCGATTTCGGTAAACTTCTGGGGGTAGTCCTGGGCCTTCTGTCCCTTGATGTTTGTTTCCACTCCGGAGAGCAGCTGTCTTTTCTTCCTGAGAACCGAGGCAACATCCATCCCGGTACACCCGCCGAGACCGATGAGGAGCAGCTCCGTGGGCCTCATTCCCGTATTGTTGCCCCCTGCATCCTTGTCCGCATCCATGACAATGGCGTGCCCCGAATCCGACTCGCCCACAAACTGCATCCCGTCCACCCATTTCACCTTTGCCTGCACCATGTCACTTACCTCCCTTAGGGGTATGTCAACTGCAATCTCTGTATTCCGGTCGCTTTGCCGTTCTTTTCATCGATCTCGATTACCACCGCGGACAGAATCGCTTTTCCGCCCGCCACGTCGTACTTCATGGGCATCTGCAAAAGAAACTTCTCCACGATCTGGTCTTTCTCGATGCCGATGACCGAGACAGAGGGGCCGGTCATTCCTGCATCGGTGATGTACGCGGTTCCCCCCGGAAGGATCTTTTCATCGGCAGTCTGCACATGGGTGTGCGTCCCCACGATGGCGCTTACCTGTCCATCAAGAAAGAAGCCGAACGCCGTCTTCTCCGAAGTCGCTTCGGCATGGAAATCGACGATAATGATTCCGGTGTGCTGCCGCAACCTTTCCACTTCTCTTTTCGTGGTCCTGAATGGGCAGTCGATGGGGGTCATGAAGACCCTGCCGGCAACATTCACAACGGCTACCGTCTCTTTAGAAGGCAGGGTGAAGAGAACGCTTCCCGATCCGGGGACCCCCTCCGGGTAATTGAGGGGACGGAGCAGCCGGTGCTCCTTTGCTATGTAAGGGATTGCATCCTTCTTATCCCAGACGTGATTGCCGGTGGTGATGATGTGGACGCCGCTCTCGAATAATTCGGATGCGGTTTTCTCGTTGATCCCGAATCCTCCCGCCGTATTCTCTCCATTGGCGACCACCATGTCTATCTTGTACCTGCTGGAGATATTGGGAAGGAGTGCCTTTACGGCCTGTCGTCCGATCTTGCCTACTATGTCGCCGATAAATAGTAATTTCATGGGAAATAAATGCCGACCGCTTCCTCCTCCCCCGTTTGCTTCTCCCCCGCTTTATTTCGCATAATCGACGTAGCGGGACTCCCGTACCACCGTGACCTTTATCTGCCCCGGGTAGGACATCTCCGCCTCTATTTTCCGGGCAAGCTCCTTGGATACGATGGAGCACATTTCGTCGTTGACGTCGTCGGGCTTGACAATAATCCTGATTTCCCTTCCCGCCTGAATCGCATAGCACTTGTCTACGCCGTCGAAGGACATGGCCAACTCTTCCAGCTTTTCAAGACGTTTCAGGTAGTTCTCGATGCTTTCCCGCCTTACCCCGGGACGCGCCGCCGAAAGGGCGTCCCCGGCCGCCACGAGGGCCGATTCGGTGCAGATGGGGTCTACCTCTCCGTGGTGAGCGAGAATGGCATTGATAACTTTGTCGTTTTCTCCGTACTTCTTGGCGAGGGCGGCTCCGATGTCCTGGTGGGATCCTTCCATCTCATGGTCCACTGCCTTCCCGATATCATGGAGCAGGCCGCCCCTCTTGGCAAGCTTGATATCGACCCCCAGCTCGCCCGCCATCATGCCGGCGAGATAGGCGACCTCCTTCGAGTGCTGAAGGATATTCTGTCCATAGGAGGTCCGGTATTTCAGCCGTCCGACAGTCTTTATGAGCTCCGGATGCATTCCCGAGATCCCGAGATCGAATACCGCTTTCTCCCCTTCCTCCCTGATGGTGGTATCTACTTCCCGCTTCACCTTCTCCACTACTTCCTCTATCCGCGCCGGGTGAATGCGCCCGTCGGTGATGAGCCTTTCGAGGGCGAGGCGAGCTATCTCGCGCCGTACCGGGTCATGAACGGAGAGGGTGACCATTTCAGGTGTGTCGTCAATAATGAGGTCGACCCCGGTAGCCGCCTCAAAGGCCCTGATATTCCTCCCCTCCCTGCCGATAATCCTCCCTTTCATTTCATCGTTGGGGAGACTGACCGCCGAGACAGTGGCATCGGCCACGTAATCGCTGGAATATCTCTGGATGGCGAAGCTGATGACTTCCTTCGCTTTCCTCTCGGCGCCCTCTCTGGCCTCGTCCTCGATTCTCTTCGCCAGCTTTGCGGCTTCGAAGCGGGCTTCTTCCTCGACCCTCCGGAACAGCTCCTTTCTCGCCTCGTCCGAGCTGAAGCCGGAGACCTTCTCGAGCACGAGGAGCTGTTCTTTCAGAATCTGGGAGTAATGAGCCTCCTTTTCCGCAAGGACGCGCTCCCGGGAGTGGTGGTCGCGCTCTTTTTTGGTCAGATCGTGTTCCCGCCTTTCCAGCTGGTCCAGCTTTTTCTCCAGCAGTTCTTCTTTCTGCCTCAGCCGCTTGTCGAGCTGGTTGAGCTCTCTCGTCCTTTCCCGTATCTCTTTTTCTGCCTCGACCTTTGCCTGGTATGCCTGGTCCTTTGCGGAAATGGCCGCCTCTTTTTTCAGCGCTTCCACTTCCCGCCGCGCATCGTCGAGCAGCTTTTCCCGCTCCCTCTCTATCGCCTCTTTTTCCGACTTCAGGGTGTTCTTATAAATCGCGAAGAAGACCGTACCGCTTACGATTCCCGCTACAACGGCAATAAGAACATACAGAAAGCTATTCATGGGTGAATCCCCTCCTTAAAGTTATTTGAGTGCAACCATGTACGGCGAAACGGCACCATGATTGCGCCTGCTACGGGGGACATGGAAGGGCAATTAAGAAGGGAATACAGGTTTCTCAGCTTTCTTTCAGGAACAGGACGGAACAAAGACGCATGCGGTCTTCTGTTTCTGGAAAGATGCTGCTTGATGTATGTATGTCATAAGTGCTGCAATACACTTTATTCAAGTCCTGTGCTCCTTTATCGTAAACCTTAATTGCGACATCCACGCCGACTTCTTTAGCAATTACCACCAGAGAATAACGGGAGAGAAGCGCGGATAAACTATTCTGTGCTGATAATTGCTAAATACTGCTCTCATTTATAAAAATACCCACCCTGCCGTGTAGATGAAAATTAGATCCCTTCCGAGGAAAGGTGGGTGCCTTGAAGAGGACTTAGGCTTTCTCCCGTGTGGGAGACATGCACACCGTACAACTTACTCCGGCTCCCTTAAAATCTAATTTGCGAGATCAACATTTCCCACCTAATCACTGACAGGGTAGGTAGGTTGTACTCTTTAAAATATTAAACCAGAAACTGAAGGAGATAAGCAACTAAAATTTTAGACACTTAGCGCGGGAGAACCAGGAGCGAGGGGCATTCCTTCAACGGCGATACTCTTCCTCTGCCGCATGCATTCCCGCGGCCCTTTCGAGGAGTAACCGGGACAGAATCCGGTTGAGACGCGAGGCGATCAACTGCTCCCGGGAATTCGACAGCAGGCTTTCGGCCTGGACGAGGGAGAGGATATCCCCTTTCCCGACCTTGTACTCGCCAAGAGCCTGATCGTAATTGTGCTCTGCCTGCCGGAGCTGTTCCTGCGTTACTTTCAGTTGATTAGTACTGGTGACAAGGTCCTCATAGCTTTTCTGAACGGCGAGCAGCACCTGCCGCTTCAGGTCGGACAGTCGCTGACGGGAGACATCGCCCTCAAAACCCGCAGACCGTAAACGATACCACTTCCCCAGCTCGAAGAGGTTCCATACTGCGGTAACGGCAATGGTCTTCTCTTCGGGAACCGAAAAGCCGATCACGGTACCCCCCGTTTTGGTGTACGATGCGCTTGCGGCAAGGGAGGGATACAGGGTGCTGGAGATGAGTTTCCTGTTGTTTTCAGCAATGTGGACCGTATTTTCCGCTTGTCTTATCTCGGGCCTTTCGAGGGCGGCTTCCAGAAAAAGTTTTTTTTCAGGAAGTCTTGTCTCCCCATCCAGGGAGCCCTGCAGTTCAGTCCTGCTGTCCAGGGCTACCCCCATAAGTGAATTCAGATCGGAAAGGGCCTTCGTGAGCTCCCCTTCGGCCTGGATGACATTGAAGCGCGCCTGCTCTAATCGTACGGTCGCCTGAAGCACATCGGAGAGTCGCGCCACCCCGAATCGGCGGCGTCCTTCCGCCACCTCGTAAACTTTCTGTGCATCCTGGAGCTGAATCCTCCTCTGGGTGAGGAGATCTCCCTGGGCCAGGGAGGTGTAAAAGGAGACTTTAACGTTGTATTCGAGATCGATGAGGGTCTTTCTCACTTCCTCTCTGTCGGAATAGAGGGTGAAAAGGGCGATGGAACGGCTCGCCCTTCTCCCTCCCCAGTCGAAAAGGGTATAGGAAAGAGTCAGATCGTAGGTCCTTGCGTCGAAACTGCCTGCAGAGGTAGAGGATTTGCTCCACGAGGCCGATGCGTCGAGACTCGGAAGGTAGGATCCGAGGGATGCGGTGTAGAGCGCCTGCGAGGACCGGACCTGCAGGAGGGCCGCCTGGTACGCCGAAAGGCTTTCCCGGGCGCGGGCCAACGCTTCTTCCAGGGTAAGAGAGAGGGATACCTCGGGGATAAGGGTCAGCATGAAGGCGATCAGCAGCGAGAGAGTATTCCTCAGCATTCCTTTCCGTTCCTCTGTAAGCGGTATGGGGGCGTTCGTAACCGAAATATCCGCCCCGCGCATTTCATGATGATGTCTGCCGGGTCGAAATAGTGCCCGATAAGGGTTTTTTCTTTATTTTATAAGGTATTACTGTTTTATTGTACTGGAACGAACCGGACCTGTCAATTTTACAGGGGGCTCCCTCAGGGTGCATCATAAAGTAAGAGCGCTAGATGGTGTCCCTGATATGATCCAGTTCGGGGGCTATCTGTTCCGCGAGCTTCCGGATCGGGATGCCCGTTTTTTTTGCTGCAGCTTTAAGATCCTCATATTCGGGGGTGACGGTTGTCACCGCATTCCCATGGCGGGATATTTTTACTCTGATAGTGCCCCATCGGGTGGTGATCTCCCGTATCTCCCTATCCAGTATCCGTCTTTCCGTCCGGTGGAAACGCACTCCTATTGTGGTGGTTTCCGCGAAAAGTATCTCCGCCACTCTCTCTACATCCTGTTCCCGGGCGATGACCGTGAGCTTTACTCCGGGTCTGCTCTTCTTCATGATGATGTTTTCCAGAAAGACATCCAGAGCCCCTGCATCGAGCAGCGCATCCATGACATTCTCATAAAACTGCGGGCTCATATCATCGATATTGGTTTCGATAACGGTCACTGCGGTATCCGCCATCGAGTGGGCGGGCTCGTTCTCCTCGCCAATAAGCAGGCGCAGAGTGTTGGGCAGAGTGGGGAAGTCCTTGTTCCCGGCTCCATAGCCGATTGAATTGATAGAAAACAGCGGCTTGGGAAGGTGCCTTGCATCCAATCCCTTAAGAAGCACTGCCCCTGTAGGAGTCGTCAGCTCAAAGGGGATATCCGAGCGGTATACCGGAAAGCCTTTCAGCAGTTCCGCGGTGGCGGGAGCAGGCACCGGAAGAACGCCGTGGTCTGTTTCAACGGTACCGCTGCCCACATTGATGGCAGAAGTGTACACTCTCTCTACTCCCAGGAGAGAGAGTCCGCAAAGGGTGCCGAAGATGTCCACCAGGCAATCGATGCCCCCCAGCTCATGGAGATGGACCTCTTCGAAGGGTTCTCCATGAACCTTTGCTTCCGCTTCAAAGAGGGTCCTGAAGATATGCAACCCCCTTTGCTTTACGGTATTCTTCAGGGTGGAGCTATTAATAATACCGGCAATATCCTCCCAGCGGACCGCTTTTCCGTGTCCCTTCCCTTTAAGGATGACATCGACCTTTGTGGCGGAGACGCCGTTGCGGGTCACTTTCCGGGAGGAAAGAGAATAGCCGGTTACGGGAAGGTCCTTGAGGGACTTTTCCAAGTCTGCAAGGGGAACCCCGGCATCCACGAGGGCGCCGAGGCACATATCACCGCTGATACCGGCAAAACAATCGAAATAGACGCTTTTCATAGCACTTATTTTACCTGTTCACGGGAAAAAGGGGAAGAATAAACTGAGAAAGGACGCCAGGGAGTGAAAGGTGAAAGAAGATTCTTGCAGCGCCTTTTCCTTGAGCCGTGAAGGACTATTGCGCTTCACACTGCTTCTGCTGGTCCAGCAGAAGTGAAAAGAGTATATTATATAATGTAGGAAGGCAGGCGGGTACAAAATACTAATGGATAGTGGAGGGGAAAGCATGAGGATTGTGGCGGAACGTACGATTCAGAAGAAGACCCTCCGTCTGGTAGCGGGGGATATCACGGAGCGGAATGTGGATGTCATTGTAAATGCGGCCAATTCCCATCTCCAACACGGAGGAGGGGTTGCGGGGGCTATTGTCCGGAAGGGCGGCCCGGCCATCCAGGAGGAGAGCGACAGGATCGGTTTTGTTCCTGTGGGCAGGGTGGCGCTGACCGCGACCGGGAAACTCCCCGCGAAATTTGTCATCCATGCGGTGGGGCCGAGAATGGGGGAGGGTGATGAGGACAACAAGCTCAGAAGTGCGGTGGTGAACAGCCTTCGCCTGGCATCAGAAAAGGGGCTTACAAGCATCTCTCTCCCCGCCATCAGTTCCGGTATTTTCGGTTTTCCCAAGGACCGCTGCGCACAGATCCTGGTAGGCGAAGCAGCAAGGTTTCTTCGGGAGAATCCGGACTCCCCCCTGTCCGTGGTGGAGTTTTGCATTTTTGATGAACTTACCCTTGGATATTTTAAACAGGAATTTGATACAATATGAAACTTGGTTTGCAGGGAAATCTTCTTTCTATGTGCCGGGATAGCTCAGTTGGTAGAGCAGCTGATTCGTAAATAGCTGTTCTGGCATAAAGCTCTTGAAAATAAATAGAAAAAAGGGCTTAAAAAGAGGAAAAAACCGCAACCGACCGCAACATATGTTTCGGTTGTCACGAATGCCGGGATAGCACAGTTGGTAGTGCAGTCGATTCGTAATCGACAGGTCGAGGGTTCGAGTCCCTTTCCCGGCTTTTCTTTTTATCCTTCCAGGCTGTTTACTGCCTTCTTCAGATGTCCGAAAGCTACATGGGTATAGATGGTGGTGGTGCTGATTTCGGCATGGCCGAGGAGTTCCTGGATGGCTCTGAGGTCCGTTCCCTCCTCAAGGAGATGGGTGGCGAAGGAATGACGGAGAAGGTGGGGGGTGATCCTCCGGGTGATCTGTGCTTTCTTCTTTGCCCGTTCGATGGCTTTCCGGATGTCCCGCACTGCTCCCCCGGTACGCCGGGACGTGAAAACCAGATCCGATGTTGCGGTTGACCGCAACATAGATAGGTCCTCCCGGAGCAGGCTGGTCATGGGAACGATACGGGGCTTGCCTCCCTTACCGACCACCCGGATAATGCCGTTGCCGATATCGACCTGGGACCACTTTAGCATGCTAACTTCCTGAAACCGCATGCCTCCGTGATAGAGACAGAGCAGGATGGAACGGTATTTCGGCTCGGCGGCACGGACGAAGGCGAGCGTCTCCTCTTTGGACATGACTTCCGGGATAGGACGGCGGTAGGGGAGGGTCCTTGTTTTGAGGACCACTTCAGGGCATAGCTCCTGCTCGGCTCCCCATCTGAGAACCGCAGACAGGCAGATGAGTTCAATATTGATTGCCCGGTTTCCCCCCTTGGCTCCCTTGTGCTCGGTTTTCTCCATGAGAACAGCGATCTCTTTTTTCCGCTTTGCCTTATATGCTTCAAGGAGTTGAGGGGTTATTCGGGACACGGGAATGTGTCCGAAAAAGGGGATGAGGGAGGAAAAGAGAATACGTTTCTTGTTCTTGACGGTCTTTTCTTTCTGGTGGTGAGTGGCCCATTCGAGGTATTCCAGAGCGAAGGAGGAGAGGGTGGCCCCTTCGTTCCTCGGGGCGCTCCCTATCTGCTTCTGCAGTTCGAGTTCGTACTCCCTGGCCTGGGCCTCCGTGCCCTCGAAGGTGAACCAGCGCCGCTCCGTGCGTCCGCAGGAGATACAGATTTCCCATTTACCGTTTTTCTTTTTTCGCAGACTCACTCCGGGGCCTCCGCCGCAAAGATTTCTCTGCCGCCTTTTTCGCGGCAAAGCGGATGTCAGCTATATTATACACCTTGCCCCCGGTCTTGTCCTCGCCGAAGAGCAGGCCATAAATAGCATCGATCTTTTCTTTCATGTCCCGAAGGTCGTTTTCTGTCATGTCCCTCAACCGAAAGTCAATATTCCCCCGGATTTAATTCTGTAAAAACTGCAGAATTAAATCCGGGGGTATATTTTCAGCTTAAAATTTCTTCCCGCCGTGCCGGTGAGGGCGCGTCTCGTTGTACTTCATTTTCGCTATCAAAACCTCTTGCAGGTCCCATCCCTTATGCCCGAAATAATCTGCGATGCGGATGATGGCGTCCGCGAGCTCAACCGCCTCTCCTTCAGGCTTGCCGTTTTCTGCGACGTAAAAGGGAGGCTGCTCTATCCGGCACGCTTCTACCGCCTCCGCCATTTCCGTGACGACCATCATGTGACATTCAAGAGGCGACTTCGCCGGGTCCCACCAGCCGCTCTTTACTGCCCTTTCGTGTGCCATCTTTACCAGTTCGTTAATTTCCATGATTCTATCTCCTCTTTGTTTTTAAAACGGCAACGTCTCGCACTGAAACCCTGCAGCTCCTTTATGGCCTCCGCCCCCGCGTGCCTTGCAGATTGCAGAGGCATCGACCTCTGGCTTGTCCGCATAGATGCTGACCGTCCACTTTCCGGGGCGCCGGACGAAGGCGAGCATGGCGTCATGCTTTTCCGGGTCATACACCGATTTGAACAGAAGGGAGTTTGCCAGCCCCTTGTTCACGGCGATGCAGCGCAGCCCGTCGAGCTCGACTTCGAAGGCGCATGATTTCACGTATGCCTCGTTCTGCCGCTCTTCGTAAGAGAGCAGGAGCGCGCCCTCTTTTATGATCTCCTCTACCCTGGCCGGCAAGTAAAAGAGCTCCTGCCAGAGTGTTTGATTTTCCGGTCTGCAGTCTCCGGCATTGCGGATGCCGTACTGGAATTCCAGCGCGCCGGGGTGGTTGTGGTGTTCCCATACATCGTAGCGCCCCAGGAGGTGAACCGCCCTCGGTATCTCCTGCGTAGCATGAAGAAACGCCCAGGTGAGCTCACAGGCTGCCAAGCCATCCACGAGAGACTGTCCTCCGATTGCCCTGAACTTTCGCCTGAACATCTCTTCAATGGCGGATTTGTGGTGGTCAATCCAGGTCAGAGTGCAAAGACGATTCAACCGCTCCATGTCTTCAAAGGGCTGCAGGCAGAAATCCACCATAAAAACTGCCTCCCCCTCTTTGATCCGCTCCCAGGGGAATGTGTCGCCGTAGTTGATGCCAATCATCTCGCACGAGGGAAACACCATCTTCACGATTGCGCCCGAGCATTTCCCGTCCATGTCCGCTTTGTGGTAAAAGCATTTCATTCGCTCACCTCCCCCGACATCTCCGCCCCTACGAGCGCAAACGCTATCATTCGGTGTTCCGGATACTCTGCTAACACGCCCCTCACCCGTGCCGCACACTCCAGCACCTTTTCCCTGTCCTTCTCGCAAAGATTCCCTACGAGCTCTTTCAGGATTGCGACTAAAGCGTTATCTTCCATTCTCGATTGCCTCCTGTTTATTTTTCTCTTCCTCCATGAGGATGACTGCGGCGCTGATATAAACTATCGCGCCGAGTAATTCATCAATGCCCCGCTGTCCAGGGAGCCTGCCGCTCTCGTAGATCTTCTTCACCGCCTGAAAGAGGGGGCCTGCTGCAGGGTGCCCCTTCAGTCTTCGTGCGATCTCGCATATCTGCTGCTTCTCGAAAGGCTCGCCTTCTTCTGCGTGGCGCTCCTTGCCTTTTCCTGCTGATGCCTGATTGAAGGCGGCAGATAGAACGCCCTCCAACTGTTGGTACTGCGCGCTGTCTGTGTTTTTACTCATTCAGACTCCTTCTCCTTTGTCTTTTCTTTTTTCGGTCCACAAAGCGGCCTGGTTATGCACTTATCACAGTCACCATGACAGTTCAAAACGGCCTCCACTTCAACAGCTTGAATAAATTCTTCCTTCTTCTTACCTTTCATCCATTCACCTCCCTCCCTTCGCAATACTTGCTTTCCTGCTGCTCAACCCTGGAATACTCTTCCATGTGCTTGCGCGACCAGTGAATCCTCAACCGAGCGAAGGCATCCTCCGGTCCAGATGTGGACCCGTCCTTCCGGGTGCTCCATTTCCGCGTTTTCCAGCCGCACAGCTTACATTTCAGGTGGTCGCTCACTTCCCCCTCCACGGCAAATCATCATGCGTTCTTCCGTCCAAAAAGCGGCCAGCGGCTTTCTTACCGACCCTGACCATACCTTGCCCGTCCGGAAATCGAGAATACGAACGTACCCATGCAGTACCAAATTTTCTTTTCCACCGGTCTTCCTCTTCACTCCGATATCCTGCATCATAGGATGGAAGCCATTCCCCCCACTGTTTAAACATAAAACTGACGCCTGCCGCCGAGCACTGATTCCGAATAGACCGTGCCCACTCCGGATGCGGCGCGCGCGCTCCGGGGCCGCTCTCGCCGCCGACGATAACAGCATTTATGTGAGGAGCACCGTCATCGACATGCCATGGTCCGTATTCACTTGCTACAAACCCATCTGATGAGGGAATATAAGGCGATATATCCACCGGCGCCAACAGCGGCTCCATAGAAAGAAATTTCTTCCCGGGCACTTTCAGCAGGTGCGGTATCCGTTCGTTGGCCGCCTCCTGATTCTCAACCGTCACCCCGATCCACAGGTTCGGCAGATAGTCGCCGCCGCCGAGTTCGCGGCACCTGTACCCTGCAGTAATGCCGTACAGCTTATCCTCGATCAAGTGCGCGCGCTTGGTGAGGACGAGAAAGGTATGCTGAGGACATGCGGCCATGACTTCGAGGGCGCGGTCGATAAACGTGAGGGGTACGTCCTTATGAAACATATCCGACCAAACCGCCCACGTGGTTGGTTTTTTTGTCCGTAGGGGTAAACCCAAACGATCTTCGCGGATGCGGACGGTGCCGTTAAAGGTTGGTACGCCACCCTTCAGCGTCGTCAACCCTTCATATTGCTCTCTGATCTTCGGATTCTTCTGGTGCGATCTCATGTGAGCTTCCGCTGCGCTCCAGCAATTCAGGCACGACTCACTTACCGGAGAGCAACCTTGAATCAAAGACCATGATTTATCCCACCAGAGCCCTTTCTGAATTCTCTCTTGGATCATGCTAACATCCCTATATTTCTCTGATCTGAATGCCATAAATGGCCTCGGTAAGCTTTTTCTTGAGGATGTACTCCCGTGTCCTGTGCCCCTTCACGTCCTCAACAATGCGCTCTCCCTTCTCGGTGTAACAGAAGTCGGCCCGGTACGTGCAGATTTTCTTGCCGCCGACTTCGATGATGAACGGCACCTGCAGCGCGAGATCCTGTATCTGCCCGGTTTTTTCAAGAAGGCATAACTCTTGGTAGCGCCGGGCCTCCCGCGCCGAGTCGAAACGGATGCCGTCCACCACGGTCTTCCGTGCTCCGAATTTGTTCCGGGAAGGGGGTCTCATCAGAAATGTCCTCCCATCGCTTTGAGAAACATCCTGTCGTAGAAATCCATACCTTCCGCGCTGTAATGCCCGTTCAGGGCATCTTTCTCTTCCTGGACCTTCTCGGCCAGGCTCCTGATTCTTATCCATTCTGTTTCGGTCGGGGGATAGGTTTTCTGATTCAGGATCGCGCTGCACAGACTGTCGGTCAGACTTGTTTGTTTCCCGAAGTCGGTCATGCTCCCTCCTCATGATTCGCGCGCGCCGGTTCGACTTCGTGCTCATCGACTATTTCAATACCGTCGATCACCGTAAGGGGGTCCACTTCCCGCAGAAGGTTGGTCAACGCTTTCCCGAGAGCCGCTTCCTTGCCCGCTATTTCCCGCAGATGTTCAAAATCCACTCCACGGACAAGTCGGGCAATGACTGCCGCCATGCTCGAGGCCTGGATGGTATACCCCTTTGAAAGGAACTTCCGCAGGCGCAACATGGAGTCACCCGCATCTTCATGCCGTTCCGGGGCTGTGTAGTAGAGCCGCCGTGCCGCAAGATCAGGGTAAAACCGGTCACTACACATGGAGTGCCACTTTTCGCCGTCGAACCAGATACAGGCTTGTGCGATAGTAAAATCGAACGATTCCACAAGGAGCTCAGGGCTCAAATAAAGCCAGCGGGTAATGAACTGGACGGGGATGCGGGGCGGAGCCAGGACGGTGTAGGCGTTCTGCGTCTCGTGCAGCTTGCCCTTACGGGAATTCGACAGTTCCAGGGCGATAATACGCAGGCTCTCTTTCAGCCCACCGAAGAGGTCAATGTCACTCGGTTTCTCGCCGGCAATGGTTGCCCGGATGAATCCTCCGGCAAGGAATATGCGGTGCTTCTGCATGACATTCCGAATGTCCTTCGGAAGCCGGGAAACAACAAAGTGTAGATCGTCACGGATCAATGTGTTCATGCTTTCTCCCTTTTGTCTTTGCCGTCAATGAACAGCACCTTACACATCCCACGGATGCGTGAGATAATCGCCCCGTCCAATCTCTCTGCTAACAGCTCAAGCGGATATTGCGACGTAAACGACGTGTGTGCCTTTCCTGTCTGGTAGAGTTTCCACCGCTCGTCGATGAGCATGAAGAGCCGCTCCTCGGTCCAGTCGGTGTCCTTCTGCTTCCCGATATCGTCCATGCAGAGGTACGGGATCTTTGCCGCCATGTCCTCGATGTCGGTGTTGCTGTCCCTGCCTGTCTTCCGGATCATATCAAGGAGCTGCGGCACGGAAATAATCACCGCCGGAATCCTGCGCGCAATTGCCCGATGGACCGTTCCGGCCATGAGGTGCGTCTTACCGACGCCCCAGGGTCCGTACAGGTAATAACCCCGATGCTCCTTTGCTATCGCCTCCAGCGCCTTCCGCTGTATTGGGTGATCCGGTTCGTACGCCTCCAGCTTCATGTTGTGCATGCTCCCCAGGTTTGCCCGCTTCGCCAGGACCTCATACCGACGCGCCCTGATCTCGGCAATCAGACAGTCGCAGTGTCCCCAGGCGTTCGGGTAGTCAGGCGTGGGGCGCGGCACCAGTTGAGTGTCGTTGCAGAGCGAGCATTTAGGTATTGCTCCGGTACTTGCTGTAGTCGATAGCTCCCTTAACTCTTTTAGCACCTTGAATGCCGGAATCGCTTCCATTGTTCCCTCCAATAGGCTTATCTTCCCGATTCAGCCAGTTCACAAAACGTCGCCTCGTAGGTTGTTTGTTGTTTGTTTCACACCACGCAACCATTTTCCCGTAAAGCCTATCAATATCCAGTCCTTCGTACGTAGGATTGCACCTCAACGCATTCATCCACTCTTCATCGGTCAGTTGCCGATTACTGGATTTTCCCTTTGGGTTTGTTTTTTGGTGTTCCTGGACTTCACCGGACGCAGGCTTTCGAGACATCGAAAGCAAAGTTTTTTGACCTTCTTCTTCTACTTCTTCTTCTACTTCTTCTTCTACTTCTTCTTCTACTTCTTCTTTAAATAAGGGTACTCTGGACTTGCCTTGGAGTAAGTCTGGAGTAAGTCCTGGATAATCAGGCAGGGAATCTTCTCCAAGCTTGTCAGGCGGCAGTTTCTGGTGTTCTTTCAAAAACTTAACAGAGTGAACCCAGTGTCTTCCGTCATGTTCGAACCACTTCACGTTCGTCTTTTCCGAAATCTCTTGCAAGAGATCTCCGATGTTGTTGTAGGTGAGGTACGGGATTCTTGGACAAACGACCGCTTTAATGTATCCAGGGTCACCGATCATCTTCCCATGACTGTCGTAATGGGGTATCAGCATGCAAAAGAGCACGGCGGCCTCCGGGGAGAGCTGCGCAAAGTTCTTGGAGTCCGAGATGTCCTTATTTATCATCCGGCCTTTTGTGATAGGCGCCGCCATTCTATTTCTTCTCCTCCGGGCACTCTCTGGTGATCCGCGGCGCATCGTTGGTGTTACCGTAGTACATGCAGGCCCCGCTGTCGCACCACGGGCACACCTGCCCTGTCACGGGGCACGCCTGTAAAGGCCGTAGGAGGGCCTCGCGGATCGGGTTCACTGCTGTTCCTCCAGGCTGTAGAGAAATACTCCCTTTTTCCCAGGGACCGGCGTGCAGCGGACCGGGATACCGTTCTGCTTCAATTCCGCCGCTATCGAATTCACGGCGCATACGTCAGCGATCTGTATAATTTCTCTCGTGGTCTTCGGGCCGCTCATGAGCGCCCGGTGGACCCGCTGTAGTCTCTCTGACTTTTCGTATTTGGCAGCGTGCATACTACCTCCCTCTCAAAACAGCTCACTGATTGCTGTGTTCTCCGAGAATTCCTTCCATTCCACGTCGTTCCTACGCACCACTGCCAAAGGCGCAAGCACGTAAAAGCTCTGTCCGGGATGCAGCCTTGCCAGCCTCTCTGCTTCGTGGCGGGCTGATATCTCCGTCGCATGCTTATATTTCGGGGTCCCCCCGTCGGGTCCGTTTGGGTTCCAGACCGACCAGAACATACATACCTCCTTTTTTTTACTCTGCCAAAGAGAAATCAAGATAATACGATCTGCCGGGCTCGAAGTGATCCTCGCGGATCGTCGATATATTCAGTTGCCCGGAGGGGGTGGCCTCAAAGAACTGCTTATTTTCCTCGCTTCCCGACGTGACCGGGATAAATGTTGCCTCATAGAGGAAACCTTTTGGCGTGTCCCAATGCCGATATTTTTTTACGGCCGTACACACGAATTTTACTCTCACCATAACTTGTACCTCCTTTTTGGTCGGGGGAGCAGCCGTGGAAGCCACCGCGCCACTCCCCCTCGTGTTGAAAGCCCGACACTTCATTTGCTGCACTACGACTTGCGGAGGCTACGTCAAGGACGATACCTCCGCTTCCGGCACTACTTCTTTTTTGCGGCCTTCTTCACCGGGGCTTTTTTCATCCCCTTCTTTGCTGTCGCCATTAGGTAGCTCCTTTCTCTGTGATATTCCCCGCTCATGCGGGGCTGCTAATATCTTTTTCTTTGCCGCCTGATACCGAGCCCTCGGGGAGCCAGGCTTGTTTAGTATCTGGCCTGTGTCGCTGAAAAGGACGTACTCCCTCTTCACCTTCAGGGAGGTATCCCTGTAAATCTCGCGTCTCAGTTTCTTGGCTTTTTTGTCGTTCATGGCTCTCCCTTTTAAAAAGGCTCCAGTTCTGTGTGCTCGTCGGGCGGCGCGTCTCCGCCCTGCTTCTGACTGAGCACGATGTTGTAGTCCGGGTGCTTGTCCTTCTCCTTCTTGTCGTTGACGAAGACGGCGATGTTCACGTCCCCCATCGGCCCCAGGTCCAGCACCCCGGAGAGAAACTTCTTCCCGTCGCGCGACTCTCTTTTCCAGAGCGCTCCGATTCTCTTTGCCATTACGCCCCGCCCCTCAGTTCAGACGCCCGGCGGTCTTTTATCCGCATCAGTTTCACCTTCTCCTCGCCGTCGAGCATGGGCTCGATGGTCATCCAGATGTGTTCGAGCGTATCCAGGTCGGCGGCTTCGGCAAGCTGCTTCTCCGCGCGCGCGATGAGTTCTTGCAGGTTCTTCTCCTGCTCTTTCTTCTCCTGTTCCTCAATCTCGCGCTTCCTCGTGTCCTTGATTCGGGTGAGGGCGGTACTCTCGTCGGCGGTCAGGGCGAGCTTCTTTTCTTTGAGCTCTTCGCCGATCTGCTTCCAGGCCGCTACAAGCTCGGGAAGCGTGTTAGCAGCCGCAAGCCGTGCCTTCATTACCGCAAGGACTGACTCCCGGACAGCGTTTTTGTCGGGCTCCTGCTTTGCGGTGCTCTTTTCCGGCCCCTCTTCTTCCGGTTTTTCCGGTTCAGGCTCCTGGGAAGCGAAGACAGCCTCTCCCTCCTTGTCCATTGCCGGGTTCGTGTCGTCCGGCGGCAGGAGGAGGTGCTGCGAGTGGGTGAGGATGCGCTGGTTGTCGGCCCGAAGGACGCTCAACTGTTCCAGGGTGACGTTGCTCAGGAGCTGGATGGTGTAGTGCGTCTGCTTCTGCCCGTCGTGGTGTGTCTGCATGGGGACCCGGCGGAGGGTGAGGGGAACCAGGGCAAACCTGCCGATCAGGGCTTCGACATAGGCGATGCCGCTATTGATGTCCACGATGCTGTGATAGCTGCCGAGGTCGATCTGATAGATGCCACTCATGGTGACGCGGGGAACCAGGACGGACAGGTGGCCCCGCTGCGTGCATTCGCCTTTCGGGTTCTGTTCGGTCTTCAGGTTCTCGCAGGGGCACTCCATCTCCACCATGCACTTCTTCCCTTCGTCATACCGCATGGCCCGCTCCCCGTCCCCCACGCACTTCACCCCGCGGGAGTTCCCGTACCATTTATAGGCATTCGGGAAGACGGCCCCAATGTCGTTGATGGGGAGCATGATTTCGATATCTTCGGCGAGCCGGTACGTGTTCGCAGCGATAAACGAGAGTACGTCTTTCCGGGTGACGCCCAACTCCTGCGCCCTTTCGACGGTCACCTTGCCGCCGTAGGCTTTTGCCACGTCGGAGGGGAGTAGGAAAAAGGGGAGCTCTGCAGGGTACTCACGCTCCCCCTTTTCGGTTTTTTTGATGAGCTTGAAGCCGAGGCGGATCTTGCCCAGGCGGGGGAGCCTGCGTCTTTCGGAGAGGCCCTTGATCCTATTGAACTGTGAGGAAAACTGTGTTCCTGTGGTCATTTGCTCTTTCCTTTCTTCTTTGTTTTCGCTTCTGTTTTTGGTACGACTTTCCTGATGGTCAGGATCTCTTTGAGGCTCTCTTTTGTCACGTAGGGCAGGTACTCCTCCGGGATCTCCTCTTTCTTTTTCAGCCGGACTTCCTTCTGGAGCCGGTTGTGGATGAGGTAATCCCCTGCCTTGCCTTTGCTGGCCTCTTTCTCCGCAAGAATGGCCCGTATCTGCTGCCGAAGCTCGTCTTTCCGCGCCCCTGCGTTCTTCTCGTGCATGGCTTCTTCGAGGTAGAGACGGCAGAGGTCCACCACGTCCTGCTCAAATTCCACGTCCTGTGCTAACTCGTGGTACTCCTGCTCGTAGCCGGACCAGCAGGTCTCCTCCCAGGCGCAGTATCCGCACGGAAACTGCGTGCCGAGCTCGTGGGGCCTGTCGGGAAGCTCCTGCCGGGCAACGTGCTCCCGCACAGTGCGGAAGCGCTCAATGGCGCTGTTCGTGATGCCGGGGAATGCCTGCCCTCCCTGTTTCTTTGTGCCGTTGCTGTGGCTGATTTCGATGATGGTGGCGGTGTCGTTCGCGTTGTCGTACTCAATGAGGTAGTCGATGTACGCGGACGTGTTCTTGTTCTTGATGAGCAGGTTTCCTCTTTTCATCTCCGGATTCACCAGCTGCAGGCCGCGTAGGTAAAGGCAGCATTGAGTGAGGTAATCCATCGGCAGTTCCCCGTTCCAGAACCGCTCGAAGGTAAAATGATTGAGCGCCTTGTGCTCCCACAAGTAGTCAGTCCCGAGGAGGTCGGTTACAATGCCGTCAATGTGCCCGTGCAGCACGTCGAGGGGGACCTCCTGGTCGCAGGTGGTGCAGTGGCGGGTGGGTTCCGTGATGTTCCCCTCTTTGTCCTTTGTCTGCGGGTAGATCCCCATCCGGCAAATGTCCACGCTCATCTGCTGGGAGTGGAGGGCGTAGGCCGACTTCCGGATCCAGTCCGCGGTCAGCTCCTCGTGCCACGATGAGTCGTCCAGGACCATCAAAAAGCGGTCGGCCATGCCTTTATCTTCAGGGGTTCCCATCGCCCAATAGGTGAGGGCGCGCAGGCAGCGTTCGGGGCCGGCCAGGGAAGGGCGGGGAAAATAGTCGCCCCGCTCCTCCCGGTCGAATCCGGCGATTTTGTGAAGGACCTCAGCGAGCATCAGGTTTCCCCTCCTGTGGCTCCCCCTGTCCGGCGAAGAGCGGCTCCTCTTCGGCCTTCTCGTCGGGCTTCGGGCTGAACTTTTCACGAATATCGCGGAGGTACTGTTCGATCCGTGCTAACAGAGCATAGAGGTCCGCGAGCTCCTTACCGTCTCCCTCACCCGGCCTTACGCTGGTAAGGTACACCTTCCCTTCGAGGTCAAGAAGTGCGTGACGGTCTGCATTTTCGGGGATGTCGAGCATTCCCGTGCTTCGTCCGTTCTTGAGTCTGCGTGTCCCAAGAAAATTGCATTCTACTGTTGGCATGTCTCCTCCTCGTCTTCCCCCGAGATCGGCTCGGGGCGGTATTCATCGGCCATATGGTCCGGGATTCGCTCTAACTCCATAAACCTCATGCGCCTCTCCTTTTGAATTCTGCGTCGTCTGCGCTCCCCCGCTCGCTTGCACTCCTTGTGGTACTTCTTGTAGGGAGAGGTAAGGGCCAGCTCCTTACCGCATACCAGACAGATGGTCTTTGTGCCGATCCGCCCGTCCGCCTGCTCCGGCGCGCAGGCGAAGCATTTGGTCTGCCCTTCAAGGCGTTGGAGAAAGGGGCGCAGACAGTCAGGGCAGGAGAGCACCAGTTTCCCCTCGGCCTGCGCCAGCCAGCGTACCAGCTCAAGCGTGGCGCGCTTCTGCTGCACGCCCTTTCCGTCTCCTCCGCGCATTGCCTGTTTGCTGCGTCCTGACGGAGTGCTGTTTGCCCCGCTTTGCCGCACCTCTCCGGGAAACAGAACGGTTGTCCGTGTCCACGTAGGCTCGGAACCCAATATCGGTGCAGCGGTAGCGGCAGACATCAGCGCAGAGATGCCCTGACCGGTTTGTTACGCCGAGCGGACAGGCTTCGGGTACTGTAGGCGCTTGCGTTTTCACTTTCTTCTTCTGCCTCCTTTTCTTCGTCCCTCAAGATTTTTTTCAGATCGTCGATGATGCAAATAAGCAGGATCAGATTCAGCACGGCAATTCCAATAGCGAGCAACATATGACTACTCATACCGGACCTCCGTAGGAACATAGAGAACTTTCCGGGTGGTATCCCGGAGAGGGAGAAAGGAAACATCGAGCCCCTTTACCCGGAAGGTGGCTCCGGCGCTGGCTCCCTCTTTGAGGAGGGCGTTCATTTCGGCGTAGGCAACGTGGTAACCGGCGTCGAATTCCATGTCCATGCGGAGAAGGAAACCGGCCGCTCCTGCGACGAGTCCGTAGAGGAGAATGGCGAAAAATAAGAGTGCTTTTTTGTGCATGAGACCCCCTTCATTTTTTTAGTGAAAAAGAAAAGTAGATGTGGTAACATGGAGCAATTTTTTGCAAGTAGGGGTTGCCGGGGGATTGCTCCCCCGGCGGGTAAAACGGGCGTCTCGGTGATGTGGTTGTCGCGGCCACAAAAGGAGAAAAGGGAGGCGGGTGCCTCGTGATGCGCCCGTTTACTTCTTAATAAAAATGCCAGCGACATTTTTTCTCCTTTTCACCTTACTTATGTGCAGACAAGAGCAAAACGGCTCGGCTCTGCATAAGTAAAAGTACATCCGCGACGAGGACATTTTATTCAATAACGAATAAGATGTCAAGATAAAAATGCAATAACGCATAATGAGGGCCATGGAAGACTTTAGTCACAAAGAAACGGGGAAGCGAATCAAAGGGATACGCGGCAAAATCACGCAGGCGAAATTTGCGGAAATGCTTCATGTATCCCAGGGGAATGTTTCAAAATATGAACGTGGCATGCTGCCTGATGCGCTTACGCTTAAACGAATTGCTGAAATTGGTCAGTGTTCAGTCGAATGGCTCCTTACCGGCGAGGGACCGATGTCGCTGCAAGCCGTAAAAGAAGAAGAAAAGCCCAATGATGATTTCGTCTACGTCCCCATGGTAAAGGGCCGCATCAGCGCAGGCGGCGGCGTGGTGGCGGACAACACGGTGGATGTGCGCCTGGCGTTCCGGCAGGAGTGGATCAGGCGGAAAGGAGATCCTGCCCATATGTCTCTGATTCGCGTGACCGGCGACAGCATGGAGCCCACGCTTTATTCGGGCGATGTGGTACTCGTGAATCACGACAAGCAGTATATTGATCCCCAGGGCGGTATCTATGCGCTCTGGTTCCGGGGTGACGATGAGATTTCGATAAAGCGGCTGCAGATCGTTTATCCGTCGCGGAAGATCATGGTTTTCAGCGACAATAAAGAGAAGTATCCACCGTTTGAAATTGAGGCAGGGGACATACATATTAACGGTAAGATCATCTGGTACGGGAGGGAGTTGGAGCGATGAAAATGCGCGTGTTTATCTTCTTTTTCCCGGTACTGCTTTTCCTTCTGCCGTATGCTGCCGGTGCGGAGGAAGCAGGAGAGGGCCCTTATAAAAAAGGCAGGCTATTCTTGGATAAGAAGGACTATGGAAGCGCCATCATTGAGTTCAACAAGGCGTATTTGAAAAACCCCGAGGATATTGAGGTAATCGTCAATCGGGGGATTGCCTATGCAGGGCGGGGCCAGCATTTGAGAGCCCTAGAAGACTATTTCCGCGCGCTCTTTATTATCAGGAAGGGCGATCCGGAAGGGAGCAATGCGCAGATAGATACCTTGATAGGCTTGTCCCTTCTTGGGCTGGAGAAGTATAAAGACGCCATTATCTATCTCGATAAAGGACTGGTCGGGCATGAGAACAACTATCAGGCTTATTATGGGCTCGGAGTTGCATACAACCAGCTGCAGCAATACGATAAGGCGCTCCATTACTTCAACACTGCCCTTTGGCTCAATCGAAAGATGGTGTCTGCCTACATGGGGAGGGCGGATACATATAACCAAAAAGCCGAATTTGCGATGGCGATCCAGGACTACACCACTGCGATCAAGCTTGACCGGAGGGACGGGTATCTGCACTTCCTCCGGGGCAAGAGTTATGCCTGTTTGGATGACAAGAAGAGGGCGGTAGAGGATTTTAAACAAGCTTGTAGCAAGGGAAGCGAGATCGGATGCCAGGCTTATTATCTGCCCGAAGAGCTGCAGAACCCTCTTTTTTGGTTTCGGCATGTGCTGAGCGAGAAAGAAGTCTACCAGGGCGGTGGGATGGAGAAAATGAGGCAGGTGGCCAAAGTGCGGGGGAACACTGCGCGGCAAAGGCTTGCCGACCTGAAGCAGGAAATGAGGGATAGCATTGCGAAGACGCCGGGGATGCGGATGCCCCTCTCTCAACTTGATACGCTGGCTGAAATGAGGTTGGAAGCGGAAAGGGAGGAAATGGAGATTCGGGAGTTTCAGCGGGCAACAATGGACCCCACTGAGTACCAGTTCCTGCGCCAGGAAGAGGAGATAAAGCGCCTGAAAAAGACCGTGGGCGATCTGCGCTTTGATCGTCAGATGGCAGAGTACGAGACGAGCAACTTAAAGCAGCAGATGTGGTCTGAGAAATGGTTGAGGCAGTGAGGCGGACAGCGCACGGGGGCGGCTTTATCCCGATGCTCATCCTTTTTGCTGCACTGGCGGGCACCTGGCGTGCTATCACGAAAAAGAAGCAGGGAGAGTAGGAGCCGAGAGTGACGTTGTCTATTTCCGAAGTGGACGCCTTTCTTGCACAAGCAAAGGAAGCGGACGGGAAAATGAAGTGGAAGAGAAAGGACAATGGATATCTTTCGTGGCAGGCCGTCCTCATCGGGGAGGAGGGCATTATTATCCCCCAGGCGAGAATAGTCGTTACCGCGAATCCCGATGAGGTTCTTTATAAGTTCAATTTTGGGCTGCTCTACCAGGGCCATCATGTAAGAAGGCTTGATATTGATGATACCCATACGCGAACCAATCCCCGTTCCTGCCCTCAATTCGGAGGGGCAAAGATAAGGGGGGGGGTAGGGCTGAAAAAGCTTGAAACAAAACCGCATAATTGATATGATGTAGGTAAGGATTCCTTAACATCCTTAAGATGAGGAGCGGGGTCATGTCTGTTTTACAAGAAGAGCTGGAGTATTATATTTCCCAATTGTCCGAATGGCTCAACTACTATGAGGGACACTACGCCCTGATTAAGGGGAAGAAGCTGGTCGGCACCTTCACCACCCCTGAAGAGGCATACCGGGATGGGGTGAGCAAGTTCGGGAATGTTCCCTTCCTGATTAAAAAAATAGAAAGGATTGAACGCCTGGAGCAACTGCCTGCCCTGACTCTCGGCCTCATCTGTGCCCATATTTAGTTACATCAGCTTCGAGCCTGACCATACTGATCCCACAAGGCAGAAATACAATCCTGCCCTGTTGGGCATCAACGGGCCGCGGGTAACTATTGAAATTTCCATCCCCGACGAGCTTATGAAGTATCTCACTGAAAACAGTCTGCCCGTTCCATCGCCCATTGTCGGATCGGGACTGGTAGACACGGGAGCTTCAATCACTGCACTGCTGTAGATGCCGAGGCGGTTGCCAAGCTTGGGATTCAGCCTACCGGCGTGAGCAATGTTTTAACCCCTTCAGGAAGTGCACGACAAGCCCTTTACCCGATCAAACTTACCTTTGCGGGGACGAACATCGCATTGAATTACAATAATGTTTTGGGGAGCGAGCTGAAACAACAAGGGATTGTGGCTTTAATCGGGCGTGACCTGCTGTCTCACTGCGTACTGGTTTACAATGGCAAGCTGGGGGTCTTCTCTTTGTCTATTTAGGGGGAAAGGCCGGGCAGTAAGTCTCACGGACCCACTGCCCCCTTTACTTCTTCGTTTTACTCCTTGGGCTTCTCAACGAGGCGTCCCGCCGCGTGCTTATGCAGCAGGCTGGCGATATACGTCTGATACGGGAGCCCCTCTTCTTCGGCGATTGCCCGGATCTGCTGCAGGTCTTTCTCTGATACGCGGATATTGATCCGTTTTGTCTTTTCGTGTGTGGTTTTGGTTTCTTTCATGCTATTCCTCCTTTTCCATCTTCGATCCCAAGAGAACCGTTTGACCCGAGGTGGATACCGGGTAGTGCTCTCCCGCCCGTGCTAACAGCGTGCTAGCATCTTTGATGATGCGCTCCCGCAACTCCACCGGGCACCCCGGATAAATTTCCAGCTCTAGGGTGTCGTAGGGGAGGAACGCGAGTCGCTTATAGTCGCCATGTTCTTCCCGCTCACGGTCGGCGTAGACGAGACCTGCGGGGAACTTCCCGATAAAAAGCCTGTCAAGGATATCAATGATCTCGCACTTAAATATCCAGGGTCGCTCCATGCCCTGGTCACTGGCGATTCTGAGGGCACGCTGTTCGCAGACCCAAAGGTTTTCGCCTGATACTGTGAGGGTCATCATGTTTGTACCGTCTTTAATTACAAACTTGATTTTCATCTTTCTTCGCCCCCCCTGCGCTGCGTTTTCTGCAGTTGGTAGGCCAAGAGCGTATGCTTCTGTGAAGATCCTCAATTGGAGGAGCTCGATCACCGCCGCTGTCCATTCCTGTGGGTCGTCCGGCCTGGTGGCTGCTACGCTCGCTATAAGCTTCGCGCTGAGATTCACCGAGGCGCTCATCGCTTCGAATGCGTTCCCCGCCTCCAGAGCTGATAACATCGTGAGTGCCTGCCGGGTTACTGCCTGCTTCATCTCGTCCATGTCTACATCTACCATCTTTTTCGTTTCCATGGTCTTTCCTTTTCTCCTATCGACATAGGCTTTTTGATTTTTCTGCCATTTTAGACAGCACTCTTGCTTGGATTGCATGCCGGATAAGGTCTGCCACTTCGTCCGCCCGCCTCTCCGGTTCGGTGGCACTTAGGGCAAGCCCTGACACAAGGTCTGCACAAAGGCGCATTGCGATAAGGACGAGCGCCGCATTGTCATCCCGCGCTGCCGCCGCTAACATCTCCTCCGAATATGCTTTTACCAGTTCTTCGAGCGATTCGGCTTTTGTTTCGCTTCTCGCTTCGTTCGCTTCCATGTTTTCTCCTTTTTCTCAGGGTTATGCTGCCAGACTTTATTGTTTGATGGCTTTGCGATAAAGCCATTCCAAAACAAAAAACGAACAGCAAAGTAACGGCAAATCAAAAAACCATGGACGCACAGGCGTTAAGAGCTGCCATAGTGCCGCCCACGCTGTCCAGCGGTATGCCATTGCGCCGTGAAAGAGAGGGATGAGCAGGTATGCCAGCAACGCAAATCCCGCAAGATGCTCTATGGTCAGGTTTAAATACATTGCACTCCTCCCGTCAGGGCTTCACCGTGTTAGCACCTGTGTTAGCACTTGCAGCCTTGAAGTTTTTCACCTTCTGCAGTTCCTCAACATACTTGTCGGTGTTGCTAAGCAGCGCACTTGAAAAGATCGCTGCTCCTTCCAGCGCTGCTTGCTTCGGATCCGCCGATCCGGCGGAGAGGCCGACCATTAACTTTATGGTGAGCTCAAACGATTTTTCTGTCGCGTTGCTCCAATTACCGTCTGCGGCGTGCTTTGCGATGTCGATAAGATGTTTCATGATAATCGCCTTCAGTCGTTCATCTGCTGCGATTGTGGGTGTCTCCTTACTTTCTGGTTTTGCTTTCGATGCTGCCTTTTCGATTCCTTCAAGGTCAACTCCTTTGTGCCATGCGCTCATAGATTTTCTCCTTTTGTATTGTTTTGTATTGTTATTTTGTCCTCGCCATCAGGCTGCCGTCTGCCATTTGCCTTGGCGGGAGGTCCAGGAATTCAAGCCAGGCGCACCTCGCCCGCTCTGCCGCTTCCTGCACAGTCTCAAGGATCCTGTCGGTCCCTTTCTGGTGGGCGTGGTACCTCCAAAAGCTCACCTTCATTTCTGACCCCTCCTTGTTACTCGGCAAAGACTACATGCCCTGCCAGCTTGCTTTTCAAGGTTTGCACGGCTGCTTCCGGGGAGTAATAGTCCTCTCCATTCGCCTCCATCTCTACAGAATTCATACAGGTGAAAACAATGGCCCCTTCTTTTTTGTAGGTGGTCGGCGTGCCGTATCCGTGGCAGTGGTCTTTTTTGAAGACCTTCTCAGTCACAGCGAAGAGGATCCGGCGGAGATAGGCCGGGCAGGCAGTAAGGAATGCTATCATGTCCCTGCTGTAGCCGTTTCGGGTGTCCACCGGGAGCTCAATGCGGAGGTTCTCCCGGTTGAAACCGTTCTCATGTTCACCATTGCAACGCTCCACGAAATTAACCTTCAGGGCATAGTGCCGGTGCAACGCGTCGATCAGGGCAGTGATGACCGCGCCCCGGTTTATGATCTTCGACTCCTTGACGCCGGAGGAGATGGAGCAGTTAACAATTATCTCCAGGGAGGGCTTTTGCCGCTCCTCGGGGACCGCGGCAAGCCAGCATTCCGGTACGCCTTCCAGGTAGGCGCCCACGTCGATGCACTCCCCGGTCACATCGTAGTTGTAGGAGATCCCGGCTTCAATTTCCATCTTTGATTCCAGGACGTCGGCAATGAGGGCGATTACCTCGGACCCCTCCGGCCAGCCGGAGATGAGGCATTTTTCCGCTTCGGCGAAGGTCATGGCGCACCAGTCCTTATTTACCGGATACCGCTTGGAAAAGTTCGTCTCCGGCACATCCTGGATGTACCGGAAGATATCTTCCGTGGAATCGAAGGTGATGATATTGAGCTTGCCCTCTTTCGTCAGTTGCATGGCGCCCTCCCTATACCCTGCTCATGATCCTGTTTTTTACTTCCGTGCTAACACCCTGGAAGATCAGCATGTCGAGGACCTCTTCTTCCGTAAGTCCGTCTTCAAGCAGGTCCGCCCCATGGATAGACGCACGGGGAGAGGCGATAACGTCCTCTTTCAGTCCTGCGATGGTCCGCCGGATGCTCTGGACCTTCCGGGTCCAGTCCTTGTTCGGGGAGATGGCCATCTCCATGTGCTCGTCATAGGGGAATTCGATGAACAGAAACCGGTTCCGGGTAGCGGCGTCCATCTGATTCCGCCCTACGTACTTCCGATCATTGCCTAAGCCAAAGGTGTTGGCACAGGCAAAGAGGACGAAATCCTTATGCTTTTCGATCATTCCGTCAGGGAAGGAGCACAGGCCATTTGCCGTGGCGCTGTTCAGAAGCACCAGGACATTGGCATTCCCCGCGTCGATTTCATCCAAGCAGAAGACTCCGCCGTGCTCGTATGCCTTCCGGAACATCGAGGGGATGTACCGGCCGGAGGCGTCGATGAAGCCGAAAAGGTCTGATTTGGTTGTCTGCATGGATACGCTCATGCAGTAGAAAGGGAGGTCCAGCGCCGTGGCGACGTTGTGCACCACGGTCGTTTTCCCGGACCCCGCAGGTCCCACCAGGGCGACGTTCTTCCGGCGGGCTGCTATCTTCAGGAGCTTGGGGAACAGATAGTGCTGTACCCCCATGTCCTTCGGCTCGGGGGAGGTGGGGGAGGAGACAGAAATGCGATGGGTGAAGCCTTCGAGGGCTCGCTCTATCTCCCGCTGTACGAGAGCGGAGACGGCCTCTTCATCCAGTGAGGGGGTTTTGATCCTGCCTTCGAGGAGAGAGGCGAGGGCATCGGCAAGAGCGGCCTCTTTGCCGTTCCCATTGCCGGAAATAGGGCGAGGCGCAGGAGCAGGGGTAGATGCAGGAGCGAGGACCTCCCCGACAGGTTTTCCCTCGAGGATAGCCTGGATGAGGTCGCTCCTCTTCGCCCCCGCGATATAGAGGCCCTTCAGAAAGGTGCTGCAGTTCTTCCGGGCATAGTCCCGGAGTTCCGCGACGGTCAACCCCTTGAGCTTTGCTTCAAGCAGCTCACGGTCTGCCTCTTCAATAATCCCATCTATCGTCTTCCCTGCCTCTTCCGCCATCTCTTTCATTGCCGCTTCCATCTCTTCCATCTGCTGCCCTCCTTCGGGTGGTGGTGTGCCTCAATGATTCTATTTTATTCGAAAACGAATAAATTTGTCAAGAAAAAAATGCATGTGCGAATAGATCAACCAAAACAAGCACATAGAAACCACCAAAAAGGCATCCTGATACTTGCCAGAGCAAGTATTGACAAAATCCTACATACCTTTTTATACTCAACCATACTTGCTCAGGCAAGAATGCGTTATTGTGGAGGGATTATGAGTGAAAATGAAAGGCTTGATGGGGAGTTAGCTGAAGCCGCAAAGAAGCTGTCGTCATTAGGTGCAAAGAAAGGTGGGGAAGCAAGGGCGTTATCTCTTACTCCTGAAAAACGTTCAGAGATAGCACGCAATGCCGTAATGAAACGCTGGGAGAGCAATAAAGGGGAGTCGTTACCAATAGCGACTTATGGCTCGCCGGATCGCCCCTTAAAAATTGGAGGGGCAGAAATTCCTTGTTATGTTCTCGATAATGGCAAGCGCGTACTTGTGCAAGGTGCCATGCTGACAGCATTGGATATGAAACAAGGGACAGCCGGACGTGGGACCGGTGATCGTTTGCTAAAATTCTTGTCTACAAGATCAATAAAACCATTTGCAGACAAATACTTAAACAATATGATCATTGAGCCTATTAAGTTCCGCACAGCAGGTGGCAATATTGCTCACGGATATGAAGCTACAATATTAGCAGACATTTGTGATGCAGTTCTTGAAGCACGGAAAGAGGGAAAGCTTAACTACCAGCAGGAACATATAGCAAGACAATGTGAAATATTAGTAAGAGGTTTTGCAAGAGTCGGCATCATAGCTCTTGTTGATGAAGTCACTGGTTATCAGGATAAACGCACCAAAGAGGCCTTGCAACAAATATTGGAGCAATTCATAGCCAAGGAATTGCAACCATGGGTCAAGACGTTTCCTGATGACTTTTACAAAGAAATATTTAGACTGAACGGATGGCCATTTAATACCAACTCAATTAAAAAACGGCCTGGAGTTATCGGGACGTGGACGAACGATATTGTATACGCTCGCCTTGCCCCTGGGGTGCGTGAAGAATTACACCGCATTGCAGAAAGAGATGAAAAGGGTCGCCCTAAACATAAGCTATTCCAAAGATTAACAGAGAGCACTGGACACCCAAAACTTAGAGAGCACCTTGTGGTAGTAACAACTCTCATGAAAGCAGCAGGAAATTGGAAAGAATTCAAGCGTATGATTCAACGAGCTTTGCCTGCTTACAACACCAATTTAGAGCTACCATTGGATGAAGAAAATGGATGATGAAAAACAAACTAACCTATGATTATACCCTATGGATAGGGTATCGATAGGGTATTGATAGGGTATCTGGGGCGGGATCGTTCCCGGGGTGGATAGGGCAAAATTTAAGTTGGCGGGGAATAGAAAAAGAAAGAGCCCTTTCGGGCTCTATTCCTGTGGATGCTCTTTGATATGCTTTTTCAGTATCTCGTCCAGTCGGGTTTGCCAGCCTCTTCCCTTGCTCTTGAAGTAGGCCACCACGTCAGGGGAGAGACGGACGGTAGTGCGTATCTTGGTGGGCTCTTTCTGCGGTCCCCTGCCTCTCCGTTCTTTCCGGTACGCTTCAACGAGTTCTGGGACTACTTCCGCTGCAGGACGCATGCGCCGGAAGTCCTCTTCGGTGAGTTCGGGGTTGTCCGGGTCTTCTGCAATTCCGCGATTGATTGCGGCCTCTTCCTCCTCTTCGGTGACAAGCACCATGCGCGGCTGCTTCTTTTTCCTCAGGGCGCGCAGTTCTTCACTTGTGTACGACACCACGTTAGGCTCATCCTTGTATGGTCTTTTCATATCGCTTCCTCTCCCTTCCATTCGCCTTTCTCAGGCTTATAATGCGTTTGTTTTCACCGCGCTCCGTGAAGATCAGGCAATGTACCGCATCGTCCAGATACCCGAGCGCTATGTAACGCGGCTCTCCATACTCCTTACGAGTATCGGGCACGACCAGAGCAGTATCCCACTCGAAATCTACAACGTCGATGAAATCGATACCATGCTTTCTCAGGTTGCTCAACCGCTTTTCCTCGTCCCATTCATAGATCATGTTATATTGTACAGACAATAAAATAGGATGTCAAGGGGATAGAGCAAGGAGCGAGCCGGGCGGGGTAAATTTTAAGTTGGCGGGGAATAGATCAAGCCTCTTCGCCTTTCCCCTTGCCTCTGTAGTTGTCTCTTCCTCCTCCTGTAGTCCTGCAGCCTCTCCTGTCTCTTCTCTCCCGGTAAGTAGATATCAGTCAGTAAAAGAG
The DNA here is from genome assembly GCA_002634385.1 of Nitrospira sp. Lineage (GTDB taxonomy): Bacteria > Nitrospirota > Thermodesulfovibrionia > Thermodesulfovibrionales > Dissulfurispiraceae > Nitrobium > Nitrobium versatile. The sequence continues at coordinate 153,144 of NSJL01000006.1, forward strand.
AGAAAGGCCAAAAGCAATGAAAAGCAAAAGCATCACCCAATGGAAGAAGAATGCACCAAAGGCAAAAATACAGAAAAACCCTGCATGCCCTGTACTGTTAAGCCTGTCAGTTGGATACGGTTTACCATGCTTCTGATTCCTGGTAAGGTTTCAGGTGCCTGAGGATCAGCTATTTCAACGTGTTAGCACGAGTTAGCAGCTGCCAGCGCCTCTATTTCTGAGAGGTTTGCCGGTGGTCAGTGCAGGTTTCGGCCGGTTGTTGCCGGGGAGTGCGGTTGCTGCCGTGGTCGTCAGCTTTTGGCTGTTTGCGGCGGGGAGGGACGGGGGAGAGGGGTAGTTGGGCATTCAGCAGCAGGCCCTGAAGTCGCCCGAATTGGATCGATTGAGCGGGATCCGGGTCCGTTTCGCAAGCGACAAGGCCGTTTTGGGCTGTCCTCATGGTCTTGTTCCCGAGGGGTTGTCGAGTGAAATGTATCCTTAACCCAGCGGCTAAGAATACATCTATGATTCCAGGCCATTCAAGCGGGATAGTGCGAATCCGTGCAAACCCGCATAAAAGCTCATTCTATGCTTTTTTATGTGGCGTAAGTAGCTGATATAACTGGAATAAACAACTGTTGCGAAGAGGTGCAACTGTCCATAATTAACCGTAATGGATATTATCGGACATTTTTTATTACCTGTTCCTGAATAAATGGCTTATTTACGCCATTTGTGGAAAGAAGTGTTCGAGAACAGCATGATAAGAGCGACTTTCGGAGAAGGGCGTTCCAGGCGGTGAGGGGAGGTTCGCCTTCGAGGGTGAGTCGGTGTCTGCGTGCCTGCGTGCTACATTCATGCTGAAATGCTAGCACGATCAGGGGGTTCCCGTCAAGGGGAAAACAATACTTATCGCCTGACCCCCGGCATGGACCCGCCTGAACCAGACCACCCCCTGCCTTTCTATGTACTCCCATCTACCCGCGCAACTCGCATCCTGTCAGATCAAAAAATAATTAAAATCAATAGCAAAACCTGGTGCAAAGAATTTAACATAATTCACAAAGAATCCCCCAATGCCCCGAAATAACCGTAAAAAACACCGCCGAAAGGGGTCCCAACGCCTCTTCCTCCCCTCCCCGATTCTGCTTTAAAGGGTGTGGCATGCCTCCGGCTCTGAAAATTTTTTTGGTGTCCGTGAAAGCGCAATGTATAGTTAAGTCGGCGGCTAATCATACATTCCCTTGAAAATCGCACCTGAAACTGCCATACTCCCGGCATGAGGAAGCAGCGCCACAGAAAATTGTCTTTCACCTACCAGGATATTGCTGCTGCAAAGGGTGTAAGCATATACGCGGTCTGGCAGGCAGTGGCCCGCGGCATGCTCGATCCCGGCGATCTTCAGAGCGTGTGCCGGTACATCAGTCGAGGGAAATGCAAGCATACTTTGAGCAAACACCCTGAAAAATAATAACTTTCTGCTCGAACTTCCGCGGTATGGTCCCCCTTTGCCTCTTCCCCCCGTTCAATATAGCGTAACCTGTTAATTTATAAAGAACTTTACCGTGGTGCCCCTGGTCGATGCCCTGCGGGCCTCTTGTGTCCACAAACTGAATCCTTCTCTCCAAGTGTGCCCCTGTTGTGACTACGGCGATCCCGCCTTGGCCTCCACCTCCGAGGTCGATTTATTGACTTTTTTTGAAATCACTGCCATTTTGCTTTTCATGAGCCTCTTCAAAAAGAAGACATATCGCTCCGAGCGATTCCTGGAATTCACCCGGCGGCAATCGTGCCTGATACGGAAGACGCCCTCTCCGGATCCGCATCATCTCTTTACCGGCGGCATGGGGATCAAGTGCTGTGATCTCTACAGCATCCCGCTGGACCGGCTGGTGCATGACGAGCTGCATACCATCGGGAGGGGATCGTTCGAGAACCGGCACGGAATTGACCTCACAAGGGAGCTGCTTATTCATATGGCCCGGTACATCTGTCTTCTGGAGGGGAACGATCCGGACGAGTACGATTGGGGGGTAAAAAAGCAGTGAAAGCGACAGAGAAGAAATACGCCGCGAGCCTGAAGAGCATCAAGAAGGCGCAGGAGGCGCGGAAGGCGAAGGCAGAGCTGCGCCGCCAGGAGAAATTGCGCATTGAGCAGCTTGCCGCCAAGGAGAGCAAGAAGAAGCTCGAAGAGGTCGTTGAAAATGCGGTAGTGCGGCAGTTGGAGAAGGTGGACCACAAGCTTATCAAACACGACTTCTATAAGGCTTTCGAGCTTACGGGCGGGGTGCAGAGTCTTGTGAGCTGGGTGCTGGCGGACAAGAAGCACCGGCTCGAATACTACAAGATGCTGATTACCCTGATGAAGGCGGAGACGGAGAGTAAGCAGAGCATTCAGACGGGGGTCCAGGTAAATATCTTCGGGCTCGGCAACGCCGAGGGAGTAGAGGGAGAGCAGGGTCCCGTGGTGGAGATAAAGGATTTCAGCGTTGTCGGCGAGGCGCGATCAGAAGAGGAGATCGGGGAAGAAGATGGAGATAGTTCCGAAGAAAATCCGGATTGATTATTCCTATCAGCGGGTGCCCACGCTGAAGCGGTTTGCGCAGTGCAATAAGCGGGTGCGGGGGGCTATGGGTCCGTTTGGCTGCCTGTCGGCAGACACGGAGTTTCTCACGCCTTCCGGGTGGAAGAGAATTGACCAGTACGAAGAGGGCGATTTAGTGGCGCAGTACGTTCCAGACAAAGGTGGTCTTGAGTTCGTGGAGCCCCTGGAGTATTTCAAGCTGCCCTGCGATGAGTTCTACCATGTAAAGAATGCGTACAGCATCGACCAGATGCTTAGTGCGGAACACCGGGTTCTTTATAAGAGGTTCGGGGGAAAGCTCGCCGTGCTGACGGCTGAGGAGCTTGCTCAAAAGCACAATTCCCTCAAGGATGGTTTTCACGGGAAGTTCATCACCACCTTTGCGCCTCCGGAGCGGGAGGGCATTGACCTGTCTGAGGCGCAGCTGCGGCTGATGGTGGCGGTAATTGCCGACGGGCACTTCCCGGCACAGACAAGGCGGTGCAGTATCACAGTGCGGAAGGAGCGCAAGAAGGTGCGGCTCCGGAAACTGCTTGCCGCCTGCGGTCTTTCCTGGGAAGAGCGCCACTATGCTTCCCGGCCCACTGAGCTGCTCTTTCTCTTTGAAGCACCCCTGCGGCAAAAGGAGTTCGACGGCGCTTTCTGGCACTGCACTCCTGCACAGCTCCAGGTGATTGCAGAAGAGGTGCCGCATTGGGACGGACATGTTGATTATTGGGGAGGGATCATCTTTTCCACGACCTCGTGGAAGTCGGCGGACTTTGTGCAGTATGTCTATTCCTCCGTGGGAAGAAGAACCACCATCGCGGAGGTCGAATACAAAAACGGAGCATGGAGAAAGGGGTATCGGGTGCTCGCAGCCCATGCCACACCCCTGACCAGCCTCAGAAGCGCCCCGCCGATAGAGCGCGTTCCTTCCCCGGACGGCTTTAAATACTGCTTCACGGTCCCGTCCTCGTTCTTCGTGACACGGAGGAATTACCGCATCGTTGTGACCGGCAATTCCGGTAAGAGCTCTGCAATGCTCTGGGAGATCATCCGACGGGGCCACGAGCAGAAACCCGGAAGAGACGGGATTCGCCGTACCCGGTGGGCGGTGGTACGGAACTGCTACGACGACCAGACGGAGATCCTGACCGAGAGCCGTGGGTGGCAGTTGTTCAAGGACCTCCGGGAAGGAGAGAAGGTTGCCACGCTCAAAGAGGGGAAGATGGTCTTCGAGGCCCCGTCCTACTACTACGCGGCGCGCTACACGGGAGAGATGATTGGGATCGGCAATGACAGCATGGACCTCCTGGTAACGCCTGACCACAAGCTGTATGTTTCGCGCATCAACGGCAGGACAAAGGGCCGGAGCGAGTGGCTGTTCCAGAAGGCACAGGACATCTATGGCAGGACCAACTACGAATTCACGATGGAGTCGGGGTGGGAGGGGAAGCCGCCAGGGTATCCCGTGGACTTTTTCGAGTTTCTCGGCTTCTGGTTTGCGGAAGGGTATGCGGGGATATACCGGTACGGCAGGGATCACTACCGCCTTGTTGTCAGTCAGAAGAACCATACTGCCTACACGGAAGGGCTTTTGCTGAAGGCGGGGCTACGATACGGAAAGTATCAGGTCACGAACGGTTTTCAGTACAGCATCCGCATGAACGATTTTACCCGGTACCTTACCGAGGAGTTGAGACGCTTCGGGAAGTCAAAGACAAAATATCTCCCTCAGTGGATCAAAGAGGCTCCCCCGGAACACCTGCGCGCTTTCCTCCACGGGTACATCATGGGGGACGGGAAGTTCCGTGGGTATAAAAAAGAAACGACCCGCTTCTATACCGCGTCGAAGAGTCTTGCTGACGACCTTCAGGAGATTGCCCTGAAGGCGGGATACGGCGTCATTGTCCGTAAGCACCTGAACCGGGAAGAATACATCCTCACCCTGCTTACCAACGGGCGCATGACACCGCAGCCGAAGCAGAGCCATTGGTATCGGCAGGAGTACGACGGCATGGTGTACTGTGTCGAAGTCTCTACGCATATCGTCATGGTCCGGAGGGGCGGAAAGCCGCTCTGGTGCTCCCAAACCTATCCGCAGCTCAAGGATACGACCATCCGCACGGTTCTGGACTGGCTTCCCCCCACGATCTTCGGCAATCACAGGGTTGCCGATCACGAATATGTCATCACCGGCTTCAAGGACTGCCATATCGAGCTCATGTTCCGCGCCCTGGACAAGCCCGAGCACGTGAGCAATCTTCTCTCTTTGGAGCTGACCGGCGGCTGGATCAACGAGGCGCGCGAGGTACCCAAGCCGATCATCGACGCCCTGGACGGCAGAATCGACCGGTATCCGTCTGTCCGGGACGGCGGCTGCACCTGGACCGGCCTCATCATGGACACGAACCCGCCGGACGAGGATTCCTGGTGGTATAAATACTTCGAACTGGACAAGCCGGAAAACGCGGAGCTCTTCAAGCAGCCCTCCGGCCTGAGCCCCGAAGCCGAAAACATCATGACCTGGAAGGAGTACGAGCAGTACGAGCGGGACCTGGAGGAGAAAGGCGAATCCCTCATTATTCCGGGCCTGAAGCCCGACTACTACACGAATCTCGCCATGGGGAAGCCGGACGACTTCGTGCGCGTCTATGTCAAGGGACAGTACGGTTTCGTGAAGGAGGGCAAGCCGGTCTATGAGCACTCCTGGAATGAGGACATACATGTGGCAAAAGAAACAATACGCCCGATCCAGGGCAGGGAGATCATTCTGGCCTTCGATTTCGGCCTTACTCCTGCCTGTGCAGTCTGCCAGATCACGCCGCGGGGCTACTTCAACGTGCTCGACGAGCTGACGTCTGACGGCATGGGCCTGCAGCAGTTCATCAAGAACCTTCTGGCCCCCCTGATAACTTCCAAGTATCATGGCTTCCCACTCATCGCGGTCGGGGACCCGGCAGGGGAGCAACGCGCGCAGTCAGATGAGAAGTCCTGCGTGGACATTCTCCGCCAAGAGGAATTCAAGAACATCCGGCTCGCGCGCACCAATGCCCTGGTCGCACGGATCGGGGCAGTGGAGGCGTTTCTGTCCCGCCTGACTGACGGGCGGCCCACGTTCCAGCTTGATCCGGGGTGCCGGGTGATCCGGAAGGGGTTCAATGGCGGGTATCGCTACCGGAAGATCCATGGTTCAGATAATAAATACTCGCCCGAGCCGGAGAAGAACTTTTTTTCGCATATCATGAACGCCCTGGAGTATGCGGCGCTCCATGTCGGGGACGGGATCAGAAACGCGGCAAGGCCGCCCCGGGTCCGGAGGCGGACCTACCAGCCTGCCAGCACTGCCGGATATTAAGAGGAGGGGACAATGGACGAGAGGACCAAGGACGTGTTAGCACAGGAGCACCTCAACGAGTTCAAGACCTGCGAGGACCTACGGCGCGATAAAGAGACGGAGTGGCTGGAGGATCTCCGGGCGGCAAAAGGCATCTATGACCCGGACGTGGAAGCGAAGATCCCGAAAAACGCAAGCCGAGTGTACCCGAAGTATACCCGTTCCAAAGAGGTCCCCTGTGTGGCAAAGCTGAACAACATGCTCTTCCCGCCGAACGACAGGAATTGGGAGATCCAGCCCACGCCCTCCCCGGAAATTTCTTCCGAGAAACTTACCGCAATCGCCCGCTCCCTCATCACCACGGCAGAGGACGGAACGCTCATTCCCCCCTCACCGGACCAGCTTGCCGAGGCAGTCATGGGAGAGGCGAAAGAATCCTGCCGCCGCATGAGCATCACCATCGACGACCAGCTTACCGAGCTGCAGTATAAGGCCAAGGCGAAAAAGGTTATCAAATCGGCAGTGCGCTTCGGCACGGGCATTTTCAAGGGGCCGCTCACGCAGTCCACCGCAACGCGCCGGTACGAGCGGGCAAAGGACGGCGGCTATACACAGGTGGAGGACATTGCCTATCGGCCCTTCCTCGACTATGTGCAGCTCTGGTACTGGTATCCCGATATGACGGCGACCGAGCTGGACGATTGCTATTACTTCTATGAGCTGCATCCCATGACGAAGCATGACCTCCGGGGACTGGCGAAGAAGAAGGGATTCGACGCAGCGTTTATCAATGCGTACCTCCGCGCGCATCCCAACGGCGATTACCGCTTCCGCTTCTGGGAGATCGACCTGCAGAACATGGGGAAGGGGAAGGCGAACAACTCCACCGTAAGCCGGAAGTACGAGGTGCTGGAGCGGTGGGGGTGGGTAGACGGCGCCGACCTGGAGAGACTCGGCGTCCCCCTGCCCGAGGGAGATGCTCCGGGGGACAAAGAATACTGGATGAACACCTGGATACTCGGCGGGAAAATCATCAAAGCCTCCTTCTGGTATCTTCCTGAGACCGAGAGGGTGTACCATGTTTTCTACTTCGACAAGGACGAGAGCTCCATATTCGGCACCGGGCTTCCCCGCACCATCAGAGACAGCCAGATTTCGATCAGTTCCGCGACCCGTATGCTGCTCGACAATGCAGCGCGCGTGTCCGGACCGCAGGTGGAGGCGAACAAGGACCTCATGCCTGACGAGGACATTGACGATATGTATCCGGGCCGCATCTGGCAGCGGGAGGGCAGGGGGACGGACGCGCAGTACCCGGCGCTCCGGGTGTACAGCCTGGATTCGCACATAGAGGAGTACCTGCAGATCATCCAGCGGTTTGAAAACAACGGGGACATGGAGAGCACGCTCCCGGCCTTTCTGTGGGGGGAGCCTGCCGGGACCTCGAACGAGACGGCCAAGGGGATCTCCATCCGGAGCTCCAACGTCAACCTTACGGTGAATGACCTGGTGGACAACTTCGACGCCTGTACCGAAAGCATTCTCTCAGCGCTCTATGCCTGGAACATGGAGTTCAATCCGGAGGAATCCATCAAGGGGGACTTCAAGGTGAAGGCACGGGGGTCCTCCTCTCTCCTGTCCAAGGAAGTGCGGACGCAGGCGCTCGACTTCTTCGCGACCACGCTCACCGAGCTGGACGAGCCGTACATCAAGCGGCATGCGCTCCTGAAAAACAGGATCAAGCTTCATGACCTCGACCCGAGCGAGATCCTCCGGTCTGAGGAAGAGGCGCGCTCGCTTATCGAAGCGCAACGGGATCCGGAGATGGAGGGCATCATGAAGGACAAGGAGATGGCCGAAACCGAGTACACCCGCTCCAAGGCGGCCCACATGCTTGCCAAGGCGCGGACCACCATGACCGAGAAGGATATCAGGGCGATAGAAACCGCGGCGAGGGTGCAGTCCATGGAACACGAAGACGGGATGAAGGCGATCGACCGGCAGTTGAAAGCAGCAGAAATTGCGGGAAAAGGAGGGGACAGTGGCAACGGCAAAGGAAGAGCTGATTAAAGAAATCAAGGATACGGGGGACAAGCATACCCTCCGTCTCGCGGGGAAGCTGATTGAACTGGAGATAACAGCCTGTCACCGTTTGTTGGAAACGTGCGAGGTGCACGAGGTGCCAGCGTACCAGGGAGAGATTCGGGCATGCCGGCATCTCCTGAAGGCGCTTGGCAGTGCCTGATGGTCGATTTATTGACATTTGCAAAAAAACATTCCGTAATAGCGGCATGATAGCGAGCGAATATCGACAGATCATTACAAGGCAGCGGAAGACGAAGAAGCAGGGGAAGCATGACCGCTATCCGCCCTGCATGAAGTGTTCTGATGCAAAAGTAGAGCAATGCGCTGCTACCGGGCACGAGTGCTCCCGCTTCAAAGTGTTCGCGGGGTTCAGGGAAAACAATGCCAAGCATTGAAAAGATACGCTGGGTTATCGAGGTTATTCATCAACTGGCGGAAAAGGGGTTCGAGGGAACCCTGATGATCGAATTCGTAAAGAACGGGGAGAAGTCCTACCCGTCGAAGAAGTACCGGACGCAGACGGTCCACAAGGCTGAGTAGCAGGTAGCGCGGCACCACTGACGCAGTACGTCACGGGCCGGAAAGTCTCAGGCAGCACGCCGAGAGACTTTCCGGCCCTTTTTGTTTATACGGCCCACCCGCAGCGGGGGCTACCAAAAGGGAGGCATGTATGCCGGAAGAGAAGGACGAGTTCAGGGATGCATTCGATGAGGCCATAGGGAAAGGGGCGAGCCCCGAAGTCCCTGCTGAAGAATCCGCCCCTGGGGAGAAGGAAGCTCAGGAGGAAGAGCAGAGCGAGGAAAGGAAGGAGACCTCCGAGGGGGCTCCGGAGCAGGACCCCAGAACCGAAGAGCCCGAGCCGGAACCAGAGCCGGGCGAAGAGACGAAAGGGACTGCTGACGACTTTGAACACAAGTACAAGACCCTTCAGGGAATGTTCAACTCCGAAGCGAAAAAGCGGAAGGATCTCGAAGAGGAGCTGGGAAGGCTCAGGGCAGAGAAAGCGCCATCTGCATCCGCCTCCAGCGAACCTTCCTCAACGCCGCTTCCCGCTGAGAAGGCGACGGAAGGTGAAAAGGAGCCCGAGATTATCCCGTTCGACAAGGACGAGGAATTCAGGGCTTTCCGCGAGGAGTTTCCCGAAGTGGCGGACTTTGTTGCGAAAGCGCTCAAGCTCCACAACGCCTTGCTCACACGCCAGCTTGAAGGGGTGCTGTCTGCGGTAAGGCCGATACATGAGGCGCACCAGCAGTCGGCAGCGGAGCGGCACTTCCAGGTCATACGGGAGGCGCACCCCGACTTCGAGCAGTTTGTGAACGCGGAGAAGGGGAGCGGGGAGCTGATCGACTGGATCGAATCCCTTCCGGCCTACAAAAAGAGCGTGTACCGTGCCGTGGTGGAGAACGGCAGCACCGCCGATGTGGTTGACCTCCTGAGCGATTTCAAACAGGCAAAGGGATATGGCGCAAAGGAGGAGAAAAAAGCCTCTCCCCCTGATCCGGCCAAAAAGCAGGCGCTTGAAGGCATGGAGGCAGTAAAAACCAGAAAGACTCCGGTATCCACCGCAGCCAAGAGAGGGCGCGAGGATTTCGTCGGGGCCTTTGAGGAATTCACCAGTACCGCATAAGGAGGAATGAACTATGCCCGTAACCACATATGGAGACATCAGCCCGAGGACGGCTGCCTACGCATCCAAAGAGATGCTGGAGAGGGGGCTGCCCCTTCTCGTGTTCGAAAAATTCATGCAGGCCAAAGTCCTGCCTGCCAACAACACGAAGTCCATGAGCTTCAGGCGGTACAACAGCCTGCCGCTTGCGACCACCCCGCTGACCGAGGGAGTGACCCCCACCAGCAAGAAGGTCACGACCACGGATGTTGTCGTGACGCTCAACCAGCACGGCGACCTCGTGGAGCTCACCGACGTGGTGCTTGACACCCACGAGGATCCGGTGATAAGGGAGCACACGGCGATTCTCGGAGAGCAGGCGGCGCAGACCGTGGAGACGATCCGCTTTAACGTGCTCAAGGCGGGGACGAACAAGTTCTATGCCAACGGCAGCGCGCGGACCGATGTGAACACGGCCCTGTCTCTCACCCTGCAGAAGAAGATCGTCCGGGCCTTGAAGAGGCAGAACGCGATGAAGATCACCTCTGTCGTGAAATCCTCCCCCTCGTTCAACACCGAGGCGGTGCTGCCCTCGTACATCGCCATCGCGCACACCGACCTGGAGAATGACATCAGGGCCATGACCGGGTTCATCGACGTGAAGAACTACGGCAGCACGACCCCGATGGAGGGCGAAATCGGCGCGGTGAACGATGTCCGGTACATCCTCACCAACATCTGCACCCCGTATGCCGACGGCGGCGGGAACAAGGGCGCGATGGTCTCTACGTCCGGCACGAAGGCCGATGTGTACCCCGTCATCTACCTGGCGAAAAACGCCTGGGCGGGCGTGGCCCTGAAGGGTGCCTTCGCCATCACCCCCATCGTCATCAACCCCGTCCCTTCAAAGTCTGACCCCCTGGGGCAGAGGGGCAGCATCGCCTGGAAGACCATGCAGGGCGCGGTCATCCTGAACGATGCCTGGATGGCAGTGGCTGAAGTAGCTGCAACCGAGCTGTAAGCCGTAACAGGGGGGCCACGTCCCCCCTGATTTAACCCTATGGAGGTACACCACCATGTCCGATGTAACCAAGATTTCCGATGCTGCACAGCATCAGCCCATGCGGGACGTGCTGAAACTGATCCTGAATAGATGCTTCGGCGCTGCGGGCCTTGCCGAGGGGACCAATGCCGCCACGATCAAGACCGCCAATGCCGTTACTTACTGCATCAACGGGAAGGTCTATTCCAAGGCAGGCACCGACAACATCGCCATTACCGCGGCTGCGGCGCAGAGTGCGGAGACCTTCTGCAAATACCTGGTGAGCATCAACGCTGGCGGGACCGTCACCGTCACCAAGGGAGAAGAGGCGGCCACTTCAGCAGCGGCGCTCCTCCCCGAGCTACCTGCCGACTCCGCTCCTCTCGGGTACTTCGAGATCGAGACGGCGGCGGCTACTACCTATACCGCCGGGACCACGGACAACGGGGCTGCAGGCATCACCGACACCTACGTTGACCTGAGTTCTGTCGTCACCACGTCCTAAAGGAGGCGCATATGATCGACAGATTGAGGCGTTTCCTGATCGGAGGGGCACAGGCCGACGGTTCTGACGGGCTCGCGCTGTCCGGGGACATCACGGTGAATAGCAGCGGCGTTGCCACCATTGCCAACGATGCCGTGACCACGGCCAAGATTGCGGCGGACGCCGTAACTGCGGCAGAAATTGCTGACGATGCCGTGACGCGCGATCAAGTCCACGCAAACGTGGCAGGCACCGGCCTGGCGCAGCACGCGGACGGGTCCCTGAAGCTCGCCACGGCCCGCATCTTCGCGATCGGCACCACCGAAGCCGCCAACGATGCGACAGGGACTATCGCGATTACGGCAACCGGAGTCTTGGCAACCGACGTGGTAGTCGTCACCCTGCGCGCTTCCACCAATGTGGTGTATGTGCTGAAGGCAGTCCCCACGCCGGACACCATCACCGTAACCCTTTCGGGGGCTGGGGGCGCAGGCACCCAGGTGGATTATGTTGTCCTGAGAGCGGTTGCGTAACCGCGCATCAAAAGAGAGGGGGCATATGCCCCCTTATTAAAACGGAGGATTGTATGAGCACAATTACTGACGAGATAAAGGAGCAGGCGGAAGAACTGCAGGGAGAGGGCTCTGAGGAGAAAGGCAGGAGGAACGCTGGACCCAAAAAGTACCGGATCATTATCGATGAGCAGGACAACACGGACAAGAACAACGACGTATTCGTCACTGACGGGAGAGGTACTCCCTACCTCATCAAGCGCGGGCACGAAGTCGTGGTGCCGGAAGGGGTCGTGAACGTACTGAAGGAGGCGGTGTATACCCTGATCGAGAAGAACGAAAACGGGGAGGAAGTACGGCGCGACATCCCCCGTTTCGCCCTGCGGGTGCTGGGGAGGGCGTAAATGACCCTCCAGGAGATCCTCGACGCGGCGCGGAACGATTTCCTTGCGGACAAGAATACGCCGAAGCTGTGGAGCGACGACACCCTTGCGCGGTATGCGAACGAGGCTGAGAGGGAGGCGTGCCGAAGGGCCGACCTCCTGATCGACAGCACTACTATCGCAGTCTGCAGCATTGCGGTGAGTGCTAACACGGCCTCCTATGCTCTGCATGGAAAGATCCGAAGGGTACTGGAGGCAAAGCTCGCTTCACAGCCGGTGCCGCTCTTTCTGAAAACGAAAGGGGAGCTGGATGAGCTTTATCCGGAGTGGCGGAACGAAACGGGAACGCCCGTCTATGTTATCCCCAACCCTACTACCGTCAGGCTGGTGCCGACCCCCACGGCCACCGATACCCTAGCACTCGAAGTGGTGCGCCTTCCGCTGGCGGATATGTCCCTGGAGGATCCCGACGCGACCCCGGAAATCCCGGAAGCCTACCACTTCGATCTGATCGACTGGATATGCCACCTCGCCTACTCGAAACAGGATGCGGAGACCATGGACCTGGAGAAGGCGAAGCTCCATGAGGCCAGGTTTACGGCGAAATTCGGCCCGCGGCCCTCGGCCCTGTCCGAAACGAACCGCGTACGCTCTCCCCGGAACCGGGGGATGCGCTTCAAGGAGTTCGGGTTCCCCTATTAAAGAACAAGGAGAAGAACAATGTACATGGAAGACGGGGTGCATATCAGCAAGGCGGATGACGGAAGTTTCATTGTCCGGCTCATGGTAAGGCGGAAAAGGCAGAAGGAAGATAAGGGGGCCGTCATGGTGAACGAAAAGGACTGCAAGACCCATACGGCTCGAAACGAGAAAGAGGCGCTGAGCATCATAAAGACAGCCCTGTCCACGATCACTGCCGGGAAGATGGAGGAGGACGACTATGCCGCTGCCTTCCATGAGGCGGCAAAGGCGTAACGCAGATGGCGCGGATCCCGAGAAGTCCCCTTGTCTTCCGCAAATTCGGGGGGATGCGGAACATCCCGAAAGTCGGCAATACGCCAGGGACAGAAGACTTTTCCCCCTATCTCCTCCTGAACATGGACACGCAGATCGACGGGAGGCTGGAGAAGCGGGACGGGTACGAGAAGGCGGTGAACCTTCAAGACGCCCACTCCCTTTTTGCTGATGGTGCCTATCTCTTCTGTATCGGCAAGGGGACGGGCAGCCCTGAAAGCCTGTGGCGCATCGATGCAACGCATGGGGCGGTCGAAGTCAGCGCGATCCGGGGCAAGGGGTTCCCGATGGGGTACGTGTCGGTGAACGAGAAAATTTATCTCTCCTCAAAGGCATGGAACGGCATCTACGACAGTGCCACCGCAACGGTCGGAGCGTGGGGGAGCGACCAGACAGACGACCTTTCCGGGCTCGCGGACATGGCGACCTCCGAAGAGGCATTCCCTCTCCATGTACGGAAGGCCCCCTACATGGAAAACCTCTGTCAGCATGGAGGACGCATCTTTGGGAGTACGGGGAAGCACCTGGTGTTCAGTGATCCTTTTGCTTTCGAATGGTTCCGGGACGAAAACTTTCTTCCGTTCCCGGAGGAGATCCTCATGGTGGCGTCCACACCGGTCGGCCTGTATGTGGGGGCAACACATACCACCTGGTTTCTGCGCGGGACGAATCCGGGAGAGATGGCGCTGAGCCGGGTGGGGACGGGCGTGTTAGCAGGGAGCCTGCAGTACGGTTCTTTCGAAAAGTTCGGACAGGACATCCCCCTGTGGGTGTCAAAAGAGGGGATCATGGCGGGAGTGGAAGGGGCCGTTGTCCCCCTTACCGCGAACAAGGTGCGGTTCGACATCAGTGGACGCGCAGCAAGCGCCTTCCGCTTCAGAAACGGAGAGCCGCAGTATCTGGCGGGATTCCCTCTGCCGGAGGCGAGCTTGGGGGATGCGGTGACGGCAGACGTTGTACGCAACGGGAAACTCATATAAGGAGGAGCACGATGGAAGAAAAGAGAATTATCACGTTGGACGAGCTGGACGCAAGGGACATCAGGAGGCTTCGGCAGGGAGAGGGGCGCCTGTCCCTTGCCGGAATCTGGACCCTGGAGCATGAGAGGGACGGCAGGATCATCCACACACAGAGCGGAAAGAATATCATTCCCACTGCCGGACTGAACCATATCCTCGATGTGGTGCTTGGGGCAACCGCGAAGAACGCCAACTGGTACGTCGGGATCTTCAAGAACAACTACACCCCCATCGCCGGGAACACGGCGGCTGACTCCCTTGGGGCCGCGGGCCTCTATGGGGAGTGTCAGGATGCGGACTACGACAGCCCGGCGACGAACCGGCCCGCCTTTACCCCAGCAGGGGCGGCGGCGGGGGTCATCACGAATTCCGCAAGCAAGGCGTCGTTCACCATTGCGGCATCAATTACGGTCTATGGCGCGTTCCTTGCCAGTTCGCAGGCGAAGACCGCGACGACCGGGACCCTGATTGCGGCCAAGAAATTCGATACGTCCCGTGCAGTGGTGGACAACGATATCCTGTACGTTCAATATGAGATCACTGCAATAAGCTCGTAAAACCGGGAGAACGTAATGGAAGAAGAAGTCTGGAAAGAACATCCAGTGTATAAGGGGTATGACATCTCCTCGCACGGAAGGGTAAGAAGCTGGCGTACCAAACATCGCGGCGGGCGGAGAGCCACGCCGCTGATATTGAGTATGTGCAAGCAGTACAAAGGCGTCAATCCCTATCCACGGGTATGTCTGTACCTTGACGGTAAACCGAAGACACGCCCGGTACATGCACTGGTGGCGGATGTGTTTCTTCCCCCAAGGCCGGAGGGCAAGGACGAATTGAATCATAAGGACGGAGACAAGACGAACAACCATTGCCGAAACCTGGAATGGTGTACGAGCTCCGAAAACAACCTCCATAAATTCAGACTTGGCCTTGCGGAGAAGAAAGGGGAGAGACACCATCGGGCAAAGCTCACCGATGAGGTAATACGGGCGATTCGCCGGGAGTACCCGCTTCTGACGGTCAAGAAGCGACAACAGTTTTTGGCTGACAAGTACGGGATATGCCGTCCCAATATTAGCCTGATCGTGAATAACAAAAGCTGGACACACGTAAGGTGACCCATGGGCTGCGGCGGAACGCACGAAAAAATCTACAACTGCGGGGAGACGAAACATATGTTTGCACCACCTTCGAGCAACAAGACGGTCAGCATCACGGTATCGGAGAACGGCGGGTTCGTGATCGCCTACTATGATGAGCTGCAGGGCGTACAGACACAGGGGGGAGGCGCTGCAGTCCCTCCCCGGTTCCAGCAGAAGATCCTCACGGCCTCCACAACGGAGGAGGTCTGCCTGCATCTGACGAACCTCTGCAACCGCCTCCGGCAGGGCTAAGGTGCCGCTGGCGAACTTCAGTAACCTGGGAGAGGTAATCGACGCCCCATTGTTCAAAGGCACGATTACCTCTCTTGACTCCGGGAACGATACCGCCACGGTGGAGGTAACTATTCCGGAAATCTACGGGGGAGGAGTGCGCTCTTTCGCAGGGGTGCCGCTTTTTTACCACTGCTCTGATGGGGCTGCACAGCGGGGAAACGGTGCGCTGGAGGGTGCCGCCGCTGCATTTTCCGAAGGAGACAAGGTATTTGTCCAGATGTTGGGCGGCGGAACAGTGGCCCAAAGAGTCCTCGGGCACCTTGGAGAGAAGAGGCCATGCTGCTCCCTGGCTTTGGCTCTCAACGACCCGGCAGAAACCTACTTTATCTTAACGGCGGCGCTTACTCTCAAGGAGATCGTGTCGTCTTCGCAGGTGCTATCTGAGTGCAAACTGGCTACCACCAACGACCCCCAGCCGCTTAACGAGACCTCTTCTCAAAGTGGTTCAGAGACGACCGAGAATTTACTGATAGGGAGCTCCTGGACTGACCTGTGCGCTGGAGAACCGCCGTACAGCAATTACTATTTATCTCCGGCGATGACCAGCAGGACGACGGTGAACTCTGTCATAAAGACATTGGGAGTATTCGGCACTTTTGGCTCGACGCAGACCATCACGGAGGCGGCGACCAACACCACGGATACCCTCAGCCATACTTTTCTCTGTGAATCGTGCTCTTGGACACTGAAAAGGCAGGCAACTTACCATAAACAATCGGTGCAGGAAACGGACAGTCCGGTAATCGGCTCTCGTCTTTTATATGAACGCAACAACGAAACGAAGGTGTTCACCGCTCTCTTATATCTGCACACGACAAGCCAGGTGGACGACTATGTTGTTCGCAGTGCTCCTATAGCTTGTTATGCGGCGTATGCCTGCGTGGATGGGGGAGGCGAAGTCGTCCCCTATACCTACACTCAGGTCGGCGCTACCTATACGGACGGCTATCTGGTAACGCCGTCAGGCGCGTTGTTGCTCGCCTCGATGGAGGCCCACGTTGATACAGAGCAGAGCGATACCTGCGGAAGTAGTTCCTATACGGACGATTCCTACTCTCTCGGCTGGAGCGTGGGAGGAATGAATATTGCGGTGTGCTCTATGGGGATTCTTGTCATCGTTGAGGTAGTTGCAGTGGGTGGCGGTGCGTCCTCCCTGAAACTCTTTCTCTTTGATGTGGATACCCATGCGCTGATCGCGTCGGCTGAACTTTCCAACCCGTATCAAGGATATTCTCTCGATACGGCAACTCCGACATGCGTTCAATACAGAAAGTAAAGGAGGCATAACCCATGGCAATGACAAAAACGGCAGTCGATCTGATCGGCACGTCAGGCGCGAAGACGAATCTCGCAGGAGGCGCTTCCTCCACCTCGTCGTCCCGCAATGCGAGCACCCTGGTGGGGATCATGATTCAGGCACTGGCGACGTATGGCGGTTCTGCGCCGACGACACAGCCGCTCGTGGAGGTCTTTACCAGCAGCGACGATACCAATTACGACACAGAAGCCTATGAGAGCTTCTATCTCCCCACGGCCAACAGCACGACGAAGCAGGCGTCCATTCCGGTACGCTTCGCCGAGGACGTGAAATACTACAAGGTCAAGGTGACAAACGGGGCGGCCAACGCCGCTGACTTCTGGGTGGCTGCCGTTGAGGTGGCGCTGTAATGCGCGATAGGGGGCTGATCGATTACCACCCCCTGTCGCGGAACGCGCGGGACTACTCTGGGAAAAGGCATCACGGGGTTGTCTCCGGTTCGCTGGGGTGGTCTGCGCAGGGGGCGGTCTTTGCGTCGTCAGCCGACACGATAGAGATCGACAGCACGGATCTCCTGAATGTTGCTGCGCTTACCATCATCGCCGTAGTGCGCCTGAGCACCACCTCGCAGCCCGCCTACGCGAAGATCGTAGAGAAGGATTACAACGGGAACTCCTCCCCGTATGTCTCCTTTGATCTAAGCCTGGACAACCTCACGCGCAAGGCGATGATGGAGATTTCCACGGGAGGGAGCATTACGTCGTGTGCGGGGACTACGGTTCTGGATGCCGATAAGGAGTATTTCCTTACCGGAACCTGGGACGGCAGCAACATCCGCATCTATGTGAACGGCATCCTGGAGAACACGGTGGCGAAGTCAGGCACCCTCAATTTCGACAACACGAAGAAGCTCCGCATCGGGTGCTCCCGGAACGCGGGGACCGAGAACTTTCTCGGGACGATCCGTGAAGTCTATCTGTTCAACCGGGCGCTCTCGGCGATGGAGATCATGCGCTACTATGCAAAAACCCGGTATGACTTTCTGCGGACGTATGCGTTTCTCCCCCAATACAACATGACGATCCAGGATTCCTTCAGCGGCGCCCTCACTCTCCTGGACAATATGCCGCTCCTTGCGGAAACGCTCTCGAACAGTGAAACTCTCACGCCGGGACAGGAGCTTTCCCTTCTCCTTGCCGAGATCCTGAGCAATACGGAAGGGCTTGCCGGCGGGTTCGGGTTTGCCCTTGCCGATTCGTTTGATCTGCCCAATACCCTGACCGGGAATATTGCGGTGAGCGCTCTCGAAGCCCTCAGCATGAGCGAGACCCTGCAGTATGCTTTTGCGGCCATTGTGCGGCAGACCGTGTTTTTCTACAACTCCGAACAGATCGGGTACAGCGCAAAGGCGAGCACCACGCTCGATTTCGTGGAGATCCTGATAGGCTCTGCCGCGAGCGTGATCCGGGACTACCTCATGCTCAGCGCAGCCCCGGCAAGCCTGTATGAGGGAACGGAGACGGTGAAGCAGCGGGTGACGGCTTACGACCTGGCAGCGGCGGCAAAAGTATTCCTCGACGTGTTGGCAGAGACGCTTTCAACGGCACCGACACCGGCATATGTGCATGCCCGTCTTGAAAAAATCAGGGAGGCCCTCTCCCTGGCGCCTCTGGTTTTGTCGAAGCTCGATGCCGGGAAGACGGCAGGGGAATCTCTCAGCGCAACAGACAGGAGTCTCTTTGGCTGGGAGAAGGTGCTGCAGGAGAGCGCGACCCTCGGGGAAAGCCTTTTCAGCCTGTATATCCTCGCCCTGACTGCCAATGATCTGCTTACCGCGACCGGGGAGGGGAGCGTGACGCGGGGGAGCAATGTCCTGGTGGTTTCTACCGTGACAGCGGGCGGTACTGCTTCTGCAGGAGGAGCCCTGACCCTGGAGCTCACCGATACGGTAGGGTTTCTTCTCCGGGTAGTCCTCGATGGGGAGGCGTACCAGTGCTGGGCTCTCACTACGAATGAGCTGTATCCGTCCGTCTATGCGCACTTCCCCTTCGTGTCGTATGCCACCTTCAGCGGGAAGCTGTACGGGGCGAAGAGTGACGGCATCTATTTGATCGGAGGCACGACCGATGCGGGCACCGCCATTGCCACCGGAGTGCGGCTGAACCTCTTTAACATGGGAACGCACCTGGGCAAACGCCTTCTGAAGGCGTCTTTCGGTCTGTCAGGAGCCAAACCGGCCCTCAAGGTGACGACCGAAAACGGGAGCGTCAAATACTTTGTGGTGAACGGGAAGGCGGATGTTGCCAAGGGACAGGAAGGCAGGGAGTGGGTCTTTGACCTTGCCGATATTGATGACCTTGAGTTTGTCGAACTGACGCCGATTCTTCTTTCGCGATAGGGGGATTCATGAGCGATTTGCCGAATGCGCCCATTATACAAGAAGTTACCATTCCTGCAGCCCCTGTCCTGGTTGAGCCGGAGGTCACGCTTCTCGAACTGATCGAGCCGTCTGTGCCCTCTTTGCAGACCGTGACCGGAACGGCGGCTCCGGAGCAGAGCACGGAGACCTTCGGGCAGACCTTTGCACAGATCGCCGCGGGGTTCGAGTCCGTGTTCAATGCTGCGTTGACCGACGCGCTCCTGGATCTCCTCGCCTACGTGTACGATGACAGCGAGTGGGAGCTCACCAGGGAAACCATTGTACGGAAGTACCTGACAGAAAAGAAAAAGCTGCTTGAGCAGGAGGGGGCGAAAAACCTTCCCCTTCTCTCAGGACCGGCGCAACGGAAACTCCTTGACCTGGACCTTGCGGAGCGGCATGAGCTCTCCCGCGCCTATCTGGACCTCTATGACAAGAAGAGCAGGGCCTCGCAGGAAAACCTCTCCTATGCTATCGGGAAGATCGCGGAGGTGGAGGGTCTGAACCTGGAGGGGCACTTCAAGCAGCAGAGCGCAAATCTTGAGATCGCGGTGCTGAATGCGAAGATGCTGGTGGATGCTGCTAACACGAAGATCAAGCTGTATAACGAGTATGTACGGGGGTATGGCGCCTGGATGGAGCAGCAGGGCGCTCTCAATAAGGTCGCCGCCCAGGAAGCGCAGCTTGCCATCGAAGAGGCGAAGGCATCCGGGATCTTTGCCGAAAACGAACAGCTTGCCCTCTCCCTGCAGAACGCGCTCACTGATTTCGAGATTACCCTGGAAAAGGTAAAAGCCACATCAGCGGAGGCGAAGACTATTCAGGCGAGCATCTACAGGACCGATGCGATTACCTACCAGGCAGAGGCAGAGGCGGCAGCAGCCACGGCGCAGGCGAGCGCAGCAGCAGGAGAAGCCGCTGTTGCGAAGGGCAGGGGCCAGCTTGCCAAGCTCGACACGCTGCGCGCCCAGATTGCCTCGGCGCGCGCGCAACTCGATACACAACGGGCAGAGCGCAAAAAGACCATGGCGCAGGCATACGGCGCTCTGGAGAGCGCAAGGGCGCAGTTTGAGGCGGACCTGGCAGCCTTTGACTTCGCAAAAGAGAAGCTGGATCTCTCTATCCGGAAGGCGCGGGTCCAGGTGCAGAAATACCAGTCCGAGCTCCTGCAGAACGAGGCCAGGGTGGAAAAGTCTCTCGTAGAGCAGAAGGTGGAGGTTGCAGAGATCGAAGCGGACGTGAAGATCCAGAAGGCCGGCTATTTGACGCAGATCCAGAACGATGCGAAGTACAACCTGAATGCGTTCCTCGAAAACCTGGAGGCGACCGTGGCGACGACGGCGGCAAATCTGCGCGCTTCCACGGCAATCGCCAGGGCGGAGCTGGAGGGTGCCGCGACCGTCACCGCGAACTACATTCACAAGGCCGGGAGCGCGGCATAAGGAGAAAAGGAGGCGACCGTGGCAACATGTGATCCTGTCACCATAACCGGGGTAAGTCTTGAGGGGGATGTCAGCGTAGCCGACCCGACGAACGTCAGCGGCGGAAAGGTGGGGAGTATCGGAAAGCTTGCGACGCCCGCACCGGACGTGCCGCAGGCGGAGGCGGTGTCCGTTGACCCTTTCGACTTTACGCCGCAATCGACCGTACCTACGGGCGGATGGGGCGGCATCAGCGTGAGTATTCCTTCAGTGCCGGGCATCTCCATTCCGTCCTTTTCGGGTGCAGGAGCGGAAGTTCCCGAAACGCCGGCCCTCGAATACGCCACCTTCGAGAACCCGGAATACGGGACCGTCACCCCGCTCTTTACCGACGTGGAGGTCACGCTGCGGCGGCCCGATCCGGTCAGCATTCCCGAGTTGAGCCTTGCTGTTTCCGTGCAGACCATCACGCTCCCCGACGAATCGGTGGAGTGGGCCTATCAGGCGTATGTGGATTTTCTTGTCGGCTATCTGGACCAGTACACCCCCGCCACCCTCCTGGATCAGTACGATGCCGCGGCACGACAGGAAAGCGCAAAGAGCTGGAGGGCGAACACGAGCCTTGCCGCACAGATGGGGTATGCCGACGCCCTGAAGAAGGAGAGGGAGAGCGAACTCAGGCACAATGCAGCCCTCTATGAAAGCGCTCTCACTGCACGGAGAGCGGGCTTGGAGGGCACGACCCTGAAACTTCTGGTGGAAGCGAAGTTCAGCCAGCAGAAGCACGTCTACCTGAAGAAGAGCGGGGAGCTTGCCCTGCAGCTCCCCTACCAGAAGGCGATTTCCGAGCAGTTGGTTGCGCAGTACAACATGAAGGTGGCGGACTATGCCAACGATATGTCTGTTGTCGCCCTCTATGCGGACCGGGCGAAAGCCATTGTGGAGAGAAATGCCGAAGTGATCCGCGCCTATGCCGCTACTCTGGACGTGGAGAAGGAGGGCCTGGAGATCAACAGGCGCAAGATTGCCGCTCTGAAAGAGGCAGTGGCCCTGAACGAAGCGGTGGCGCAGCTCTTCGCGAGCCAGATGGCAGTAGCGGAAAAGCTTTCCCGCATCAACGAAAGCAACCTGGAGACGTACCGCACGGCAATACAGGGGTTTGCCACTGCCATGCGCATTGTCGTGTATGCGGCACAGGGGGAGCGGTCTACCGCCGAACTGACCGCCATGAACGCCGAGGCAGAGATGGCACCCCCCCTGGTGGAAGAAATGTCGGCACAACAGGATCTTGCCAATGCCGAGATTGAGGAGGAGCTGGAGAAGTTTACCGCGCAGGTCGAGGTCCTGGCGGTGAAGCAGGAGGCCCTTGCCGAGCTTGCCGCGCTTTACCCTGAAAAAGGGCAGATCGAGGAGGAGAGTCTCCAGGTTGAAGCGGATGCCCTTTATATCGCGTCGGAGGCGAAGATCGAGAGCCGCGCCAGCGAGATCGACGTGCAGAACGCACAGTTGCGGGCACTCCGGGATATTGCGAACGCCGAAATTCAGGCAGCCCTTGACGAGGGAAACAATCTTCTGACTGTTGCCGCGCTGAAGACGGCGACCGAGAGCGCCAAGATGAGCGCCCTGAGCACGCAGCTCGAAAGCGAGTTGACAGTGGCGGAAAAATCGGCAAATGCCAAGGTCTGCGCGCAGGTAGTCGAGGTGTTAGCATCAGCATAGCGTGTTAGCAGGAAGGCAGTAAGGACAGGCGGAGGGAAAATGGGAAAGTCTTTCAGCGGGCAGCCGTTCAGCATACTGGAGCAGATCGTCCGGGAGCGAAAGAGCAGCCTGGGCCGCGAGATAAACTATTTCAGCGATGCAGAGAAGGGCAATGTCCGCATTCCTGCCTTCCCGGTGTTCCCCGGCGTTACCCTGAAAAGCGACGGCGATTCAGGACATACGGCCAAGGGTGCCAGCTCCAGCTATCCCTACATCACCTGGTATTGGGACTGGTCAAAGAAGCTCCCCTATGCCTATCAGGAGAAGGGAGAAAAAGAATATACGCAGATCGAGGCGATGTTAACCCGCCTGGGGGTGAGTGCGGTTAAAATATTTACGTCGGCCGACATTGCTTCGACGCAGGAGAAGGTCCTCTACGGGGCGCGGTTCAAGGTGTGTAACGCAACGGCAATCGAAGAGGACGTGGCCTTCACCAAACTTCCGGAGAAGATGAAGGCGCTGTCCGGGAAGCTGATCGGCTTTGTGGACTTCCTTATCGGCTCCCCTGATGCAATGGAGTCCCTGATTATGGCAGGGGAACTGTGCGGGAGCATGGAGAGGATTCAGACGGGAGGGGAGCTGACCCCCCCTGACCCGGAACGATGGACCGAGGCGGGCGATCATAACCCGCCGTCTCTCATCACCTTGACCTACCGTGTGGTGGGGCTGAACGAGAGGGCGCTGATAATGGAGCGGACGGGCCGGTACGAGACCGGCGCGAAGGGCGTGACCCTGGTGGAGCAGCAGGACACGGACCCCTTCTATAAGTGCCGGTACTACCTGAGCCGCGAAGATGCGTACCCTACGCCGGGGGAATTCATCTGCCTTGCGGGAAGGGCGCTCCGGGGCCGATTCTTCCGGTGGTTCGGCCAGGAGACAAATCCTTTTGCCTTCAGTGGCAACTGGTTTGAGACGACGTTCTACACGAGCGGCCTGGTGGAAGAAGTGGTGGATGCGAGCGAGGGGATCTACAAGGTGCGCTGTAAGGACACGGTGCTGACCGTGGAGACATCTGATTATAAAGAGTACCAGGTGGGACAGCGGGTGTGCATCGGGAAGGACTTCGGGAGCAATGAGAAGTTCATGACGTACGATATGCTCACCGACGACAACTCGGGGTGGAAGATCCTGCCCCTGACGTTTTATCAGTAAAGCCGGTAAAGGAGGTAGACGATGGCGTTATTTTGGGGGTCCCTGATAGACAAGGCAGAGGCGGTCGGTGCAGCAAAGAGGGCGCTGCAGGAGAGGGAGATCGAGAGCAAGCGGATCGAGCAGGCGGCGCAGGCCCGCTACTATGACGCGCTGGCCTCCGCAATCCCTGCGGAGATCGGACTGAAGGGGAAGCAGGCGGACTACTATGGCGCTCTCGCGGGAAAGACGGCAGCCGATGTGGGTATGGAGCAGCAGCGGTTCGGACTTGAACGGGACAAGTTTGGCTTCGAGAAGGAGAGAACGGCACAAGACTTCGGCCTCCGGAAGCGGGCGGCGGATCTGGCGGAAAGGGCATACAGCGAGCCGAACGCCTATGAGCGCGGACTCCTGGAGGAATCGAGGGCGAAGCGCACCAGCCTGTCCCCCTATGAGGCAGGAATACTCAAGGCGCAAGAGAGGAGCAACGAGATCCAGGAGCGCGGCCTGATGAAGAAAGAGCTGGGGGTAACTCCCCTGGAGGCGGCGGACCTCTACGCACAGCTCACCGACCAGTACAAGGGGCTCAAAGATGACGCGGAGAGACAGCGGTTTGTGGAAACCAACAAGGCAAAACTGGACCTCATTGCAGAGGCCCTGGGGAACAAAAGCTACAGCAATCTTTCCGCCAATGTGAGCGCTCCGGAGAAGAAGCCTGGTCTTCTGCAGAGGCTGTTCCCTCCGAGCACGCTTGCTCCCGGATGGGCGAATACCCCCTCGGGAAGAGGCTTGGGGCTCAGAAATAATACAAGCCAAGGGAAGCCGGAAGAGGATTCTTTCATGATGGGAGAGAACTACCGGGTCAGGAGAGTGCAGTAATGCCGAAATACCAAGTCACCGACCTGAAGAAGAACATCACTCTTGAATTTGAGGGCGACGGCCCGCCGCCTGAAGATACGATTCGGGCGGCATTTGACCGGGTGACGGGGAGCGGAAGCGCCAGCACGCCGCAACCGCCCTCCCCAGAACTCGACGCCGGTGCGGCATCGCTTATCGAGCAGGCGCGCGCGCGCAGGGAGTTCAGAGGAGAGGGGGGAGCGCCTGCCTCCTCTCCGAAGCCGGAGAACCTGGCGGAAGAGGTTGCCTACGGCGTCCGGCAGGGATATGAGCAGCTGAAGGGGCTCGGCTATGGCCTGGCAGGGCATGCCGGGCATGCCACCGGCATTGATTCTCTCAGGGAATGGGGCTTCAAGGGATACGAGGAGCAGGAGAAAGAGGCGCAGAAGTACGCCGGGTCCGTAGAAAGCTACCGCGATGTCAATAACCTGGACGATGCGCTCAAATATGCCGCGCATGGCCTGGGAACAATCATCCCGACGATGGTGGGCGGCCTGGGAGCGGGCGCCATAGGAGCACGCCTTGCCCGCACTGCGGCAAAGACGGCCGTAGAGCGGAGCGTAGCGAAGATCGCCGCGGACGAGCTGACCAAAAAGGCACTGGTCCAGGCTGGGCTGAAAAAGGTTACGCAAAAGGGAGCCGCTGCAGGAGCGACGACTTTCAATATCGGCATGGAGACCGGAGAGATCGCCGGAGCGCAGCACCAGGAAGGGGAGGTCGATACGGCAAAAGCCCTTTTGGGCGGCGTGTTAGCAGGCTCCCTCGAAGCCGTTGCACAAACACGGCTCTTCGGGAAGCTCGGACTGTTCGGCGGGAAAGGGGCGATGAAGGCAGGCAAGGGCTTCCTGAACACTGCAAAGGCAGTCGGAACGGAAGGCGGAAAGCAGGCGCTCCTGGAAGGGGCGACCGAAGGGGCGCAGACCGTAATCGAACGGGCGTTTTCCGGGCAGGAAGTACAGGGAGATGCAGCGGTCCATGACTACATCAACTCCATGCTGATCGGCGCGATCGGCGGCGGGGTGTTCGGGGGGGCGGCAGGACTCCTGGCAAAGCCCCCGGCAACGGACCCGGCAGTAGAGGCACGGGCAAAAGAGCGCGTTGAGGGGGACCCCGCCTTCCGGAACGATCTCCGGGGCTTCCTTGATGAGGCGGTCCCGAATCCGACCTGGACACCCGGAGAACCCCCGGTGCCGCTTCCTGCTTCACCGACGGGCGAGGCCCCTCTGCCAGAACAGCCGACAGAGCAGCCAAAAGGAACGGCGAACCCTTACCATATCCAGTTCATCGCCGACATAGCCCGCACGTCCGAGGGGCCGTCGAGGATCGTACATCCTGAAACCGGTGAGGTGGAGGGGCGGCTCGGGAGCGGCAGGCCTGAGTGGTTGCAGGAGATCATGGCGCAGTATAAGGGGATGAAGTTCAAGGGCAAGGCCCTTACCTATGCGAACCTGGGGGACATCCTTGAAGCGGCGAAGAGCGGAAGGCTCCTCAGTACGACACAGCGGAATTTCGTGAAGGATCTGCTCGCGGCCTCCCAAAGCGACTATGAGAAGGCCGGGAAATTCGCCATCGACCCCACGGAACTCCGCAAAGGAGACAGGATTATCGTCGATGGGGAGGAATTCGAGCATAAGGGGATCGACGAGAGGACCGGAGAGGCGATCCTGAAGGACGGCGAAATCATCCGCGTGGATCCTTTTGAGTCCGGGCCGATCAAGGTGGATGCGCTGATTCCTGTCGGGGAAAGAGAAGGCGCCCCTCCTGTTTCGACGGAGGAAGCAAGGGCTGCCGAACCGGAGGCCCCTGTTGTATATCGGAACGAGGAGCACGGCATAGCGGTTCATATCAGCCAGGGCGATAGGGGGTATGCTGTTGCAGTACAGGACATGGAGTCTGGAGAGTTCCTGCCGACGGTAAAAACCTACAAGACCCGCGAAGAGGCAGAGACCAAGGTGCAGGAGGTCATGGACAAGCTCAAGGAAGGCTCCGCCGAAGCGGCGCCGGTGCTCGAAAGCGAAGATGTCCCCGAGGCTCCGAGAAAGCCGACCCCCCAGGGACTCCCGATGGATACCACGAGCACTGCGCTTGAGGGGCCTCTTCCGGCAGAACCCGCTACCGGGGCCGAGCCGATCTTTACCGCGGCTGAAGAGGAGAAGGCACGACAGGCTGAAAAAGAGATGCAGGAGAAGCAGGAGGCGATTCCCCTGCCGAAAGGGGACATCAACAACCCCGATGTGGCGGCCCTTGCCTCTGCTTTCAAGGGGGAGGTAGAAAAGGGTGCGAAGATCAACCGGATGAACATGCTGCAGATTGCGGCACGGCATTATGGCGTGACTCCGCGGGAGCTGACCAAAAGCCCGTCTTTCAATCCCCGCCTGGTTGATGAAGCGTATGAGTATGCTGTTGTGCAAAAGGGCAGGGAGATTGCTGCCGACGCTGCTCTTTCTGACGAGGAAAAGTTCGAGGCGCTGAAGAAAGTCTATGCAGACCAGCCGAACCTCTCGCAGCGGACCTCTTCTTCCATGAAGACGCAGCAGTATTCAACGCCGCTACCCCTTGCCTGGCTGATGGGCAGGCACGTCGGTGTCGGGGAAAATACGAAGGTCTACGAGCCGACGGGCGGAACCGGAATGCTCCTGGTCGGCGCGAATCCCAAGAACGTCACGGTCAATGAGCTGGATGCGAACACGCGGAAGAGGATTCTGGAGGCGAGCGGGTACGGGCGCTTTTTAAATAAAGACGCCCTGAAGGTGCTGACCGAGCACCCCGAACTGGCGAAGTCGCAGGACGCGGTACTGATGAATCCGCCCTTCGGGTCCATCAAGAAGACCGACTACCAGGGCTTTGCCATCTCGAAGCTGGAACACCTGATCGCCCTGAAGTCCCTGGAAGCCATGAAGGACGATGGGAAGGCGGCCCTCATTATCGGCGGCCACAACTTCGAGAAGGGCAGGATGACCGAGGCGGACAGGGTTTTTCTGAACTACCTGTACAGCCATTACAACGTCACGCACAATATCGACATTGACGGGGACGTCTACGAAAAGCAGGGCACGTCTTCCCCGATCCGCCTCATCACCCTTTCGGGGAGGAAGGCTGCGCCGGATGCCGTCTACGCTCCGAAGAGTCCGGAGCAGGTTGAGAAGGCGGAAACATTGGATGAAGTGAAAAAGGTCCTTACGAGGAACATTCCCGGTGGTATAATGGAAGAAAAAGAAGGAGGGCCGGGCAATGTCAGAGGAACAGGCGATGTGCGTAGTGGCGGACTTCCTGAACGACCGGATACGGGAGTTTCTGGAGGAGAACGGGGACAACCGGGAAGCGCTGAAGAACGTGCTGGACGACTACCTGGGGATAAAGGTGTCGGCAGACCCGCAAGTGGAAACGTGGAGGATCGCGGAGGCGGCGGCGGCGGAGTTGTGCCGGACCAACCAGGTAATCGAAGCAGCGGAGGACGCGGAACAAGCATTGGAGAACCCGGAGGAGTACGAGAACCGAATGAGCCTGGAGGGGTATCTGGAACTGTACACGCACGGAAGCCTGGAGTAAGCCTTGAGGAGGAATTGGGCAGTCTCTCCCGCGAGGACCTTGAAAAAGCCTTTGATGAGGCGGTCCAGGAGGTAGCAGGGGAGAAGGAGAAGCCCGCAGCAACCCCGCCGCCGCGCCCCGTCCTGTCCGAGAGGAGCAGCGTGCTCCCCGAGCAGAAGAAGGGTCCGGTCACGGAGAAGAAGCCGGAAGCCCCTGCGCCGCATACTCCTGGACAGCGCTCAGTCGCGGACATCCTGAAGGACGCGGCGGCGCACGGCGTCACGGGCATCGAGGAGGCGGTGGCCGGACTGCACGAACTCTTTGGCGGCTCTTCCCTGAAGACTTTTCCGGGAAGCGTGGATGCCGAGACCTATGCCAAGGCAAAGCCGCATTTTCAGAAGGCGTTTGACGAGTTCTCCGCAGCAGGGAAAGGTATTAGTGACTTCCTGAAGTTCATCGTCAGCAAGTTCGGCGCAAAGGTCAAGGACTATATTCTCCATTTTCTCGACGAGCTGAAGGCCGGCCTCACCAACGAATTCCAGGTGTCCTATATTCCCTTTTCCAAGGGGCGTTCCGGTTCCAACCTGATTCCCAAGAACCTTGTCGATTCTGTCCGCGCTGCCCTGGAGGCGGTCAGGGAGCAGGTAGGGGACATTGACGAGTATGTGCGACAGAAACTCGCCTATGGGGACAGGGACGCCCTCTATGACAGCCTTTCCGCAGAGCAGATAGACGCCTTTGCCCTGTTCGTCTACAACCATGAGAACCGGGCGGGGAAGGCAACCATTATCGGGGACCAGACCGGCGTCGGTAAGGGCCGGGTGGCTGCCGCAATCATGCGGTATGCGAACCTGCGCGGACTGAAGCCGCTCTTCGTCACCAAGGACCCCAAGCTTTTCTCTGACATCTACCGGGACCTCCAGGACATCAATCACGACATAAGGCCCTTCATCATGCACTCGGACAAGGAACGCTCCTCCATCGTGGATATGGACGGCGCTGTTCTCATCGAGCCAGCCGTCACCGCCGCGACCAAGAAGAAGAAGTTTCGGGAGATCCTCAATGATCCGGCAACGGCATTGGCGGAGTATGATGCGGTCTTTCTCCCCTATTTGCAGTTGAAGGATGCGGGAAAGATCGACAACCAGGTTTTTGCGAAGCTGGCGGAGGGCAATATTGTGATCCTCGATGAGGCGCACCAGGCATCGGGTATTGATTCCAATACCGGGAAAATGATCCGTGAGGCGCTCACGGTTTCTGAGGGCGCTGTCTATCTTTCCGCCACCTACGCGAAGCGGCCCGACAATATGCCCCTCTATTTCAGGACCTCTTTGGGGGAAACGGGGATGCCGATTGAGTCCCTGATTAATGTGGTGCAGAATGGCGGAGTGCCCCTGCAGCAGGTCATCGCGGACATTCTTGCCAAGATGGGAGAGTATATCCGGCGTGAGTTGGACTTTACGGGTGTCGAAATCAAGACCAACATCAACACCGAGGGGACGGCATTCCTGGAAAAAGAATCCGACCGGGTAACGGAGCGGCTGCGGGACATAAAAGAATTCGATACGGGCCTCAAGGCACTTATCACGATGTTGAATCGAGAGGCCAATGGACTGAAGATCGAGGGTGGCGGCAAGATCGAGAAACTTGTCAACCATACGGACTTTGCTTCGGTGGTGCACAACTTCGTGAGTCAGTTCCTCGCCTCTACCAAGGTGGACAGTGTGGTGGACCTGGCGGTGCAGGAGCTCGAAAAGGGCAGGAAGCCGGTCATTACCCTGATGAACACCATGGAAAATGTGCTGGACTTCATGGTGGAGGACTTCGGGGTAAAGGTGGGCGACACCGTGGACGACGGATTCCGGACCGTGCTGCGCAAGGCGCTCGAAGGGACCCTTACCTACACGGTCACGGACCCAACGGGCAAGAAGTCCAAGAAGAAGATCACGCGGGACCAGTTGGTGCAGGTTCCGGGCCTCCTGGAAAGGTATGACCGGCTGACTGACCAGATCAGTAAAGACGCTATTTCTCTGCAGGCGTCCTTTATCGACACGGTAAAGAGCAGACTGAAGGAGAGAGGGTATGCGGTTACGGAGATTACCGGGCGGAAATACTTCCTGGATTATACGAGCGGGGAGCCGGTGCTCGCAGTGCGCTCGGCAAAGGAGATCAAAAACCGGAACGAGCCGGTCAACGGGTTTAACGATGGCACCTATGACGTGATGATCCTGAACGCCGCAGGAAGCACAGGGCTTTCTCTTCATTCGTCGGAGAGATTTCAAGATAAGCGGCCCCGTACCATGATCGTGATGCAGGCGGATCTGAACGTGGATACGCACATGCAGACAATGGGCCGCGTGTTCCGGAAAGGGCAGGTGAATTTGCCGGAATACTACAATGTCTACGCAGGACTTCCCTCGGAACTGCGCCCCGCCATGGTGATTCAGAAGAAGATGGCGTCTCTGAATGCGAACACGTCTGCTAACACCGGCTCAGCCCTCTCTCTCAAAAACGTCGAAGACATCTTCAACCACTACGGAGACAAGATCGTAACGGAGTACCTGAAGGAACACCCGGATCTTACGGAGATGATGGGGTTGCATGAGGTCGATGTGGAGGATATTGCACGGAAGGCGACCGGGAAAGCGGCGCTCCTGCCGGTGGCCCGGCAGAAGGAGTTCTTTGAAGACATCCAGACCGAATACCGGAACCTGATCGAGTACCTGAACCAGACCGGCGAAAACAATCTCACGGCAAAGGACTATGACTTCGGTGCGCAGACCCTTTCCAAGAATCTCGTCTTCAAGGGGACCAACGAAAAATCTCCTTTTATGGCGAGCACTTACCTGGAAAAGCTCTCGGTCAAGATGCTGAACAAGCCGTACAGGAGAGAGAAGGTTGTCCGCCTGGTGAACGAGGCACTGAACGGAAGGACCGCCGACAAGGTGAACGAAGACCTGCTCCGGGAAATGGAGGGACAGGCAAAGGCGTACTATGCGGACCTGCTGGAGCGGCGCAAAAAGGCATCGGACAAGCCGATACAGGAGCTCCGCAGCGAGATCGAGGCGGAAGCGGCAGAGGCGCGGCGGAAGATCGAGCGGCTGATGGAGAAATACCGGATCGGGCACAGCTACACGGTCAATGCCGCAGAAGGGTACTTTGCGCCGGGAGTGCTCGTTGCCCTGAAGTACAATGCGTCTGCGGGGAATCCGTATGCCCCTTCCAAATTGAGTTTCGTGTTCGCCCTGGCAGACCCGATGCAGAGCATTTCCATCCCCGCTTCGCGGGAGGCGCTTCAGTATACTCTCTATGACGACAACGCCATACCGGGAAATTGGGACGAAATAATCCCTTCGGAGTTGCGGGAGCATCGGTATGTACTGACCGGCAATCTGATCCGTGGTTTCGAGGCCCTGGGCAAGAGGGCGGAAGTTGTCATGTACACCAAAGAGGACGGCACGACGGGAAAGGGGATTCTCCTGCCGCGCTCCATAAAGGACCCCGAGGCGGAGTTCTCCTCAGCGTCCGTGGGGTACGAGGAAGCATACAAGTTTCTCACGCGGGGAGCCAGAAGGGAGGAGCTGATCTATTCCACCAACGGGGAAGTGACTCTTTCGTACAACGCGGGATACGGGGAAATGGCGGTGTATGTGCCGCGGGCAAAGAACACCGGGGAGAAGTATTACCAAAATCCGACCTTGCTTGGCCTTACCACGCATAAAGACTTTGTGAAGAGCGGTAATAAGATGCGCGCCTTTGTCAGCACAGAGAACGTCAAGGAGTTCATGCGCGTCCTTGCCTCTGATTTCTCCCTCACCTTCAAGGTTCCGGCGGGGGCGGTGAAGCAGGGCGACGTGAAGTTCAGCCTGAAGAAGGGCTGGCAGAATCCGGCGGCGGCAAAGGTGGCGGCGGCACAGCGGAAAGCGATGGAGGACTTTGCACGAAAAGCCTCTACCCCGTCTCTTGCGGTGAAGATCGTCTCCCCGGAGGAGGCCAACGCCCTCCTGAGACGGAAAGATGCTGCGAAGGCTCTGAAAGAGTATGGGGCAGAGGGGATCAACGAGAGCGACGTACAGGAAGGCATGGTGCAGGTGCAGGGCGCGTCAACGGTCCAGTGGCTCTCGCCCACCGAGTTCCGGGCGCTCGTGATCCTCTCGGAGAGCGCGGGAGACTGGAAGCGTGAGTTCATCCACGAAAAGAACGGGCATATACAGATTGCCGCCATGAAGGTGCTGAAGGCCCTGGGGAGCAATAGCGACATCGACGTGCTCATGAAGCAGTTCAACGGGAATGAAGAGGCGATAGTCGGACGCCTCATGGAGTATGCGGACGCGGTAGCTGCTAACGCTAGAAGGCCGCTTCTCTCCCGTACCGCGAAAGCCCTCTTTGGCCGGGCGATTGAATTCCTGCAGAAGGTGCGGAGCTACCTGCTCCGGGGAGAGTGGAAGGCGGAAAACCAGATCCTCCGGAATATGCTCGGAGAGGAATACCTGAAGCAGTACCGGGAGGTGCGGGGGGAGCGCGGAGGAGAATCGGAAATTCTGGCGGACAGCAAGAAAGATCTCCTGTCTCCCGACAAGGAGGAAGTGAAGAATTTCCACCGGCAGCTTGAGAGGTGGGAAAAGAGAGAGCTGCACCCGCTCGCAACACTCACAGTGAGCAAAACCCCTGAAGTGTTGCGGAGGCTTGGTGCGGAGCAGTTGCCCGTGGTGATCGACCAGTCAACATTGAAAAAGGTAATCCACCCGAGGAGCGTTGACAAGGGAAAGCATGGCATCTCTGTCTCTATGATAAGACAGCTCCCGCAGCAGTTACATAACCCGGTGATGGTGTTTGACTCAGCAACGCAAAAGAACTCTCTTGTGGTGATGACAGAATTACAGCAGGATGACAAAACAATTGTAATCGCTATGCACTTGTCAAAGAAGAAAGGGTACAACGTGGTAAATGACATTGCAAGCATTCATCCGCGGGAGAGGGATAGCCATATTGTCGGATGGATGAAAAAAGGTTTATTGCGTTACTACAATAAAGAAAAAACCCATCAATGGTTACGGTCAAGGGGGCTACAATTGCCCCCAGAGGCAACCATGACAGGCTCTACTTTTAGGATACTCTCCAATGAGGATATTGTCAAGGGGTCGGCGGAACCTGAAACCTCCTTTTCTCTCGCAGGCAAGAAAGCCATCGAGGGTGACATTCCCCCCGTGGAGAGCGACTTCGAGGCAGTAGAGAAGCGCATGACCGAGGCCGAGGGAATCAAGAAGGCCCCTTTCCTGGAGCGCCTGAAGCAGGGGGCGGAGAGGGCGTACCGCTCGTTCCGGCGTCACTTTGTCGAACTGGACCCGGCAAGGGACGCGCGCGCGATCGACATCCTCTATCAGGCGGAACAGATCGGCATCTACGCGAAGAAGAAGGCAGCCCAGGACATCCGGGACCTGATCGGCGCCCTGAAGCCGAACGAGTACAAGCTCTTCACCCGCACGATCATTCTTGAAGACCTGCTCAGGGACATCGAGAGCGGCCTGTTGCAGGAAGAACTCCCCTTCGGGTACACGGACGAGGGGCAGGTGCGACAGGACTACGAACGGTTCAAGAGTACCCTGGAGGCAACGCAGAGCACTTCCGACGCCTACCGGAAGCGGCAGGAGTATATGCGTACCTTACGGGAAAGGCTGGTCAGCGAGGATCTGCTCCCTGAATCCGTGTTAGCAGATGACCGGTATTTTCACCATCAGGTGCTTGAGTATATGGGGATGCAGGCGATGGGCCTGAAGCACACAGGGACCTCTGCCGGGGACCTCCGTATGACGAAAAAGGGATGGCAGCGGGCCAGGACCGGCTCTGCGCTCGACTTCAACACCGACTATCTGCAGGCGGAGTTCGAAGTCGTCTCTCAGGCGCTCTCGCAACTTGAACTGAAGCGGCTGCAGCAGGAGCTCAAGAGAGCCGCGGACATTTCCGGGGCGCTGAAGCAGCGCGCGAAAGAGGAGGAGGTGCCCTGGAAAACGCTCCTTCCCGAAGACTACACGCTCTGGCAGCCGAAGGAGGGGAATGCCTTCTTCCGCACCTGGTCCCTGACCGAGAAGGGATTGCTGGGCTTGCTGGAGCATTCTGAACTGTATGAAAAGGGGGAGCTGGGATTTGAGGAGTTCATGGGAGCGGTCGGGGCAAAGAAGGTGCTTGCCATGGGGCGCAGGCGGGAGGAGTGGGCGATCCCGAAGCGCCTTGCCGAAACGCTGGAGCACTTCACGCAGAGCAGGCGGGAGTCGGCGGTGGGAGCGGCATCGAAGTACCTGGTCAACTCCTGGAAGCAGTGGGTGCTCCTGAATCCCCTCCGGGTGGTGAAGTATAACCTTAACAACCTGTCGGGCGACCTGGATATTGCCCTGGCGTATAATCCCAGGATGCTCTCCTACATGAGGCAGGCGACAAAAGACCTGTACGCGGAAATGAAGGGCGCTCTCCCTCCTGATGCGCGCGGGGAGCTGGAGACTGCTTTGAAAAAAGGCGTGCTCAGCTCCGGCCTCACTCTTCAGGAGATCCCTGACATCAACGAAACCGGGCTCTTCAGCCTGCTGACCGGCAAAGAGCCGAACCGGATTGCCCGGTACTGGCAGAAGACGAAAGACTTTACTACGCTCAGGGAGAATGTGCTCCGCCTGGCTGCCTATCGGTTCTTTAAAGATGAACTGGCAGCCGGGCGGCAGGTGTACGGCGCTTCGGAGCGCGCACAGATCGACGCACTGGCGAAGCGGGACGACAAGGCGGCAAAGCTGGCTCGGGAGCTGATCGGCGATTACGGGAACATTTCGGAGGCAGGGCAGTGGCTCAGGAACCACATGATTCCTTTTTTTAGCTGGATAGAGATCAATGCCCCGCGGTACTACCGGCTGCTCAAAAATCTGAAGCATGAAGGGGAGAGCACCAAGGCCCTCTCAGGGGTAATGGCGTGGAAGGCGACGAAGCTCGGCCTGAAGGCAAGTCTCCTGTACGGCCTGGTGATGCTCTGGAACAGTACCTTTTTCCCGGACGAGGAGGAGGAGTTGGGGAGGGGCGGCAGGAAGCAGCTTCACCTGATCCTGGGGCGGACTGAGGACGGCAGCATCCGGTCCCTCCGTTTTCAGGGGGCGCTTTCTGACGCGCTCAGCTGGTTCGGGCTGGAGAACTATCCCCAGGACTTCAAGGACGTGCGGTCGGGGAAGGTGCCGTTCAGCAAGAAGCTGGCAGAGGCGGCGAGGGCGCCGGTGAACAAGGTCGTGCAGTCGTTCCGGCCCTTTGAGAAGGGGGCGTATGAAATTGCCACGGGTAAGGCGGTCTACCCCGACGTGTTCAGTCCGCGGCCGGTGAGGGACAAGGCAGAGCATGCCTTCAGGATGCTGGCGCTGGACGCCCCCTACCGCTGGCTGGCCGGCAAGCCTTCACGGGGAGCGGACGTCGAGGCCGAGGGGGTGCTCCTGTACCGGACAGACCCCGGCGAGGCGGCGTACTACGATACGGTGAACCACATTCGGGATTTCCTGAAGGAGAAGGGGTACGAGCCCCCTGATGTATCCCCCACGAAGAAGTCCAATGTCCTGTATCACTACAAGCAGGCGAAACGGTACAAGGACAAGGCGGCCGCCGAGAAGTACAAGGCGGAGTACCTCAGCCTGGGGGGGAAGAAAGAAGACCTGCTCAAGAGCTACAAGAAAACGGAACCGATTGCCTTTCTCCCGCTCAAGTACCGCGCGGCGTTCCTGGCGTCCCTGGATGCGGAGGACCGGGCGGTGTACCACCGCGCGCGGACGTGGTGGGAGAGCGTGTACCGCTAGGGGAGAAAAACAGGCGATTTATTGACATTCCCGGAGGGCTGGTCATAATAGGGGAAACAAAATTTCGCGTGGGACAGGAGGGGGTTGAATGCAGGAGTGTGAGAGGGTCCCCTGCGGGCCGCTTCAGGAGATACAGAAGGAGCATGCGGTGCTGAACGCTGATTCCCGGCACGTCAAAAGGAGCGTTGATGGGCTGGAGGAGAAGCTGAGCCGACTGGCTGATTTGGTGGCGGAGATGGGCGGGAAGGTGATCTCTATCGACCTGGCGAGCAAAGAGCTGTCGGCCATGTGGGAGAAGCTGGATAAGCTGTACGAGGAGCACCGGAAGACGCACCAGACCCTCCTTTTGTTTGTGCAAAGGGTGCAGGCCCTGGAATCCCTTCCGGAAAAGCTGGAAGAAAGCAGTGCAAAGCTGGAAGAGCGGATTGGCGAGACCGAAAAGCTCATGGAGAACCTGAAGTGGGTGAACTCCTTCAAGAAGGCAGGGGTCGCGGTAATCATCTCCCTGGTGACTGCCGGAATCATCGGCATCTGGACGCAGTTTTTCATCCTGATCTCCACGCTCAATTCCGCAAAACAGCAAAACCGGCCTGCTTATCAAGCGCAGCCGGAAGGAGGAACCCATGACCATTCGAAGATACTGCAGCGTTAAGGTAAAGAATATTTTGCGGGACACCCGGAGGCTGAAGACGCCCCTTGTCCTTGCCCTGGCATGGGTGCTCTATTGGGGTGTAGCTGACACTCTCTCTGCCGCTGCCCTCCTGGTGGGGTTTGCCGCGCTTTCGATGATCCTGGCCTTTATCGTCAGTAAGGAAATGTTCTCTTCCTATCAGTGGGACGTGGGTGCGCGCCTGCGCTATGCCTGGGAGGAGCAGAACGTGTCGCTCGCCCTGCTTGCCGCATCCATGCTGTTAGCACGAGTGCTCGTCTACGTGGCAGTGGTGGGAGCGATGGCGGTAACGCTCCTTTTTTTAAGGGGGAGTCTGTGAAAAAAGGCATCCTTCTCTGCATTCTCCTCCTCCTGACAGTCCTCCTGGCAGGGAGTGCGGATGCGTACCCTGCCCGTGCCGTGAAGTTCTTCCCGGTACTGAAGGAGGAACACAGGGCGGCGTGGCCGGAGAGCGATATCGGCGTGTTAGCATCCCAGGTCGCGCATGAATCCGCCTGGAGGGAGGCTGCGCGCCGGGTGGAGAAGAGCGGGGTCGTCAGCTATGGTCTTCTGCAGGTGCTCGATGTGACCTTGAAAGACATGCAGAAGCGGCATGCGTCTCTCCGGGGGATTGAGCCGGTGCAGATGCTCCAGGCTCGGTGGGGGATCCGGGCAGGGATTTTCTACGACAGGGAGATGTGGAGGCTCTGCTTCTTTGCCGCGGACGAGACCGAGCGGTACGCCATGATGCTTGCCGCCTACAATGGCGGGTACGGTTGGCTGCTCCGCGACCGGAAGCTGGCAGAGCAGAAAGGGCATGACAAGAACCGCTGGTTCGGGCATGTGGAGCTTTTTTCACAGCGCTCCCGGGAGGCTTTCAGAATCAATCGGCGCTATCCTGCCTCAATACTGGAGCACGCAGAAGAGTACCGGAGGGCGCTCCGTGGCATTTAACCGGGAGAGGATAGGGCTCGCCATACTAGTGGTTTTGGTGACTGTGGTAGCTCTCTATTCGTGGTTCAGGCCCGTGCCGGTTGTTACCGAGAAAGTCTTTACCCCGGTGCCACAGGTGAAAGAGGTCGTGAAGATCAAGCGGGTTGCGATCCCGGTGGAGAAGGTGATTGTGGTGGAGAAGGAGAAGGCAGTAGAGGCGCTGAAGCTGCCGGACGAGATAGCGAAGGATGAGAAGAAACAGGTGATCGCCACCGGGGAGGTGGACCCCTATGAGGGAAAGACGGAAGTGGTGACGGTGCTGGATACCGGGAGCGGGGAGGCCAGCGTGTTAGCACGCCGGAAGCCTCTGCCGCTTTTTGACGTGATCGGCAAAAAAGAGATCGGCATTGGGTACGAGGTGAGTTCGGCAGGGGGTCAGGGGGCGGCGGTGTTTGGGCGCTGGACCCTGGTGCGCGTTGGGGCTATATACGGAACCGTAAGCGTAGAGATGAACCAGAGGCCCGAGGCAAAAATCCGGACGGAGCTTTCATACCGGTGGTGAGCATGAACCCGATACAGGAAGCGTGGCGGAAAGCGACGGTCGCTGAGCGAAAAGAATTCGTCAGGGATCTCTGCCGGGATTACCTGTCGCTGGTGGATTACTTTCTCTACTGCGCCCGGAAAGAGAAGGCGGACGGTACAAAGGAGGGGATAAAGCGTGGCACTGACTCTGATGAAAAATGAAGATGTAAACGGTGTTATTACCGTGGATATTGTCGGAAAGCAGGGGGACCGATGGGCTTTCGAAGTCACGATTACCCAGGCGGACGGCTCTGCGATGGACCTGACAGACTATGCAGCGCGCGGGCAGATCAAGAAATCTTTGTCTGACGCTGCGCCTGTGGCATCTTTTGTCTGTGTTATTTCGGCTCCGGCAACGGGGAAGGTTGCGGTGAGCCTTTCGGCGGAGACCACCAGAGCTATCCAGGCCGCTTCCGCTGATTACACGAAGAATAAGTATATTTACGACATAGAGGTGTACAAGCCGCTCGATCTTTCTGAAGTGACGACGTACCTGCGCGGGAATCTCTATGTCATTCCGGAGGTAACAACGTAATGGATGTGGGAATCAGTCAGGATATCCAGGACGTAACCGTAACGCCGGAGGTTACGGAAATCACCATCCAGACGGAAACGCCTGACATCCAGGTGGAGGCGCCGTCGGTGGCTGTGTCCGTCTCTGAGCCCGCACAGGTAAATATTACGGTAGCGGTGCAGGGAGCACCGGGAACTGACGGGAATGGGATGGTGAGCATTCCTTTCCGGTATGGGGATGCCACTCCGAAAGATCTGGTCGTGGCCCTGGCTGGGAAAGTCGTCTATTCCGTTGCTCTCTACATCACTGAGAGTTTTGACGGAGTAGGGGCGAGCCTTTCGGTGGGGGATGCCGGGAACGCGGGGAGGCTGATGCAGACCACGGAGAACGATCCCCTTTCCGTGGGCGGGTACATCACGAACCCCTCTCTCAGCTATGGGGCTGACACGCAGCTCCTGCTGACTATCAACCAAGGTGCAGGGGCCTCGCAGGGGGCCGGGGTTGTCCTGCTCCAAATAGAACCGTAAAGGAGGTAGCGCTATGGGCCTTTGGCAGGATTTGATCGGTACCACAAAATCATTCTTCAGGATCGGGCTTTCGGGCGTGCGACTGAAGGACAGCAGCGGGAACCTGGAGGTGCGCAACTCCGGAGACTCCGCCTACGCACAAGTCACCGCGAGCAAGGTGAACGTCTCCGGGGATGTGATCGACCTCAACAGCGACGCTGCAGGGGCGGGAGCTGACTGGAAGTATACGATCCAGCGTCCGAGCACTGGAATGGGAGCGGCCGTGACGCTGACCCTTCCGCCTGACGATGGTTCTCCGAACCAGGTGCTCTCCACGGACGGAAGCGGGGCGCTCTCCTGGGTATCGGCAGCGAGCACGGCTGACAAGCGCTCTGTCGATACGACGACGCTGGCTTTCGGCGCTACTTCCCCCGTTGCCATGTTCACCCTGCCTGCCAATGCAGTGGTGGAGACGGTAAGGGTCATTATTGACACTGCTTTCAACGGGACCCCCACCATGAGCGTCGGCATTGCCGGGACTACCTCGAAGTATATGGGGTCCGGGGACGTGGACCTGAAGGGCACGGCGAAAGACCGGTATGAGGTCCATCCCGGCGAACCTGCGTCCGGCGGCACGGAAGCGCTGATTATCACCTACGCAGCGGGAG
Organism: Nitrospira sp.; assembly: GCA_002634385.1. Lineage (GTDB taxonomy): Bacteria > Nitrospirota > Thermodesulfovibrionia > Thermodesulfovibrionales > Dissulfurispiraceae > Nitrobium > Nitrobium versatile. Next base: position 192,682 of record NSJL01000006.1, read on the forward strand.
GAGCCTCTGCCGGATCGGCGCGCGTGGAAGTGGAGTACGTTGTCCCTGCATAACCATCGATGGGCCTGTTTGGTGACATAAAGGGGACGCGCCAGAATACCTTTGAGATCGGGAACGGGCAGGCGGGGGATAAAACCCTCGTCGCCCGGAATGGCGACGCGAACCCGCCGAAGGTGCGCTACAATGATACGACTAACCTGTGGCAGTATTCCAACGACGGGACAATGTGGAATGATTTCACGCCCCTGAATCACGATCATAATGGTGGCGATGGGGCACAGATTGATCATGTCAACCTCGCCAACAAGGGCACTAACACCCACGCCACGATAGACGCCCACCTGGCGAGCACCAGCAACCCGCACAGCACCACCGCGGATCAGGTGCTTCCGTCTCAGACGGGAAACAGCGGGAAATTTTTGACCACTAATGGGACAACGGCTTCGTGGGGGACGCCGGATTCTTCGGGCGGCGGCGTCTCGTGGGAGACCTCGGTTCGCTCTTCTTCTTTTACCGCAATTGCAGGTGAGGGGTATCTTTTGGATACCAGCGGCGGGACGTTCAACATGACCCTGCCTTTATCTCCTTCCGTGGGAGACCTCGTAGCCGGAAGGGATATTGCCAATTCTTTCGACACAAACAACCTCTCGCTCTTGCGGAATGGAGAGAAAATTGAGGCACTGTCGGAAGACCTGACGGACAATGTGGAGGGGGATTACTTTTACCTGCTCTATACCGGAGCTACCTATGGATGGAGGTTTGTGTAATGAGCAAGCGGTCTGATTTCGGTTTTTTCAAGAACTTTGAACTGATATCCCTGTCTACCTCTCTACCGTCGGGGTATTCTTTGGTCGGCTATGGAAGCGTCCTCAGTGTGGTAAATCCTGTATTCTTTGCATCCCACCAGTATTACAATATCATGCTGGGGAACACGATCTATTCCTTCGCCCCGAGCGCTGCCGGGAAGAAGTATAGCGTAGATACGGGAACCGAAACAGCAACTGCGTCCTCACCCATCGCAACGGCAGCCGTCGTATGCGATGGGACAAACATATTTGTCCGGGCCGTAGGCAGTACGGCATTGTATCGCTACAATGTGGCCGCAAACACCTACACCTCCTTGACCGCTTCCACGAATGCTTTCGGGAACGCAACCTACATGCCCAGTATGGCCTATGATGGATCGGGGAAAATATACTGCCTTTTTGGATTAGCAGATGGAGGGGTATCTCACCGTGAAGTTCAAGTGTACAACATCTCAGGGGCAGACTGGGCCAGTACCTTTGCCGTGGGAACGAGCGGCAATAAATACTGCGGGCAGCCGTATGTTGACAGCGGGTATCTTTATACCTACTCAGGGCGCATAACGCTTTCGAGCAATGCATGGAATACCACGATAAGCGATTACGGACAGAACCGGACAGCGGCACCGCAGGCATACAAGTACGGGACGTATGGTTACATTATGCTCGGGTGCAACCCTACCGCATCTTCCACCACCAATCTCTCGCCTGCCGCAGTTTCTCTTGGGGGAGAGACGGCGTATGGAATTTCGGTTCCCTTCCCCCCCATTATGGGATCTCTGCAGGTATTCAGCGCGCCGATCCCCTTACAGCTCAATATGACCCCTATCAGTAAATACGGCGGGTGGTCAGATGGAGATTCGATATATGGGCTCTCTTACCCCAGTAAACAGTTATTACGGCTGAACCTTTATAAGGTTATCATGAGGTCATAGGAAGAGGTAATGCCAGAATACACCTTTGAAATCTATGGGGATTTTAAACCGATGATTTACCTGGACGGCAAGCCATACCTGGATACTCACTTGACTTTCTCCCGATACGAAGAGGCGGCGGCGTGGGCGCAGAACGAAATTGTCCGACTGAGGTCGTTGACGCCAGCGCCTGCAGCGCCTGCTCAGCAATCCGAGCGCATTCTCACGAAATGGGGTTTTCGTAGCAGGTTCCGCTTCAGTGAGAGAGTGGCGATCTATGATGCTGCCAAGGCCGATACCGGCGTCCAGGTTATCATCGACGACCTGTTTACTCTGGAAAATTTGGACCTGGACGACCCGGCAGTGGCGGCGAGCCTGGATTACCTTGTCGGCCTGGGGCTGTTGACCTCTGAGCGGAAAACTCAGGTTTTAGAATAGGATAGCAGCATAACGGACGGAAGATATCTGTGGTATTAACCGCAACCGTTGCGGTTGTAAACATATAAAAAAATAAATAATAACAAATAAATATAACAAGAACAGATAATTCGTAATCAGCAGGTCGTCGGTTCGAGTCCGATTCCCGGCTTTCTTTATTTCCAATGACTTACCTTTCACTTTCATTACTGATTCCCTGCCTGACTATGCAGTAAATATGCAGTTCGTTTTTCCTCTCCGGTGATGTTCAGCATATTGACGGCATTCTGTAAATGATTTGGCGCTAAATGGCTGTACCGCAACGTCATAGTAAGGCTCTTATGGCCCAGGAGCTTTGATACAGTGGTAATGTCCACTCCTGCCATAACCAGATGAGAGGCGAAGGTATGCCGGAGGTCATGAAAATGGAAGTCCCGTATCCCTGCCTGTCTGCATGCTGGGGCTTGTCAAGAATTTTGTGTAAGTGCCTTTTTATGATAGTCATGCCAAGGGCATTCTTCCTTCAAAGAGAATCGCAAATTGATTCAGAGCATCCCGCCAGTTTTTTATCGGCATCGTCCATTTCTTAGCAATATTCCTCAGGGCAAGATACAACAGCTTGAATGCCGCCTCATCGCTGGGGAATGATCCCCGGTTCTTCGTCACCTTCCGCAGGG
>NSJL01000057.1 GCA_002634385.1 Nitrospira sp.
CTTTTGAGGATGCGGCGGATACGGGGGACTTCGATCCGAAGAAGGACTTCCATACCTGGCTCACGAACACCCCCGGCAAGACCGCATGGCCCATTACCGGAGCTACCTTCATCCTCCTTGCAAAGGACAGGAAGGACTTCAACGTGAAGACCATCAGATTTTTCGACTGGGCCTTCAAGAACGGGGATGCAAAGGCGAAGGAGCTTGGGTATGCGCCCCTCCCGAAGCCTCTCAAGGAAGAGGTGCGTTCGTACTGGAGAGGAGGCTGCCGTCTCTATTGCCATCAGTCCCTTCCTGAGCAGCCGCTTTATACCCGCGTTTGCTGGAAAATAGGCTCACAAAGCCTGTAATGATGCTCTTCGGGTTTGGGCCCTGGTTTCCGTATCTCCCCGGGATATGGACTCCGGCACAGCGCACCAGGCCCGGGGAAGACAGTCTCCGATTACTGAGGGTCGTTTCTCCATTCCTCTATCCAGCTTCGGATCTTGTCCCTGATTGTATCCCTGATTTTCCGTGTCTCTTCGCGCCGTTTCTCGTACCCTCCCTCAAGGGAGGAAGGATCTCTGAAGCTCCAGTGCAGCCTTTTGGCATTTCCGGGAAATATGGGGCACCTTTCGGCGGAGGACTCGTCGCATACTGTGATTACATAATGATATCTCCGCCCTTGTTTGAAAAGATCGAAGACCCCCTTTGTCCTGTTCCTGCTGAGGTCGAACCCTGCTTCCCCCATCACCTCCACGACCAGGGGATTCAATGTTCCCGGCTCCAACCCGGCGCTCTCCGCCTCGAAATCCCCTTCGCCCAGGGCGTTCAGGAACGCTTCCGCCATCTGGCTTCGTGCGCTGTTATGAATGCATACGAAAAGAACCTTTGTTTTTTTCATGCGCTGCTCCTTTCATTATTTACTTATATGCAGTGATTCTCTACCGCTCTCCTCAACTGCATGACCTTTCGGCAAAGATCCCCGCCTTGTCCGTCACCTCCCAGGGGAGGCCGATATCCATTCTTCCCATATGGCCATACGCAGCCAGTTTTCGGAAGAAACCTCCTTTTACCGTTGCGGGGAGATAGCGGAGGTTGAAAGCCCGTATGATACCGGCCAGCCTGAAATCGCAGTGCCGTTCCAGGAGCAGGGCAATGGCAGCGTCCGGTACCTTTCCCGTCCCGAAGGTCTCCACCTGAATGCTCACCGGGCGGGCAAGCCCGATGGAGTAGCTGAGCTGCACTTCACACTCATCGGCAAGGCCGGACGCTACCACGTTTTTGGCGGCGTAACGGGCGGCATAGGCCCCCATCCTGTCAATGCGCATCGGGTCTTTTCCGCTGAGGGCGGACCCGCTGTGGCGCGCATATTCGCCGTACGTGTCGATGGCGTTTTTCCTGCCGGTGAGTCCAGAATGGACAGCGGGCCCGCCCTGGAGAAAGGGTCCGTCAGGGTTCACGAAAACCCTCGTCTTTTCATCGGGCCTGACAGGCTCGTCCTGAAAAATGCTGTCGATGACCGCCTCCCTGATATCGTTCCGGAGAACGCGCAGGGTGGGTACTGCCTCCTCGTTCTGACTCGCGATGACGGTGATGCTGTGTATCCGGTACGGTATCCGGTTTCTGAACTCCACTCCCACCTGTGTCTTCCCGTCCGGGGCGAGGTACGGCAATATCTTCTGGAGCCGCACGGAGGTGAGTTTCCGGGCGAGCTTGTGGGCAAGCCAGAGGGGAAGGGGCATGAGAGCGGGGGTCTGATTGCACGCGAAGCCGAAAACCGTTACCTGGTTCCTGACCGCTATCCTCTCGATCTCCTCGTCAGACAACGTCTTTTCGTCACAACGGCAGTTTTCCTCCCCGGGCAGTTCCCTGAGGCTCGTCACGATACTGCAGGATTTGCCGTTGAAGGCTGCCTGATCGTACCCGATCTGGCTGATGACCTGGCGCGCAATCTTGGGGAAATCCACTACGCCGCCGGAAGCGAAGCGAGCCGCGATAAAGACAATAGCCGTGGATACCGCACATTCCGCAATGACCTGTGAGAAAGGGTCCTGCTGCAGGAAATTGTCCACCACGGCGTCGCTTATCTGGTCGCACAGTTTGTCGGGATGCCCTTCGGTAACGGATTCGGAAGTGAACATGAAGTCTTTGATCATGTTGTGTTTCTCCTTATGGTGAAAGATCCTCCGGCAAAGGGGATTCAGTCGGCGCCGTCCTGCGCTCCTGATGCGCATTTCTTTTCAGTGGACGGGTTTTTGTCATCTCGTTCACCGTCAATGACACCAGTGCGCTGCCCCCCGCTACGATGCCGTCGAGTACCCCGATGGGCCCGATGCCCAGCAGCTTCCTCAGACCGGGCACTGCCAGAGTCAATCCCTGAAGGATAAACGAGCCGGTGAGTGCCGCATTGAGATAACGGTTCGGCGGTAAGGAGGGGTGGCTACGGCTGTCTTTTCCCCCGGGAATGAAAACACCCGGTTCTTCGGAGCGGCAGCTCAGGGCATGGAGGAGTTGGCAGGATGTCAGGCTCATGAAGGCGAGGGTCCCTGCCCGTGGTCCCGGCCCGTATCGGAGGAGTCCATATCCGTATGCGCCCAGAGTGCTTGCGGAGAGCACCCCTGACTCGAGAGCGATCCGTTTGAAGTCCGAAGTCTGGATAATGGGCTGGCTGGGGTCGCGCGGCGGCCTGCTCAGCACATCGGGCTCGGGCGGCTCTAGGGCAAGGGCGAGGCCCGGGAAAATGTCCGAAATAAGGTTGATCCAGAGGAGTTGCATGGCGTTCAGCGGCTCGCCCGCTCCTCCGGCTATGGCGGCGAACATGACCATGATCTCGCTCAGATTGGTGGCGAGGAGGAAGTGCACCGATTTCCGTATGTTGTTGTAAATTGTCCTGCCGTGGCTTACCGCAACGATCATCGTCTCGAGATTGTCCTCCGCCAGGATCATATCGGCCACTTCGCGGGCTACGTCCGTGCCTGTATGTCCCATGGCGATGCCGATGTCGGCAGCTTTAAGGGCGGGTCCGTCGTTGATGCCGTCTCCGGTCATCGCCACCACCTTTCCCGCCCCTTGAAGGGCCTGAACGATCTGGAGCTTGTGGGAGGGGCTGACCCGGGAAAAGACATGGACTCTCTCGCACAGTGCCTTCATTATCCCGGGTTCCAGAGTGTTGAGGTGTGTGGAGTCGAGGATCTCCAACGGCATGCCATTGCTGAGGTTCAGTTCTTTCCCGATGGCATACGCGGTGGGACTCTGATCTCCGGTAATCATGACGGTAGCGATGCCGGCCTTGTGAAGAGAGCCTATGAGCTTTTTGACCCCTTTCCTGAGAGGGTCCGTCATACCGATAAGCCCCAGCCAGATAAAGCCGTTCCGGATATCGAGGGGGTCCCTGTCCTCCGTCACGATGCAATATGCCACTCCGAGTATCCGCAGGGCGTCTCCTGCCATACGGCCGTTTCCGGTCTCCACGGCAAGGCGGTCTTCTTCGGTGAGGGGGAGCATCTCTCCCTCCCGAAGGTGCCATTTGCATAAGGAGAGCACTTCGGAGGGGCTCCCCTTTAGGGCAATCATCCTGGTGGCGCCGTCGAAAACGTGGAGGGTAGCCATATAGTTCCGTTTTTCGGAACGATGGTACATCGTAATGAGGGGGTATCTCTCCCGGAGCAGGAGAACATCTATTCCTGCAGTTACGGCCATTTGAATAAGAGCGTTTTCCGTGGGAGAGCCCCTGAGGATATGCCTGTCGATCCTGTTCTTCTTCTGGTGCCGCGGAGTCTGTCGCGGGTCTTCATCGGTATCTATTATTTCGGTCTCGTTACAGAGTACGGTAATATGGATGAGACGCAATAACTCCTCGGTCTCATAGGGATTGATGTCCTCCCCGTCCGAAGTGAAACGGCCGTCCGCAACCCGGATCTTTCTCATCCCGCAGTGAACAGCGGTGATAGACATGCTGTTCAGCGTAATGGTGCCTGTCTTATCGAGGCAGATGGTCTGGACGGAGCCGAGGGCTTCCACCGCATCGAGGTGACGTATAAGGACATTGTGTTTTCTCATGATACGTATTCCGATGGCAAGAGTGGTGGTGGCTATGGTGGGCAGCCCCTCGGGCACGGCAGCAACGGCGAGAGAGATGGAAGTTTTGAGCATTCTCAGGAACCCGTACCCGCGAAGCAGCCCGATGAGAAAGACGAGTCCGCAGACGGCCCCCCCGATTGCAACGAGTTGTGCTCCCATCCTCCTAAGCTGTTTTTCCATCGGGGTTTCCGGAGGCTTTGCGTAACCCACCAGGGTCTGGATCCTGCCTATTTCGGTGTAGTGCCCGGTGGCAACCACAAGGGCGAGTCCCTGCCCTCCGGTGACCAGGGTGCCCATGTACACCATATTTGTCCTGTCGCCGAGGGGGATGACAGGGGTGCTGCCAAGGGCATCCACGCGTTTCACCACGGGTAGGCTCTCCCCGGTGAGGGCGGATTCATCGATGCTGAGATGCTGCACTTCGATCAGCCTGCTGTCGGCGGCTACGTAGCTCCCCGGCCTGAGCACCAAGATATCTCCGGGCACCACTTCGTCCGCGGATATCTCCCGGTAGTCCCCGTCCCGCAACACGAGGGAAGAGGGCCTGACAAGGCTTTTAAGGGAGTGAATGGTCTTCTCTGCCTGGGATTCCGTAGCATACCCGATGACGGCATTGATGGCGACGACGCCCAGGATGACCACGGCATCCGCAATGCCGCCGGTAAGAAGGGATATTCCCGCAGCCGCCCCAAGGAGAGCTGTGGGAAGAGAACTGAACTGCGACAGGAGGATGCTCAGTCCGGAGCGGGGGACCGATTCGGGCAGCAGGTTGGGGCCGAATTTCCCCAGATGTTCCTTCGCCCTTTCGTCTGACAGACCCGTGTCCGCCCCGGTGCCGAACAGGGCGAGGATGTGCCGTGCCTCCATGGCATGCCACGCCCCGGACAATTGTTCCTCCGCCCTGATAACGAGCTTCCTGACTTTGCGGCGGGAGAGATCCCGGACTCTCTTCTCGCGAGTGTCCCTGCTTGCCGGGGGGACGCCTCCCCGGTTTTTCCGTATTTTCCCGGTGCGTCCCTGCTGTCTGTCCTCCTCGGGGGGCCGGGACGCACCGGTGGGAGAGGGGAGCCCTATGTTGTGCTCGAGAACGATGTTCCTGACGAGCCGTCCAACGGAAGAGGAAGTATTCACGGAATTAAAGAGGACCAGGATAGTCCCGGTCATGATATTGACCGAAACACTCCGTATCCCCTCCTCCTGCGGAAGGCGGGTATCGAGATGCTTTTTCAGCGAGAGAGAGCGATAAAGGCCCTGTATCTTATACCTGGCTCTCCCCTTAACCGTCGCATGGATTGTCTGAACCATTTAAATAGAGACGATGCACGCGTCACGCTCCGTGCACGCTACTTTTTCCCTTTTTCTTTCCCCTTTGCGGACACCTTTCCTGCTTCTCCCCTCTCTCCTTTCGTTTTTGCGGGAGCAGACGGAGTCTGACCCCTTTCCTTTTTCCCCGTTACGGCGGAAGAACGGGGAAAGGCAGTGCCCGCAATTTCCTTGACGCCGGCGACAACCCCTACCAGCATGTCTTTTACCGCTTTCACCGCAGTGGTGCCGATGGTGCCCGCAGCCTCTACGGCGCCGCTGACGGCCACTGTCGCCACCTCTTCCACATTTCCGCCGATCTCCTTAGTGGCCTCGATGATTCCATCCACGGCCCTCCTGGCTACCATCGCCACATCGGCTCCGATCTCTGCGGCGCCCTTTACAGCCCCTTTGACAGTCTGGTTCGCCACGGTGAGGACATCTCCTCCCACATCGCTCACTCCCATAACAACGCCCTTGGCCACGCTTTTGGTGCTGAAAATGAGGCCGGTGCCCACTTCCTCAGTGGCCTGGATCGCACCCTTCACCACATCTTTGGTAAGAGAGACCCCTTCGCCCGCGACGGATCCGGTTGCCCTAAGCGTATTGGAAACCGTATTCCTTACGAGGATAACGATCTCGGCCTCGATTTCGTTAATCCCCTTGAGGCTGCTGATGATGCCGTCTTTTACCGCGGCTCCTGCTTTGCCAATAGTCTCGCTTGTCTCTTCTTTTCCGGTGTTCAATTCCTTTTTAGCCATTTTTCCCTCCCTTTGATGCCGATGTGTTGTGTCGATAGTGACGTATGATAGTCTTTTCCTATTACATTACCGTGAAAGCCGGGTTATCATTTGGTTACCTTTTTCTGGAAACGCCGGGATTCGCTTTCAGAAAAAGGTTCGTTGCATACCAGAAGGCCGTATACCAGGCGGGTGCGGCGAAGTTGCCCCGGGCGAGCTGGTAGATGCCCATCCCCAGCAGAAGGAGAAAGGCTGTCCCTGCCGCATCGAGATCCCCGCCCGTATGTTTCAGGATCCCCCTGTCGATACGGGTAAAGCTCTGAAGAATGGTGCGGGAGAGTGGAAGCGCGGTGTGTGCGGTATCGGAGAGGGAGAAGAGATTCTGGCTTGCCATTCGTTCAATGATCTCCCCGGGAGGCAGCGTGTGCATGATGAGAATGCTGCCGGTCAACACGTTCACGTTCACGTGCTGTACTCCCTCGATGGAGGAAATACTTTCCCGGAGTGAGGCGAGGTACGCTCCATCCCGCTTGCGGGAGGAAATCCTCACCCGGAGTCTCCCGGTGCTCCTGTGTGTTACCTGCGCTGGGGGGAGCATTACACAGAGGCCTCGTCCTCGGGAGACGCTTCCGTGGTTTGCTCGTGCTCTTCGGATAGCTCCGCTTTTACCTCTGCCACCAAATCTTCAAACACTTCACCCGCTTCTGCCAGCGTTTCCTTGCCCTTTTCAAAAAGAAGAAGTCCTCCTTTGATGGCTGCCTTGGCCACGGGTTTTGCAATACCCGCGATCACCGGGAGCACGGCAGGGGCAAAAACTGCAGCTCCCAGTCCGATGGCCAATCCAGTGAAGATGTTTCCCTTCAGTCCGTTATCAAACAGTGCCATGATTCCCTCCTTTGTTTCAATCCGATCTTATACTTACTTAATATTCATGAAAAGAGGCCGCATTTGTCTAACGATTTTTTCATTACTTCCCTATTCATCGTTGCGGGAAAAGGGGGAGAGTGGCACTGTGGAGCGCCTCCTGAGGGTCGGTAGCAGTGCCCCGGATTTTACCGAAATGTAACCGGCACGTAATCGCAGAGTAACGGTTTTATGTTTTACTGAGAGAAGAGCAAGGAGGCCGATGATCGAGTACAGTATAAAGCACCATATCCCGGGCCGGATCAGGATTGAGGTGCCCCTTCTCAAGGATCTGTCCCTTCCTGATCTGCAGAAGCTCTTCCATTTGCTTTCCACATTCCCCGTTCCTCTGGGAATAAAGGGAATGCGGCCGAATCCTCTGTCCTGCAGCCTGGTGATCGAATATGACCCGAAGCTGATCGATATACACGAATACATAAGAAAGGTGGCGTCCAGCAGGGAAATGGCAAAAGTGTTCGGCATTTTGTAACCTATTTGTAACATTCCCTTAATACTCCGGTAACTGCTCGCCCTCTACAATAGATACATACGGCTGTTTCCCATTTGATACCGGAGAGGAGGTGAATGTAACAGAGTCTTAACGGGATTGTAACATTGTTGTAACAATCGGGGCATATTCTACTATCAAGAGATACAAGGAGGAACAGATGAAGCAAGGCATTGTTTTGATGGTTATTGCAGCGATTATGTTGTCCGTCTCCGGAGCGGGAGCGGAGGAGATGATCAACGGGGCGGGGGCGACCTTTCCGTATCCGGTGTATTCGGCATGGGCGTACGAGTACCATAAGGCGACCGGGGTAAAGCTGAACTACCAGTCCATCGGGTCCGGAGGGGGCGTGAGACAGATCACCGAGAGGACGGTGGACTTCGGGGCGTCGGACGACTCTCTTGCCCCTGACAAGCTCAAAAAGGAGAACCTGCTTCAGTTTCCTGCCGTGATCGGCGGAGTGGTTCCCGTCGTCAATATAGCGGGGGTGCGGGAAGGGCAGATGAAGCTCGACCCCGAGGTGCTGTGCCGGATTTTCCTTGGGGAGATAACGTTCTGGGACGATGCGAAGATCAAGGGAATGAATCCGGGGATGGACCTGCCGCACAGCGAGATCACGGTGGTGCGCCGGTCCGACGGATCGGGGACGACCGCCATCTTCACGAACTACCTGGCTGCGACCTGCCCTGAGTGGAAGAGCAAGGTGGGAGAGGGCAAGGCGGTGAAGTGGCCTGCGGGGATTGGGGGCAAGGGGAACGAGGGGGTAGCCAACTACGTAAAGAGGACGCCCAACTCGATCGGGTATGTGGAGTTTGCCTATGCGAAGCAGAACAAGCTGGTGCACACCCAGTTGAAGAACCGTGCGGGGAACTTTGTGGAGCCGGGGTTCGACTCTTTTGAGGATGCGGCGGATACGGGGGACTTCGATCCGAAGAAGGACTTCCATACCTGGCTCACGAACACCCCCGGCAAGACCGCATGGCCCATTACCGGAGCTACCTTCATCCTCCTTGCAAAGGA
>NSJL01000024.1 GCA_002634385.1 Nitrospira sp.
GAGGTGATCATCGACAACGGGGGAGCGGGGACCTCGTACACGGGGACATGGGCGGTCTCGGGGGCGCTGAATCCCTATGGGAAGGATTCGGTGTACGGGCGCGGGGGCGCGACGTACACCTGGAAGGCAAACCTTCCGCAGACGGGAGTATACGAGGTATACGTGTGGTGGACGGAGTACTCGTCCCGGTCCACGAATGCGCCGGTGAAGATCACGCACAGCGGGGGAGCGGACACGGTGCGGGTGAACCAGCAGGTGAACGGGGGGAAGTGGAGCTACCTGGGGACGTACAGCTTCGATGCAGCGGCGGGGGGAACGGTGATGCTGACGGCGGAGTCTCCTTCCCCGGTGAGCTACAGTGCGGATGCGGTGAAGTTCGTCCTGGTGAACGGGGGGAACCTGCCCCCCATTGCGGTGATCGACTCTCTTTCCCCGAACCCGGCGCGTACGGGGGATACGGTGACCTTTACCGGCCACGGCACGGACAGCGACGGGACGGTGACCGGCTATAACTGGCGCTCCAGCATCGACGGAAACCTCGGTACCACGGCCTCTTTCACTACTGCCACCCTGTCCGGGGGAGTTCATACCATTTACTTCAGGGTGCAGGACAATACCGGGGCATGGTCCCCCGAAGTAGATATGACCCTTACCGTCAGCAAGGACCAGACCTCCTTCGAGGTGATCATCGACAACGGGGGAGCGGGGACCTCGTACACGGGGACATGGGCGGTCTCGGGGGCACCGAACCCCTACGGCAGGAACTCCCTCTACAGTCGGGAGACGGCAACGTATACATGGCATGCCAGCCTTCCGCAGACGGGAGTATATGAAGTATACGTGTGGTGGACGGAATATTCGTCAAGGGCAACTGATGCTCCCTTGAAGGTTATCCACAGTGGGGGAACGGATACGATCCGGGTGAACCAGCAGGTAAATGGGGGAAAGTGGAACTACCTGGGGACCTACAGCTTCGATGCGTCTGCCGGAGGCACGGTTACTCTTACCGCGGGAGATGCTTCTAATCACAGTTTCAGTGCGGATGCGGTGAAGTTCGTCCTGGTGAGCGGGGGGAACCTGCCCCCCATTGCGGTGATCGACTCCCTTTCCCCGAACCCGGCGAGTACGGGAGATACGGTGACCTTTACCGGCCACGGCACGGACAGCGACGGGACGGTGACCGGCTATAACTGGCGCTCCAGCATCGACGGAAACCTCGGTACCGCCGCTTCCTTCAGCACCTCTGCACTATCCGAGGGAACGCACACCATCTTTTTTACAGTGCAGGACAATGCAGGCGACCGGTCCCCCGAGGTGAGCAAAACGCTCACCGTCTCCCCCTCTTCGCCCCCGGTGGAGGTGATCATCGACAACGGGGGAGCGGGGACCTCGTACACGGGGACATGGGCGGTCTCGGGGGCGCTGAATCCCTATGGGAAGGATTCGGTGTACGGGCGCGGGGGCGCGACGTACACCTGGAAGGCAAACCTTCCGCAGACGGGAGTATACGAGGTATACGTGTGGTGGACGGAGTACTCGTCCCGGTCCACGAATGCGCCGGTGAAGATCACGCACAGCGGGGGAGCGGACACGGTGCGGGTGAACCAGCAGGTGAACGGGGGGAAGTGGAGCTACCTGGGGACGTACAGCTTCGATGCAGCGGCGGGGGGAACGGTGATGCTGACGGCGGAGTCTCCTTCCCCGGTGAGCTACAGTGCGGATGCGGTGAAGTTCGTCCTGGTGAACGGGGGGAACCTGCCCCCCATTGCGGTGATCGACTCTCTTTCCCCGAACCCGGCGCGTACGGGGGATACGGTGACCTTTACCGGCCACGGCACGGACAGCGACGGGACGGTGACCGGCTATAACTGGCGCTCCAGCATCGACGGAAACCTCGGTACGGAAGCCTCCCTGAGCACTGCGGGGCTTACTCCTGGAACGCATACCATATTTTTCAAGGTGAATGACGATGACGGGGCGTGGTCGCCGGAGGTGAGCGCAGACCTTTCGGTAGACCAGTTCCCTTCGGAGATCATTGTGGATAACGGAGATGCCGGAACCTCTTCTACCGGGCTCTGGAAGGTGTCCGGGGCGCCCAATCCCTATGGAAAGGATTCCCTCTACAGTCGGGAGACGGCAACATATACGTGGCATGCCGACCTCCCGCAGGCAGGGGCATACGAGGTATACGTGTGGTGGACGGAGTACTCGTCCCGGTCCGACTATGCACCGGTAACGATCCAGTATGATAACGGGTCCGAGGTGGTGCGGGTGAACCAGCAGGTGAACGGGGGGAAGTGGAACTACCTGGGGACGTACAGCTTCGATACGGTGAAGGGAGGAACCGTTACCCTCACCTCGGGAGACCCGTACGCGGACAGCTACAGCGCCGATGCAGTGAAGTTCGTCTATACCGATCAGCCTTTCGTCGGTATCGTCCGGCCTCAGAGTTATGACCTCCAGGGGGGCACTTCCCTCACCGCGAAGGCGGAAGCCCGCAATGTGCAGGGGGGCTGGAAGGTGCAATTCATCCTCGACAGGGATACGCCCGGTGAACAGGCGATCACCGACGGTACGGACCCCTATGAGGTGACTTTTACCGGCCTGACCAAGGGGGAGCACACCCTCGATGCCCTCCTCCTCGATGCGGCGGACAAGGAGGTCCCCGGCACCTTCACCCGTGACCGGAATATACAGATAGGAGTCGGTGATTATTACGTTGCGATGGGAGACAGCATCACCTACGGGGATTCCGACGATTACCCCCAGGATGATATCTCGAACGACGGCCGCAACAGCGGAGGGGGGTACGAACCCATCCTGAACAGCCTCCGGACGGCATACCTCGGGTATTCCCAGACGGTGATCAATGAGGGGGTCAACGCCACACGGTCGTACAACGGTGCGAGCTCCGCCGGAGGGATTCTCGCGAAGCACCCGGACGCGAAGTACTTCCTGATCATGTACGGGACGAACGATTCCGCTTCCAAGATCCCGAGCGGGCTCGGCCTGCAGCCGGGAAGCCAGGGATACGCGAATAGCTACAAGGATTATATGCAGCGTATCATCACGGCTGTCCTCGATACGGGAAAGGTCCCTGTCATCGCGAAAATCCCCGTCGTGTACGGCGATTGCCCCAGTTGCACCCGGTATGCGGACCCGCAGAATGCGTCGCGGAACGTCCTGATCAGGGAGTACAACAAGGTGATTGATGAGCTGGTCAAAGAGAACAAGCTTACGATACAGGGGCCCGACATGTACGCATACTTTTCCGTGTATCCGGAGGAGTTTTCCGATACTACTCATCCCAACGGGAAGGGATATCAGTCCATGGCGGACCTGTGGCATGACGCTCTCCCCTGAATGGCAGGAAATTGCAGAAAGCACCGTCATGCTCCCGGAGGGCTGAAGAATGCGCGTGAAGAGTTTTCTTAATGAAGAGAGCAGGGAGCGCCTGCTCTTCCGCCGCCAGTTCCTCATGGGACCCCGCCTCTTTGAGGGATTTCCCTCATGGAACCGGATGCGGATCAGTGGGGAACTGCACCTCGCCGCACATCCCGACCTGCCGGTATGCCGGGCGGAGCGGTACGGCAAGTCCGTCACGCTGCTCGGATATATTGTGGACCCCCGGCACCCGCTCCGGAGCGACGACGCGGTGCTGCGGGGTCTTCTGGAGCGGCTCGGGACCGCAGACACCTTCTTCCCGCATACCTATGAGCTCGGGGGCAGATGGATCCTCCTGGTGGATGACGGCAGGGAAATGCGTCTCTTCAGCGATGCCGTGGGGTTCAGGCAGATTTTCTACTCCGACAGGCATCTCGCCGGGGAGTTGTGGTGCGCCTCGCAGCCGGGACTGATTGCGGATATCCTGAAGCTGGAGCCGGACAGGGAGGCGATGGAGTTTATCCGCTCCTTTGCACGGAAGGAGAAGGAATATTGGTGGCCGGGAGACACTTCCCCCTACCGGGAAGTCCTTCACCTTCTGCCGAACCACTTCCTCGACCTGAAGACCGGAACCGCCGGCAGGTTCTGGCCCGCGGGGAGTACCGGTACCCTCTCCCTCGAAGAGGCGGTCCCTATGATAGGAGAACTGCTTTCCGGGCTGATACAAGGAGCGGCCCACCGCTTCGACCTCGCCCTGTCGTTGACCGCGGGGCGAGACACGCGGCTCCTGCTGGCATCCCTGAAAGAGATGAGCAGGAGCGTCTTCTACTTTACTCTTATGTACTGGGATCTGAAGAGGAAAAGCCCGGACATCAGGATCCCCTCCCTGCTTCTGCGCCGGCTGGGGTTGAAGCACTCGATAATAAAGTGCCCCCCTGCCATGGACGAGGAATTCGGGAGCATCTACCGGCGGAACGTGACAACGGCGCGGGAGGCCTACGGGGCCATTGCCCAGGGGCTGTACCGCAGTTATCCGCAGGAAAGGGTATGTGTCAAGGGAAACGCCGTGGGCATCGCAAAGAGCATCTACACCTACATGCTGCCGCCGGAAAGGAGGGGGAAGGAGGTCACGGCAGCCACCCTCGCCGGGTTGACGGGGATGGGAGACAGCGCCTTCGCCCTGAGGGCGCTGGAGAAGTGGATCCGGGGGGCGGAGGAACGGTACAACATCAACCTGCTGGACCTCTTCAAGTGGGAGAACAGGGAGGGAAACTGGCAGGCGATGAGCCAGCTGGAATGGGATATGGTGCAGGAGGTTTTTGTTCCCTACAACTGTCGTGCGCTTCTGGCCGGAATGCTGTCGGTGGACGAGAAGTACCGGAAACCCCCTGGCTACGCGCTGCAGGAGAAACTTATCGCACGTTTCTGGCCGGAGCTGCTGCAGGAGCCCATCAACCCCCGGGACGGCGGGGACGGCCCACTCAAGGGATTCATCAAAAAGGTACTGGTGAAGACGCGCCTCTACGAACCCCTTCGCTCGGGTATAAGAAGAATGAACCGTTTCCTTATGGGGAACCTCCTGGTGGAATACTTTCCCGACCTGCTCTTGTAGGCCTCTGGGTTGCGCAGCCGCTTGAAATCGATTTGGATACGTTTCTGGATGCGGCAGGCGGGGTTGTCCCCATGGGGGCGCTTCTCCACCAGGCTTGCCGGGTGGTGTGCACCGCCCCACACGGCGCGCTTTCCCCTTGCCCGCATGAATCCGCAGGGGTATATCGACCCGAACGCGATCCTCTACCACGGGGAGCTGCACCTGGGAGCCAATATCTTCATCGGGGACCGCGTCGTTATCAATCAGACCCGGGGCGGGGGACCGGTGAACCTGGGGGACGGGGTTCATATCCTCCGCGATACCGCCATCGCCACGGGAGCAGGGGGCTCCGTCACGATCGGGGCCGATACGTACATACAGCCCCGCTGCCAGATCATGGGGTACAAGGGGGCCATCCATATCGGACAGGGCGTGCAGATCGGACCGAACTGCGCTTTCTATTCCTATGATCACGGCTTTGCTCCGGGTGAGCGCATCAGCAAACAGGACCTGACGACAAAGGGGGGAATCAGGATAGGGGATGATGCCTGGCTCGGGTTCGGCGTTATCGTGCTCGACGGGGTGGAGATAGGAGAGGGAGCCGTCATCGGCGCGGGTGCGGTGGTGACGCGCAGTATCCCCTCCGGAGCAGTGGCTGCCGGAGTGCCTGCCCGTGTGATAAAAATGAGAGTGAAACAGTGATGCTTGTGAGGAGATGATGAGCGGAAAAACCCATCTGTGGCCGGAAGCACCGGTGCAAAAAAACGATGCCGTAACCGCGAGTGTTGTCATTAGAGGGCCCGCAGAATGAACGCCTTAATTGGTGCGGGCGTTGCAGATCTGCCTGATGCAGAACCAGCTCGAACTGAAACTCAGGAAGGCAGCGCGGAAGCTCAAGAACGCGATTCCCCTCCTTACCGCATAAAAAAGCGGTCAGGGCCTAGTGGTAAGTCACACTTGAAAGTGAGGTATTCCTTTTTAAAACCCCTCAAATCCCTCCTGCCCTCCCTTTTCCAAAGGGAGGAATTCTCTTTCCCCACTTTCAACGGTGACTGACCACCAGGGCAAGAAGGAGAAATCTTATGGAAACGATAACGGTCGACGATTTCCGTCCTCAAATGGTGTGCCAGGTTATGGATGCGGAATTCGGAGCCCTCGGCTGTCTGGTGATAGACCGCACCGTGGGAACGAATCCCTGCGGCGGGGGGATACGGCTGGCTCCGGGGCTCTCGGTGGCGGAGATCGCCCAGCTTGCGCGGGTAATGACCCTGAAGTTCGGCTTCCTCAATTTCCCCCATGGGGGGGCAAAGGCCGGCATCACCGTAGCGGACTCCCTGGTGCAGTCGCACCGGAAGAGTATCATGGCGGCTTTCGGCCGGAGCCTGGGTATCCTGGTAAAGAGGAATATCTATTTCTTCGGAGAGGACATGGGGACGACGCTGGACGATATCAATGCAATGCAGGAAGCCATCGGTAATACTCCCCATGCCTCCGGCGACGAGGGCACCGGGTATACCGCACTTACCGTCTTCGAAACCATACGGCAGGGGGCTCTGTACCGCGGTGCGGGGTTCTCCTCTTCAACCGTGGCGATAGAGGGGTTCGGAAAGGTGGGGAGCGAGCTTGCCCTGATGCTGGAGCGTGCCGGGGCAACGATAATCGCCGTATCCACCGCGGACGGAGCCCTGTACCACCCCGCTGGGCTGGACGTGAGTCGCCTGCATATCCTGCGCCGGGAACACGGGAGCGAACTGGTGTTCCACTATCCGGATGCGCAGAGGATCGGGCAGCACGAGCTGCTGCACCTTCCCGTGGAGATTCTTGTTCCGTGCGCGAGGACATGGTCGATCCATGCGGGGAATGCGGGGAGTATCGAGGCGAGGATGATCGTGCCTGCCGCCAACGCCCCTCTCACCCCCGAGGCGGAGAGGACACTCCTCCGCAGAGGAGTGCTCTGCCTGCCTGATTTCGTCGCGAACTGCGGGGCCGTGCTCAGTTCCCGCATGTCCTCCCTCGGGTTCGGTGCCGGTGCAATACGCCGGATCGTGGAGGGAGTCTTTGCCGAAAAGGTTGCGCTCCTCCTGCGGACGGCTGAAGAACGGGGGATCCCCCCCCTGGAGCTTGCACGGGACGTGGCATGGAGGAATTTCGGCAGGATGAGCGAGGCATACGCGCCCTGTGCCGGGGAACGGGAGAGGGAGGGCATGTTCCGGCGTCTGCGGAGGAAGGGCGAGAAGCTCCTCCGGGACAGGCTTCTGTACGATCTGTACTACCGCAAGATGCTGAAGGTGGACCGGAGGGGACAGGATGCGTTTGCCCGGTTTGCCGGTACGTTGATCGGCGAAATCGGGGCGGATGAGACGGGGCAACGGGCGGTTGCATAGTGGTACGGAAAGAAAAGAACCGGGTCCCCTGATGGCAGGAATCGCGGCACTGTACGATCCGGCGTGCAGAAGGGAGGAGAGCGAGCCCCTGGTGGTGCACATGTGCGCCCTTCTGAAGAGAAGCGACCGCGAAGGGCCGGTGGAATGGTTCAGCGGCTCCGGCTTCAGCATGGGACGTTGCCGGCCGGCACTGATCAACGGTTCGGTGCAGCCGGCGTGGAACGAGGGGAGGACCGTGTGTGCCTTTTTCCACGGCGAGCTGTTCGGAACCGGGGAGGTGAGGAGGGCGCTGGAGAGGGAGGGGCACTGCTTTTCCGGAAACAGCCATGCGGAGTTGATCGCGCACCTGTACGAAGAAAGGGGAGACGGCTTCATCCATGCTTTGAACGGGAGCTTCGCCCTTATGCTCTGGGATGCCCGGCTCAGGAGGCTGGTCATCGCCAATGACCGGTACGGCCTGCGGCCCCTCTATACTGCCAGGCGGAACGGCAAATATCTCTGGGCTTCCTCGCCGAAAGCCATCCTGGCCGACACCGGCTTCCCCCGTGCCGTGAATTATGCGGCCCTTGCCGATTTCCTGTGCCTCGGCATTCCGCAGTCCAACGATACAATTTTCGAGGGTATCGACGAGATGGAACCCGCCAGCATGGTGGTCTGCCAGGGACACCGCGTCTCCTGGCGCAAATACTGGGATATCGCCTTCCAGGAAGAGGAGACGGGCATCTCCCCCGGCGCATACCTGCAGGAGCTGCTCTTCCTTCTCCGGCAGTCCGCCGAAAGAAGACAGGGAGGCGATTTGCGGCTGGGGTTTCTCCTGAGCGGGGGAATGGACTCGCGGATCGTACTGAGCATGCTCCGGCGGGACGGACTCAAGACCTTTACCTTCGGGGTTCCTTTCTGCCCCGATGTGCAGTATGCGCGGCTGGTGGCTCATGCAGCCCGGGTGCCCCATTGGTTCCACGAGATACGGCCCGATTACCTGAAGACCTTCGCCGCGGTAGGAATCGAACGGACGGAGGACCTCATCAACTGCAACCAGTTCCATGGGATCAGCATCTACGATGAGGTTGCGCTCCAGGTGGATGCCCTGACAACGGGGTCGGTAGGGGAAGATATCTTCGGCCACTTCAACAAAGACCCCCGGAGCCGTTTCTGGGGAAAGGGTTTTACGGTCGACCGCTATTACGATATGAAGAGCGTGGCCACGGAAAGCGAGATACGGCAGCTGATGAGTTCCTCCCTCTACGGGCAGGTGAAGGGGCTGGCGCGGACCCGCTTCCATGGCGATTTCAACAGATACCGCTCCGCCCATGTATCCCACCGGGTCGATTACTGGGGCATGCGGCAGCAGCAGCGGCGGCTCTACGCGCGGTTAGCGGGCCTGTTCCCCGACACCCTGGAGTTCAGGCCCTTCTTCTTTGACAACGACCTGGTCGATTTTGCCCAGACGATCCCCCCCTCGCTGCGCTGGGGGGAGAATTCGCTGTACCGGAGCATCCTTCTCGAGGCCGCCCCCGCAATGGCAAGGATCCCTGCGACGACGACCAACGGCCTGCCGCTGGATGTCACCCATCTGCAGATGCGGCACCATGAAAGGAGGCTGCGGTGGCGCCGCTCTCTCTCGAGGATGACACGCGGTCTCATCACCGGGGGGCGGAAAAACTTTTATGTCGATTACGATGCATGGCTCAGAAAGGACTTGCGCAGTTGGGCGGAAACGATCCTCCTTTCTCCGGGGACCCTGGAAAGGGGATACTGGAACCCCGGGTCAGTGGCCAGGCTGATGGAGGATCACCGGTGCGGCTGCGGCCCCATGAGCAACACGGGTGTCAAGCTCACTGCGCTCATCAGCTTCGAGCTCTGGTGCAGGATATACCTCGACGGAAGAGAAGAGGGATTCGGGGGCGTGCGCTGCGCGCCCCCTTACAGGAGAGCGCAGCGGTGAAAGGTGCCCCCACCGTGGCCGGAACCCCTACAACGAGAGGTACTCCCCATGATTCAGGAAGATACGGTCGAGAGAAGCCGGCAGCCTCTGGTCAGCGTCATAACGCCTGTCTATAACTGCGAGAGGTACCTTGCGGAATGCATCGAGAGCATCCTTGCCCAGACATACCGGAACTGGGAATACATCATTGTCAATAACTGCAGCACGGATCTCTCCCTCGAAATCATGGAAGGGTACGCAAAGCTCGACAGCCGGATCCATGTCCACAACAACGAGAGCTTCCTGCCCATCATGCAGAACTGGAACCATGCGCTGCGCCAGATCTCTCCCGGGAGCAAATATGTGAAAGTGGTGCATGCCGACGACTGGCTGTTCCCCGAATGCCTGATGAAGATGGTGCAGGTTGCCGAAGAGAACCCCTCGGTAGCGATCGTGGGGGCCTACCGGATCGACGACACGCGGGTGAATTGTGACGGGTTGCCTTACCCCAGCACGGTGGTTCCGGGAAAGGAGATCTGCGGGCGTACCCTCATGGAGAAGCTCTATGTCTTCGGGTCTCCCACTACCCTGCTGATCCGCTCCTCCCTCATAAGGGGAAGGGAAAAATTCTACAACGAGAGCAATTTCCATGCGGACACGGAGGTCTGCTTCGAGATCCTGAAAGATGCCGACTTCGGGTATGTGCACCAGGTGCTGTCCTACACCCGCAGGGACAGCGAAGCGATGACCGCCCTGGCGCGAAGGCTCAATACGTATATGCCCGGCCACCTGTATATGCTCAAGAAATACGGGCCGGTCTACCTTTCCACGGAGGAGTTCGGAAAACGGTGGGAAGCGAAGATGCGGGATTATTACCGGTTCCTGGGAAAGAACGTGCTCTCTTTCCGGGAGAGGCAGTTCTGGGAATACCACAAGAAAGCCCTCGAGGCGATGGAATGCAGGCTCGAGAGGGGCAGGCTGGCCGTTGTGGTCCTCCTCGAGATCCTCGATATCCTGCTGAACCCGAAGAGCACCGCATCCCGGGCATTCCGGGGTGCGGTGACCATGCTGAGGGGAAGGGCGAAAAAAATGGAAGTAGCCTCTCCGGAGCTCATGGACGCCTTTGCCTATCCGTGGAAGGCAACCGCGGGGGTTGCCCGGAGGATCATCGCGCGGCTGAAAGGCTTGAAAGCGTACCGGTGGGGGCAATGATAAAGACAGGAAGAGATAAAGGTAGAGGTAAAGAGTGAAACAGAAGAGAAAGAGAGTTGTTTGAAATCTTCTCTGTTATTTGAAGCGGTATCCATGATCGTGTTCCTTGATTCCATGATTCCGAAACGCCCTGTCGACACCTCGCTATTTCCTGTGCCTATAGATACCAAAACAGCAAGAGGAGGAACACGTGTGCACCCAGGCAGAAGTACCCGTCCGCAGCAAGCGTCATCAGTACCGGAATCTCCTGTCCCTCGTCACCGCCGCCCTGATCGCCTTCTTTACGCTTTTTCTCCTTCAGGAGGCGGGAGCCGGAGAGTTCGAGATTCATCCGGCGGTCAGGGTTATCGAGGAGTACAACGACAACGTATTCCTTACCCGGGAGGACAGGGTCGATGATTTTATCACCAGGGCCATTCCTTCACTGGCTCTCAAATACTCGGCCCCCCTCTGGACGTGGGATGTTTCCTACGCGCTCGATTACATGCATTACGCGAAAGGCTCCCGGGGAGACGATACGACCCATAATCTTGTGGCGAAGGGCACTATCGAGCTGCTGAAGGAAAGGCTCTTCATCAAGCTCAATGACGATTACGGGAGGGTCTCCCTCGACGTTACGCGGGATTTTACGAGGGAGAGCTCTTTTGTGGGCCAGTCCGACAGGAACATCTTCGTAGCGAACCCCTACTACATCATACGGCCTGCGGAGCGCAGCCGGATCACGGTGGGATATATCTATTCGAAAACATGGTACGAGGAGCAGGGTGCGGTGAACAAGACGGACAATGTCATTTACGTGGAGCCGGCCTACGATCTCACTCCCCGGTTGACCCTGAATGCGGGGTTCCGCCACACCGACAACAGTAATGATAAGAACGACTACACCAAGAACGACGTGTATCTCGAATCCCGGTACGAGTATGCGGACAAGTCCCATGCCTTTTTACGGGTGGGGAATACCTGGCTGAATTTCACCGGAGTGAAGAAATACAGCAACATATTCTGGAACGCCGGGGTCACCCACGATTTCATTCTCTTTACCGGGACGCTGCTGGTTTCCATGGATTACAGCGAAGATCCCCTGGGTGCGTTGATTCGGGAGAATACCTATCTCGCGGGCGTGAGGGCGGATTTCAGCAGAACGAAGGCCAATCTCACCCTTGCCGCCACCCAGTTCAAGAATGCCGAGACCCGGCGGACAACTACCACCAAGTACGGGGCAGGGGGGAGCATTATCTACGAGCTGACTCTCAGGACGACCGGCACCTTCGACTTTCTGGCGGAGAGGCTCGAGGAGGAAGTGGCGGATACGTACAGAAGGAGGTATGTGCTGGGAGGGAAGCTCGATTATCTCCTCTGGAAGGATTTTACGGCATCGCTGGCGTACCACTATGTTGACAGCTATTCACCGAAGCTTGAAGGGGATACGTACAGCGCCAACAGGTTCTTCCTCGAACTGAGGAAGAGTTTCTAGGGTGGTGTTTCAGAAATAACAGCAACAAGTCTGTCATTGCGAAGGGCCGTATCCTGAAGCAATCTCGTTGTTAAGAAGAGAGATTGCCGCGCTCCGCTCGCAATGACAAAGAGTGAGAACTTTTGAAACTCCACCTATGGGGGATTTGCGGAAAAGGGCGGTGTCCTGCATGTCGTGCAGCCGCTCCGGGCAGCATCTGCATAATAAAACGAAAAGAAGGAGATCTGCATGGAAAACATATTGATAACGGGGGGGGCGGGTTTTATCGGGAGCAATATCGTGGAGGCGATGCTTGCCCGGGGATACAGGGTTTTTGTCATAGACGATATGAGCTCGGGAAGGAGGGAGAACCTGGAGGAGATGGGGAGCAACCCCCGCATGTCCTTTATCCGGGGCAGCATCCTCGACAGGGCACTCCTCCGCGAGCTGATCCGGTCGAACGGCATTTCTCTCGTATGCCACCAGGCGGCGCGGCCCAGTGTGGCGAAAAGCGTAAAGGACCCGATAGGAACCACTGAAGTGAACATAACGGGCACGGTAACACTCTTCCATGTCGCGGCGGAATGCGGCTGCAGGAGAATCGTCTTTGCAAGCTCGTCCTCGGTATACGGGGACACGCCGGAGCTCCCCAAGCGGGAGGATATGTCCTTCAGTCCCCAATCCCCCTATGCGGTATCGAAGGCGGCCAAGGAGCTTTACGGTGACGTCTTTTCCCGCCTGTACGGGATAGAGGTGATCGGGCTCCGGTATTTCAATGTCTACGGAAGAAGGCAGGACCCGGGCTCCGATTATGCCGCCGTGATCCCGAAATTCATCTCCCGGGCCCTTGCCGGTGAGCCGCTCCCCATCGAGGGGGACGGCCTGCAGACGAGGGATTTCTCCTATATCGACGATGTGGTGGAGGCGAATATCAGCGCCCTGACCCGGGAGGACCTCTCCGGGGGGGTGTTCAATATCGCCTGCGGTTCCCGCATCAATGTGCTCGATCTGGCAAAGCTGATACTCTCTATCACCGGCTCGCGCTCCCCGATCGCCTGGCTGCCCCCTCGCCCCGGAGATGTGCGGGATTCCCTGGCGGACATCGGGAGTGCCCGGAAACACCTCGGCTTCGAGCCTGCATACGACATCCGGTCGGGTCTCGCGGAAACCGTGCGGTGGTACCTGCTCTCCGGTACTGCAGGGCAGAGGCGGAAGGCGACAGTCGCCGGCTGAAGGGCTGAGCCGGGGAAGGAGACGCTCACGTATGCGGCCTGAAAGGTTCAGGGGAGATTTCTATTCGCGCGTAGTGCGGCATGTAGTAGCTCCCCTCTGGGCTATGAAGGAGCGGAGCCCGTACCTGAAGCACCTGCGTTACCTGGAGACTTCCCAGTACCGCCCCCTGGAGGAGGTGAGGAGGGACCAGTGGAGGAGACTCAGAAGGCTCCTCCACCACGCCGGGAAGCATACGGAATTCTACGCGGCAAGAATGCGGGAGCGGGGCATACAGCCCGGCGATATCGTTTCCTGGGAGGACTTCACCCGGCTTCCTCTCCTTACCAAGGACGATATCAGGGCGAACAGGGACGGGATGGTGGCCCGCACGGTTCCCCCGGAGAGGCTCCGGGCGAAAAAGACGTCCGGTTCTACAGGGGTTTCCCTCGATTTTGTCGTGGACGAAGACAGTCTGCAGTGGAAGAGAGCCTGCGCCCTGCGGCATGACCGCTGGACCGGCTGGGACCTGGGGGAGAAGGTTGCCGCGGTGTGGGGGAACCCCGAGTACAAGAAGAGCTGGCGGGGGCATGTCAGGAACTTCCTCCTGGAAAGGTATACCTATCTGGACACCCTGAAAATGGACGAGGAGGAAATGCTGCGTTTCTACCACTGCACCAGGAGAAAAATGCCCACCCTCCTCTTCGGGCATGCCCACTCCCTCTTTCTCTTTGCGCGCTTCCTCGAAAAAAATAATCTCGGGGGCATCAGGCCCGCGGGGGTCATCAGCACCGCCATGGTCCTGCATGACTTCGAAAGAAAGCTCATCGAGAGGGTCTTCGGCTGCCGGGTGACGAACCGGTACGGGTGCGAGGAGGTGAGCCTCATCGCCTGCGAATGCGAGGAACATGACGGGCTCCACATAAATATGGACACTGTTATCGTCGAAGTGGTCAGGGACGGCAAGCCGGTACCCCCCGGGGAGACAGGCGCCCTTGTGGTAACGGATCTTACCAACTACGGCATGCCCTTCATCCGGTACAAGGTGGGCGATGCGGGGGCTCTCTCGGACCGGGTCTGCCCGTGCGGCTGTACGTATCCCCTCCTGGAATCCCTGGAAGGGAGGATCGCCGACTACATCGTCACCCCGGAGGGGAAGTATATTTCCGGGATATCCCTTACAGAAAACTTCGCCATGCTCCTGGGAGGAATCAAGCAACTGCAGATCGTACAGGAGAGAATCGACTTTCTCTTGTTCCGTATCGTCAGGGGGGAAGGCTTCAATGGGGCGAGTCTCGGTGACCTGGGAGCCCTCGTGGCGAAGAGGTTCGGGAACGGGATGCGCTACGGGGTGGAGCTCGTGGATTCCCTCCAGCAGGAAAACTCGGGGAAATACCGTTTCTGCATTTCGAAGCTGAAGGACGGGCCTTTCTGAATGCTCCCTGCAGAGCTTTTCCTCGCTGCTCTTTCCCTGTTCCTCACCGGGGCCACCCTTTATCTCTTCTTCCTGGCTGCGGTGTACTTCCTCCGGCGTCCGTCGGACCCTCATGCGGCGTATGCCCCCGGGAGGAGATTCGCTATCATCGTGCCCGCGTATAACGAGGCGGAGAATATCACAGCGACGCTGCGGAACCTGAAGGGCATCGATTATCCTCCCCACCAGTACGACGTGGTGGTGGTGGCCGACAACTGCACCGACTCCACCGTTTCGGTGGCACGGGCCGAGGAGGTCCGCTGCCTGGAAAGGAAGGACTCGTCGCGCAGGGGGAAGGGGCACGCCCTGGCGTTCGCCTTCCGTATCCTCATGAAAGAGAAGTACGACTGCTTTGTGGTCGTGGATGCGGATTCGACAGTGGACGGGAATTTCCTCCGGGTGCTGAACGGCCGTGCCCTGGCGGGGCAAAAGGTGATCCAGGCGTGCGTCAGGACCGCCAACCCCGACGCAAGCGCCCTCACGTATCTCTTCGCCGTCGGCTCCTGTATCGAAAACAGGCTCTTCTACGAGTCCAAGACACGCCTCGGGCTGCCGGTACACCTCAGGGGCAACGGGATGTGCTTTGCGCGGGAGATCCTGCGGAAGCAGCCCTGGAACGCCTTTTCCGTGGTCGAAGACGTGGAGTACGGGGTAAAGCTGATCCGGCGGGGCGTCCCCGTCCATTTCGCCCTGGAAACGGAAGTGCGTGCCCGCCAGCCGGAGACCTTCGGCCAAGCCCACGCCCAACGCATACGTTGGGCATCGGGAAATGCAAAAATTTCCCGCTCTTATGCTCTCACTCTCCTTAAGGAGGGCATGATGAAGGGGAACTGCGCCCTCCTCGATGCCGGGATAAGCTTCTTCTTCCTCAGCAAGCCCCTTCTCCTGCTCCTCTCCCTTCTCCTGACTGCCGGCGCGCTCCTCTACGGCTTCTCCGGCTTCCCCCGGGGCAGCCTCTATGCGGGGTGGTCGCTCGCCCTGCTCGCTGCGCAGGGCGTCTATCTCTCCCTGGGCATATTCCTGGAGGGGCTGGACAGGAGGAGGCTCTTCTATCTCCTTTCCTCCCCCTTCCTCCTCCTCTGGTTCTTCCTCATCTCCCTCCTCGGCCTTGCGGGATATCGCAGAGATCTCTGGCTCAGGACTAAAAGGATATGAAGGAGAAGCTTATCGTCGCACATATCATCGCCACGAACTTCTTCGGTGGCCCGGAAAAACAGATCCTGGAGCATGCCCGCAGGCTCGATCCGGAACGTTTCTCCCTTGTGCTCATCTCCTTCGTGGAGCGTTCCCTTCCCAACGAACTGCTGCACAAAGCCACAAGGATGACCATTCCCACGAGGGAGTTTTACACCGGGAATCCCTATAACCCCAGGATTATCTTCGATCTGGCTTCCATACTGAGGAGGGACAGGATCGACCTCCTCTGTACCCACGGGTACAAATCCAATATCATCGGGAGAATCTCCTCGCATATGGCGGGAATTCCCGAAATTGCGGTGTCGAGGGGATGGACCGGGGAAAACTGGAAAATAAAGCTGTATGAAGAGCTCGACCGGATATTCCTCCGTCTTGCGGACCATGTGGTCGCCGTATCGGAGGGGCAGAGGGAAAAGATCCTGCAGCTGGGGATCCCTCCGGAGAGGGTTTCGGTCATACACAACGGGATACACCTCTCCTGCCCGGACCCCTGTCCATCCGTATCCCTCAGGCAGGAGCTGAAGGTAGACGGCGGTGAGTGCCTCGTCATGTCCGCAGGACGGCTGAGCATCGAGAAGAATTTCGGCGGGCTGATCGATGCCGCGGCGCTCCTGGCGAAAAAGGAGCCCGCCCTCCGGTTCGTTGTTTTCGGAGAGGGGGTTCTCAGGGAGACCCTCGAACAGAAGGTGAGAGAGGCGGGATTGCAGGGAATGTTCTTTCTGCCCGGGTTCAGGAGAGACTTTGCCTCGATTCTCCTGGAGGCCGATATCTTTGTCCTGCCTTCTTTCACAGAGGGACTTCCCAATGTGGTGCTTGAGGCATACGCCCAGAAAAAACCGGTGGTTGCCACTGCGGTGGGGGGGGTGCCCGAAGTGGTACGGCACGGCACCGACGGCTTCCTTGTCCGGCCTGAAGAGACAGTGAGAATGGCGGAATACATCCTGACCCTCGCCCGCAACCCGCAGCTCAGGGAAGAGATGGGCGTACGGGGATACCTGCATATTAAGGAGTATTTCAATTTCGAAATCCAGACCAGAAAATACGAGGACCTGTACCGTGAGGTATACGAAACCTTTCATCTCCATCGTCATGCCGGTGCGTAATGAGAGGAAGTTCATCGGTGATACCCTGATGCAGCTTCTGCGCCAGGACTATCCTCACGACCGGTTCGAAATCCTTGTTGTCGACGGAATGTCGGACGACGAGACCCGGGAGACGGTGCAGGAGCTAATGGGAAAGTATCCGCAGGTAAAGCTCCTCATCAATGAGAAAAGGCTTTCCAGTGCGGGAAGAAATGTCGGATTCAGGGAGGGGAAGGGGGACATCTTCCTCGTGGTGGACGGCCACTGCCATATCGGCAGCGACCAGTTCCTCAACAGTGTCGTCGCCTGCTTTGAGGAGAGCGGTGCCGCTTGCCTGGGGAGGCCGCAGCCCCTCGATCCCCCGGGTATTGCTCCCTTTCAGAAGGCGGTTGCCCTGGCGCGGGCCTCGAAGCTCGGGCACGGGGGCGATTCGATGATTTACAGCTCTTACGAGGGGTATGCCAGCCCGGTAAGCAACGGGGCGGTCTATAAGAGGGAGGTCTTCCGGGATGTGGGGTATGTGGATGAAAGCTTCGACGCCTGCGAGGATGTCGAATTCAATTTCCGGGTGGAAAAGGCAGGACTGAAGGCATACATGAGTCCCGCCATTACGGTGCGCTACTACCCGAGGGAGACATTAGGCGGTCTTTTCAGGCAGATGGTGCGGTACGGACAGGGACGCTTCCGGCTGGTGCGCAAGCATTCCGACGCTCTTACCCCCGGCATGCTCGCTCCTCCTGTCTTCGTGGCGGGACTGCTCCTGCTCGCGGCCGTTGCAGCGGTGCATACCCTCTTCGCCGAACACTGGGCCGCCGTCATGACGGGACTGCTTGCAGCGGTCTACGGCGTGTATGTCCTGCTGATCGTGGCGGAGTCCCTCCGGATAGCCCTGAAGAACGGCTTCCGGTACCTGATGTACCTGCCTTTTATCCTGTTCGCCATACATATCGGGCTCGGATGGGGCATTCTGAAGGGAGGCTACGGGGTAATTCAGAAGCAATGAGGGAGGAGAGATGAAATGAAAAGCCTGAGCACAAAGATGGTGGAGGAGAGCCTGGCAAAGCCCGACATCCACCGTCAGTGGGGGGACGAGTACCTTATAGAGGAAAACGAACGTTTCTTCAATCTCGCTTTCGATTACGTGGTGCGTGAGCTCAATGCGCCCCGTGATGCCACGATCCTCGACGCCGGATGCGGCATCTGCCTGCATGCCCGGCGCCTGGCGGCCCGTGGATTCAATGTGGTGGCGGTAGACTTTTCCGAAAGCATCCTGCGGGAGGCGGAGGAGGCGGTACGCGCGGCGGGACTGAGCCGGAAGATAACGCTCCGGCGTGAGGACCTCCTTTCCCTCTCTTTCAGGGACGGTTCTTTCGACTATATCGTGTGTTGGGGAGTGCTGATGCACATTCCCGACGTGGAGACGGCGCTCTCGGAGCTGGCGCGGGTATTGAGGCCGGGGGGGCTGCTCGTGGTCAGCGAAGGAAATATGCACTCCTTCCAGGCGAAACTCCGGAGAGACCGGTGTTCCATAAAGGGGATGCAGTGTCTCGGGGTGAAGAGGACCCCTGCGGGAATGGAATATTGGGCCAGCAGCCCGGCAGGAATGATACTGACGCGCCACGCGGATATGGAGTGGCTCATCGAGAAGGGGAGAAGCAACCTCCTTTATGTCAGAAGCCATGTTGCAGGGCAATTCACGGATCTTTATACCCGGACACCTTCCCGTCTTTCCCGGAAACTGATTCACCTGTTCAACAACTTCTGGTTCGCTCATATAAGGTTCCCCCGGCTTGCCTTCGGGAATATCGTTCTTTTCGAGAAGGAGGTATAAAGGAACTGTGGCGGGCACCCCCGGAGCTTATGGAAAAAATAAAAATCGCGTATGTCATCGACAGGATCGACTCCCCCACCGCCGGAACGGAGAGACAGCTCCTGCTCCTGTTGAAGAGCCTCGACCGGAGCCGGTATGACCCGGTCCTCTGCCTTCTCCAATCCTCCGAGTGGGTGGAAAGGGGCTTCGATGTATGCCCTGTCTATGTAGCGGGCATCCGGTCCTTCAAGACCCCCCGGACATACGGCCGCATCGGAAAGTTTGCCGCCTTCCTCCGCAAGGAAAGGGTCGTAATCGTCCAGACCCACTTCCGGGATGCGCATATCGCGGCGCTGCTGGCCGCACGCCTTGCCGGTATCCGTATCGTGATCGCGGCCCGGAGGAACCAGGGATACTGGCTTACCCGGCGTGAGCTCACCCTCCAGAGGCTTCTGAACCGGTGGGTTACTCTCTTTCTCGCCAACTCCCTGAGTACGAAGAAGTGGTCCATGGATACGGAGGGAATTCCCGGGGAGAGGATCCGGGTGGTCCATAACGGTATCGACCCCGACTTCTATAGGGCGGTTACCCGGGAGTCCCGGAGGGAATACCGGTCGCTGCTCGCTATCCCCGATGATGTCCCGGTCATCGGCATTGTCTCGAACCTCAGGCCCGTCAAGGGGGTGAATGTCTTCCTGCGGGCGGCGCGCGAAATACGGGGGAAAGGCGCGGGAGCGCGCTTCATCATAGTGGGTGACGGCCCGGAGAGGGAGAGCCTGGTAAAGCTTTCCGGAGATCTGGGGCTCTCAGAGTCCGTTCATTTCCTCGGCAGGCGGGATGATGTGGCTCCTCTCCTCAGCGCCTTTGATATAGGGGTGCTTTCCTCTCTTTCGGAGAGCTTCTCCAACGCCCTTGTCGAATATTGCGCAGCGGGTCTCCCGGTGGTCACCACAGATGTGGGGGGGAGCAGGGAGGCGGTGCTGCAGGGGGTGAACGGGTTGGTGGTGCCCCCGGGAGATCACGGCGCCCTTGCCGGGGCCGTGATGAGCGTCCTCACCGACAAGGCACTTGCGCTGCGCATGGGGGAGAAGGGCAGGGAAAGGGCGCGCGAGCTCTTCTCCCTGCGGCGCTGCGTGGAAGAGACGGAAGAGATATACCGCTTCTGCAGTGAGGGAGCCCTGCGGTGACGAAGAATCCGAAAGAGACCATAACAACCTATGAGCCGGACAACTCCCTGAGGAGGGGGTACCTTTCCGTATTCGGCGAAATCCTTGCCGAGGTGCGGCAGAACAGGTGGCTGATGTACCAGTTGTTCAAGCGCGATTTTCTTGCTCTCTATAAACAATCGCTCCTGGGAATCCTCTGGGCTTTCATTCTTCCCCTGGCCAGCATGGCCCTCTTCATGCTGCTGAACCGTTCGGGGATTTTCCTCATAGGGGATACAGGGACGCCGTACCCGATTTATGCGGTCCTCGGGCTCTCCTTCTGGCAGCTCTTCTCCGCCGGTATCGTGGCAAGTTCGAATGCGCTGGTGAAGGCGGGGTCCATGATCATACAGATCAACTTCTCCCGCAAGTCGCTGGTGCTCGCGTCATCGGGACAGGCGGCCGTCTCCTTTTTGATCCAGTTCATACTGGTGCTGCTCCTGTTTGCCTGGTACGGTATCATGCCGAGCGCCGGCATCCTGGCCGTGCCGCTGGTGGTTGTCCCCATCGTACTCCTCACCCTGGGGATGGGGTTCATCTTTGCGCTCCTGAACGGCATTTTCCGTGATGTCGGGACCGTGCTCTCCATGATGGTGACCTTCCTCATGTTCCTGACTCCCGTCCTGTATATGAAGCCGAAGCACGGGGTTCTCCTGCAGGTCACGAAATATAATCCTTTGTATTATCTCGTCTCCGGCGCCCGGGACCTTGTGCTCACCGGCACCATTGCGGAGCAGGACGGATTTTTTCTCTCGGTCCTGCTTTCCGTGGCGGTCTTCCTTGCCGGCCTGGTGGTGTTTCATCTCACCGAGACGAGGATCGCGGAGCGGATCTGAAAAGGAAGAAAAGGTAGTACGGAAGGAAACAGAAAGAGGGTGCAGGGAATGACGAAAGATACAGTGATACAGGCGGAGCATGTCTCCAAGAAGTATTCGAAATTTCTCAAGAAATCC
This sequence comes from Nitrospira sp., assembly GCA_002634385.1. Lineage (GTDB taxonomy): Bacteria > Nitrospirota > Thermodesulfovibrionia > Thermodesulfovibrionales > Dissulfurispiraceae > Nitrobium > Nitrobium versatile. The sequence goes on from NSJL01000024.1 coordinate 20,879, forward strand.
ATGCTCTACGGGATCGAGGATATCGGAAGGAATATCCTCGGCATGCGTTCCCGCTCGGGGATGCTGCGCCCCGGTGAGTTCTGGTCGGTGGACGATGTCTCCTTCGAGGTGAAGCGGGGGGAAACCCTCGGGCTCATCGGACCCAACGGTTCGGGAAAGACCACTCTCCTGAAGATGCTCAACGGTATTTTCTGGCCTGACCGTGGCAGGATCACGATAAAGGGGAGGGTGGGCGCCCTTATCGCGGTGGGGGCCGGTTTCCATCCGCTCCTGACCGGGCGGGAGAATATCTCTATCAACGGCGCCATTCTCGGGATGGACAAGAAGGAGATCTCCCGGAAATTCGACTCGATCGTGGAGTTCGCCGATATAGGAGACTTCCTGGATACCCCGGTGAAGCACTATTCCAGCGGCATGTTCGTGCGCCTGGGGTTTTCCGTAGCGGTGCATTGCGAACCGGACATCCTCCTGGTGGACGAGGTGCTTGCGGTGGGGGACACCGAGTTTCAGAGCAAGTGCTACCGCCGCATCGCAGAGTTGATGAAGCAGGGGGTGGTGATCATCCTTGTCGCCCACAACATGGAGACGATCCGTCACATGTGCAGGAAAGCGCTGTTCCTCTGGAAAGGACGGATGCAGGAGATGGGGGACAGCGACAGCGTCGTCCTGAACTATCTGCGGCTCATGCAGCAGGAACAGGTGAGGAAAGCGCAGGCAGAGCAGGAGGCGCAGGGGCAGAGGACGCCCGGCAGGGGAAAGAGGGGACGGATTGTGGGGGTCGAATTCTTCGATGAGCAGGACCGCAGGACGAATGCCTTCACGACCGGTGCCCCCCTCAGGGTGCGCATGGAGTACGAGGTGTTCAGCGAGATCGAGCATCCGGTCTTTGCAATTCACCTGTATGCAAACGGCGCGCTGTACGCTTCCTTCATCAGCGACCGCCGCAGTCCCCTGCCCGACCGGATACGGGGCAGGGGCGCGGTGGACCTTGAGGTGCAGCACGCGCACCTCCCCGCAGGGGTGTACGCGGTAAGCGCGGTGCTGAGCCAGGAGGTGGAATACAACCATATCGACTGGCGCAACCAGGAGCATTTCCTGCAGATCGGAAAGAGGGGGAATTCCATCGGGCTGGTGGCATTGCCTCACCGGTGGAGCCCGGTTGCGGGACAGACCGCTCTGAAAGTGAAGAAGACGGGGGAAGCGGGGTGATTCCATGAAAGAGGTGCAGCCGAAGGTGAGCATCGTTCTGCCCACGTATAACGGGGCCCGGTATCTGCGCCACTCCGTCGAAAGCTGCCTGGCGCAGACCTACAGCAATATAGAGGTGATCGTCGTGGATGACGGCTCCACTGACGCCACCCCGGAGATTGTCCGGTCCTACCGGGATAAGAGAATGAAATATATCAGGCACGGGAGGAACAGGAGTCTCCCCCACAGCCTCAATACCGGCTTCGCAGCGGCATCGGGGGAGTACCTGACCTGGACCTCCGACGATAATTTCTACTACAAGGAGGCGGTCGGGAAGATGCTCGCCTTCCTGGGGGAGAATTCGGGGTATTTTGTTTATTGCGATTACTACGTTTTCCACGGGGAGAATCTCTTCAACCGGAAGATCGTACGCCTGCCGGACACGGTTTCCCTGGAAAAGGGAAACCATATCGGGCCCTGCTTTCTCTATACACGGGAGGTGCGGAATGCGATAGGGGACTACGATCCGGAGACAAAGCTCGCAGAGGATTACGATTACTGGATCCGGATTTCGAAGGAGTTTCCCCTCCGCCACCTGAAGGAGCCCCTCTACTTCTACCGGGCACATGAGAAATCCCTTTTTGTTTCCCGGTACTACGAGGTGAAGATCGTCGACTGTCTCGTGAGGCTCAAGAACGATTTGATCGATATCGAACAGGGGGCCGGTCTCGTTATGGATATCCTGGCGCACAGGAAGAGGGGGTTTTACCGGGTGAACCGGGTACTCTCCGGTGTCCTGTTTTCCGGAACAGTGAAAGGGATCCTTCGGGATTTCAAAGCGGGACAGATCAGCCTGGAGGGTGCGAAAATGCAACTGCAGGGGATATGACCATGCGTGTGGCGTACCTGCTCGATGTTTTCCCCCTGGTTTCCGAAACCTTCGTGGTCAACGAGATCCTGGAGCTGAGGAGACAGGGCGCGGAGGTGTCCCTCTTCGCGCTGCGCAGGCCGCAGGAGAGTGTGGTAAGTGAACGGGCGAGTGAATTGAAGGAGGAAGCTGTCTATTGGGATCCGCAGTACGATATCATCTCCCGGAAAATGCTGAACGCGCTCCCCGTCTTCTTCAGAAGGCCGGTGCAGTATGTGAAGGGGCTGAAATACGCGAAGAAGTTCGATGCTGCATTTCTTTACAACTACAAACGGATCGCCCTCTTCGCGCGCTTTCTGCTGCAACGGAAGGTGCAGCATATCCACGCGCACTTCGCCTCCACTGCGGCGGAGCTTTCCCTGTGCCTCTCCCTTATGACGGGGATGCCCTTCAGTTTCACCACTCATGGGTACGACGTCTTTTTCTCCCCCCACCGGTTCTACCGCACGATGGGGGAGCACGCCAAATTCGTGGTGGCGGTTTCCGAGTTCAACCGGGAGTACCTGGCGGAACGGTACCGGGTGCCGAAGGAGAAGATACGGGTCGTACGCTGCGGGATCGATACCGATCTCTTTCGTCCGCACCGCACCGCAGCGGAAAAGGATATCGATGTGGTGACGGTGGCGCGGCTCCACCCGGTAAAGGGGCTTCCCTACCTGGTGAGGGCGTGCCGTACCCTGAAGGAAAAGAGGCGGGAGGTGCGGTGTGCCGTTATCGGCGAGGGACGGGAGCGTGAATCCCTGCAACGGATGATCCGTGAAGAGGGAGTCGGGGAAAACATAGCGCTCCTTGGAAACAGATCCCCGGAAGAGGTGGTGCAGTATCTCTCCCGGAGCAAGGTTTTCGTCCTCCCCAGCACCTCCGAGGCCATGCCCGTCTCTCTCATGGAGGCCCTTGCCTGCACGGTACCGGTGGTGGCGACGAGGGTGCGCGGTATTCCCGAGTTGGTGGAGGAGGGGGTGAACGGGTACCTGGTGAAACCGAGGCACTCCCGTCTCCTTGCCGAAAAGATATCCCTGCTCCTGGAGAATGACGAGCTGAGGGAACGGATGGGGAGGGCCGGACGCGAGAGGGTAGTCCGTGATTTCAATCTGAAAACAGAGACGGGGAAGCTGCGGGAACTGTTCGAAAAATAAGGAAAGGATGAGAATGGATATTTCGGTTCTGCTTTCCACGTATAAACGTCCCGGCCTGCTGGCGCAGACCCTGGCGAGCTTTTGTCACATGGACGCAAGCGGGCTGCTCTGGGAGGTCCTGGTGGTGGACAATGCCGGCGACGGGGAGACGCGCCGTGTGGTGGAGGGGGTCCAGGGAAAGTTGGACATCACCTGCCTCCTGGAGACCCGCAAGGGGAAAAACAATGCCCTGAACAGGGCGGTGGAGGAGGCAAAGGGATCCCTCCTGGTCTTCACCGACGACGATATCATAGCCGAGCGTTCCTGGCTCCGGGAGATGTGGGAGGGGGTGGAGCGGTGGCCCCGCTTTTCGGTCTTCGGGGGGCGTATCCTCCCCCGGTTCCCCTCCGCGCATGTCCCCCTGCCGCGGCAGCATCCTTTTTTTATCGGGGCCTACGTCCTGGCGGACTGGGGTATCCATGAGGGTCCCTATAATGCAGCCTATGTCTGGGGACCCAATATGGCGGTGCGGGCGAAGATTTTCAGGGAAGGGTGGAGGTTCGACCCCCATATCGGGCCGAACGGGAGCAATTACATCATGGGAAGCGAGACGGAGTTCACCAAGAGGATGGAGAAGGCGGGCTATCGGGCCGTCTACCTGCCGAAGAGCCTGGTGCACCACCAGATCCGTCCCGAACAGATGAAGGTCCGGTGGCTCTACGGGAGGTCTTTCAGGGACGGCAGGCAGAAGGCGATCTGGTATGGATGGCCCGATGTCCCCCTGCTTTTCGGCGTGCCGCGGTACCTCGTCCGGCAGCTCCTGGAGACCGGAATGGAGAGGCTCTTCCGCTTTTACGACAGGGAAAGGGCTGTCGACCTGGGCTTGAGATATTGGAATATCAGGGGAATGCTCCACCAATACCGGAAGGAAAGGCCGGTGAAACGGAAAGAGTGAGAGGCTTCTTCCTTCTTCCCCGATGGAGATTCTCATTCTATACTTGTTTATATGCCCACGGTAAGCGTTGTTATTCCCGTATACAACCGTGCACACTGCATTGCCGAGGCCGTCGAGTCCGTCCTGGGCCAGACCTTCAGGGAGTGCGAAGTGCTTGTCGTGGATGACGGGTCCACGGACGCCACCCCCGAAGTCCTCGCCCGGTACGGGGACCGTATACGGTACCTCCGGCAGGAAAACGCAGGTCCGGCGGCGGCGCGCAACCGCGGCATACGGGAGAGCAGGGGCGAGTTTGTCGCTTTCCTCGATTCCGACGACCTCTGGCGGCCGGAGAAGCTGGAGCTGCAGGTAAGGGAGTTCCGCGGGGACGACCGGATGGGTATCGTAGCCACCAATGTCGTCTTCCTGTATCCGGACCGGGAGGTGAGGACCCCCTTCGGCGAGAAGGATACCGGGGCCATACGGGACGGCTTCCTCGATGAATTCCTGATGGTGACATCCAGCGTCATGATCCGCACGGAGTGCTTCAGGGAGGTCGGGCTGTTCAACGAGACCCTGCAGTACGCCGAGGACCTGGACCTGTTCTACCGTGTTGCCCGCTCGTACCACTGCAGGATCCTCGGGGAGTACCTGACGATAAACAGAAGGGCCGGGGGCGGCAATATGGTTACGGATGGAGCGAAAAGAGAGCGTATGGTGGCCGATACCCTGCGGTGCTTCGAGAGGATCTTCTCGTATCCCGAAAACAGAACGAAGACCGCCCGGCAGAAGAACCGTTACCGGACCTTTTACCGGTGGATAGGGCTGATCGACCTTTACTCACGTCCCGGTGCAGCCCGGAAGTATCTCTGGAGATCCCTCCGGTATAAGCCGTGGGACCTCTCCCTTTACGTGCCCCTGGCGAAGTCGTTCCTGCTCGGGAAGGATCTGTACCTGAGGGCGAAGGCGGTGCGCCGCCGCCTTGCCGGGTAGAGCGGACGCGGCGGGAAGAGTGCATCAATACGAACGCAAGGAGAGAGCTGATGAATGTGCCACAAGAAAGGGGGACTGACCCGCTGGTTTCCGTTATCGTCCCCGCATACAATTGTGCGCGGTACATAACGGACGCCATCGAGTCGGTTCTGGAACAGACATACCGGAACACGGAGATCGTCGTGGTGAACGACGGCTCCACGGACAACCTGAAGGAAGTCCTTCTGCCCTACCGGGAGAGGGGGCAAATACGCTACCTCTACCAGAATAACAGCGGGCCCTCCACCGCGCGCAACAAGGGGATGGAGGTGTCCCGGGGTGAGTACCTCTCCTTTCTCGATGCGGATGACCTGTTCCATCCCGAACACATCGAATCGGTAGTCGCCTTCATGAGGGACTACCCCCGGGTGGATTTCGTCTTCACCAACTACGAGGTCTTCGGGGAGGGAAAGGTCTCCTGCCGTTCCGGGGTGGACCGGTGGAAGAAATTCCGGAGTATCCCGCACTACACCCTGAGACACGGACAGTGGCTGTTTGTTGAAAGCATTACGAAATACATTATCCGGTATGGCGGATTCGCGGCTACGAGCTGCGTCTCCCTGCGCCGGGGGGCACTGGAGGGCATCGAGCTGTTCCGGGAGGGTTTCTTCTACGGCGAGGACGACGACTTTTTCTGCCGCGTCAATTACCGTCGCAAGGCGGGATATATCGACCGGGTGCTCGTGCGGAAGAGGGAGCACGGAGAGAGCCTTATTCATAACCGGCGCAACGCCCTGAGGAACACCCTTCATTTCATCAGGCTCGCGGAGCTGCAGAGGGAGTACTACCGTGATGACCCGGAGATACAGGAGATCCTCGACAGGAAGATCCCGCATCTTATCTTCGATTACTGCTGGCACCTCATCGACAGGAAGAAGTTCTCCGATGCCCAAAGGATGCTCGTCGCCTCCCTGCGGCAGTACCGGAGGGCATATCCCCTCTACAAGCTCCTCGCCAAAAATTACGTATCGAGGCTGTACCGGAGACTGGCCCTATGAATGGCAGCCCTATATGCTCCCTGCACATCCGCCTTGATATGAGCGGGGGGGTGCCCGCCTTTGTGGTGGTGGACTCGACCCTGAACAACACCAGCTCCGGGGGGCTCAGGATCCAGGAGGACGTCACCATGGACGAAGTCAGGACCCTTGCCCGTGAGATGACCCTCAAATACAGCTTCATCGGACTCCCGCGGGGCGGGGCGAAGAGCGGCATCGCCATTCCTTCCCCTGCTGCTCCCGGGGAGAAACGGAGACTGCTCCGCGAAATGGGGAGCCGGCTTGCGCCCCTCATCAGGAAAGGCATTTATTACCCGGGGATGGATATGAACTGCGGCCCGGAGGACCTGAAAGCGCTGTACCGCGGGGCGGGCATCACCCTGGAGAGGGTCACCGATACCTCTTACTTCACCGCCCTTTCCGCCGCCGGTGCGGTGGAGGCATGCAGGGACTTCCTCGGAGGAGGAAAACGGCCCCTCACCCTTGCCGTGGAAGGTTTCGGAAGCGTAGGAAGCTACCTGGCGCAGAGACTGCCGGAAGAGGCCTACCGGATTGTGGCCGTCTCTACGGTCAAAGGTGCCGTTATGGACGAGAGGGGGCTTTCCGTACCGCGGCTTTCATCTCTCCGGAAGGAGTACGGGGATGATTGTGTCCTGAGGATGCCGGGGAAAAGGATCCCAAAAGAGGAGCTTTTCGCCGCGAGAGTCGATATCCTGCTGCCCTCAGCGCGGACATGGGTCCTTCATGGAGGAAATGCGGGCAGTGTCGGCGCACGGTGCATCGTTCCCATCGCGAACGCCCCGTATACCGAAGAAGCGCTGCAGATACTGCGGGAGCGCGGTATCGTTTGCCTCCCGGGCTTTGTGGTGAACAGCGGAGGGGTGTACGCTTCCTCCCTGTACGACAGCGGCGTATCTTCCGGGGAGATCGAGAGGATTTCCGGCTCCCTTTTCCGGGAGACGGTTTTCCGTCTCCTCCTGAAAAGCCGTGAGGTGGGGCAGTCCCCCGTAGGGATTGCGGAGAGGATCGCCCTGGACCGCCTCGAGGCTGCGGGAAGGAGCGGTAACGAAAAAAAGAAGCTGGACAGGGCGATGGAGAGACTGTTCCGGGAGCGGTTGTTTCCCGGCAGGTGGTACGCCCGGCGGTATGCCATGAAATTCAGCGGAAACCTGATGCGACTGCAGCGGCAGATCGAGGGCTATTCCCCGAGTGCGGCAGAGGGGGGCGCTTCTCCTTGCTGAATGCTCGCTTTTCCTGGGGTAATGAGGGTTCTTCTCCCTGAGCATATTGTGCAGAGTCATGGCGGACGCCTCACCCGCCTTGCCCCGGCACTGGAGTTCGTCCCCCTGAGGATCGAACGCAGGGTGTCCATGGCCCGCACCCTCCTCCGCAGGACCGCGGAGCGCTGCATGCCCTATGGAGCGTACGCCCCCCTGCAGGACTGGATGGCGGGGGGGGCCTCCTACCGGTTTTTCACCGGCTCCCGCAGGCTCGAAAGCCCCCTGCCGGAAGTGCAGGGCCTCCTTGCCACATGGCTGATGGACAGGGAGTGTCTGGGCACCCTCCTCCCCCTCCTGCCCGGGCTGCGATGGCTCCACTCCACGAAGTCGGGGGTGGACCACCTGCCGGAGGAGCTGCTGAAAGGAGGGGAGATTTCCGTTACCGCATCGCGGGGGGTACATTCAGGCCTTATTGCGGAGTTTGTGATAGGGCTTGTCTATTGCTTCAGCAAGGGGTTCCTGGAGCACCGGGAGCTGCAGGAAAGGCGCACCTGGGGACAGTTCCCATCTCTTACCGTGGAGGGCAAGACCATGGGAGTGCTGGGGATGGGGGGCATCGGCCGGGAGGTTGCCCGCAGGGCGAGGGCGAACGGGATGCGGGTGTACGGGCTCAACCGGCAGGGGCGTGAGGATGCGCTATTCGACAGGGTCTACTCCGCCCCAGGGATTTCCGAGGTACTGGGAGAGTCGGATTTCGTGGCGGTCTGTCTTCCCCTGACGCGGCATACCCGGGGGATGATCGGCGCGGCGGAGCTGCGCTGCATGAAGAAGGGCGCTTTCCTGATCAATATAGCCCGGGACCATATCGTCGATGAGGCGGCACTCGTGGCCGCCCTGCGGAAGAGGGATATTGCGGGTGCTGCGGTGGATGTGGTCAGCAATGACTACCTGCCGCGAAACCACCCCTTCTATTCCCTGAGGAACGTTCTGATCACCCACCACTGTGCGTACCGGGGGGAGGCCCCTTCCGCCGCCCTGATGGAGATCTTCGAGGAGAATCTGAAGCGCTTTGCCAAGGGAGAGCCGCTGGAGGGGAGAGTGGACCTGTCGGCGGGGTATTGAGGACGTTTTTTAATTGATGAAGGGCTATTTAAAAAGCTTTCTGAATAGGCATCCTCTGGTGTGGGGCAAGGGGGTACCCTCTTTCTTTGCGAGTGAATCCCTCCCTGTTCTCAGGGGATCTCCTCATTCCCCTCCCTCGAGGGGAGGGGAGAAAGGGGAGGGTGTCCGGCCCCCTCTGCTATTCCAGACACTCGCTGCAGAGAAGAGGATACCCCCCTGCCCCCGTATATACTCCGTTTCAGAATCAGTCACTCAGGGAGACAGCCGGAGCTCCTCTACGCCGTCACCCCGGCGAGAGTCAGAATCCCTCAAAGCCGTCACCCCGGCGAAAGCCGGGGTCCAGAGTCTTTGAACCGGAGTCTTTCGGAAAAGGACTGGATCCCGGCTCAGAAGATCCGCCGGGATGACGGCAGAAGAAAAGAGAGGGGAGAGGGACCCCCTCTTTCTCTCTCTCCCAAAAGGAATGCATGTTTGATGGGCATGCATGATGAAGAAGAAGAGGGGAGTCCTTGACAAGAATAAACCAGGGGACAGGGGGTGAGTGCTCCCTCTCTCAGAGAGGGGAGGAGGGGAGTTCTGAGCGGACCTTAGCTCTTGTTCGTCTCCTCTCTTCGTGAAACGGAGTGGCCACCACAGTGCATGCCAGAACGATGGAGGAAAAGAGGGGTCCCCGAAACAGTCGTAAGACTTTTCGGGGCGGAGAAGGCGAGTTTGCGCTGTGGTAACGGAGTGAGCGGTAGAGAGGCAGAACAAGAGGTCGGGGAGCGAAGGACTCCTTGACTCCCTGACACGGAAGGGGAGAGGTCAGAGGTGAGTCTCCCCGGAGGAGACGGGTATCTGAATCAACTATCCGCGAGGGAATACGGTGATCCTGTCGCATTGCAAGGGAAGGAATCCCCCTGCCTCTCCCTCCTGAAAGAGAGCGCATAAAGAGCAAGTAAGAAAATGAACACTGAAAAACGAGTGAACGGGATATAAGGAATGCACAAAATCATGGTGATATTCGGGACCCGTCCCGAGGCGATAAAACTGGCCCCGGTCATCAGGAAGCTCAGGGAGGATGGCGCCTTTGTCACCCGGGTCCTTGCCACCGCGCAACACCGGGATATGCTCGACCAGGTACTCCACCTCTTCTCTATAGAGCCGGACTACGACCTCGACCTCATGACCGGGAACCAGGGATTGGCGGACCTCACCGCCCGAAGCCTCAGGGGTGTCAGCGATATATTGGAGAGGGAGGGGCCGGACATGGCGGTCCTCCAGGGGGACACCACCACGGTGTTCGCCTCAGCCCTTGCCGCGTACTATCACAGAATACCCGTGTGCCATGTAGAGGCGGGGCTCAGGACCTCCGACAAATATTCTCCCTTCCCCGAGGAGGTGAACCGGCGTGTCGCCACCGTCCTTTCGGACCTGCACTGCGCCCCCACCGGGTGGGCACGGGAAAACCTGCTGCGGGAAGGGGTGCCGGGGGAAAGAATCCATGTCACCGGCAATACCGTAATCGACGCGCTCGGGGAGATTCTCCGCAAACCGGTACGGCTGGAAGAGAAGTTCCCGCAGATAAACGGGTTCCTGGCGGCGGTGGGACGGATGATCCTGGTGACCGCCCACCGGAGAGAGAGTTTCGGTACGCCCTTTCTCGAAATGTGCGGCGCCCTGCGGGAGCTGGCGGACTCCCATCCCGATACCGGCATCATCTACCCCGTGCACCCGAACCCCAATGTGCGACAGGCGGTGGAGGCGGTGCTCAGGAAGCATCCCCGGATATTGCTCATTGACCCCCTCGATTACCCCGCCTTCGTCGCCCTGATGAAGAGGGCGTATTTCGTCCTCACCGATTCGGGGGGCGTCCAGGAGGAGGCGCCCAGCCTGAGAAAACCGGTGCTGATCATGCGGGAGATCACCGAGAGGCCCGAGGGGGTGGAGGCGGGGGTGGCCCGGCTCGTGGGAAACAGGAAAGAAGGCATTGTGCGGGAAGCGTCCCGGCTCCTGGAATCGGAGGAGGAGTACCTCCGGATGGCCACGGGGGACAACCCCTTCGGGGACGGCCATGCATCCGGAAGGATTGTGCGGCATATGAGGGAGTACCTGGAGGCATACCGGTGAACATCCTTGCCGTTCTCTACTGCTACCCGCCCCTCCTGTTCCCCGCTACTCTCTGCTATCTGAAACTGGTCACCGGGCTGCGCAAATACGGGCATTCGGTTACTGCAGTGACGGTGGATCCGGATTCCTTCGACCTTTACGACGAAAATCTTCTCGACTCCACCCTGGAGCGCTTCCTCCCCGGGGGGGTGGTCAACTATCGCGTGCGGTCATGGGAGTCGAATCCCCTGCTCAAATTCATGAAGGGAAGGGGGATCGGCCGGGAAATGCTCTACCGGATGTTCGAGCCGAAAAAGAGGGAATGGGTCTTTCCCGCCGTCCGTTCCCTGAAGAAACTCGACCTCTCCTCCTATGACCTGATCCTGAGCTGCTCGCAGCCCCATGCGAACCACCTGATCGGGTACTGGCTCAAGGAGCGGACCCGCAAGCCCTGGATCGCCTATTTCAGCGATCCGTGGACGGATAATATGTACACACACTACCGGGATGCGAAGGCGCTCCGGTACAACAGGGAGTGGGAGGACAGGGTGATCGGGGCCGCGGATGTGGTGCTCTTTACCTCTGAAGAGATGCTGCGGCTGGTCATGGAGAAGTACCCCCGCGGGATGGCGCGGAAATGCGGGGTGCTCCCCCACAGTTTCATCCCGGAATGGTACGGGCTCCCGGGAGGACTTATGGAGGACCCGGAGAGGAGGAGGGGAAGACTGCGGTTTGTCCATACCGGGCATTTCTACGGACCGAGAACCCCCCTGCCCCTCTTTGACGCCCTCGGGAGATTGCGGAAAGAGGTGGATTTGGAAGAGAGAATGGAGGTTCACTGCTATGGCCTCATGGAGGAGAAGTACCGGGAGCTGGCGCGGGAAAAAGGGCTCCTGCGCTTTGTGCATCTCCACCAGCCGATCCCCTATTTCTCTTCCCTCTCCGCCATGCGGGAAGCGGACTACCTGCTCCTGGTGGACGCCCCCCTGCAGAAGGGAGGGGAGAGCGTTTTCCTCCCCTCGAAGCTTATCGATTACCTGGGGAGTTACCGGCCGGTCATCGGTATCACCCCGGAGGAAGGGGCGAGCGCGCGCGTTCTGCGGGAAACCGGAAACCTGGTATGCGCCCTGGAGAGTGAGAAGGAAATCCGCGCATGCCTGAGGAGGATCCTGGAGGGCACTCTCGCGGTGACGCCCGAAAGGGAAGGGATCGAGAGATACCACTACCTGAGCGTCACCGGGCAACTGGATACCCTTATCAAAGAGAGGTAAACATTATGGTATGGTTCGTTATCGGTTACCTGTTTCTCTTCGTATTCAGACCGTTTGAGTACTGGCCTGTCCTGGCGACCATCCGTATCGAACGGGTGTACATGCTCTTTCTCATGACGGCGGTCTTCCTCTGGAGACACCGGAAGCACAAGCCGCACCCGGTGAACAGCACGCTCTTCGCATTCTTCTCGGCGATGCTCCTCTCCTCCCTTTTCGCCTTCAGGATGCAGGAGGCCTACTGGGCCAGCTTCGATTACTTCAAGCTCATCGTCTTTTACTACATCATCGTCCTCACCCTGAACGACGAGGAGCAGATGAAGAAATTCATCATCGCCTATCTGGCGGTGATGTTCCTGTATGTGGGGAAGTCGGCATGGGAGTTTTTCGTCAATGACCGCCATATGTGGAGGATGGGGCTCCGGAGGATGATCGGCATCGACACCACCTACGGCGATCCCAATTCTTTTGCCGCCTCCATCGCCTATTCCCTGCCCTTTCTCTGGGCCATGCTGAAGCAGAAGAGCCTTTCGTTCATGACGAGAAAGATGCTCTGGGCTTACGGGATACTTGCGGGGACATGCATTGTCTTTACGGGGTCGCGGAGCGGAATGGTGACGGCCCTCCTCTTCCTGTTCCTTGTCCTGTTCGGAGCCTCACGGAAAGTGCTGGGCGTCACCCTGGTACTGGTCATGCTGGCCTTCACCTGGAACTACATGCCGGAGGAATACCAGGTGCGCTTCAAATCCATCTTTGTAAAGGGTATCGCCCCCAAGGGCGCGGACGCGTCGGCGGAGGGGAGGATTGGCGGATTGAAGCAGGGGATTCACCTGTTCGGGAAGTATCCCCTGCTCGGGATCGGACCGGGGAACTTCAAATACGGGTGGGAGACGATGCCCGTGGGGGGCAGTGCGCATAACCTCTACGGGGAGTTGCTGGGCGAGCTGGGAGGGGTGGGTTTCCTGGCATTCCTCTTCCTCGTGGGGGTCATCATAAAGACACACCGCGGAATTACACGGGAAACGGGCCTGCGCCTGTCCGGCCTCCCTCCCGACGCGCCGCCGGGGGAAAAAGAGCGTCTCCTGTTCCTCAGATACGTTTCCGTTGCGTCGGTCCAGGCACTAGTGCTCCTCCTCTTCAACGGGAACTTCGGCCACAATCTGTACCGGTACAACTGGCTCTGGATAGGGGCTCTCGGCGTGCTCTCCGCCTGGTTCCTGCAACGGAAGGCGGACAGGAAGAGCGCTGTTCCGCTCTTCGCCCCGGGGATCCGCCCGGGAACCCCCACGGGAACCCCGATGAAAAAAGCCCCCGGGCGGAAAGCCCTGTAACGCGCGGGGACGGGAGGGACTCTTCCTGCATGAGTACGGGAAAGATCAGGCTCCTGGTGGTTGCCCGGTGGCCCCTGGGAGGGATCAGGACCTACATGCGCTATGTCTATAAACATCTTTCCTCCCGGTGTACGCTCACCATTGTCGCCGCATCCACCCTGGAGGATGAGGCATTGGAAAGGGATGCGGAAGAGATAGGCGCCCGCCTCATTGTCTGCCCCGCGGCAGAGGGGAAGTACGGAATAGTGCGGACGGTATTCCGGGAGCTCCGGAAGGGGCGTCATGATGTGATCCAGAGCAACGGATTCATTTCGGCCCTGCTCGCCTCTGCGGCGAACTTCCCCTTCCGGGTACCCCATATCGTAACGGTGCACGGGATCTTCGAAAACCGCCATCTCAAGGGGAGGACGGCAGGGCTCCAGGCGGCCCTGCTTTCGCGGGTGCTCAGGAAGGTGACGGTGCTCTATGCGGTAAGTGATGACATCATGGAGCACCTCCATGAAACCGTCCCGTCCCTTGCCCGGTCCCGCTGCAGGAAAGTGGTGATCCGCAACGGTATCGATACGGGGATATTCGACGGCATCCGCAAGGGGACATTCCGGGAGAGGATGGGGCTGAACGGGAAAACCTTCCTTATCGGCTACCTGGGACGATTCATGCCCGAAAAGGGATTTCCCTACCTGATCGACGCAGTGGACATCCTGGAGAGGAGCGGGAAGATCTCCGGCGATTTCAGGGTGATTGCGGTGGGCTCCGGGGATTACCTCGACTGGTACCGGAAAAAGGTAAAACAGAAAGAGCTGGAGAGGAGGTTTGTCTTTCTTCCTTTCCAGAAAGACGTGGCCGCCATTTACCGGGATATGGACGTCGTGGTCATGCCCTCGCGGTGGGAGGCCTTTCCCCTGCAGCCCATGGAGGCGATGTGTGCAGGAACGCCCCTCGTCGCTTCCGATTGCATGGGCCTGCGCGAGGCGGTGCGGGATACCCCCGCCGTGGTTTTCAGGAGTGAAAACGCGGAGGCGCTTGCCAGGGCGCTGCAGGGAGTCATGGAGAATCCCCCGGGAGAGCTGTTCGAGAAGTTCCGCCCCGTGGCACGGGAAAGGTTCGATGTCAGGAAGACGGCGGAGGAAGTGTACCGTCTGCTGGTGGAGACGGTGGCGGGAAAAGGGAGGCGGGGTACGGGCGCATGAGACGGAGGGGGGCGGGAAGCCTGATCGTACTCCTTCTGGGCGCGCTGCTCTGCCCCGGACTCTTCCCCGGCGGAAGGGCCCTCTCTCATGATCTGGGCATCAGGGAGATGGTGCTCGATGCAGGGGTCTCCCCGGTGGGAAAACCGCTGCGGGGCAGGATAAAGGAGCTTACCGGCCCGGCAACGCTGGATCAGCCCGATACGGAATACGTGGTGGTGAACGACATAACGGCGGAGGGGACGGCGTTCACGGTTACGGCATCCGGTGTCACCCTGAACCTGAACGGGTATACGGTGACGTACGGAACGCAGGACGCAAAGGCAGCCTACGGCGTATCCGTCGAAGGGGTGAAGCGGAAAAATATCGTCCTTGTCAATGGGAGGATCGTGCAGGGGGAGGGGAAATGCCGCGGCAAGCCCGGCTCAGGGAAAAACTGCAACCCGGTGTATGCCTATGAGACCTTCGGTATGGAAATCGGCGGGGTCGAGATCAGCTACCACGCTGCGGACACCCACGGTATCTATCTCCAGTGGGGCAGGGACGCCCATATACACCATTCCGTCATCCGTGATCTCGGCACCGGGGTAAAGGACAGACACCAGGGTATCGACGCACTGCGGGCAGGGAAAGTGGTCGGGGCAAAGGTGCATCACACCATCGTGAAAACGAGGCAGGTAGGCATCAGGGTGGGAGAGGAGGGCATGGTGTATAACAACGAGGTGCATATCGACAGCCGGGTGACCAACTCGGTGGGAATCTCCGCGGCGGGCGGCATGATCCACCATAACAAGGTCTTCGGAAGCGGTGTCCATCCCATCGGCATCTGGCCCGGGAGAAGCGGGAAAGTCTTTTCGAATTATGTGGAGGTACAGAGCACCCGGGAGGGGGACGAATACGGGGATACGGGGGCGGCCTGCCTGAGGATGACCTGGGGGTCGGGGGACGGTATGGAGGTGATGTACAATACGTTCCTCCTCAGGGCCTCCCGCGACTATAAAGGCGCTGGGTTCAACAGTTGGGGGAGGGCCCTTTTCGTCGGGCTCCCCAAGGCGGAGCAGAAGGCCGAATTCCACAATAACGTGATTATCGCACTCAATGACGACGGCAAGGCAAAGGCGGCCGCCATAGCGGTGGTCTGCGGCAACATGTCTCCCCACCTGGTATTCCGGAACAACCGGGTGGAGAGCAACTGGGCCAATGTCCTGCTGGCTGACAACTACGGCCATGCGGACGGGTATGCCCGGTTCATCGACAATACCTTCGTGAAGAGGGACAACTACTCGAACTATAAAACGGTGAAGAGCCAGTATTCCTCTCTCCCGAGTACGGGAGTCTTCACCGGGAATACGATGGAAAACGGCGCCTCGATGGAAGATATCGACCTGGAGTTCTCCGGAAAGGGGAGAAAGGAAATAACCGTGGGCTGGCATCTCACGGTGGAGGTGAGGGACTCTGACGGGACACCGGTGCGGGATGCGGCGGTGGTGATACAGGACAGGAAGGGCGAGACGGTTTTCGAAGGGATTACGGATGACGGAGGCCGTGCCGCTGCCGATGTGGTGCAGTATCTCCTTACCAATGTGCATGAGGGGGAGTCCACGGGAAAGAGGATGAAGATACGGAAAACGCCCCATACCGTTGTCGTTTCGTATGGAGGAAAGACCAGGAAAAGGAGCGTGCCGATTGAGGACAGTAAATTCATACACATACGCATATAGGCGGTGGTGCAGGACGACGGCGGGGGACGACTGCGGGAAGGGTGCGGCGGTATGCGGACCGTGAGCTTTTCTGAAGCGGTTGTACGGTACCGGTTTCCGCTCCTCGTTCTGCTGCTTTTGCTGGGGGGGCTCTCCTTTTCCGCTTTCACCTCCATGGCGGAGGTGTGGTACCGGGATCCCAATTATTCCCACGGCTTCCTGGTTCCCCTGATCTCGGGGTATATTGTATACCGCAAGGCGGGGATACTGAAGGATACCCCTGTTGTTCCGGACAACAGGGGCATCCTGGTCGTCCTCGCCGCCCTTCTCCTGTTCGTTGCCGCTTCTTTGGGAACGGAAAGCTTCACCATGCGGGTCTCCCTTGTGGTGGTGCTTGCGGGCCTCGTACTCTTTCTCTTCGGACGGGAGGTGTTCAGGATCGCAGCATTTCCCCTGGCGTACCTTTTCTTCATGGTTCCCCTGCCGTATATCCTGTACGACTCTGTCGCCTTCCCCCTGAAGCTATTTGTGGCGAAGTACTCTGTCCTTTTCCTGAAGACCGCCGGCATTGTGGTGTGGAGAGAGGGCAACATCATCATGTTTCCTGCCATCGTGCTGGAAGTGGCCGATGCGTGCAGCGGTATACGCTCTCTCCTGTCCCTCCTCGCCCTGAGTGTGGCTTTCGCCTATTTCGCCCAGCCATCGTTGCTGAAGAGGGCGGCGGTGATCGCCTCGGCGGTCCCCATCGCGCTTTTTGTCAATGCCCTCAGGGTCATTGTCACCGGAATCCTTGCCCACTACTGGGGGGGGCGTGCCGCAGAGGGCTTTTTCCATGAGTTTGCGGGTATGGCGGTGTTCGGTCTCGCCGTCGTCCTGATGATCCTGACCGGTATACTGGTGGGGAGGATCGGGAGATGATTGGAAAAGGGAGATTCTTTATTGTGTATCTTCTCCTCGTGCTCGCCTTCTCGTATACGAGCCTGCATTCCAACACGGCGGTGCCGCTGAAAAAGGCCTTCCACGAGTTCCCGGTAAAGAGGAAGGGGTGGACGATGGTCTCCCACTCCCTGTTCAGCGAGGAGGTATTGAGAGTGCTGCGGCCCACCGATTACCTGTCGAGGGGATATGCGGGACCGGACGGCAGCCGTGTCTCCCTGTATATCGGATACCATGACAGCGGAAGAGGGAGCGGGGGGATCCATTCCCCCAAGCACTGCCTTCCGGGCGGCGGGTGGTACCGGGTGGAGGAGAGGGAGCTGACCCTCGAAGTGGAGGGAAAGAATCTGCGAATGGTGAGTGCTGTCTATCAAAAGGGAGAGGGGAGAGAGCGGTTTCTCTATTGGTATCAGGTGAAGGGGAGAAGCATTACGGACGAGTATGCCCTGAAGGGATGGGAAATCCTGAATTCCCTCCTGTACCGGCGCAGGGATGCCGCCTTCATCAGGGTATCCCTGCCCTTCGACTCCGATAGGGAAAGGGCGCTCTCCGCAGCCCTCGAATTCGTGAAGGACTTTTACCCGGTGATCAATGAATTTCTGCCCGCATAAAGGGGAGGCGCGCATAATTGCCCGTTTTTCCCCTGTACGGAGGCCCGATTTGCTGCTATGATCTGAATAAGGTGCCGAAAAACTCCCGGAATGTCATTTCGGGGAGCTTTTTTGCGGCGAAGCAATCTCTGATCGTTGATTTCTCTAAAGGCAAGATTGCTTTGCTGACCGCGCAATGACAGCGAAAAGACTTTTTCCGGCACCCTGCTAGAGGGTATATATATGGGTAGGCGCACTTGACTCAGCTGCCTACACACCCTGATATCTTCAGCTATACTGCATAAAAAAGGAGAAGCGGAAAAAGCCATGGCAGCGACAGTCCTCTCATTGACCACCCTGGTGCTGACCTTCGGGTACTCCCTTTACGCCCTGATGGGGAGAAACAGGTCGTTGACCACCTATGCGCTCTCCGCCCTTTTCTTCCTGGCGGCCGCTTTGGAGCTTTTTGATTCTCTTGCCGTCAGGAATCCGGAGGACCTCCTCTTCTGGAAAAAATATTCCCTGCTGGCGGAAGCCCTCCTTCCGCCCCTCTGGCTGCTGTTCTCCCTCACCTATGCGCGGAGGAGCGAGGAAAGGGGCATATCGGGAACGCAGCAGGCCCTGCTTGTCCTTTCCCCGGTTTTCTTCCTCTCCGCGGTCTTCCTGCCGGCGGAGTCCTTTTTCCATTCTCCCGATTTCGCAGAGGAAAGGATCCTCTTCCTCGGGAATGCCGGGTTTCTCTTCTACATCGGTATTCTCGTCTATGTTGTCGTGTCTCTCGTCAATCTGGAGACGACCCTTTTCACCGCGGCGAAGAGTGCACGGTGGAAGATAAAGTTCGAGATCCTCGGGGCAGGACTGCTGGCAGCGCTCGCTATCTTCTATTACAGCCAGGTGCTCCTGTACCGGTCCATCAATATGAGCCTTCTGCCCGTCAGGTCCGTTGTTACGATCAACGCGGTTCTTTTCATGCTGTACGCCCGGGTGAAGAGGCTCGGGCGCGTGAGAGTGAGTGTATCCCGGCAGATGGCGTACCGGTCGGTGGTCATTTTCGCGGTGGGACTGTACCTGCTGGGACTCGGCCTGGTGGGGGAGGGGATGCGCTATTTCGGGCCCTCCACCCGGAAGGTACTAGTGGCCTCCCTGGCCTTCATCAGCGGGATGGGATTGCTTCTTTTCTTCCTTTCCGAGAAGGTACGGCGTACGATAGAGGTTCTCCTTCATAAACATTTCTATACGAAAAAATACGATTACCGGACGCAATGGATTCAGTTTACGGACAGGCTCTCCTCTTCGAAAACAGGGGAAGAGCTCCTGAAAGCGGTTCTTTCGGGCTTTTGCGAGACCTTCGGCACGGGGGGGGCTGCGCTCTTCCAGTACGATGAGGAGAGGAGGGTGTACACCAACACGGTGGTGTTCGAGATGCAGCCCATGGATACGGTGATTGCCGACGGGAATCCCCTTGTCGAGTCCATGAAGAGCAGCAGGCGCATCTTCAGTGCGAAGGACGGGGACGCCGCCATAGAGGCGTCCAACAGGGAGTTCCTCGCCCGGAACAGGATATCCTTTGCCGTTCCCCTCCATTCCAACGGGACTTTCGAGGGCTTCATCGCCATGGGGAAGCTCATCAACAAGAGAGAGGAGTATACCTATGAGGATTACGATCTGATGCGGACCTTTGCCCGTCACGCCTCCTCCGTGGTTCTCAATCTGAAGTTGTCGGAGAAGCTGAGCAATGCCCGGGAGATGGAAGCGTTGGGAAAGATCTCCGCTTTTGTCGTCCATGACCTCAAGAACCTGGTGTTCACCCTCTCCCTCATGGTAGACAATGCAAAGGAGTATATGGACAACCCCGATTTCCAGCAGGACATGCTCCAATCCCTGGACATCACCATCGGCAAAATGAAGAGGCTGATCACGAAGCTCCGCAACTTCGAGGAGAAGGAATCACTGAACCGGAAGGCGTCCGATCTCCAGATCATCGCCTTTGAGACGGTATCCATGGTCAATACGGGGGAGGTGCGCGTCGAGGCCCGCCCGGTCATCGCCGAAGTGGATGTGGAGGAAATCCAGAAGGTTCTTCTGAATCTCATCCTCAATGCTTTCGACGCCACCGGGGGAAAGGGGCCGGTGCATGTCGAAGTGGGCGAAAACGACAGCGCCTTTCTCCGCGTCAGGGACAAAGGATGCGGCATGACGGAGGAGTTCCAGAGAAAGCACCTCTTCAAACCTTTTACCACCACAAAGGGAAAGGGACTGGGGATCGGTCTCTATCAATGCAGGCAGATCGTGGAGGCGCACGGGGGCCATATCGAAGTGTCCAGCGCACCCGGGAAGGGCTCGGTGTTCACGGTGACTCTCCCCGCCTTCCGGGGAGCGGAGTGCATTGCGCCGGAAGCGTAATCCCCGTGCTTTCCTGAAGGGAGTGTACGGCAGAATAAGGAGACGTTTTGAGTTGTGCGTCAGGTGGTACTGCGATATAATTTAAGTACATCAGTTTTTTTGGAATTCTTCAAAGTGCCGGTTCCTGATCATCTGAGAGAGTATGGAAAAAATACTTGTCATCGACGATAATGAAGAAATAAGAAAACAGCTCAAGTGGGGCCTCGGAAAGGAATATTCCGTCCTTCTTGCCGGCAACAGCCGGGAGGCCCTCGAACTTTTCAAGCGGCATCATCCCCGGGTGGTTACTCTCGATCTCGGCCTCCCTCCCACCGACAACGGAACCGGAGAGGGCTTCCGGTGCCTGGATGAGATGTTGAAGGACTCCCCCGCCACGAAGGTCATCGTTATTACCGGAAACGACCAGAGGGAAAACGCGATGAAGGCGATACAGATGGGCGCCTACGATTTTTACCACAAACCCATCGACCTCAAGGAGCTGCGCATCATCATCACCAGGGCCTTTTACCTGTACAACATCGAAGCGGAGAACCGGAGGCTGCATATCTCCCTCGACGAGAAGGCCACGGAGCTGGGCGGCATGGTCGGGCAGTGCCCCGAGATGTTGAAGATCTTCTCCACCATCAGGAAGGTCTCCTCCTCCGATATCTCCGTACTGGTGATCGGGGAGAGCGGTACGGGAAAGGAGCTGGTGGCGCGGGCGATCCATTCCATCAGCTTAAGGAAGGACGGTCCTTTCGTACCCATCAATTGCGGCGCCATTCCGGAGAATCTCCTTGAGTCGGAGCTCTTCGGGCATGAGAAAGGGGCCTTTACCGGGGCGCACCTCCAGGTGCAGGGGAAGGTGGAATATGCCCACAAGGGGACCATCTTCCTCGACGAGATCGGGGAACTGCCGGCAAACCTGCAGGTGAAGCTCCTCCGCTTCCTGCAGGAGAAGACGATCCAGAGGGTGGGCGGCAGGGAGGACGTACCGGTGGATGCGCGTATTCTCGCCGCCACCAATATCGATATTCAGAAAGCCATCAATGAAGGGAAATTCCGTGAGGACCTCTATTACCGCATCGGGGTGCTGATCATCAATCTCCCTCCCCTGCGGAAGAGGGGGGACGACATCATCTTCCTGTCGAACCTCTTTCTGCGGAGATTCAGCGAGGAGTTCAGGAAGAGGATACGGGGGTTCAGCCCTTCCTCCATCAAGCTGCTGGAGTCCTATGAGTGGCCCGGGAATGTCAGGGAGCTGGAGAACAGGATACAGCGGGCTGTCATCATGTCGGAGTACCCGGTGATCGAGCCCCACGACCTGGGCTTTACGGAGAGGTCCTCCGCACCGAAGATGATGCTCCCCGAGCTCACCAGTCTGCGCGAGGCGCGGGACAGGGTGGAGCGGGAAATGGCCATCGCCGCCATCGAGAAGAATGGAGGCAATATCGCGCGGGCTGCGGAGGAGTTGGGGATCAGCAGGCCCACCCTCTATGACATCATGAAGAAGCACGGCTTGTACAATTCGGCCGAGATGCATTAGACAGGGAGAGAGTAAGACAGGTAAAGGTAAAGTAAACAGAAAAAGAAGATAGTTGTATTTACCTTTTTCTCTACCTCTACCTGTTTTTTCCCTGAAAGAGGGTGCCCCCTCGCCCCACACCCAAGTATACCTGCTCAGAAAGTCCTAAAAAAGCATTCTGTGAAAAAACTACAGGGTGAACTCTTAGAATACCCCCTGATGGAAGCGGTACCCCTGGAAGGAGAGGATAACCCCGTCGGGGGTGATGCGCTCTACGATGACGCCTTCCGCCGCCTCCTGCCCTTCCCGCACAGTGCGCCCGTTGATGCTCACGATGCGGGAAGAGGGAGTGGAAGAGTAGAAATGCCCTGAAATCTGCAGCGCGGGCAGGCTCTGCTGTACGGATACCGGAAGCTCTCCGAAGGCGAGGACCTTCTTTTCCGCCGCAGGAGCAGGGAACGGCGGATTGACGGACCTCTCCCGCGCAGTCTTCTTCCTTTCTGCTTTTTCGGAAGCAGCCCTCTCCTGCTCTCTCCCTCCTTTAAGCGGCTTTGCACCACTCTCTTTCTCTTTTTGAGCAACTGCCGGCGCCGGCAGCGCGGGTACGGACTGCTGCACCGGCGCTTGTTGCGGAAGAGCCGGAGGTGCGTTCCGGGGGGGCTCCTGCGATCGCCAGGGATGCAGCCACAAGAACAGGAACCCTGCGTTCAGCAGCAGGGCGGCCACGAGGAGATACAGCACCCGGGAACGGCCCTTTGTCCTCTTGTCGGTGGAGTACGGGGCGGTAAGGAGTGTGGGGGCAGTCTCCTGCCGCCGCTTCTGTTCCGCTTTCTTCAGGGCATCGAGGATATAGGACATTCCTACGCATCTCCTTTTCTGAGGAGGAACGGTGAGGTCCCTCCTTCTGCCGTGTTGGAAAGATGAATCAATGTTTCCGCTCCCGCCACCCCGTCCGGAAGCAAACCCTTTGTACGTTGAAACTCTTTTACCTGCCTGACAAGGGGCTCATCGAAGGTCGCCGGTTCCACGGGCTCCCCTTTCTCCCCACGGGCCAGGGCCAGATGCTCCGCCAGCCACCGGACGGCCGGGCCGCGGCTGCCGGGACGGATATCTCCCTGGTAGTCGGGGGGGGCCTTCCAGAGCAGGGTGAAGCTGCCTGTCCATTGCAGCGCCATATCCCGTATCTCTACGTTCCTGGTCTCCCCTCCCACGACGAGGGTAGCTCTCTGCCCCCGGAGTGCCGTCAGTGCCGCGTAAAATTCCCTTCCCCCTCCGTCGAAGAGCCGTAGTACCGCGGGCCTGTTCAGAAGACGCAGACTCTGAATGCTGCCCTGCCGGGTAAAACAGCGCATCCCCTGTTCTTCCGCCTGCCTGCAGGCAGGCCCCCGGGAAGCGTAGACGAGATTCCACTGCCGGAACAGCTCCCGGAAGGCCAGCTCCCTGCTGCGGCTCCGGGGTTGGCCGGCAGGCCACTGCACCACGGCGGGGGAGAGGCGCTCCGCTGCCACGGCGGGAAGGGGTGGACGGGAAAGATGCCGGTGGGAGACGATGAAAAGGACGGCCCCGCAGAGGAGGAGCAGGAGGGCTGCTGCGGCCCACCGGTAGGATTTTCCCCGGAACCCCTTCTCCCGGGCGTCTCCGAGCACTTCCCGGGCGGCCTGCGCGAGGATGGATGCGGATACCCGGTCCTGGCCCTGCACGTAGGCGCCGAGGAGCGCCCTGTCGCACAGGAGATTGACCAGGCGAGGAGTTCCCTTGCTCAAGCGGAACAGGCGTTTTATAACGGGCGAGGGAAAAACCTGGCGGCTCACCCCTGCTACGGACAGACGGTGGGACACATAGGCGACCACCTCGTCCCGCGACAGGGGACCGAGGTGGTACCGCGCTGTGATGCGCTGTGCCAGCTGCCGCAGCTCGGGCCGGGACACCTTGTCCTGGAGCTCCGGCTGGCCCAGCATGATGATCTGGAGCAGCTTGCGCCGGTTTGTCTCGAGATTGGTCAGCAGCCGCAGCTGCTCCAGGACATCCGCACTGAGGTTTTGCGCCTCCTCGATGATAAGGACTGTCTTGCGGCCCCGGGCATGGGTGTCGAGAAGATACGCATTGAGGGCGTCCACGAGGCTTTTGATACTTGTGGTGCCGTAGGCATAGGGGATCCCCAGCTCGTCGCAGATGGTGGCGAGGAGCTCACCGGCGTCCATCTTGGGGTTGATAATAAAGGCGATATCGGTGTCGTCCGGCACCTGCTCCAGGAGACAGCGGCAGACGGTGGTCTTGCCGGTGCCGACCTCCCCGGTGAGCAGGACGAATCCCCCGTCGTTCCGTATCCCGTAGAGGAGATGTGCCAGGGCCTCCTGATGCCCCCCGCTCATGAAGAGATAACGGGGATCGGGGGCAAGGGAAAAAGGGGCCTCTTTCAAACCGAAATGTTCTCTGTACATGGGCTTCATGCGCCTTCCGCACCGGCGGAGGCGGTTCCTCTCTCTCTCAGGGAGAGAGACATAAAAGAGTAATACAAACAGAGGGGAAAATACAAATGCTCCGTCCGATATGCAAAAATTCCAGTACATTGCCGGGGATACGGCTGTGGCTAACTCCCCCTCACCCCCTCTTACTCTAAGAGGGGGAATTCAACCTGAAGAGGGGGCCGGTGAGTAACCCCTCCCCTTAGGGTACGGGGAGGTCGGGAGGGGTTACTCAAAGGGAAGCCGAAGTCCTCTCCTCAAAACAGACGGTCTGCTACCCGA
This sequence comes from Nitrospira sp., assembly GCA_002634385.1. GTDB lineage: Bacteria > Nitrospirota > Thermodesulfovibrionia > Thermodesulfovibrionales > Dissulfurispiraceae > Nitrobium > Nitrobium versatile. The sequence continues at coordinate 45,167 of NSJL01000024.1, forward strand.
TGAGAAAGGGGCTTTCAGGGTTATGGAGAAGGGCCTTTCTCCGCGCCTCCTCCCTGCCTGTCGTGGCATAGCAGTAAACGCATCCGTGAAGACAGGTTGAGTACTCTCCTATGTCCCTGCTCTGCACGCAGCCGCACTCTCTCCTTTGTCCCTTGTCCTTCCCGGGATGTACCGTGATCCCGAAGAGCTCCTGTATCAGGGCGTTGTCGATGCACTTTCCGCGCCGGATTCCGAGAGAAGTGAAATCCCGGGCATCCGCGCAACTGAACATTTCCATCGAGTGGATACGGGAGATCCCGGCAAGGGAGGAGGCGATGCGGCGTATCCGGGGCTCGTCCCCGGATATATCGGTGCAGGTGACGGAGGAGAGGCCCTTCAGGTTGGCAGTAACTTTTCTGTAGAATTCGCAGAAACTGATAATAACGCGCTTTGCGGCCCCATGGAGCTGCTGCGCGATATCCCCGAAGGTGCCGATAAGGGAGTCTTCGGGAGTGAGGGAGGTGAGGAGAATGGGGTCAAAGCGCCAGGTGACCCTGCCGGAGCCGATCCTTCTGCTGAGCTCGGTTAAGGTTTCGATTGCCTGGGGGAGAGGGGGCACTGAAGGTTCGAGGCTCTGCGGATACCCGGTGATGGTGTAAAGGAAGTAATAGACAAACCCCCTCGTGTCGAGCTCTTCGAGATGGGAGAGCAGGGGCTTCGGGTTCCTGGTCCAGAAAACGATGGCATCGACGGCGGAGGGCGAAAGGTCCACACGGGACTCCTTCCCGTTGAAGGGATTGCGCACGAGGGCATATCCCTCGCGGATCCTGTTCATGAACCACTCGGAATAAAAAGCGGGTATATCGGTCCTTCTGCTGGCGGAGATAATCATACTCCCTGATTATATACCAGGGGCGTCTCATGGCTCCCCTCACTCTCTCTCACTTTTAGCGGTCCCCAGGAGCTCCCGGGCATGTTTCAGCGATCCGTCGGTGATCCTTCCGCTGAGCATGCGGGCCAGCTCTTCCTGGCGCAGTCCGCCGGTGAGGTGCTTGACAATAACTGCGGTGTGGTCCTTTTCTACGGTTTTTTCCACCATCAGGTGGTAGTCGGCAAGGGCTGCGATCTGCGGCAGATGGGTGATGCAGAGCACCTGGTAGGTCCCTGCAATGGCTTTCAGGCGGTTTCCCACATGCTGGGCCGTTACCCCCCCTATGCCTGCGTCCACTTCATCGAAGATCAGGGTTTCCCTGCCGGAGGGAGCAGGCGGGATTTTTTTCTTTTTCTGCTGTCCCATGCCCAATCCGGAGGACCTCCCGTCGCCGCTGATTTCGATGCACTTCAACGCCAGCATGATCCGGGAGAGCTCTCCGCCCGAGGCGACCTTCCCCAGCGGCTTTGCCGGTTCGCCCGGATTGGCGGAGAAGAGGAACTCCACCTCGTCGATCCCGCTTGCGGTCACCGCATCCTTTTTTTTGATGCTGACGGAGAAGGATGCCTTCTGGAACCCCAGCTCATGGAGCTCTCCGAGGACCAGGGTCTCCATTTTTCCCGCCAGGGAGCGCCTCCTCTTCGACACCTCTTCCGCCGCATCCAGCAGATCCCTCTCCTTCACAGCGAGCTCGGCCTCCAGGGCCTCCCGGTGTTCGTCGATGTTTTCGAGGGTCTTCAGTTCCGCAGAGGCGGTATCCTGATAGCGCAGCACCTCTGCGATGCTGTCTCCGTATTTCTTTTCCAGCCGCTTTATCGACTCGAGGCGCTCATCGAGCCCGGCGAGCCGGTCGGGATCGATATCGTACTTGTCCTTGAGCCTGCGAAGGAGCAGGGCGGCATCTTCCAGCAGGGGAAGGGCGGCTTCGATAGTGCTGAGGGGTTCCTCCGCGCTGCGGTCGATCTGGGCCATTTCCTTTACCCGCGTTGCTACTGCGGAGAGCTTCTCCAGGGCGGAGCTCTCCGCATCGTATAACAGCGCGTAGGCTGTTTCCGCGGCTTCCTTCAACCTGCTCAGGTTAAGGAGAATTGACCGCTCTTCTTCCAGGACTTCCTGTTCCCCCGGCTTCAGGCGGGCCGCATCGATCTCGTCCACCTGGAATTTCAGAAACTCTATTCTCTGGCCCCTTTCCCGCGCCTTTTCCTTCAATTCCGCCGCTTTCCCCCTCGTTTCGAACACGTCCTGGTATTTCTCCTGGAGCGAGGAGACAAGCTCCTGGAGTCCGGCGTACGCATCGAGAAAGAAGAGATGGCTCTCCTTTCTGAGGAGGCCCTGCTGCTCGTGCTGCCCGTGAATGCCCACAAGGCTCCTCCCGATGGCGGAGAGGGTGGGGAGGCTGACGGGGGTATCGTTGATGTAGGCCCTCCCTTTGCCTTGGACCGCAAGGGTCCTGCGCAGGATGATCCCGTCGTCGCTTTCGATGGAGAGTTCCTCGAGCTGCGGGTGACCGGAAGTGTCGAAAAAGGCCTCGACGCTTGCCTCCTTCTTCCCCGCTTTGACCATATCCGGAGAAGCCTTTTCCCCGAGGAGGAGGTTGAGGGCGTCCACGATGATGGACTTGCCCGCCCCTGTCTCGCCGGTGAGGATGTTCAGTCCCGGCTCGAACCCGATGGACAGGTCGTCAATAATGGTAAAGTTCCTGATCCGTAATTCCCTGAGCATGACGGTGACACCATTTTATCTGCTTGCCCGTAATAATGCAATCCCTCAGCAGTGAGGTATTTTTGATTATAACCAATAAGCGTTGTTGTTGTCTTACGGCGGGGGCGGGGACAGGGCAAACGCACCAAAAAGTAGTGCAAGGGAAAACGACGGGATTGCTTCAGGGTACGACCCTTCGCAAGGACAAGGCAGGTAAAGATAAAGATATCGGTATAGGTATCGGTATAGGACTGATTAATAGCCGCCTGCAGCGGACTGTTTCTTGTGGGGAGCGGCGCAGGATTCGCCGATGAGTCCTTTGAAATCCTCTTCCCTCACCGGCCCGAGGACGGTCATGCTCATCCTTCCCTGGTTCACCAGACGGTAGATCAGGTCCTTCAGGTGCTGCATGGACACGGCCTCGATCTCCTTCATGATTTCTTTCAGGGAGAAATGTCTTCCGTAGTAAATCTCCTGGCGGGCGATGCTCTGCATCCGGTTGCTGGTGGATTCGAGGCCCAGCACGATATTGCCTTTCATCTGGTCCTTTGCCCTCCGCAGTTCCTCATCGGTGACGGTGGCGTGGAGGTTCTGCATCTCCCTGATGATCATCTCGGTAACGGCCACCGCCTTCTTCCTCCCGGTCCCTGCGTAGACGGCCAGGAATCCCGTATCGATATAGGAGGATACGAAGGAATAAATGGAGTACGCATACCCTTTTTTCTCCCGTATCTCCTGGAAGAGACGGGAGCTTACACTCGATCCGAGAATGGAGTTCAGGAGCGCCACTGCATACCGGTCCTTGCTCGGATGGGGAACCCCCTCGACCCCAAGACAGATATGGGTCTCCGAGAGGTCTTTCGGGTAAATATCGACCCTCTGACGGAAGCAGGGGGGTGAGAAGATCTCGGGTTCGGAGCCCCTCCTGAGAGAGCCGAGATGGTGGTTCAGGTGGTGCAGGACGGTATCAGGATCGAAATTCCCGGCGCAGGCGATTACCGTATCGGTGGTGCCGTAGTACTTTCTGATATGGCTGGTGAGATCATCCCGGGTAAAGGATTTGACGGTTTCCTGCTTTCCCAGTACCGGCTGGCCGAGCCCCATATCCCCCCAGACCGTCCTGCTGAAAAGGTCGTGGATATAATCGTCGGGAGTATCCTCGACGAGCTTGATCTCCTCCCTGATAACGCCTTTTTCCTTTTCCACTTCCTCTGCCGGAAAGGTGGAATGCATGAAGATATCCGTAAGGAGCTCGATGCCCCTCTCGATGTACTCATCGAGTACTTTTACATAGAACGCGGTGTTCTCCCGGGAAGTGAAGGCGTTGAGATCTCCGCCCAGGGAATCGATGAGAATCGCGATATCGGTGGCGGAGCGCCTCCGGGTGCCCTTGAAGAACATATGCTCGAGGAAATGGGAGATGCCGTTCTTTTCAGAAGCCTCATTGCGTGCCCCCACCTTGACCCATATGCCCACGATCACGGAGCGGAAGTTCTTCAGTTGCTCCATGACCACAGGAATGCCGTTATCGAGATGTCGCTTTGTGAACATAGATCAGGTTTTCCGGGATCGGGCACAGGCTACAGGCCCTTTACGGGTATGCAACCTGCGCCCCTTTTTATTTTCGGATGTGTACAGGGAGCTATCCCTGGTGTTATTGCTGCTACTTGCCCTGCTCCCGCATGGCTTCTTTCCTGCTGAGCCGGACACGCCCCTGGTTGTCGATTTCGATGACTTTCACCAGCACCTCGTCCCCCACGTTCAGCTCGTCGGTAACCTTCGCTACCCTCTTTTCGGAGATCTGGGAGATATGCAGGAGACCGTCGACACCGGGGAGAATCTCTACGAAGGCGCCGAAATCGGTGATACGTACGACTTTGCCCTTGTAGATTTTGTTCAATTCGGCCTCTGCAATGATGCCGTTGATGATCTCGATGGCCTTTTGTGCCGACGCCTCGTCGGAGGAGGCGATATTGACCGTGCCGGAATCGTCGATGTCGATCTTGACGCCGGTCTGCTCGATGATTCCCCGGATGACCTTGCCGCCGGTGCCGATGACATCCCTGATCTTTTCCTGCTTGATCTTCAGGGTGTAAATGCGCGGCGCATGGGGTGAGAGGCCTGCCCGGGGCGAAGGCATCGCTTCCTTCATTTTGCCCAGTATATGGAGCCTTCCCCGGCGGGCCTGCTCAAGGGCGTTCTGCATGATCTCCCGGCTGACCCCGCCGATTTTCACGTCCATCTGAAAGGCGGTGATACCGTTTTCGGTGCCCGCCACCTTGAAATCCATGTCGCCGAGGTGGTCCTCAAGCCCGAGGATATCGGTGAGGACGACCACCTGGTCTCCCTCCTTGATAAGGCCCATGGCGATCCCCGCAACGGGTGCGGCAATGGGGACGCCGGCGTCCATCAGGGAGAGGGTGGCGCCGCACACCGTGGCCATGGACGAGGAGCCGTTGGATTCGAGGATGTCGGAAACAATGCGGATGGTATACGGAAATACTTCTTTGGAAGGAATCACGTATTTCAGTGCCCGCTCCGCAAGGGCGCCGTGACCGATCTCTCTCCTGCCCGGCGAGCGCAGGGGTTTTACTTCACCCACGCTGAAGGGCGGAAAGTTGTAATGGAGCATGAAGGTTTTATACATTTCCCCTTCGAGGGAATCTATTTTCTGTTCATCGTCGGCGGTGCCGAGGGTGGACGCCACGAGGGCCTGTGTCTCGCCCCTTATAAACAGTGCAGAACCGTGTGCCCGGGGCAGGAACCCCATATGGCAGGAAATATGGCGTATCTCGTCAGGTTTCCTGTTGTCCGACCGGACCCCTTCCTGCAGGATCGTGTTCCTGACGATTTCCTTCTCGTACCCATCGAACAGGTTGGCGATGTCCCTGGTGAGGTCTTTCCCTGCGTCGCCGAAGAGCTTTTCCGCTTTTTCGGGTGTGTTCAGATGCTTTATGGCGTCTTCGAGGACGATGTCGAGGGCCTCCTGCCGGCGCAGCTTACCCGGTATCCGGATAGCCTCCTTCATCCTTTCCGCTACAAAAGCCCTCACTTCGGCCTTCAGCTCAGCGGATTCCTCCACGGGAGTAACAGGTCTCTTCTCCTTGCCTACCTTTTCTTTTAACTCGTTTTGGAGCCCGACAATCCTTTTAATCTCCTGGTGGGCAAAGTCGATGGCCTCCAGCAGGACGGTTTCCGAAACCTCGGCCCCGCCGCCTTCCACCATGATGACGGCATCCGCTGTTCCGGCTACCACCAGGTTGAGGTCCAGTGAATCGCTCTCGGCCAGGTCGGGGTTGATAACCAGGGCGCCGTCGAGCCTTCCCACTCTCACCGCACCTACAGGACCCCCGAAGGGGATATCGGAGATGTGGACGGCGGCCGATGCGCCGATAACCCCTAATATATCTGAAACATTCTCCTCTCCATAGGACAATACCGAAACGATTACCTGTGTTTCCGAATAAAATCCCTTGGGGAATAAAGGCCTGAGAGGTCTGTCGATAAGACGGGATGTCAGGACTTCCTTTTCCGACGGTTTTCCCTCCCTTTTGAAAAAGCCTCCCGGTATTTTTCCTGCCGAGTAGGTCTTTTCCTGATAATCGACGGTAAGGGGAAAGAAATCCAGCCCTTCCTTGACTCTTTTGTCGGCAACTGCGGTCGCAAGGACAACCGTGTCTCCATATTTCGTCACCACGGCGCCGCCCGACTGCCTCGCCATCTGTCCCGTCTCGATAATAAGCCTCTTTCCTTTAATCTCAAGTTCTGCGGTAGTCATCAAATTTTTCTTTTTTCTCCTATTGTATTGATAAAGAAAGCGGAAAGAGGAAGTGGGAAATAAAGGATCTCTTATCTCTCACTTCGTACTCTCACCTTTTTATGCTATTTCCTGAGTCCGAGGCGTTCGATCAGTGCATCATAGCGGACTTTGTCTGAAGTCTTCAGATACCCGAGGAGCCTCTTCCTTTGAGCGACGAGCTTCAAAAGCCCCCGTCTTGAGTGGTGGTCTTTCTTATGGGTTTTAAAATGCTCTGTAAGATAGGTTATCCTTTCGGTCAACAGAGCTACCTGCACCTCAGGAGATCCTGTATCATGATCATGGATCTTGTAGGATTCAATCAGTTCCTTCTTTCTCACCGTATCAAGGGACATTTACCATCACCACCTTTCTTTGCTTGCTCTGCTTATACGCAGGCTGCCGCATGGAGCTGAAAAACATCTTCAGTGTAATAGGTTAGCACAGGACCCGGTCCTCTGTAAAGGCTTCCTTGGAAGGGGAGCATTGCCGGACTCCTGTTTTTATTATACCTTAAATATATTTCTCCTCATGAGTTAGCTGCTTGCACGGGAGATTTCCGCGTCTCTCTGCTAAATGCGCTTCCCTTTCGGGAAGGGTCGGGGCAGGGGGATGACAAAGACAGGGAGAGGGTCTTTTCTTCTGTCGTCATCCCGGCGGATATTCTGAGCCGGGATCCAGTCTTTTGAATAAGGAACTGGACCCCGGCTTTTGCCGGGGTGACGGAAAGAGGAGGGACTATGGCTTTCGCCGGGATGACGGATTCTGAAATGAAGTGAGTGCAGGGGCTGAGGGGGATCCTCTTGTCTGCAGCGAGCGTCTGGAATCTCAGCAGGGGGCAGGTAACGTCCTGCCCCCATGCTTGGTTGAAGGGGAAACGGTCTATTATCACGATCAGGGTATCCCCTGAGACCACAGAGGAATTCGCTCCTAAGAAACTCCTGGGACAGGGGTCTCCTGCAGGGTAAGGGTATACCCCAGCTCCTGAGCCTTTCTTTTGAGGTTTCGTATGACCCTCTCTTTATATTGCTGTTCATAATACTCTGCTCCGCTATCCCTATAGAGCTGTTTGGTTGTCCAGAGAGTGTAAAAGATGCGCGCCAGTTTATGCGCCGTGGCGGTGATCGCCTTCGGAGCCC
>NSJL01000025.1 GCA_002634385.1 Nitrospira sp.
CCCATACCCCCACCACCAGCCGGTCGTCGAACCCGACGAACCAGGCATCGGAGAAATCGTTGGTGGTTCCTGTCTTCCCGTACACGGGCCTTCCCAGCTCCTTTGCTTTGCTGGCCGTTCCCGTTTCCACCACCGCCCCCAGCAGTTCTTTCATCTTCTCTACTGTCTCGAGGGAAAGCACTTCCTCGGAACCGGAGTACACCTCTTCCAGGGTAACGCCCTCCCTGGTGAGGATCCTCTCGTAGGAAACGGGCTCCATTCTCCTGCCGATGGCGAAGACCCCGTAGGCAGAGGTGAGCTCCATGAGGGTAACATCGGAAGCGCCAAGGGCGAGGGGAAGGTAGGGGTGGAGGGTGCTTTTTATCCCGCATCTCCTGGCAAGGGTGATAACGGTATCGAGCCCCACGGTATGGGCCAGACGGACTGTAGCGGTATTCAGGGAGAGGGCGAGGGCTTTTTTCAGGGTGACGGGACCGCGGTATTCCCCGTCATAATTCCGGGGGGACCAGGAGAGGCCTGCCCGCGCCCCCGGGAAGGAAACAGGCTCGTCCAGGATGATGTCTTCCGTCGACATTCCCTTTTCGAGGGCGGTTATGTAGACGAAGGGTTTGAACGCGGAACCCGGCTGCCGGAGGGCAAGGGTCGCCCTGTTGAACTGGGTCTCCCAGAAATCGTTTCCTCCCACCATGGCCTTTATGTGCCCGGTCTTCGGATCCAGGGCGATCAGGGCCGCCTGAATACCGGGGCCCACCCGTTTGCTGATCTCCCGTATCCCGTTCTGCACCGCTGTCTCAGCGTTTTCCTGCAGGACGGAATCGATGGTGGAGTGGATGCGGAGACCGGACGTATAGATTTTTTCTCCGTAACGGGCCTCGAGCTGCTGCCTGAGGAACTCCACGAAGTAGGGAGCGTTATATTTCCTGTTATGAGGAGCGGTGGGAAGGGGCTCTGCACCGGCCCTTTCGTATTCTTCCCGGGATATGAAGCCGCTCTGGAGCATCTTCTTCAGCACCAGCTGCCGCCGGAACAAGGTCTTTTCCGGGTTCTTGAAAGGAGAATAGTGCGACGGGGCTTTCTGCAGACCCGCTATCATGGCGATCTCCCCCAGGGAAAGATCGTGGAGGGATTTCCCGAAGTAGGTCTGCGCCGCAGCCTCGATACCATAGGCACGTGCGCCGAAGTACGTCTTGTTCAGGTACATGCCGAGTATTTCATCCTTGGTATAGCGCTTTTCAATCTGGGCGGAAATGATCGTCTCCTTTATCTTCCGCGCGACACTTTTCTCCGGCTTCAGAAAGAGCATCTTCGTCAATTGCTGGGTGATGGTGCTCCCGCCCTCCACGATGCTCCGCGCCATAATATCCTTATAAAAGGCGCGCAGGATGCCGATGAAATCCACCCCCGGATGGGAATAGAACCTCTGATCCTCAATGGCGATAAAGGCTTTTTTTACCCTGTCCGGGATCTTGTAGTGGGGGATGAAGTTCCTCCGCTCCAGGTAGAATTCCGCAAGGACGTTTCCATCGGAGGAGTAGACAAACGAGGACTCGATGGGGGTATACGTTTCGAGGGATCTCACTTCGGGAAGGTCGGAGAAGCTCCAGTACAGAAAACCGCCGAGTCCGCCGATGCATAGTGCAAGAAGGGGAAAAAGCAAAAAACGTGTCCACGTCGGGGAAGACATGCCTCTATTATACCAGCAAAGACGGAAACGCTGTAAACTGGGTGTGTCTGCAAACTGCCTTCTGCTGCGACCGGCTGCAGAGTCCCCGGATCTTCGTTGTCCCGGGCACATCGTCCTCAACGGAGCGCTGCTCGGTTATTATCTCATCGGCGGGCGTTTTCGCTGCCCCAAAGAATCTTCGATTCTTCGGGGACCCCTGTTCTTTTTCCGGGGTCTTGGGACACCTTGCCCAGGAACCCTTCGCTCGGTCTCGCTATGAACCCAGTTTGCAGACACACCCTAGGGGTATCCTCTTCTCTGCGAGTGAATTCTTCCGTGATCTCAGGGGATCTCCTCATTCCCCTCCCTCGAGGTGAGAGGAGAAAGGGGAGGGTGTCCGGTCCCCTCAGAGGTCCCTTGTTTCAGAGTCCGTCACCCCGGAAATCTGTGATATAGTATTCGTATGATTTTAGAGCTTTCCCATGTCCCCCACAAACCGGGGGTCTATATCTTCAAAGGCCAGAAGGACAAGGTCCTCTATGTGGGCAAGGCCAAGGACCTGAGGAACCGCCTGCGGAGCTATTTTCAGGAGTCTTCCTCCCTTGAGCCGCGCAAGGTGGCGATGGTGAGAATGATCAAGGACTTCTCCTATATCGTCACGGGGAATGAGCTCGAGGCCCTTATTCTCGAGGCAAGCCTGATAAAGCGTCATAAGCCGAACTTCAATATTATCCTCCGCGATGACAAGAATTACCCTTATATCAAGCTGACCATCACCGAGGAATGGCCCCGGATCGAGGTGGTGCGGGGAATCAGGAGGGACGGAAACCTCTATTTCGGCCCGTATATACCCTCCCAGGCCATGTGGGAGGCCATCTCCTTCATCCGGAAGAACTTCCGCCTCAGGACCTGCAACTACCCCCTCGACAAGCCCATGCGGCCCTGCATCCAGTACCAGATGAAGAAATGTCCCGCTCCCTGCGCCGGCCTGGTGAGCAGGGAGGAGTACCGGGAAATTGTTGAGGAGGTGAAGCTCTTTCTTTCCGGAAAGAGGAGGGAGCTGCTGCAGAACCTCGAACAGAAGATGCATGCGCTCTCCGAAGAGATGCGCTACGAGGAGGCGGCCCAGGTGAGAGACAGCATTTTCATGCTCCGGCGGGCGCTGGAATCCCAGAAGGTCCTTGCACCCGAGTTGGGGGATGTGGATGTCATCGGGTATCACCGTGAAGACGAAAGCGCGGTGGCCAGTGTCCTCTTCGTGAGGAACGGCATCCTCATCGGCGCCAAGGATTTCTTTATCGAAAAAGCCCTCCCGGATTCCGAAGGGGAGGTCATGCACAGCTTCATAGAACTTTTTTATGCGAAGGAGATCGTTCCCGCACCCCTCATCATCGTCAATGTGCTCCCCGCGGACAGGACGGCCCTGCTCCAGTGGCTCGGGGAGAAGAGGGGCGGTGCGGTAGCCATCGAGGCGCCGAAGAGGGGCAAGAAGCGGGATCTCCTCCTCATGGCGGAGGAAAACGCGCTCCACCATGCCGAATCGAGGAGAAAGTCACTTGGCGACGGAATTCTGAAGGAGATCAGGGAGAAGCTGAAACTGTTGGCGATCCCCCGGTCCATAGGCGCCTTCGATGTCTCCACCATCCAGGGGAGCGAGTCGGTCGGCGCTTTTATCTACTGGGAGGGCGGGGATTTCAGGAAGGACCTGTACCGGCACCTGAAGATAAAGGAAGTGCAGGGAGTGGATGACTATTCCATGATGAAGGAGATCGTGGGGAGGACGCTGCGGGGTCTCGGGGACGCCGTTCCCGACCTCATTATCATCGACGGCGGGAAGGGGCAGCTCGAAGTTGCCCGGCAGGCTATGGAGGAGCTGGGCATCGATACCGAAATGGTGGGGATTGCAAAGAAGCCGGACAGGGCGGTACTGCTGAGCAACGAGTTTATTGACCTTGAAGATAGAAATAAGGCATCATTATTCCTGAAAATGATACGGGACGAGGTCCACCGTTTTGCCGTGGAATTCCACCGGAAGATGCGGGACCAGCGCTTCATGGCATCTCCCCTCGAAAGAATACCGGGAGTCGGCCGGACAAGGAGGCTCGAGCTGCTGAAGCGCTTCGGCAGCATTGACGGCATCCGGAGTGCTTCAGTGGAAGAGATCGTCCGGATAAAGGGCTTCAACCGGAAGACCGCTGAACGCATTCTCGAAGAAGTGGCGAAAATTCATAAGGAGAGATGATGCATATTTATATTTCCGGCTCCCTGGCATATGACAGAATCATGGACTTCCCGGGGAGGTTTTCCGACCATATTCTGCCCGATAAGATACACATCCTGAATGTCTGTTTTACCGTAAACGGAATGATCGAGAAGTTCGGCGGCACCGCGGGCAATATCGCCTATTCCCTGGCCCTGCTCAACGAGAGGCCCATTATCCTTGCCACCATCGGAAAGGACTACCGGAGCTACTTCGACTGGCTGAACAAGAACAGGATCTTGATCGAGGGGATAAAGGTCATCAACGAAGAGTTCACTGCCGGCGCCTATATCACCACGGACCAGTCGGACAACCAGATCACGGGCTTCAACCCGGGAGCGATGAAGCACCCCTCCTGCTACCATTTCAAGAATGCGGGACCTGACAATTCCCTCGGGCTTATCGGTCCGGGGAACCTGACGGACATGAGCGAGTACGCCAAGGTGTACCGGAACAGGAATATTCCCTTCATCTGCGACCCGGGGCAGTCCCTGACCGCATGGGACAGGGGTGCCTTCGTCGAATGGATACAGGGCTCGTCTATCCTGATTTCCAATGATTACGAGCTGGAGATGATCATGAATATGACGGGAAGGGACAAGAGAGGGCTCCTGGACCTGACTGGGACGATCATTACCACCCTGGGTGAGAAAGGCTCCCTTATCACCACGGCGGAGTCCGAGACGGCGGTGTCCCCCGCGAAGGTACGGGACATTGTGGATCCCACCGGGGCAGGGGACGCTTACCGGGCGGGGCTGGTGAAAGGCCTGGTAATGGGAAAGGATCTGGAGACCGCGGCGCGGATGGGGTCGGTGACCGCTGCCTACGCAGTGGAGAACTACGGGACACAGGAACACCATTACACCTTCGCCGAGTTTGCGGAACGGTACCGGAGCAACTTTAACGACGCACTCTAGTGGATCATTAATTTTGCTTTGCAAGGTAGCTGCAGTTGTATCCCTAACCTCGTTCGGAGGGAGCCATGATCAATGAAAAAGCGCTGAGGGAGTATCTTTTCAATGAGTTCAGAGGGGTGCGCCATGTGGATATCACCAAACTCGGCTCCGGGGTGCAGGGAGCGGGGTTTCTCGTTTCGGTGGTGACGGAAGAGGGGGAGCGCTCCTACGTGGTCAAAGCCCTCATTCCCGAAGGACTGGGGCATGACTATCCCTCCGACAGGGCTGCCGTATTCCTCCTCGATCTGGATGAGTACAAGAACCTTCCCCGGCATGTGCGGGCGGTGGACGTCCTCGCGGAGTGGGGAGACGGAACCCTCCACTCCATCGGCGGTGGAATCGAGTACTATCTGCTCATGGAGAGGGCGGAGGGAACGGATTATTTCAAGGATCTCTCCGGGTTTGCTGCAAAGGAGAGGCTCGACCCGCTGGACAGGGGGAAAATACGGGCGATGGCTGCCTATCTCGCCGGAATCCACGCCGTAAAGAAAGACTCCCGGGCGCTTTACTGGCGGAAAATACGGGATACCGTCGGACACGGGGAGTGCCTCATGGGAGTGTTCGATACCTACCCCGACGGAACGCTGAGCTACCAGGAAATGGCGGAGATCGAGAAGGGATGCGTGAACTGGAGGGCGCGGCTGAAACCGAAGTGCCACCGTCTCTCCATGATCCACGGGGACTTTCACCCGGGGAACATCTGGTTCACCTCCGGGGGGGAGCTCTCCGCGCCGGGTCAGGGGACGGGGTCCGCAACGGATTTTGTCCTTCTCGACAGGAGCCGCGGACCATGGGGAGACCCCGCGGACGATATCACCGCCCTCGCCATCAACTATATTTTTTTCTCGATCATCCGCCACGGGCACATCACCGGGCCATATTACGAGGGGCTTGCCCTTTTCTTCGAGGAATATGGTACCCTGTCCGGGGATGAAGAGCTCTATGAGGTGCTTGCCCCCTTCTTCGCTTTCCGGGGAGTGGTGGTGGCCAATCCCGTCTTCTATCCCGATATCAGCGAAGAGACCCGTGCAAAGCTCTTCTCTTTTGTCCGGAATGTCCTTGCCGCTGACCGCTTCGAGGTCGAAAAAGTAAACGCGTATATAGGAGTTGCCCGATGAAGGGCCGGTTGTTTCAGAAGATTATGCTCGACGATATCGAGGTCCCCGGCATGCCGGATATTGCCGTGAAGGTCCTCTCCCTCCTTGAGGACGAGTACTGTTCCATGCGGAAGCTCGAGGCGGTCATCTTCGAAGACCCGTCCCTCACCACTGCGATCCTGAAGGTTGCCAATGCCCCCTTCTACAAAACGGGCAAGTCCATCAACACCCTGCCGGAGGCGATCATGGCCATCGGACTGCACAACCTCCTTGCCCTCGTTTCCATCATTTCGTTGACGAACCAGCTCAGCGGCAAGCACTTCGACACCGCCCTGATGCGCCATGCCATGGCGGTTTCCTCTGCCGCAGCCCTGCTTGCGCAGGAGGGGAGAGGGGTGAAAAAAGAGGAAGCCCTTGTCGCCGGGCTGCTGCACGATATCGGAAAGACCATTCTCTCCTGCAATGCGCCGGAGCAGTACACAGTGATCAGGGACAGGTCGGTAAAGGAAAAGAGACCCTTCATAGAGATTGAAGATGAAGTGCTGGGTTTTAATCACTGCACCATCGGGAGCGTCCTTGCAAAGAAATGGAAGTTCCCGGCTCTCTACGAACATATCATCAGGACACACCACGGCGAATCGGTGAAAAGCCCGGCAGGGCCGGAGCAGGTCTTATCCTGTGAGGAACGGCTTTGCTATGTCGTGCGGATTGCCGATACCCTGACTCTCGCTGCGGGCATTGGCGTGGGAGAGCCTTCTGAAAAGAGGCTCGGGGATCTCCTGCGGGTTCTTGGGATCGATGCGGAGACCTATATCGGGATCAAGAGGAAAGTCGCCGCTGCCGGCTTCTGAAAGGGCGCCGTTTCTCCCCGCCCCCGTGCTCGGAATGCCCGTTTGGAGGTGTACTTCCCCGTTATGCACCATTGAAACGCATGTAGGTTTCCCAGATGAGCAGGAGCTCCCGGGTAGCCCTCAAATCCCCGGCGCAGTAGCGGGCGATCTCGATATGCCGTCCCGCATGGAAAAGGTCCCGTACTTCGTATCCGGTGATGCCGTCCGCTTTCGGGCTTTTGATATCGAAGGTCCTGCACCACATATCGAGACTGAACCGTCTCTTCGCCGCCCCGAAAAAGGTGAGCTGGTCGAGGAGGTCTATATGTGCTCCGTTATACCGGTTGGGCATGAGGTCCCGGGTGGGCTTCACCCTGTTCACCGCGGAGCGGACGATGAGGAACGGACAGTCGAAGACCCTGCCGTTGAAGGTGACGAAACAGTTGTACGTCCTGACAGCGCTCCAGAACTTTTCGAGGATCTCTTTCTCCGTGCCGCTTTCGTATTTGATGCCGTCTTCCTCGAAGGGGAGGAGCGGATCCCCGGGGGTCTGGAAATAGACTGCTCCCTTGTTCGTATCGGGGTTCAGCATCCCGATGGCGACCACCTGTCCGGTAAGGGGATAGAAGGAGAGGCTCTCCCTGACTTTTGTCTCCTCTTCTTCTGTTGCGGCCCATTTGAGAAGGTACTCCCGGACGGAAGGATCCAGCGAGTCGAAATCCATCCCGACCGTTTCTATATCGAATATGACGCGACTCATTCTCGGTTGCAGGCTGCGGCTCCCCGCTGAATAATCTCAGAGCGGCATGAGCCGCCGGCTCAGGCCGCTTTGTTGAACTTTTCGAAGACCTTCCAGGTCTTCAGGGTATCGATGGCCCGCTGAAGCTGAAGGTCATCTTTTTCTTCCACTTCAAGGGGCGCGGTCTCCTTCTCGTCGGGACCTTCCGGCAGGCTCTCGTTCTTGAGGTGCCTTTCCAGGTCCTTTTCCCTGATCACCGTATGGTTGCCTTTACCGTCCTTTGTCTCGAGCTTGACCACGATATCGGGAGAGATGCCGACGCTCTGAATGCTGACGCCCTTGGGAGTGTAGTACTTGGCGGTGGTAAGACGCAGCCCGGAACCGTCGCTGAGGGGGATGAGGCTCTGCACTGATCCCTTGCCGAAAGTCTGGACCCCGATAACAACGGCCCTGTTCCAATCTTTCAATGCCCCGGCCACGATCTCGGAAGCGCTGGCGCTGCCCTGGTTGACAAGGACGACCATGGGCATATCGGTGTAGTAGGGCGTATTCCCTTCCGTGCTGTACTCGACCTTATCACCGTTCCTGCCTTTTATGTATACCACCAGCTTCTTCGGCGGGAGGAACTGCTCGGAAACTTCCACTGCGCTGTTCAGCAGCCCTCCGGGGTTATTCCTGAGGTCGAGGATCAGGGAGGCCATCCCGTCCTTTTTCAGGCTCTTCAATGCGGCAGACAGGTCGGAGGCCGTTGATTCCTGGAACTGGGTAAGCTTTATATACCCGATGACGGAATCGATCATCTTCGCCTTCACGCTTTTGATTTTTATCGTATCTCTGACAAGGGTGAAGTCTTTCGGTTCTTTCCAGTCCTCCCGGATGATGGACAGGGTAATGGACGTCCCCTTTGCCCCCCGCATCTTGGAGACGGCATCGGTGATGCTCATATTTTTCGTGAGCTCTCCCGCAATTTTAATGATCTTATCTCCCGCCTTGAGTCCCGCCTTGTACGCGGGAGTATCTTCGATGGGTGCGATGACGGTGAGGACCGCGTCCTTTACGCCTATCTGGATTCCGAGCCCTCCGAATTCACCTTTGGTCTCCACCTGGAGTTCCTTGAAGGAGTCCGGAGTCATATAGCCGGAATGGGGATCGAGGGAAACCACCATCCCTTTGATCGCCCCGGCGATGAGGTCTTTTGTCTTCACTTCATCGACATAGTTCTTTTTTATCATCATAAGGACCTCGGTAAAGGTCCTCAACTCCTCATAGCTGCTCTGCGCGCTGACCGATGCCACTGTCCATCTCCCCACAAAGATGCCTGCAAGGGTGAGGGCCAGAATGACAAATATAAGGATCCCTTTCTTCTTTTGCAACATTTTTTCCTCCCTTTATCTTCTCAGCCACTGCTGCGGGTCGAGGGGCTTTCCCTTGTACCGGACCTCGAAATAGAGACCGCTGGTTCCCAGGGTGCTGGATTCCCCAGCCTCTCCAAGTGTCTGATTCTCTTTTATTATAGCTCCATTCCTCAAAAAAATCCTTGCCAGGTTTCCATACAGCGTATGGTATCCGCCCCCGTGGTTGACGATGACAAGCTGTCCGTATCCCTTGAAGTCATCGGCAAAGACGACCTTGCCCTCATGAACGGCCTTTACCGGGGCGCTGTTGGAGGTTTTGATATGGATGCCGCTCCTGAAGACGGGCAGATTGAAGAGGGGATCCATCTGGGTGCCGTACTGGATGACGACATTCCCCTGCACCGGCCAGTGGAGCCTGCCCTTCATCCGGAGGAAGTCGCTGTCTTCCAGCGGCTCTTCTTCCTTTGTCCCCGGCTTTGCTTTGACACTCTTTTTCTTCCGCAGCTCCCTTTCTCTTCTTTCCGATTCCCGGATGATGGAGAGGAGCCTGTTGGAAGACTCCTTCAGCTCGCGGACCATGTTCTCGTAAAGACTCTTTTCCTTCCGTACGCTGACGAGGAGGGCCTCCCTTTCCTTCTTTTTGTCTTTCAGGGAGTCCTCCAGCTTTGCTATCTTTTTTTCCTCCGTCTTCAGTTCGACGAAAAGTTTCTGGAGTCCTGCCTCCTTTTCGGCAAGAACCCTGAGCTCCTCTTTAAAGCGGGTAATCAGCTCATAATCATGGGCGGAGACAGCGCGGAGAGAACGGATGGTGCGCAGGGACCGGGAAATGTCCTCTCCGCTGAGCAGGATGAGGACGGCGTCTTTATCGGCGCTGAGGGTCAGGAGCGCCCGCAGTCTCTTTTTCAGGCGCTCTTTGTGGGTCTGGAGTACGGCGCTGTCCACCCTGATCTCTTCCTGCAGGGAAGAGATGGTGGCGAGGATATTTTTGATCTTCCCCTGCTGTGCGGAGAGCTGCCGCTCTATTTCGCGCAGCTCCGCTGTCGTCTTCCTCAGGTCATCGAGGACGGACAGCTCTTTCCTCCTGACCGATGCGAGCTTCTTTCTGCTGGTCTTCAGGTCCTTCTGTATGCGTTTATACTCGTCCTGGGGCTTTTCGGAAAGGGCAGTATCCGTAAACAATACACCCTGAAAGGCGAGCAACAGGAAAAGGGGAAGGGAAGAGAATACGATCCGCCGGGCCAGTATTCTTACTATCCCGCCATTCAAAGCCTGAGCCTCCCGATGGCGATAGCCGAACCGATGATGCCCAGGATAATTCCCACCAGGGGAAGAGCAAAGAGGATCTCCAGGGGGAATACCAGTGTTTTAAGGAGGGGAATCACCACGCTCAGCCGGTAGGTGAGGGCGAAATAGAAAAGAAAGGCCCCGATTACTCCGATGCTCCCCCCCAGGAGGCCGAGAATTCCCCCTTCGATGAGGAAGGGCATCCTGACGAACCCCCCCGTGGCGCCGAGGAGCTTGATGATTTCGATCTCTTCCCGCTTCCGGTAGAAGAGGATCTTTACGGTGCTGTACGTGACGAAGACAACCCCGAGGGAAACCGTGAGGAAAATGATAATACTGACGTTCTGTACGGACCTCTTCAGCGCGTGGATCGCCTCCGCGATCTTCTCCCCGTAGTAGACCGATTCGACTCCCGGCATCTTCCTGATCTCTTCGGAAATCCGGGCAGCGGTGGCGGCGGTCACGAAGTCCCTCTTCAGTTTCAGCTCGACGGAAGAGGCGAGAGGGTTTTCGTCCAACCCCTCGAGGACATGCGGCGCGTCCTTGAGCGTCTGTTTCAACTCATTCAGGGCGCTCTCCTTGGAGATATAGGTCGCCCCCGCCACCTCCGGTCTTTTCTGGAGGGCTTTGAGCACCTGATGGGTCTCCTCCTCGGAGAGAGCGTCCTTCATGGAGACCATCATGGAGAAGCGCTCCGGGAGCCGGTTGGAGAACAGTTCGAGATTGTACAGGAAAAAGAGGGTAAACGTTATGATGAGGAGACTCGATGCGACGGTGCAAATGGAGAGGATATTGATCCATTTTTCCCTGCAGAGACTCTGGAAGGCCGACCGGAACGGATAGGACATATCAGGCTCCCCCTTCTTCACTCAGACCGCCGCCGTCCAGTTTCAATACGCGCTTATCAGTGCCCCTGAGCAGCTCCCTGTTATGGGTTGCGATGAGAATCGTGGTGCCCTGTAGATTGATGTCGCGGAAAACTCGCAGGATATCCAGGGCGGTATTGGGGTCCAGGTTCCCGGTGGGCTCGTCCGCGAGCAGCACCAGCGGTTCCGCCACAATGGCCCGCGCAATGGCAACTCTCTGCTGCTCCCCCCCGGAAAGGCTCCGGGGGTAGCTGTCCGCCAGGTGGCGCAGGTGCACTTTCTTCAGCGCCTCGGAGACGAGGTTCCGTACTTCCCTTTCCGCCGCTTTGCGGACCCGCAGGGCGAGGGCGACATTATCGAATACGGTCAGATTGTTGATCAGTTTAAAATCCTGGAACACGACCCCGATTTTGCGCCTGAGGAGCGGAACCTGGGACGGCTTCAGGGAGGTAAGGGGAAGAGTATCGATGGTGATATCCCCCTCGTCGGGTGTTTCCGCCAGGTACATGAGCTTGAGGAAGGTGGATTTCCCGGCTCCGCTGGGTCCCGTAAGAAAGACCATTTCTCCTTTCGGTACGGTGAGAGTGATATTCCTCAGGACGGTGTGATACTCATAATATTTTGAGACGCCTTGAAACGTTATCATAACGCTCCGGACGCCACGATGTCGGGCATGGCTGTCATGAAAGCGCTTCCCTCAGGCCGGTTTCGTGAATCCGGCCGCTGTTTCTACCAGGTTCTCCGCGGTGAGCCCGAAGAGCTTTAAAAGCTCTTCGGGGGCGCCGGAACACCCGAAGGTGTCCTGTACGCCTACCCTCCGTACCGGTGTGGGGTGGCTCTCTGCGAGGAATTCGGCGACCGCACCGCCGAGACCTCCGATGACGGAATGCTCTTCGGCAGTAACGATGAGCCGTGACCCCTTCGCCGCCTCGAGAAGGGCATCCGTATCGAGAGGTTTGATCGTGGACATGTTGATGACCCCTGCGTCGATCCCCTGCTGTGAGAGGATATCCCGTGCCTCCAGCGCCTTGGCGACCATTATGCCGGCGGCGATGAAGGTAACGTCTCGGCCGATGGAGAAGATATGGGCCTTCCCTATCCGGAAGCGGTACTCTTCCGGCATTACCGGCGGCACTTTTGCCCTGCCGAGCCGGACATAGACCGGCCCCTCGTAGTCGGGCATCGTATCGATCACCTGTTGTGTCTCGTACCCGTCCGCGGGAACGATGACGGTCATCCCGGGGATAACCCGGGTGATGGCGATATCCTCCAGCGCCTCATGGGACGCCCCGTCCTCTCCCACCGTTATCCCGGCATGGGTGGCGACCAGCTTGACATTGAGGTGGGAATAGCAGAGGGTCTGCCGGATCTGTTCCCACGCCCTCCCCGTCGCAAAAATGGCGAAGGTGGAGGCAAAGGGAATCTTGCCGGCCAGAGCCAGTCCCCCCGCGGTACCCACAAGGTCCTGCTCCGCGATTCCCATATTAAAGAACCTTTCAGGAAAGGTCCTGGCGAACTTCGCGGTTTTGGTGGAGCCCGAAAGGTCCGCATCGAGGACGACCACCCGGGGATCCCGTTTCCCGAGTTCGAGGAGGGCCGCCCCGTATGCATCCCGTGTGGCGACCGCCTGCCCCGCGAAATGCACGGCGGTTCCGGCGGAACCCCCTGCTGCCTGCTGTGCGCTGATAACCGACGGCTCTTCTCTACTTCCCATTCTCTCCCAGCTCCTTCAGTGCCCTTTCCAGCTCCTCTTTCGAGGGGGTGATCCCGTGGTATTCCGCCTTGTTTTCGAAGAAGGACACCCCTTTGCTTTTAACCGTCTTTGCGAGGAGGACGGTGGGCTTTCCTTTTATCTTTTCCGCCTGGTCCAGGGCGGCTACAATCTCTTCCATATTATGGCCGTCAATGGAGAGGACATGCCAGTTGAATGCCCTCCACTTATCCGCCACCGGCTCTACTTTCATGACATCCTCGCACCGGCCGTCTATCTGCAGTCCATTCAGATCGACAATGGCGCAGAGAGTATCGATGCAGTAATGCCCCGCCGACATCGCTGCCTCCCATACCTGGCCCTCCTGGATCTCCCCGTCACCGAGGAGGCAGTAGACCCGTGCGGGGTTCCTGTCAAGCCGTAATCCAAGGGCGATACCGTTTGCGATGGAAAGACCCTGGCCCAGGGAGCCGGTGGAGACTTCCACTCCCGGCAGCAGCTTGGACGAGGGGTGCCCCTGGAGGGGGCATCCGACTTTCCTGAGATCCTTGAGCAGAGCCCTGTCGAAGTACCCGGTAAGGGCAAGGGCCACATAGAGTACGGGGGCCGCATGTCCCTTCGAAAGGATAAACCTGTCTCTTTCCGGCCACTGCGGTTCCTGGGGGCGGTGTTTCATCTTGTGGAAATAGAGGGCGGTGACCAGGTCGGCCGCAGAGAGGGAGCCCCCGGTATGACCGGAACCCGAGGCAGTGAGCATCTTCAGAATTTCAATCCTGACCTGGCGTGCCTGCTCTGTCAGGGAGTGAATGTTTGGGGATTGTGTTGCCGCAATCATAATCAAAATCCTTCCCAGCGAAATTTGACTATTATATACCATGAAGAGGAAAAAGTGGTAGCAAGGGCGCGGGCTCTTCCCCGGCGGGAGCCAAGTTCCTCAATGAGAGGGGCTTGCCCTGTCCAGCCGGTTTCCTATCCTTATTTCTCCTGGTGAACCATTATGGAGTACAATCAGAAATAAGCAGTAAGAAGAGGAAGAGTCCTGTTCAGGAGAGGGAGAACGCACGCACAATGGAGAACGGTCATACTACCAATCAGGCCTTTGCACACAACCGGGATTTTCGGGAGGAAGAGATCCTCGCTGAGCAGGTCAGGCAACTCTATTCCCTGGCGCCGCTCGGATTCATGGCGACCCTGCTGAGCTCCCTGACCGTCTTTTTCATCGTGAAGGAGGTGATATCTCTCAGGATATTGTTTGCATGGCTTGCCTCCCTCTTCGCCATAACTCTCCTCAGGGGCTTCCTTGTAGTGCGGTTCCGGAAAAGCGGTTTCCAGCCGGTTGCGGCGCGCACCTGGAAGAACCTTTTTCTTGCCGGACTGGTCCTCTCCGGTATTGCGTGGGGGAGCATCGGTATCTTTCCCCTTTCAGGAGATTCCCTTGCACATCAAATGTTTATCGCTATTGTGCTTGCCGGTATGGCTGCAGGGGCTGCTGCGACTTTCTCGGCAGTAAAAGAGGGCTATCCTGCCTATAGTATTCCCGCTCTGGCCCCGCTAACCCTCCGGTTCTTCCTGGCGGACGATCGTTTCCATTACGCACTGGGAGGCATGCTCTTCTTGTACGGCTTCATTCTCTGGCGGGTATCCCTGAACAGTTACCGGATCAACAGGATGTCGCTCCTGCTCCGGTTCGAAAACAGGGGCATGATCAAGCGCCTGAAGAGCGCCAAGGAACACTCTGACGAGTTGAACGAAAAACTTCTTGCCGAGATCGGGGCCAAAGAGAGGGCCGAAGCGGAGCTGAGGGCCCACCGTGATCATCTTGAGAGAGTGGTAGAGGAGAGGACGGACGATCTTGTGCAGATCAATAAGCGGCTTCAGGCGGAGATCGAGGAACGGAAACAGACGGAGCAGGCCCTGCGGGAAAGTGAGGGGCGTTTGCACCTGGCCCAGAGAGCGGGGCGGGTAGGGGTGTTCGACTGGGATCTGATCAGCGGCAAAGCGGTCTGGACCGAGCAATTGGAGGAGTTATTCGGACTCCCCGCAGGCGATTTCGAAGGAAATTACGAGGGTTGGGCAAAGCGCGTGCATCCCGACGACATGCCCGGGACCGAAGCACATTTACGGCAGTGGATGCGCGAGCGCTGCAACCAGGTGGCATTCGAGTACCGTTTTCTCCGCGCTGACGGTCAGACGCGCTGGATGGCTGCAAATGCCCGCTTCAGCTACCTGCCCGATGGGACTCCCGCCCGCATGATCGGCACCAATGTGGATATCACCGAACGAAAGCGGCTGGAGGAGGAAATCAGGCATATGGCGCACCACGACGCCCTCACCGGGCTGCCCAACCGGCGTCTCTTCATGGATATCATTGCTGTCGAAGTGGCGGATGCGCGCCGTATCCGGAAGAGAGTGGCGATCCTTTTTCTCGACCTGGACCGGTTCAAGGAGGTCAACGACACCCTGGGGCATGAGGCGGGAGATGCGCTGCTCAAGGAGGTGGCACGACGGCTCAGGGCAAACATCAGGGAGTCCGACACGGTCGCCCGTATCGGGGGAGATGAGTTCAATATCATCCTTACCAATATTTCCCACGCTGAAGACGTCACTATCAGTGCGCAGAAGATCATGGGCTCCTTTCAGAAGCCCTATCTTATTGCCGCGCATGAATTCCACCTGACCACCAGTATCGGCATCAGCATCTACCCCGATGACAGTGAGGAGATGGACACCCTCTTCCGGTATGCGGATATCGCCATGTACCATGCCAAGGAGAGGGGGAAGAACACCTATGAGTTCTATAATTCCGCGCTCAACACCCGTTCGATCGAACGGAACAAGATGGAATGCCTTCTACGCCAGACCCTCGACCGCGGAGAGCTTATGGTGTACTATCAGCCCCTGGTCGATATCAAAACAAGGAAGATTATCGGTGCCGAGGCCCTGGTACGGTGGCAGCACCCTGAATTGGGTCTGCTCGAACCACAGTATTTCATCCCGCTTGCAGAAGAGACAGGTCTCGTCACCGCCGTCAATGAATGGGTGCTTCGGAGCGTATGCGTACAGCTCAGATCATGGCGGAATGCCGGGCTACCCTCCCTTTCCATTACGGTAAACCTTTCTGCCCGGCAGTTCCAGAATCCCGAGCTGATTGCTACGCTGTTGAAAACCGTGGACGAGACGGGCGTACCCCCTGAGTGTCTCAACTTCGAGATCACCGAGAGCATGGCAATGAGCGCCATCGAACGCACCGCCCCTTATTTGAGAGAGCTGACAGAGAGGGGAATGCATATCTCCATCGACGATTTCGGTACCGGCTTTTCCTCTCTGAACTATCTGAAAAGGCTGCCTATTGAAAAATTGAAAATCGATAAATCCTTTATCAGGAATATCGCGAGCGATCCCGATGACCGGGTGATTATCAGTGCGGTGACTGCGATGGCCCATACCTTGCAAATGAAGGTGATCGCGGAGGGGGTGGAGACGGAGGAGCAGCTCTCCTTCCTGCGCTCGATCCGTTGCGATGAGGGGCAAGGGTATCTTTTCAGCAGGCCGTTACCCGCCGGGGAGTTCAGGGAACTCATAGATCTTCGGGCTTAGTGTATCCGACCGGATACGGGAATTTTGTCCCCTCAACACTCCAGGTAGTTTATATCATAACCGTGCTTCTGAAAGGCGAGGCGCAGCTCCCTCCTTTGATCGGGAGAAAGGGCGGTATATATCTCCCGCACCCTCTCCTTCGAGCGCTCCGCGGGGACACAGTTGTGCCGGTACAGCGCGTCTTTGGCCCCGGAAGAGAGGCCCGTGTCGTTCAGTATGGCGAGAAGGTCCCCTGAAGCACACATGAGTTTGTACAGTTGCTCCGAAGTGCTTCCGAAATAGTATCCTTTCCCGTTCTTGGTAACGATGAACGTGGAGGAGCATCCCGTCGCGAGGAGAAGGAAAATGAGGAATTGGAGGACGCTGAGCCCTCTTTTCCTGTGCCCTGATTTTTCTCTCTCTTCCATAGTTATCTCCTGAGTTACCTCCTGTGCAAGAGCGTGAGGATTTTCTCTTTCATGGACGGGGAATCCCATACGGTCTCTCCCATGATCTTTTCTACTATCATCCCCTTCCTGTCGATCAGGAAGGAGGTGGGCAGACCGAAAACCGCATATTTATCGAAGTAGACCTCTTTATCCGTATCGAGGAGGACGGGAAAGGGGAGGCTCTTTTCAGCGGCAAAAACCTGCACCGGCTTAACGGTGGTGTCCACCGAGACGGCAAGGACGACAAGTCCCTTCTCCCGGAGCTCCCGGTACAGGTTGACAAGGGAGGGCATCTCCGCCCGGCACGGGCCGCACCAGGTGGCCCAGAAGTTCAGGAGGACCACCTTTCCCTTCCCTTCCGAAAGGGAGATCTTTTTGCCGCTGATATCGGGGAGGGTGAAATCGGGTGCCGCGGAGCCCGGGCTCCCCGCCCTGGCGGGAAGGGCTGCTGCGACGCATAGGATACAGAAGACCAGAAGGGAAAAAAAAGGACGTTTCGGTGTCATAGCGCTCCTTTTCTTCAATTAAACGGTTATGCAATTCAAAAACAGTATAGCACTGTGCAGTGAAAATCACAACAGGCTGGCGATGCATCCTCTTGCAGGGTTCCGGGAGAACGGAGAGGGAGCCTTGCAGGACACTGACAGAAAAAAGCGGAAGGGGCCCGGCGGCCCCTTCCTTCGATCCAGCCGGGGAGGGTTAGGTCGTGTACACGGCCTAGAATATGACATCAAAGGTCATGTAGAAATCCTTCGCGTTTTTAAGCGGTGCAAACAATTGGGTGCCGTTCACATCGGAGGTGCTCAGGTCGGAGATCTTCTTGGGCTCTCCCATCCAGTTGTTGCTGCCGGTATAGTCGAATTTGTAGTACTGGAATCCTGCCCGTATGAACGCATCACCCCTCTTGGCGATGGGCTTCTTGTTGAGGCTCTGGATCAGGTACACTTCATAGACGCTTCCGTGGGTGCCGACTTTGCTTGTCCAGAGGTCGTCGGAAGCGGGGGTAAAGGCGAGCCAGTACTTGGACCCGTAGTTATACTCGGCGCCGATCTTTGTTCCGGTGGGTTTGTAGTCGTACCGTGCCCCGACCCAGTAGGCATGTCCCGTGCGGCTCTTCTTGTTTCCCTCGTCGTACATCAGCCCGAAGCCGGCATTGAAAGTCTGCCCGCCCACGGTGCCGAAGGGCAGAGAGAGAACATTGTTATTCGGATGGGTCTTCGAAAGGGCGACGGAGCCGAAGAGGTTGAGGTCGCCGGGGCCGAGCTTCTCGATTTTGCCGGTAACGACAAGGCCGTACTGGTCGACATCTCCCACGTTCGTGACAACGTTGGTGAACATGCCCGATGTCTGGTCGGGCATATTGCTGAACAGGTTGAACGCCCGGTCGTACTGCAGCTCGATGTGGAGAGTATCCGTATCGTAGGGGACGAGGTTCAGCCCGATAAACTCGACGTCCTTGACAATGTTGTCCTGCCCTTCGGTCCTGTAGCCCTCCTCATAGCCCCTTCCGTAACAGAACTTGGCATAGACTCCGGGGAGCGCGTCAATATCGGGAGCGTAGCCGATCGTCCCGCCGTCAAAGGCGTAGTTGATCAGGGATGCAGGCACTCCGGCGCTGCCGATCCTCTCACGGTTCTCTTTCAGGTTCGCCGGGATGCCGTCCGTGGAGGGCCTTCTGCCGACGGAGAACCATACCGGCGCGCCGAATACGTTGCTCCATGTTGCATAGACCTGGTCGACCCGCAAGGTGTTGTCCTGGGGTACATGGCCGATATTCCCGTCGAAGATACCGCTTTTGTCGGCGAAGAAGCTATCGATGACAGGGTCTGCGGACTCCCGGCCGAAGATCTTGTACATGACCAGGCGGGCCTTGACCTGAATGTCCTCCGTCGCCTTCGCCTTGAGGTTCAGGCCGAAACGGTTGAGCAGTATGGTATCGTTTTTGACATCGAACCCGTTCACCCCGGAGGCGAAGAAAGTAAAGCCTCCCATGGAAATACCGGAGGTCCCGGTGTACTGCACGTAGTCGTGCACCTTGCCGCTCAGTGAATCGAACCTGAACCGGTAATCCCCGCCGATTTCAAGCCAGGAAGGCTCTGCGGCTGCTTCCGCCTTCCTTTCCACCACGGTGATTCTCTGTTCCTTTACCTCATCCCTGCCCTGCATCTCCTGCATCTGCTGTTTCAGGCGGTCGAGCTCTTTTGACAGGGCTTCGATTTTCTGAAGAAGGTCGCCCTGATCGGCAGCAAATGCGGGAAGGGGAAGGAGGAGAGAGAGAGTAAGGAGTACTGCAACAAACTTTCTCATAAAAACCTCCTGAAGATATTTTGTACAAAATTTATATTATTATAAAGAAATAAGTCAATAATTATTTTTGTTTAGAATGTTAGCAACAGTTGTCGCCCGGTGTTGCCTTTGGAGTGGATAATGTTATAATGAGCAATGGAACTGTACCGTGAAATAAGAGCATTCTTTATCAAGCTCCCGTATTCGTACCGGGAGATCAGCCAGGATATCATCGACAGTATCTGGAATCTTTCGAGGGATATCTCCATAAGCGCTATCGATATCAACAAAAACGGTGAAGTGCTGGTCCATGCTGAGATAGAATTTTCCCTCGAGAACTGGAATGAGGCCATTCACTACCTGCGGTCCGCTCTCTCCCTTTTGAATGTGAAGAACGGTTATATCGCCGTAAGAAAGGTCCTGGCTTCGGCGAACAGCGTGAAGACGGAAATAGAGGGGTATAAAGTAACCAAGAGGGGCGTCTACAATGCGGAGCTCCCCGAATCCCCTGATTTTCTTGAAGACATCGTCAAGTTTTCGGGCCGGAATAAAAAGCTGCAGCAAATCGATGCCATGGAGAAGCTTTTCCGCTTCATCGAAGAGCAGGAAAAGGATAATCCCGAGGAAACGGCGTAGAGACCGGCTCCGGTCCTTTCTGCTCCTTGGCCAGGGCTTTCCCGAGGTACAGGGCGCTGTTGATGAGGCCGATGTGGCTGTATGCCTGGGGGTAGTTGCCGAGGAGCTCTCCCGTATCGGGATCGATCTCTTCCGAGAGGAGGCCCAGGGGGCTTGTACATGCGCAGATATTTTCGAATATTTCCCGTGCTTCTTCCCCCCTTCCCGAGAGCGCGAGGACATTCACCAGCCAGAAAGTGCAGAGGATGAAGCACCCCTCGCTGCCCTGAATCCCGTCGTCATTCCGATACCGGTAGACAAACCCGTTGCGCATCAGGTTTTTCATGACGGCATCGACCGTCCCCTGCACCCGGGAGTCGTCGAAGGGAAGAAATTCCATCAGGGGGATCAGAAGGCTTGAGGCATCGATCTCCTCCGCCCCGAAGAACTGAACAAAGCTGTTCATTCTTTTACTGAACCCCCGGGTCAGTATCGCCTCCCTGATCTCCTCCCGTACCCGCTTCCAGTCGCTGAGGTCCATGTCCAGCCCGAGGTTCTCCACAATCCGTATCCCGCGGTCGAGGGCCACCCAGCACATGAGCTTCGAGTGGGTGTAGTGGCGCGGCTCGCAGCGCGGCTCCCAAATGCCCTGGTCCATGGCTTTCCAGTTGAAGCAGATATAATCGAGGATGCCGTCGAGATGGGGCCAGTCCTCCGGTGCGATATCCACTCCGTACCGGGTTGTATCGTAGATGGCCTGGATCAGCTCGCCGAAGACGTCGAGCTGGATCTGACGGTACGCTGCGTTGCCGATGCGCACGGGCCGGGAGTTTCTGTACCCTGAAAGGTGTCCGAGTTCCTCCTCTTCCAGCTCCGCATCTCCGTGCAGGCTGTAGAGGGGTTTGATTTCCGGCGGGGGGAATCTTTTGAACTTATCGTAGCACCAGCGCAGGAACTCCTTCGCCTCCTTTGCATAGCCGAGGCTGAAGAACGCCTGGACGGTAAAAGATGCATCCCGGAGCCAGTTATACCGGTAATCCCAATTCCGGACGCCCCCGATCTCTTCGGGCAGGGAAGTGGTGGGTGCCGCGCAGATTGCGCTCGTTTGTGTGTGGGTGAGGAGCTTCAGGACCAGGCTGGAGCGGACTATCAGGCCATGCCAGGGCCCTTCGAAGACGCATCTCCGGCTTTCGCATTTGTGTACCCAGTTTTTCCAGTACCCGATGGTCCTCCGGAGCAGGAGCTCCCCCTCTGCGGGAGTTGCGGATACCGGACGGTTGTAGGTGGTGATAAACCAGAAGGTCTCGCCCTCCCGTAAACGAAATGAGGCGTACGCACTGCCGTCCCGCACCTCACAGGGCACCGGGGACAGGAGGTATGCCGTCCCGTGCTCTCCCTGGGCTGCAACCCCCCCCTGTGTCCGTTCCGTATTCGTCTCCCCGCGTCCGTAATCGAAGCGGGGAGAGAATTCCAGAACCATTTCCCCTGTTCCGCTCGTGGCGGTGACCTTTCTGAAAAGGGTGTGTCGTGCTGTCTCCTGATCTCCCGGGGCCTCCCGGGGCAGCATGAAGTCGGTCAGCTCCACCTTTCCGGAAGGGGTGCGGAAGAGGGTCTGCAGGACATTCGTATTTTCGATATACTTCTGCTCCGCGGTGAAGGAGGAAGAGGAGGGATGCAGGGCGAAGCATCCGCCCTTTTCGGGGTCCAGGATCGCCGCAAAGATACTGGGAGACTCCAGGTGCGGAAAGCAGCACCAGTCGAGGGAGCCGTCTTTTGCGATAAGCGCGCAGGTATCGAGGTCTCCGATGATCCCGTACTCCCCGAGTCTCTTGAATTCTCTCATGGGTCCCCCGGATGCGCCCGGATACGGCGGTAGTAAAGAGAGCATGATCCCCTGACTACTTCAATTCTATCGTGATCCGGGAGTGGAGTAAACTGCGCCTCCGGTCTTGTGCGTTCTTTGACATCGGGGGAGCAATACGATAAGGTTTAGATAAAAGGGGGAATTCAGTCTCCTCCCCTCAGGGTAAAGGGAGGTTGGGAGGGAGTATGCAATGGGAAGCCGAAGCCTGCAATCAATAATTGACGACCTGCAGCGCAACACTTTGCCCTTATGAAATCCACAGTGGCCTCGAAGAGAGAAGAGTTGTCGAAGATAGCACGGGAGATAGAGGAGTGTGAGCTGTGCCGCGCATGGGGGGGCGGAAGAGCGGTTCCCGGTGAGGGAAATCCCGATGCCGCACTCCTTTTCGTGGGGGAAGCGCCGGGAAAGGAAGAGGCAAGGACAGGGCGTCCTTTTGTGGGGCGATCGGGAAAGCTGCTGCGCGAAATGATACGGGAGATCGGTTTGAGGGAAGAGGAGGTCTTCATTACGAGCCCGGTGAAATATCTGCCGAAACGGGGTACCCCCACACGGGAGAACATCTCCCATAGCCGGTCCCATTTCCTCAGGCAGCTTTCCGTTATCGACCCCTCGATTGTCGTCCTTCTGGGGAGTGTCGCCTGCTTTGCCGTCCTCGGCAGGACGGTCCCCATCACGAAGGAGCATGGCAGTAGTGTGAGGGAAGAAGGAAGGATACTCTTCATCACCTTCCACCCGGCTGCCGCCCTCCGCTTTCCGGAAACAAAAGAGGAGATTTTGGAGGATTTCCGGCTCTTACGAGAGCTTATTGATAGGGAGAGAGGCGCTGCCAGGCTCTCCGAAAAACTGTCATAATATTGACAGTATGTCGGGCATATGCTATACATGAAGTAAGCACACCCCCACTCTATAAAGAAACCCCCATTGTTGAAAATAAGAATAAGGATTACATTATGAGAATTGCACAGGTATCACCCCTTTACGAGTCTGTTCCGCCTTCCGGCTATGGAGGGACGGAGCGTGTAGTATCGTATTTGACCGAGGAACTGGTGAGTCTTGGCCATAAAGTGACCCTCTTCGCAAGCGGAAATTCCACGACAAAGGCCAAACTGGTGCCCATCTGCCCGGAATCCCTGCGCCTCTCGAATAAATGCACCGACCCCGTCAGCTATCACATCCTCATGATAGAGCAGGTTTTTCAAAGTGCGGCGGACTTCGATATCATCCATTTCCATACGGATTACCTGCATTTTTCCCTTACCCGGAGGATCTCCGTCCCTGCATTGACCACCCTGCACGGGCGTCTCGACCTGCCGGAGCTCGCTCTCCTGTACCGGGAGTTCAGCGATATTCCCCTCATCTCCATCTCCGATGCGCAGAGGGAACCCCTCTCCTGGGCCAACTGGCAGACTACCGTCTATCACGGTCTGCCCCCTTCTCTTTACCGGCTCAATGAAAGGCCGGGGGAGTACCTTGTCTTTGTGGGACGTGTTTCACCCGAAAAGAGGGTGGTCGATGCCATCGAAATAGCGAAGAGAGCCGAGATTCCCCTCAGGAT
This sequence comes from Nitrospira sp., assembly GCA_002634385.1. Taxonomy (GTDB): domain Bacteria; phylum Nitrospirota; class Thermodesulfovibrionia; order Thermodesulfovibrionales; family Dissulfurispiraceae; genus Nitrobium; species Nitrobium versatile. The sequence continues at coordinate 23,107 of NSJL01000025.1, forward strand.
CGCGGCAAAGGTGGATAAAACCGAGGAGGCCTATTTCAAGGAGGTCATTCAGCCCCTCCTGAAGCATCCCCTCATCGATTTCATCGGGGAAGTGGGAGAGAAAGACAAGCAGGAGCTCCTCGGAAGGGCCTATGCCTTTCTCTTTCCCATCGACTGGCCCGAACCCTTCGGGCTCGCCATGATTGAGGCAATGGCGTGCGGCACCCCGGTGATTGCGCGCCGCCGCGGAAGCATTCCCGAAATTGTCGAAGAGGGGGTGAGCGGCTTTACCTTTGAAGATATGGATCAGGCGGTACGGGCGGTAGGTGCCGCAGGGGAGCTGAGCAGGCTGAAGATACGGAACGAGTTTAAAAAACGCTTTTCCGCACGGAGGATGGCCCTGGACTATCTCGCTGCATACGAGAGCCTTCTGGCACACGTAAAGACCTCCGGGTCGCTGCGCATCGCATGAGTATGGATACCACCGGTACGCAGGTAAAGGACGAATACTATATCCTTGCCACTTCGGGCCGTGTCGACCTGAAGACACTTACCCTGAAGCACGACGAGACCTTCGGCGTCTTCGCCCGGGTGGGGGATATTCTCAAGCTGGGCATGCAGGAGCAGGGTATCTACCATCAGGGCACGCGCCACCTGAGCAGGTGGGAGTTGCTGGTGGAAGAGAAGCGTCCCCTCTATCTGAGCTCGGGGATCAAGCAGGCAAACAACATCCTCTCCGCCGACCTGACCAACCCCGACATTCTGCTGAATTCCACTCTCATACCGCGGGATACTATCCATTTTCACCGCTCCAAGTTCCTCTGGAAGGGGAATTGCTATGAGAACATCTACTTTATCAATTTCGGCCTCGATCCCATCACCCTTCACCTCACCCTGTTGTTCGAGGCGGACTTCGAGGATGTTTTCGAAGTGAGGGGGATCAGGAGGGCGAAAAGGGGAGAGTTTCTCCCCTCCGATATCGGAAAGCAGGAGATCACCCTCAATTACCTCGGCCTCGATGCGGCAAAACGTACGACTCGGATACTCTTCTCCGTGCCGCCCGTCTCCCTGGAGACCGGCAGGGCCTCCTTTTCCTTCACTCTCAATCCGAAGCACCGCGAAGCGCTCTATATCACCATGCAGTTCGATACCGAAGAGGAGGTATACTGGAAGCACGCCCTGATGATGTCAGAGGAGAAGTACCGGGGAATGCGGGAGAGGGCCTGCCAGATCTGCACCACCAATGACCAGTTCAATGCATGGTTCAGCACCTCCCTCTCGGACGTCCATATGATGCTCACGGATACGGAGCACGGGATCTACCCGTATGCAGGGGTGCCGTGGTTCAATGCGGCCTTCGGAAGGGACGGCATTATCACCGCCCTCGAATGTCTCTGGTTCGAGCCCCGGATAGCCCGGGATGTGCTCTCCTATCTCGCGGCGACCCAGGCCCGCGAGGAGATACCCCGGAGCGATGCCGAACCCGGGAAGATCATCCACGAGGTGCGGTTCGGCGAGATGGCGGCGCTGGGGGAAATCCCCTTCGGCAAGTATTACGGCAGTGTGGATGCAACGCCCCTCTTTATCTATCTCTGCGGGGCCTACTACCGGAGGACCGGAGACCTGGAGTTTATCAGGAGTATCTGGCCGAACCTGAAAAGGGCCCTCGAATGGATCGACCGCTATGGAGACCTCGACGGAGATGGTTTTGTGGAGTACGGGCGCCGTTCGGAAAAAGGACTGATCAACCAGGGCTGGAAAGACTCCAGCGATTCCGTTTTCCACGCGGGCGGGAAACTGGCGGAGGGGCCCATCGCTCTCTGTGAGGTACAGGGCTATGTGTATGCCGCCAAGATGGAAACCGCACTGCTCGCCTTCCTCATGGGAGAGGAGGATCTGGCGCGGAGAGTAAAGCAGGAGGCCGATAGTCTCAAAGAGAATTTCCGGAAGGCTTTCTGGCTTGAGGATCTGGGGACCTATGCCCTGGCCCTTGATGGAAAAAAGCAGCCCTGCAGGGTGCGCTCTTCCAATGCGGGGCATTGTATCTTCACGGGGATCGCCACGGAGGAGCATGTCTACCGGCTTGCCGAGACGCTCCTGTCCGACGGCTTTTTTTCCGGCTGGGGCATTCGGACCATCGCATCCACCGAATCGAAATACAACCCCATGTCCTATCACAATGGCTCCATATGGCCCCATGACAATGCCCTAATTGCTATGGGTTTTGCGCGGTACGGGCTGATCGATGCCCTGCTGAAGGTATTCGGCGGGATCTTCGACGCTTCCAAATTCTTCGACCAGAACCGCCTTCCCGAGCTTTTCTGCGGATTTCATCGCCGTGCCGAGGACGGCCCGACGCTGTATCCGGTGGCCTGCATGCCGCAGGCGTGGGCGTCCGGTACGGTTTTCCTGCTACTGCAGTCCTGCATCGGACTTTCCCTTGAGCAACCGAACCGGGTCATTCTCCGGCATCCGGCCCTGCCTGAATTTTTGCAGGAGGTTTTCCTTACCGGATTGAAGATCAAGGACGGAGAGGTCGATCTCGTGCTGCGGCGTCACCGTTACAATGTCAGTGTGGAGATTGTGCGAAAGACCGGCGATGTGGAGGTGCTGGTCATCAAGTAGCAGGCGGGGAAGATCGGCATTCCGGTGTCTGCTCTCCTCCTGCAAAGAAGGGTACTACCATTTGACGTTCAGGTGATTCCCCAGTTCACGGAAGGCTTCCAGCCAAGTGCGGGCTGATACGTCCCCTGCTTCCGCCTTTTCCTGCATCTCTCCTCCAATACGCCTCTTCAGCGAAAAATACGTATTCTGCGCCCTCCAGAGGTTCAGATCCAGGGAGAGGGGGGCGACAACGGTGAGAATACGGGACACATGATCAAGGAGGGAGAGCTGCAGCGGTTCTTGCGCGATCCTGTCCAGGGAGGAGCTGAACCACGCTGAGGCGACATATCCGATCATCGCCTTGTCCAGGGAGAGGGACCAGCGCTGGGTCTCCTGGATGAGACGCTCGAGCTTTTTGGTGTCGATGTTTCCATTCCCGAAGAGTCTCTTCATATCGGTGTTGATAATATGCTGTGAGGCGAGGACGATGGAATGGGGAAGGGGAATGCCGAGGGAGCTGAGAAAATTCATCACGGGACTGTTGAGCTCGTAGATCTGGCGGTACGAGGCCTCGGTGCCTTCATGGGAAGATTCGAGAATCTTCAGCAGGACCTTCCTCTGCTCGTCTCGGAAGAGGTGCCAGAGGGAATAGTTGTTGACGCCGAAATGATTGTCCATCAACTGGATGATTTCCGTGGCATCCCCGCGCTCGAAGGCGGCCCGGATCTCCCGGTGCATGACGGAGAAAGCCTCCTCGCCCGTGAAATCCCTGATTCCCCCGTTGATATTGTGGTCGCCCAGGTGCAGGACGGCGAAGGATTTTACCTGCTCATCCCAGGTAAAGCCGGACTGGATCCTGGCTTTCCCCACGGCAAGGGTGAATTTGCCCGCTTTCGCCTTTTCGTAAATATCGCTCTTCACCGCGAAATGGTAAATGTTCATGGACTCGGGGTATTCCTCAAAGAGGGAGGAAATGGCGTAATGGGCGGCGACGCGGGTCAGGTCGATCTTTGCGGGGACGACGAACTTCCCGTAGACCTCCCCCCCGTGGGTGAATACATTGCTCGGCGTTTTCTGCAGGTCGGCGATGAACTGCTCTTCAAGGGGAAGCTCAAAAAGCTCCTCTGCATACTGTATGGCCCGGGCAGCGTATTGGATTACCTGTACCGTCTCGATGCCGGAGAGCTCGTCAAAGAACCATCCGCAGCTCGTGTACATCAGGAGGGAGTGGCGCTGCAGCTCCAGGAGCTTCAATACCCTCTCCTTTTCCCCCTGTGACAGTTTCTTTTTTTGTCCATGTCTTTTGAGGAATCCCTCCACCGTATCCCGGGACCTGTCGAGAATGACCTCGATGTAATCGTCCCGGGCTGCCCAGGGGTCCTTCAGGAACCGAGCGGCTTCCTGCTCGTAAAGGGGAATCAGCCTGTCCCGTAATGCATCGAGGGCCTCCCGCAGGGGTCTTCTCCAGAGCTGATGCCAGCCCTGGTGCATACCCGAATTGCAGCCGCAATTCTCTCTCCATCTCTCCACGCCATGGATGCAGCTCCAGGAGGAGTTATCGAAGATCTGCACTTCGTGGGCCGGCCTGTTTTTCTCCAGGTATTCCCCGTAATTGGTTACTTTTGCGATAGTATTCGATTCCAAATAGTGGAGGCAGAAAGCAAGGGCCATGTCTCCGAAGCGGTGGTGGTGCCCGTAGGTTTCCCCGTCCGTGGCAATATGGACGAGCTGGGGCCACTCCCGTCCCTCGGTGAAAGCACCGGCCAGCCTCTGCGCAAAGGCCTCGCCGCTGGAGAGCATGCCCTCGAAAGCGATTCCCTGCGAGATGGGACCGTCATAGAAGAAGAGGTGGAGTGTCCTCCCCGAAGGGAGGCGGCAGAGATAGACGGTGGTGGGATCGATCTGCCCTCCCTCCACGCTCTGCCATTCGGCATTGTCCGCAATTTTCCTCACGGCCTTTGCCTGGCGGGGCGCGAGGATGGTGAAGAGAATTCCCTGTGCTGCAAGGATCTCCAGGGTTTCGGTATCCACGGCGGTTTCGGGGAGCCACATGCCTTCCGGGTCCCTCCCGAACCTCTTCCGGAAGTCCCGGATGCCCCAGACGACCTGCGTCAGCTTGTCCCGGGAGTTTGCGAGGGGCATGATCAGGTGGTTGTACGCCTGCGCCAGAGCCGATCCATGCCCGGAAAACCGCTCCCTGCTCAGCTTGTCCGAGGAGATGATGCTCTCATAGGTTTCCGGCTGGTTTTTCTCCATCCACGAAAGCACGGTGGGGCCGAAATTGAAGCTCATACTGGCGTAGTTGCTGACGATTTCGAGGATCTTTCCCTCTCCGTCCAGGAGCCGGGAGGCGGCATTCGGGGCATAGCATTCAGCACTTATTCTCTCGTTCCAGTCGTGGTACGGGTAGGCGGAATCCTGTACTTCGATCTCCTCGAGCCAGGGGTTTTCACGGGGGGGCTGATAGAAATGCCCGTGAATGCAGATGTACTGTTCCATTATTCTGTTCCTCCTCGTCAGGGCCAGGGAGTATTGTGCAGGGGGCACGGAAAAAGCGCATACGGTTATTAATTACGGGTTTCTGTCCGGAGCGCGGACTGTCCTCTCTGGCTATCAAGGGGCATGTAAGTTGCTTCTGTTTTAATTGTAACAAATAGCAGGGGAATAGCAAGACGGTGCAGGAACCTGAAATCCAGGCCGGGCAGAGACTTGACTCACTGCGCATAGGGTATACAATTTAAATAGAGGGGAGCTAGGTGGGTGCCGGCAAAGAGAGGCCCGGTGCGCCTGGCATAAATTAGTTCGTACGAGAGAGAGGCGCGGGACGACGCGCCCTGTAGAAAGGAGGGAGACCATGATAAGCGACAGGGACATAATCGAGAAATTGCAGGATCTTGTACAGGTGGATATCGATGCGGTGCATGCCTATGGACAGGCAATCGAAAAGATCGACATCGTTTCCGTGCGTGAACAGGTGATTCGTTTCCAGGAGGACCATCAGAGGCATATCAGCGATCTTTCCGCCGTAATCAGGAGGCTGGGAGGAGAGCCCCCGAAGTTTTCGAAGGACTTCAAAGGCTTTTTGTTGGAGGGCTTCACCGCAGTGCGGAGCATAACGGGAACGGAAGGTGCGCTGAAGGCACTGAAGAGCGGAGAAGACTTTACAAATAAGCGCTATAGCGATGCCCGTTCATGGAGCCTGCCGATGGATATCCTGTCCATCATACAGAGTAACTACGAAGATGAACAGCGTCATCTGCATTATGTGGAACAGGCGATCAATGACCGCGTATGGGAGACCGCCGGAGTGACCAGATAATGCTGAAGGCGGGCGGGACGGCTCCCACGCTTCCGCCCGCCTTCCTCTCTGGAATGCACGCGGGCCATTGGAGCGCCCGCCCGGAGCGCTTTCCCTTTCAACGAGAAGAGAGCCCTTTCCTGACAACCGAAGCATATCTTCTATAGCATATCTCCTGGTAAGTCATACTTTTGCCCTTGCCCGACAAATACGCTCAGAGGAAAAGAGGGGCGGATACGACATGCCGATTTTGGAAGGCCCGGAGCCCGGATGACGGGTGTATTGAAGCCGGGGGAGGAAGAGAGGGAAATGGCTCCCGGGGAGGGATTCGAACCCCCGACAGGGTGGTTAACAGCCACCTGCTCTGCCGACTGAGCTACCCGGGAAATCAATGAACATCTATGTTTTATAGCAAAAAAGCGTTCCTATTGTCAAATTTCAGCGGTATCTTCCCTTAATAAAGAGAGGGCGGCAGGAGAGGATCGTTTCTCCCGCCGCCCTCCGCATGATGCAAATCAGGGGGTTACGCCACCTGGATCTTGATCTCCTTCGGCTTTGCCTCTTCCCGCTTGGGAATGACCAGTTCAAGGATACCGTTCTTGAAGGTGGCCCTGGCTTTCTCGCTATCCACTTCCACCGGGAGGGAAACGGTCCTCGAAAAAGGGCCGTAGTTCCGTTCATTGATAAAGTACTCTTCCTCTTTTCTTTCCTCCTCCCTCTTGAACTCTCCCTTGAGAATGAGGGAATCCTTGGTAATGGTGAGGTCGATATCCTCCTTGTTTATCCCGGGGAGCTCCGCTTTCACCACTATTTCATTCCTGGCATCGTACATTTCAATATTCGGTACGATCATGCCGCTTTCCGCCCTTCCCGCCAATCCCCTTCTCCTGCGGGGTGACAGTGAAAGGAATTCTTCGAAAAGCCTGTCCATATCCCTTCTCATCTCCTCAAGCTCGCGCAGGGGCGACCATTTTACCGTCGACATGGTGAACCTCCTTTTCCGCCCCTTGACAGAAAGGGGCGGGATTTCACGTTGTGCTGCCACGGAGCCACGGGTCCGTCTACGACACCATTTCGGCAACTGCCACCTTGTTGAAGGTGATGGCGGTGCCTTCGTAATCCACCTCGACCGTATCTCCTTCGGAGAAGGTTCCGTCAAGAAGCTTCAGGGCGAGGGGATTGAGGATTTCCTTCTGTATCGCCCGCTTCAGCGGACGCGCCCCGTATACGGGATCATATCCCACTTTGGCGATATGCTCCTTTGCCGCATCGGTCAGGACGATGTCGAGCTTCTTGTCCTGCAGGTACTTCTTCATCCGGGAGACCTGGATATCCACGATCTTTTTGAGCAGGGATTCGCTCAGGGGATTGAAGATGATGGTCTCATCGATCCTGTTGAGGAATTCGGGACGGAAGAATTTTTTCAGGTCCTCCATGACCCTCTCCCTCAATCCGCCATCCTCGTCCGCCCAGTACACAACGGGCTTCTTCGCCCTTTCCTCCAGGTACTCCTGGATATGGATGCTGCCGATATTCGAGGTGAGGATGACCACCGTATTCCTGAAATCCACTGTGCGCCCGTGTCCATCGGTCAGCCGTCCGTCGTCGAGGAGCTGCAGCAGGATATTGAAGACCTCGGGATGCGCTTTTTCCACTTCGTCGAAGAGGATGACGGAATACGGTCTCCTCCGTACCGCCTCGGTGAGCTGGCCTCCCTCTTCGTACCCCACGTAGCCGGGAGGCGCCCCCACCAGCCGGGAAACGGTATGGCGTTCCTGGTACTCCGACATATCGATGCGGATCATGGCCGACTCGTCGTCGAAGAGGAATTCCGCAAGGGCCTTGGCCAGTTCTGTTTTCCCCACGCCGGTAGGCCCGAGGAAGAGGAAGGAGCCGATGGGCCTGTTGGGATCCTGCAGGCCGGCTCTCGCACGCCTGATCGCATCCGACACCGCCCGGATCGCTTCATCCTGCCCCACCACGCGCTTCCGTAGGTTACCCTCCATGTTGATGAGCTTCTTCACTTCGGATTCGAGCATCCGGGAGACAGGGATCCCGGTCCACTTCGAGACGACCTCCGCGATGTCCTCCTCGTCGACCTCTTCCTTCAACATCTTCCTGCGGGACTGTATCTCCTGAAGCCGCCTGTTCTCTTCCTCGAGGGACTTCTGGAGCTCGAGCATGCGTCCGTATTTGAGCTCGGCGGCTTTGCCCAGGTTAGCCTCCCTTTCCGCCACTTCTGCCTCGGTTTTTGTCCGTTCGAGCTGCTCCTTGATATCCCTGATCCGCTGGATGATCTCCTTCTCTCCGAGCCACTGGGCACGCAACGCGTCCCTCTTGGACTGGAGCTCTGCCATTTCACGCCCTATCTTGTCCAGTTTTTCCTTTGCACCGTCCGAGGCATCCTTCAGCAGGGCCTGTTTCTCGATCTCGAACTGCCGCAGCTTTCTCTCGATCTCGTCGAGCTCCACCGGCATGCTGTCGATTTCCATCCTGAGCCGTGCCGCCGACTCGTCGATGAGATCGATGGCCTTGTCCGGGAGGAAGCGGTCGGTAATGTACCGGTTGGAGAGCACCGCGGCGGCAACAAGGGCTGAATCCTTGATCTTCACCCCATGGTGCACCTCATACTTCTCCTTCAGGCCCCTGAGGATGGAAATGGTATCCTCCACCGAAGGCTCCTTGATATAGACGGGCTGGAATCTTCTCTCAAGGGCAGGGTCCTTTTCTATATACTTCCGGTACTCGTCCACCGTTGTGGCGCCCACGCAGCGCAGGTCTCCCCGGGCAAGGGCGGGCTTGAGCATATTGGAGGCGTCTACTGCCCCTTCGGCTGCCCCGGCTCCCACCAGGGTATGGAGCTCGTCGATAAAGGTAATCACCTTTCCTTCGGACTGCTCGATTTCCTTCAGGACCGCTTTCAGTCTCTCCTCGAACTCGCCGCGGTACTTGGCGCCGGCTACCATGCTGCCGATATCGAGGGCTACCAGACGCTTATCCCTGAGGGTTTCGGGAACGTCTCCCGCCACGATCCGCTGTGCCAGGCCCTCGGCCATGGCCGTCTTTCCGACACCCGGATCCCCGATGAGCACGGGATTGTTCTTGGTCCTCCGTGACAGGACCTGGATCGTCCTTCTGATCTCCTCGTCCCTCCCGATGACCGGGTCGAGCTTACCTTTCCGCGCAAGGTCGGTGAGGTCCTTTCCGTACCGCGCAAGGGCCTGGTACTTTTCTTCCGGCGCGGGATCCGTCACCCGGTGCACGCCCCGTATCTCCCGCATAGCGGTGAGCACGGTATCGGGAGTGGCCCCGGAACGCTTGAGGATATCAGCGGAAGGACCCGGGATATTCACTATGGCGAGCAGCAGGTGCTCGATACTGATATACTCATCGGTCAGGTGGGTCGCTTCCTCGTACGCCCTTTCGAGAACGCTCTTCAGCCGCGGGGCGAGATAGATCTGCCCCAGGGGGGTCGCCCCCGATACTTTGGGAAACCTCTCTATCTCTTTGTTGATGTCCGCCTTCAGTTTGTGTATGTCCACCCCGATCCTCTGCAGGATCTGCCCGGCGATTCCCGATTCGTCCTCCAGAAATGCATACAGGAGATGTTCCACATCGAGCTGCTGGTTCCCTTTCCTCTCGGCGAGCCTCTGTGCCTCTTGTAATGCTTCCTGGCTCTTGACTGTCAATTTGTCGAGTCTCATCGTATCCTCCTTTACCACAGGCAAAAGGCTGTACCTTTTTTGCGTCTCTGCCTTCTCCTTCTATTCTCTTTCACTAAGTATCTTTTTCAGGCGCTCTTCAAAGTCGCGCCGTACATCCTCCTCGAGAAATCGCATGATTTCATTCATTTCTTCCTGGAGTTGGGCGATCCGGTTCCTCATCCTGAGAATGATCTCGACTCCTGCCTTGTTGACCCCCAGTTCCTTGGTAAGTCTGATCACAAGGTCCAGCCGCTCGAGGTCCTCGTCGGAATAGAGCCGCTGCCGGTTGATCCGGTGGGGGGAAACGAACCCCTCCCTCTCGTACATCCGCAAGGTCTGGGGATGTACTTCCAGTATCCTTGACGCCACGCTGATCATATAAAGAGGGCTGTTTCCGCCCTGTCTTCTCTTACTCATTGTTCCTCCCCATTCCGCGCCGCGGGTCCCCTTTATAGAGAGATTCGATGACATGAATGGCTTCCTTCGCCCGTTCGGGAATGTCTTTGGGGACCACAATCTTTATTTCCACATACTCATCACCCCGCCCTTTGGTCTTCGGGGATACAAAACCCTTTCCCGAAAGCTTGAACCTCTGCCCTCCCTGTGTTCCGGGGGGGAGCTTCATAAGGGAGGTACCGTCGATGGTGGGCACCTCTATCCGGGCGCCGAGGGCGGCCTCGCCGAAGGTAACCGGGAGTTGCACGTAGATGTCGTCGCCTTTCCGGGTGAAGAGGGGATGCGGTTTTATGGATATCTGGATATTCAGGTTTCCGGCAGGGCCTCCCCCTATCCCCGCATTGCCCCTTCCTTTGATCTTCACCACGGAGCCGTTGTCGACCCCGGCGGGTATCTTCACCCTCATGGTTTCCGTAAAGACATTCTTTCCCCTTCCCCCGCACCGCTTGCAGGCGGAGGTGACTTTCCGTCCGGTACCGCCGCATTCGGAACAGGTCTGGGCTACTTTGAAGAAGCCGCGGGCGCTCTGGATATGCCCGGTTCCTTTACAACGGGGGCACGTTTGGTACGTCTCCGCGCCGCTGCCTCCGCAGGCATCACAGGTGGTGGTACGGGTGAAGGTGACAGGTTTTGTCACTCCGGTGAACGCCTCCTCCAGGGTGAGCTCAATGCCCATCACAAGATCCTCACCCCGGGCGTAGTGGTGCTCTTCGGCATGCCGCGTTCCGAAAATATCGCTGAATATATCCCCGAAATCGAATCCCGCGCCCCCGCCGAAATCCCTGAAGTTTTCATAGCCTCCAAATTGCTCGAAGGTCGTACCTCCCCTGTCGTATTCGGCCCTCTTTTGAGGGTCGCCGAGGACGGCATATGCCTCGTTGACCTCCTTGAACTTCTCTTCGGCGGCCTTGTCCTTGGGGTTCAGGTCGGGATGGTACTTCCGCGCAAGCTTGCGGTACGCTTTCTTGATATCGTCCTGGGAAGCGTCCTTGCTGACCCCGAGTACCTGGTAATAGTCTCTTGTCGTTGTCGCCATAGTGTCACCTCTGCTCTCTATAAAATTTATAATAAAACTTTAGTAGAATCATGTCAAGATGTCTTATATAACTGTTGGATGAATAAGCGGAAAAGACCTTATTTACATTATCCTACGCAGGAGGGAATCGTGCAAGGTATTTCAGGAAGATACGACGGAAAACCGGAAAGGCCCGGAAAGGCAAGGTATGGTACAATTAATGATGTGTCTTCCCTCTGCACGGGAAGGAGACTATGAAAGAACGGGAAGAGAGAAGCAATGCCTTACCACTCCGCTATTGTTGTCCTTGATACAGAAATACCCGCCTACGGAGGCTTTTCCCTCGGAAGGTGTGAGGGAAAGGTGGTACTGGTAAAGGGTGCCCTGCCGGGGGAACGGGTTGAAGTGCGCCTTGAGGAGCAGAAGAGCGATTTTTCCACTGCCTCAACTCTGCGGGTCATTGAACCCTCCCCGGATAGAAGAGAGCCTTTCTGCGGCCTTTTCGGCCTTTGCGGAGGTTGCCACATGCAGTACGCGTCCTATGAGCGCCAGGTAAAAATGAAAGAAGAGGTCCTGAGGGATGCTCTGAGGCGACTGGCCCGCAGGGAGCCCGACCTCTCCCCTTCCCTTGTCGATGGGAACCCCTGGCGTTACCGCTACCGGGGACAGTTCAAGGTGGACGCCGGGAAGATCGGCTTTTACCGGGAGAAGACGCGGGACGTGGTGGATGCGGAGGAGTGTCCCCTTATGGCTGATCCGGTGAACGGAGGGCTCTCCAAGGCAAGAGCTATTGTGAGAGAGGGGAGGGTGCCGGGTTTGAAGGAGGTCAGGGAAATACATCTTTCCTGCGGGGAGGGGACTGTCGTTCTTCTCAAAACGCGCCTGGCTGCCCGGAGGAAAAAGGAGGCTGATATCCTTGCTGCGCCGTTTCTGGAAGCAGGCTTTGCGGGGGTCTTTGTGGAGGACACCTACAGGAGGATGATGAAGTACGGCGAGCCTTTTACCTCTTTCTCCCTCGGGGGGCTCTGTTATACCGTATCGCCCCTCAGTTTTTTTCAGAGCCACTGGAGGCTGAACCAGGAGGTGGTCGCCTTTGTCAAAAAGGTACTGCGCCCCCTCAGGGGAAAAAACGTGCTGGACCTGTACGCAGGGGCAGGCAATTTCTCCCTGCCCCTTGCCGATGAGGCGTATACGGTTATTGCCGTCGAAGAGAACTCCGCTGCAATAGAGGACGGAAAGAGGAATGCGGAACGGAACAGGATCGGGAACTGCCGGTTTCTCCATTCCTCTGCCGAGAGGGTGGTGGTGCAGGAGCGCGTTCATCTCCTGATCCTCGATCCTCCCCGTCTGGGGCTTACCGGAAGGACAGTGGAGAAAGTGCTGTCAATGATGCCGGAAAGAATTGCGTATATCTCCTGCAACCCTACGACCCTTGCGCGGGATCTGCGCAAGCTGGAGGCGAGGTATGATCTGGAATCCGTAAGGATGATCGATTTTTTTCCGCAGACCTACCATATTGAATCCCTTACTCTTTTACGAATGAAATAAGACGTGCCCCTTTCCTCTTAATGCGCTCTCTGTCGGGGAGGGAGGGGCAGGGGGATTCGATGTCCTTGCAATGCGACAGGATCACCGTATTCCCTCGCGGATAGTTGATTCTGATGCTCGTATCTTCCGGGGAGACTCACCCCTGACTCCTACTCTCTGTGTCAGGGGAGTCGTGAAGTCCTTCCCTCCCCGACCTCTTGTTCTGCCTCTCTACCGCTCACTCCGTTACCACAGCGCAAACTCGCCTTCTCCGCCCCGAAAAGTCTTACGACTGTTTCGGGGACCCCTCTTTTCCTCCATCGTTCTGGCATGCACTGTGGTGGCCACTCCGTTTCACGAAGAGAGGAGACGAACAAGAGCTAAGGTCCGCTCAGAACTCCCCTCCTCCCCTCTCTGAGAGAGGGAGCACTCACCCCCTGTCCCCTGGTTTATTCTTGTCAAGGACTCCCCTCTTCTTCATCATGCATGCCCATCAAACATGCATTCCTTTCGGGGGAGAGAGAAAGAGGGGGTCCCTCTCCCCTCTCTTTTCTTCTGCCGTCATCCCGGCGGATCCTCTGAGCCGGGATCCAGTCCTTTTCCGAAAGACTCCGGTTCAGAGACTCTGGACCCCGGCTTTCGCCGGGGTGACGGCTTTGAGGGATTCCGACTCTCTCCGGGGTGACGGAGTAGAGGGGCTCCGGCTGTCTCCCTGAGTGACTGATTCTGAAACGGAGTATGTACGGGGGCAGGGGGGTATCCTCTTCTCTGTAGCGAGTGTCTGGAATAGCAGAGGGGGCCGGACATAGGGAAAACACGCCTGTCCCCATCGTATGCGTGAAGGGGATCAGGGGAGATATCACGATCAGTATATCCCCTGAGAACAGGGAGGATTTCACTCGCAAAGAAAGAGGGTACCCCCTTGCCCCTCACCAGAGGATGCCTGCTCAGAATCGATCTTCCCCCCTGCTGCCTCTACAGGATCAAAGGAACTACCATAATTTATGGCCAAATTTAGTTTCATCACTTTTTTAGTCTTATCAGCAGCGCGAGGGAGACGGAAAGAGTCCGTCATTTCTGCTATACTTATTCCAAAATCGCGACGGGACAGGGGGCAAAACCTATGGTTACCATCATGCCTGCAGATGAGGGCAAGATCCTTGCACAAGTGAAGGAACTTTTCAGCGAGTATGCTGCCGCACTGGGTTGCAATCCCTGCTTTAAGAACCTGGAACAGGAGATAGCCGCTCTTCCCGGTGACTACTCCCCTCCCGGGGGATCTTTGCTTGTGGCCCGATACGACAACCGGGTGGCAGGATGCGTGGCATTAAAAAGGCTGGACGAGAACGCATGCGAGATGAAGAGGCTCTATGTGCGCCCCGAATTCAGGGGAAAGGGCATTGGCAAGGCCTTGGTCCTCTCCGCCGTCGAAGATGCCCGCAAGTTGGGATACCGTCATATTCGGTTGAACACCCTTCCCTCCATGAAAGAGGCAATCCCCCTCTATCACTTCCTGGGGTTTTATGACATTCAGCCTTATGGGGCAACCCCTATTCCCGGGGCGCTCTATATGGAATTCACTATCTCCTGAACAGTTCAACAAACAAACAGCAGGCACCGTCTTCTTGTTCCACGTGGAACACCTGACGGAAGAATGGGGCAGAGAAAAACGGGGAGAGACAGAGTGCAGCAGGGTAGAACATAGAAGAAAAGATAGTCCGTACGCAAGAAGGAGGGGCACAATAATGTGCCCCTCCTCCTAAACGGCTCTCCCACGGAGTCTTCGGTTACACCAGCACTTCCTCGGGAACAAGCTCTACTTTCATCCAGCCGGGCTGGCGCTCATCAAAGGATTTGTACGCATCAATAACTGAAGTAAGGGGCTCAATATTCGAGAGCACCTTTTCCGGATCCACCGCCCCGCTCTTCACCAGTTCGAGCAGAAAAGGAATGTATTTCCGGTGGTTGCAGTTCCCTCCCTTAATAGTAAGGTTCTTGGAAATCGCTTGGCCGAAGGGGAAGAACCGCATCGACTCGGGATAAACGCCGATAATGGAAAGCGTCCCCGCCTTTGCCACGGCATCGACCGCCCACAGGAGAGCTTGAGAGGGGGCGTCCCCGGGCACCCACGAGCCGCCTTGAGGGCTGGTCTTCGGGGCGACTTTCTTCAATTCCTGCTGGAACTGCTCCTTCAGCTGCTCTGCCTTTTGTGCGGCAGGTCCCTTCCCGGCATGCACGGCATCGACCCCCACTGCATCGATCACCCTGTCGACCCCGATCCCGCCCGTAAGGCTCAGAATAGCCTCGACAGGATCTTCCTGCTCGAAATTGATGACCTCCGCTCCCTGCGCTTTTGCCATGTCGAGCCGCGAAGGCACACGGTCCACGACGATCACCCTGCCGGCATCCATCAGAAAGGCACTCAGAATGGCGAACTGCCCCACCGGTCCACACCCGAAAACCGCAACGGTATTCCCCGGCTTGATTTCCGCCAGATCGGCACCGAAGTATCCGGTAGGAAAGATATCCGACAGCAGAATGGCCTGGTCATCCGTTACGTCATCGGGCACCTTCACCAGCCCAACATTTGCATAGGGAATTCGTGCTTTTTCCGCCTGCAGCCCATGGAAAGGCCCTGTCGATTTCGGCCCTCCGAAAAAAGCCGTTCCTGCCCGGGAGCCGTGGGGATTTGCAGTATCACATTGAGAGAAATACCCTGCCCGGCAATAGGAGCAGTATCCGCATGCAATGGTGCTGGCGATTACTACACGGTCTCCCTCAAGGAAGTTCCGCACCTGAGGTCCTTTTTCCTCGATGATCCCCACACCCTCATGTCCAAGAATAGTCCCGGGCTCCATCCCCGACATGGTGCCACGCACCATGTGCAGATCAGTGCCGCATATGGCACTCGCGGTGATCTTTACGATTGCATCATTCGGTGCCTGGATTTTGGGGTCCGGCACATTTTCCAGCCTGATGTCACCCACGTCATGGAAAACCACTGCTTTCATAGCGCACCCTCCCTTTTTCTTATTGCTACGCCTTTCCTCAACTGCTCTCTGCATTCTTTGCAGAGAATGCAGAGTTCCTCATGCTTTATCCCTCCTTCCGAGGCAGCATTATAAAGATGAAAATGCCTGAATACGCACAGGGTAAAGTAATGAGCGTCTTCCCTCTCCTGTATTCTTGCAACTCTTTAGGGTGTGTAGGCAAACGGTGTTCGTTGCGGGACCGGGCGAAGAGTTCCTGAGCAAGAACAGGGGTTCCCGAAAAGTCGAAGACTTTTTGGGCAGAAGGCGGCACGAGGAAAACACCCGCCATAATGAGACAATACCGAGCAGTGCTACGGTAAGGACGTTTTCTTCGTGACAACACAGCCTGTGTGCTGTGCGGCCAGTCGCAGCAGAAGCCGCTGCTGCAAGAGAAGATAGGTGCCTACACACTCTAGTGATAAGAACTGCCCGCGCCCTCTGAGGCCGGTCATAGCAGGGATACGAAAAGGAAATCGAGAAAGAGCAAGCCGGAATTATCAGAGACACTTATTCAAGGCACAGCCGGGTACCACGCTTTTGCCACTCTCTTTAATTAAAAGTATATCTCTCTTATTCCCTGATGGCAAGGAAAAGAAGAGACAGGGGTGCAATTCAAAGTGGTGCAGATACCCCCTGGTAGGGGATAGTCAGCAAAGAGTCATCGCTCTCATGAGAGATTCCTGCGTCTCTTCATAGTGCGCTCTCTCTGCTAATGCGCTCTTTTTCGGGAGGGAGGGGCAGGGGGATTCGATGTCCTTGCAATGCGACGAATCACCGTATTCCCTCGCAAATAGTTGTTTCAGATGCTCGTATCCTCCGGGGAGACTCACCTCTGACCTCTCCTCTCTGTGTCAGGGGAGTCGTGAAGTCCTTCCCTCCCCGACCTCTTGTTCTGCCTCTCTACCGTTCACTCCGTTACCACAGCGCAAACTCGCTTCCGCTCAAACATGCACTGTGGTGGCCACTCCGTTTCACGAAGAGAGGAGACGAACAAGAGCTAAGGTCCGCTCAGAACTCCCCTCCTCCCCTCTCTGAGAGAGGGAGCACTCACCCCCTGTCCCCTGGTTTATTCTTGTCAAGGACTCCCCTCTTCTTCATCATGCATGCCCATCAAACATGCATTCCTTTCGGGGGAGAGAGAAAGAGGGGGTCCCTCTCCCCTCTCTTTTCTTCTGCCGTCATCCCGGCGGATCCTCTGAGCCGGGATCCAGTCCTTTTCCGAAAGACTCCGGTTCAGAGACTCTGGACCCCGGCTTTCGCCGGGGTGACGGCTTTGAGGGATTCCGACTCTCTCCGGGGTGACGGATTCCGAAACAGACAGACACAGGGGGAAGTCCGCTCTTTCCCCTGGTGCCTCCCCCTCCCCTGCACCTCTTCCTTATGCCCTCACTTTGAATTGCACTCCAGAGAGACAGGTAGTGACAGGGTGAAACAGAATAAGACAGAATGAGCCAGATAGAAGATAAGACAGAGAAAGATAGAGAGCTGCTTTTTTCCACTTTTCTGTCTTGCCCTGTTTTACTCTGTCTCATTCTGTCTTTTTCTGCTTCATTCTGCCGTCAGGTGTTCCACGTGGAACAGGGGGACCTTTCCCAACCCACTGGAAATATGATTTGTCTCATATTTCCGAGAGCCCTTTTCTGTTACACTGAAAGCATGAAAGAAAGTTGTCCCGGAAGCAAAGAAATAAGAAGCCCTTATCCGGAAGAGATCGTATGTGCCTTCTGCACGCACAAAAACGAGATATGGACGGACGAACCGGATACCGTGTGCAAGGGATGCGGGAAGACCATTACGCGGGATATGGCTCCCTCCTGTCTCTTGTGGTGTCCTGCGGCAAAGGAATGTGTCGGCGCAGACAAATACGAGAGGCTTGTCAGGAAGTTGCGCGAGCAAGGGTCTTGATTCCTTCCCCCTGTCTCCTGTATTCTTTATTGCGTGACCGGCATACTCCTTTTAAATCTGGGCGGCCCCGACTCCCTCGATGCAGTCGGGCCGTTTCTCTCTAATCTTTTTTCAGACAGGGACATTATCAGACTTGGCCCTCCTTTCCTGCAGAAACCCCTTGCCTCCATTATTGTACGCATACGCCTGCAGAAGGTGAAGGATGCCTATGCGCGCATCGGGGGCAAGTCGCCGCTCCCCGCAATAACTTTCGCCCAGGCGAAAGCCCTGGAAAATCATCTGAACAAAAGGGTCCCTGCAGGAGAGGGACCTGATAATCGCACTCTCCCCGTCCCCTTGTTCCCCTTCAGGGTGTACACCGGCATGCGGTACTGGCATCCCTTTATTGGAGACACCGTAGCGGAAATGCACCGGGAGGGCATCGGGAGGGTTCTGGTCCTTAGTCTCTACCCCCATTATTCCGTGGCGACCACCGGATCTTCGGTCAAAAGCTTTGTAGAGGCAATAGCGAAGTATCCGATAGAGTATCGCTGTGTCTCCTCTTGGTTCGATCATCCCGGATACATCAAGGCATTGGCGGAGAGTATCCGGAAAGGCATCTCCCTTTTTCCCGAAACGCCGGCCATTCTCTTCAGCGCACACAGCCTTCCGCAGAAATTCATCGATGCCGGCGACCCTTACGACAGAGAAATACGGGGAACGATCTCCGAAGTCATGAAGAAAATCGGCGGTGAATGGCATCTCTCCTACCAGAGCAAGACCGGACCGGTAAAATGGCTCGAGCCGACTACCGAGCACATGCTCCCTGTCCTTGCGGGAAGGGGAGTCAAAAATCTCCTTGTCGTGCCCATCAGTTTTGTATCGGACCATATCGAAACCCTCTATGAGATCGATATCCTCTATAAGGATCTGGCAAAGGATCTCGGTATGCGGCTCGAAAGGACGGAATCGCTCAATACCTCTCCCCTCTTCATTGAGGCCCTTGCTGATATTGCTTTAAAAGAGATGAGAGAGGCCGGCTGGCTCTGATCGTCTCCCTCCCCCGGAGGTCAGCAGTTCCGTCAGAGGCTGCTGGCAACGATCCTTCCGGTCTCCTCCGAGAACAGGTGGCAATCCACACGAATGGAATGGTCTTTCAGATGTCCCTCCATCTGTCGCTTTGTGGAATGGCACAACCTCCTGAGGATATCAAACCGTTTCCCATAATAGAGCCAGGGGAAAAGATCATCGATATCCGCGGTCCGGAATGGCTGCAGCGCAAGGGAATCGACTCCTGCGGTGCGCAGAAGAGTAAAAACATCACCGTTGGCAGGCTTGGAGGGTTTCCAGAGGGAGGTTTTCAGGAGGCTCTCCCACCCGAGTACCAGATGGACACGGGAAGGGTGCTCTATCAGGGCAGTATTAAAAGCGGTAACGATTGCATCGATGGCTTCAACAATGTCCGCCTCGGAGATAATATAGACCTCATCACTGAAATGGAACAGCTCTTTATGCGCCTGCATGGAGGGTTTGCTGTCGCAGATAACCAGCTCGTGCTTGTCCTTGAGCCTCTCTATGGGACACAGGAGCGTCATAGGTAATTGTACCATACACACTCCACGGGAGCATAACATCCCGGCTGTGCTGAGAGGGGTTTTCCAAGGGGCGCGTCAGGAAGCGAGCTGCCCCTCGAAAACCTCTTGTACCTCCTTCAGGAGGAGCGGATGGAGAGCAGGATTGCCTGCCACGATATTTCCGGTAAGGAGGTAGTCACTTCCTCCCCCGAAATCCGTCACCACTCCACCGGCCTCTTTGATGAGAAGGCTTCCGGCTGCCATATCCCACGGGCTCAGGCCGATCTCAAAGAAGGCCTCGCATCTGCCGGAAGCAACAGATGCAAGGTCCAGGGCAGCAGAGCCTGCCCTCCTGAGGTCGCTTACCGTGAGCAGGACATTCTTGAAGAGCAGGAGATACTTGTCGAGGATTTCCTTCCTCCTGAAGGGAAAGCCGGTGGTGACCAGGCTGTCTTTCGCATCTGTGACCGCAGATATAAAGATAGCCCGCCCATTCAGAAAGGCCCCCCTGCCCCTCTCCGCAGTAAAAAGCTCTTTTCTCAGCGGATCGAAAATAACGCCGGTGATAATGTCGCCCCTGTGTTCGAGGGCAATGGAGACGCTGAAAACGGGATAAGTATGGATAAAATTCGTAGTACCGTCAAGGGGATCGATAATCCAGCGATATTGTCCTGCCCCGGTCTCCCTGAGGGACTCCTCGGCAAGGAAGAGGTGATCAGGAAAATTTTTCCGTATTATTGCAATGATATTTTCTTCCGCCTCCCTGTCCACCCGGGTGACGAAGTCGGCTGCCTGCTTGAGGCCGATATCATCTTTTGTAATTTTGCCCATATTTTCAAGGATGATATCTCCTGCACGCTGTGCCGCTTTGACCGCGATAGTGAGGAAATCAGATGAAGGCGGAATGGTCATGGCTTAATAATACCATTTTTATAGAACGGTAGCTCAATAAGGAAATAATCAGAAGGGGTGGCACGAGGAGGAAGCTCTCAGATGGGGAGGGAGAACTTCCCCCGCTCTTTGCTGGCTTCTATACTATAAAGTATATGCCGCTTTTTCTATTACCCCCGAAAGTACCCGGGAAAGCGAAAACGTACTGCATATGGTAACATAATGGTGCGACATATTCTCCCGTAAGGAATTCAAGATGCCAATGGATTTTCCCCTGGTGGATACACTGCTTTTTTTTGCCATTAATCACGGCACTTCCCATCCCTTTTTGGATATCGTTATGCCTGTCCTGACGGGGAGGGGATATCTGTTGCTGCTCCTCTACCCTCTTGTGCTTTCGTGGAAGGGGTATAAAGAAAGGAGGACGCAGGGAACTGGCTCCCTCCTGGAGACGGTTTTCTGGGTGGTTCTGATAGCCTTCCTCTCTTTTCTGGTTACCGACTGGATTTCAAATGAAATAAAGAAGTTCTTTTTGAGGGTCCGCCCCTGTTATACCCTGGAAGGGGTAAAAGTCCTGGTGGGATGCACCCAGTCTGGTTCGCTGCCCTCCAATCACGCATCCAATGTTTTTGCAATAGCGGTGCCGCTCTTTTATTATACCCGGAAGCATGTCCCTTGGAAGATTGGCATATATCCCTTTGTTATTGCAGCCCTTATTGCATACTCCCGGGTCTATGTCGGTGTCCATTATCCCTCCGACGTCCTTACGGGGATGGTGCTGGGGGCAGCCGTTTCTTTGACGATGATCGCCCTCTCGCATAGGGTGCGGAGCGCCTACAGAACGAGACCCGCCTCCACCGTTCTCTTCACCGTGCTTACCGCACTGAGCCTGTTCCGTATCTACTATATTCTTCATGGTCCCCTGGACCTCAGTCCGGATGAGGCCCATTATTGGGAGTGGTCGAGACGGCTTGACCTCAGTTATTACTCAAAGGGCCCTATGATCTCCTACCTTATCTTCCTGGGAACCTCGCTTTTCGGAGATACCGTCTTCGGGATACGGGTTATGGCGGTGATCTTTTCGGCGGCGAGCAGTCTTGTCCTTTTCAAGCTGACGAATCTCCTCTACGGGGACAGGGGAGGGGGGACGCGGCAGGGTATTCCGCCTGAAACCTACGAGGGATGCAGTGCGGCACTCCTGCTTCAATTCGTTCCCCTTTTTGCTCCCTTCGGGATCGTTTTCAGTATCGATTCCCCTTTCATCTTCTTTTGGACCCTGTCACTCCTCCTGTTCTGGGTGGCGGTGAAGGAAGAGCCGCAGAATGGAGCGACAAGAAAAGAGAGCGGCGCTTCCCCTTATTTCTCCTGGATCCTTCTCGGTATCTCTGTAGGGCTTGGGCTCCTGACGAAATATACCATGGCGTTCTTCTATCTATCGGGCCTCCTCTTCCTCCTCCTTTCGGAAAAGCGCTCCCTGCTGAAGACGGGACGGCCGTACAGTGCTCTTTTGACAAGCCTTGTAGTCTTCAGTCCCGTCATCATCTGGAACGTGCATCATGACTGGGTCACGATAAAGCACACGGCCGGACAGGCCCATGTCGCAGCGGGATTTGTCCTCTCCCCGAAGAGCTTTTTCGAGTTCCTGGGTTCCCAGGTGGGGGTGATAACGCCCCTTCTTTTCGCTCTCCTGTTCTATTCCCTTTTCGCGGTGCGCGCCCGGGAGGGCGGACCGGCCTCCCTTTTCCTCCTCACGTTTACCCTGCCTATTCTCCTCTTCTTTCTGGCGAAAAGTATCCAGGGAAAGGTGCAGGTCAATTGGGCGATGACCGGATACATTACCGGGCTGATTGCCTTCTCCCGCCTCTATTTCGGGAAGGGTGAGGTCAGGGGAAAAAGGAACGGGCGGGGCAGGAGAGTCCTTCTGGTCAGCACATTCTGTATGGTTCTGCTTGTTTTTTCCGTGAGCCATTATCCCTCCCTTCTGAAGCTGCCGCCGAAAAAGGACCCCTCATCCCGCCTGCGCGGCTGGGAAGTGCTGGGAACGGAGGTTTCCCGGGCCTATGCGGACCTCTCCCGAAAGGGACCGCTGCTCCTCTTCTCCGATAGTTACCAGGTGGCAAGCGAACTGGCTTTCTACGTTGAGGGACATCCGAAAACCTTCTCCATCAATCTGGGCAGGCGTATGAATCAGTATGACCTGTGGCCCGACATCAATACGGAGGCACAAAGCATCAAAAGAAGGACAGGGGCATCCTCCCCCGGCATAATCAACGGAATCTTTGTTAAAATAGGCAGGGCGGATATTCCGCAGGAGGTGGCAGGGGCTTTCGACTCCTGTGAAAAGAGAATCGTTACTGTTACCGAAAGGGAATACCTGCTGCGCGAATATTCCCTTTTCACTTGTTATAATTTCAAGGGACTGAAGAGCGGGAAACCGGTAATGTTTTAGGAGAAGGGATGACGGTATCGATTGTAGTGCCGCTGTTTAACGAGGAAGACAATGTAGAGACCCTCCATGAGAGACTTACGGAGGTTCTGGACGGAAGCGCTATAGAGTACGAGATTATCTATGTGGATGACGGCAGCAATGACAGGACCTTGTCTCTCCTCGAAGAGATACAGAAAAAGAGAAAAAATATTCTCGTCCTCAGCCTGAGAAGGAACTTCGGGCAGACCGCCGCTTTTGCCGCGGGTTTCGATTTCGCACGGGGGGAGATTGTGGTTACCATGGATGGGGATCTGCAGAACGATCCGAAGGACATCCCGCGTCTCCTGGAAGTGATCAGGGATTACGATCTGGTCAGCGGATGGAGGAAAAGGCGCAAAGACCCTTTTATTACAAGGCGGCTTCCTTCGATGATGGCAAACTGGCTCATCAGCAGGGTTACCGGGGTGCGCCTGCATGATTACGGGTGCTCCCTGAAGGCCTATCGCCGGGATGTGGTGAAGAACCTGCGGCTCTACGGCGAGATGCATCGCTTTATCCCGGCGGTGGCAAGCTGGTACGGGGTAAGGATTGCGGAGATCGAGACCACCCATCATCCGAGGCTCAGGGGAAAGTCGAAATACGGTATCTCCCGGACTCTCAAGGTGCTGCTGGACCTTATCACCGTGAAGTTCCTCCAGAGCTTTTCCACGAAGCCCATGCAGTTCTTCGGCCCGATGGGAGTGATTTTCGGCCTTGCGGGATTCGGAATTTCCCTCTATCTCTCTGCTGAGAAGATATTAAAGGGCGTAAATATCGGGGGAAGACCCCTTCTTCTCCTCGGGGTGTTGCTGATCATTGTCGGGGTGCAGTTTGTGGGCATGGGGCTCCTTGGAGAGATGCTGGTGCGGGTCTACCATGAGAGCCAGAAGAAACCTATCTACGCAATAAAGAAGATCGTTGGCGCGGGCAGGTAGAATACTCGCGAAAACAGGGCTCCTGGCTCTCAAGATTCTGGTGAGCGCGTCCCTTGTCGCTTTTCTGCTTGCAAAAGTGGACCGCAGCAGCCTGTTTGCCACTCTCCGGCAGATGAATCCCTCCGCCTTTCTCGCCGCCATCGGGCTGTATCTGGGTGCCGCTTTCCTCTCGACACTGCGCTGGCAGTTGCTCGTTCCGCACCCCATCGGCGCGAGACGGCTCTTCAGTATGTATCTCATCGGCTCCTTCTTCAATAATTATCTGCCCGGCGGGGTGGGGGGAGACGCGGTAAAAGCGTATTACCTGAGCAAGGAAATGAAGAGGTACGGGGCCGGGGGAGAGGACTCCGTACTCTACTCCTCTCTGACAGGCGCAATAGCCTCAGTTTTCATGGACAGGTATGTCGGACTCAGCGCCCTCATCGCCATCAGCGTCGCGGTGTTCCCCTTCGGAATACGCTATCTTGAAGGTGCGTCGATGGAGTGGCCGGTGATATGGGCAATCCCCCTTATTGCCCTTGCGTTCCTGTCGGTGAGCGTTCTTATTTTTACCTTCCGTGTGGGAGAGCGTGTGCGATTTCTCCTTAACGCATACCGGTATCTTCATTTCTACCGCTCTCAAAGAAAAGCGCTGCTGAAAGCTTTCGCATACTCCCTGGCGATCCAGCTTCTGGGAGTGCTCTCCGTGTATATTTTGTCAAAAGGGCTCCATCTGCCCCTCTCTTTCCTCTCCCTCCTGGTCTTCCTGCCCATGATTATCCTCTTTTCCATGATTCCCGTCACCGTGTCCGGTATCGGATTACGGGAAGGCGCGTTTGTCTTCCTGCTGGGCTCTACGGGGGTCTCTCCGGAGAGCGCCATAAGTCTTTCAATTGTATGGTTCTTTTCTGTATTTGTCGCAGGGGTCTGGGGGCTGCTGGAATATCTACGCTACAAGAAGGCGGTGTTTGGCGGAGAGGTACAATAAAAGCCTCTTCAGGCTCTTCAGGTTGCTGGGAAAGGGATCTTTCTCGTAGTATTCGCTCAGGCCGAGACGAAGGGCCGGGTCCTTGAGGAAGAGATCATATTTCTCAATGATGCTGTCCGCAATGTGCCCGATGTCTTGGCGCCTTTCCCGAAGTGGAGGGATATACATGCTGACGGGATTGAGCGCCTCCAGAAGGCGTGCTGAAAATCTCCCCTCTTCTGCCTCGCGGACGATATCCTTCCGGGAGGTCAGGAAAAAACGTATATCGAATGTGGCAGGGTGCACTTCCCCGATCTTGTAGAACTCATCCTTGCTGAAGACCTCTGCAAGCTTTTCCTGCAGGGGGAGCGGAACGGCATCGATATCCTTCAGGAGAATGCTTCCTCCGTTTGCCATTTCCAGCGCCCCTCTATGTTTTTCGAGCCCCAGGAATCCCCCCTTTGCTCCGAAGAGCTCTATCTCTAGGGTCTCGCTGTCCAGGGTTCTGCAGTGGTAGGAAAGAAACGGCTTGTTCCTGCGGGGGTTGTCGGGACGGCGGTGGAGCGCCACTGCGAGTAATCTTTTTCCCACCCCTGCCTCTCCATAGAGCGCTATGTTCTTCTCCAGCCGGTTTGCGGTATCCACTTCGTCCAGCGCTGCCTTTATCTTTTCGGAAACCGTAAAGAAAGGAATCCCGGGTGGGTCGCCCCTCTCCGGGAGCGAGAGGAATCTTTCCGCCGCATCCTGTACACCGAATTCCCTGCAGATCTCTTCGAATCGCTCAATGCTCTCCGCCAGCAGTTCCTCGGTTTCGCTTTCGGGTATCCTGAAGTATCTTTTCACCAGTTCCCTGAATTTCTCCTGCGCTTCCACCACCAGGGGAAAGAGCAGACAGCGGGCGGCGGACGCGCTAGCTTCCATGAGATGGTAGAGCTGCAGCGAAGTATAGGCACCGGAATATCGTGCCGGATCCTCCCGGGGGGATGCTCTCCGTCCTCCCGGGGCGAAGAGAAATCTCGTTATTCTGACAGTGTCCCGGTAGATCTTCGGAAACAGCAGGTGCCTCCCGAGTTGCTCCAGGTGGTTTGTCGTGAAGAGCCTGTCCTCAATAAAGAGCTTGTCTTCCGATGGGATTTTCAGGAGAATCTCGAGCACCTTTTTATATGACACCTCTTTCCTCAGCATCAAGAGCATTCCCACAGAGGGGAGGATACCGGCGAAAAAAGCCTCTTCCTCTTCAACGACGTCAGCACTCCGGTTGAGGGCGACCGCTGTCTCTCCTGCCAGCACGGTATAACACCAGAAGAAGAGAAAAGAGGAATCCAGGAAAGACTCCTGCTGAAGAATATGTTTCTCCACCTTCTCCGCGCCGAGCAGGGAAATGGCCTGGGACACCGTGCTCACTTCACTTCTTTTTTCCGGTCCGTTGATGAGCTGAAGGAGGGAGAAATACAGTCCCGGATCATATTTGAGGAGACGGGCTGCCTTCTGCAGAGATTCCGATTCGTTGCGGACAAAGGCACGGAGCGGGGCGACCGTGTGTTCGAAGAAGGGTGTATTCATTAATGCTATAATAAATAGATTTATGTTTAAAGAGCAAGATTATGACGTGATCGTTATCGGTGCCGGCCATGCGGGGTGTGAGGCTGCGCTTGCCTCTGCCCGTCTCGGCATGGAGACCTGCCTTTTCGCCATCAACCTCGATACTATTGCCCATCTTTCCTGCAATCCCGCCATTGGAGGGCTCGCCAAAGGGCACCTTGTCCGTGAGATCGACGCCCTCGGGGGCGAGATGGCGAAGGTAACTGATCAAGCGGGAATACAGTTCAGGATGCTGAACCTCTCCAAGGGGCCCGCAGTCTGGTCTTTACGGGCACAGGCCGACAGGATGCTCTACAAGCGTGCGATGCGCCGCTCCCTGGAGAGACAGGAGCATCTCACCCTCAAGCAGGGAATGATCGAAAAAATCGTGGTGGAAGGCGGCACGGTGAAGGGGGTGGTTTCCTCCCTCGGCGTCTTCTATGCGGCAAGGGCTGTTATCGTAACCACGGGTACCTTTCTCAAAGGGCTGATCCATATCGGCCTCGAGAACTTCCCGGCCGGGAGGGCGGGCGAGTTCCCCTCCATCGGACTTTCGGACTCCCTGCGCGAAATAGGTCTCGGGCTGGGGAGGCTGAAGACGGGCACGCCTCCGCGGCTGGATGCGCGGAGCATTGATTTCTCCCGGACGACGCCGCAGTGGGGCGATGATCCGCCGATTCCTTTTTCCTATTCGACGGAGAGGATACCAAATCCCCAACTGCCCTGCTACATAACCTATACGAACCGGAAGACCCATGAGATAATCCGGGGAGGGCTCGACAGATCGCCACTCTATAGCGGGCGTATCAAGGGGATCGGTCCCCGCTACTGTCCTTCCATTGAAGACAAAATAGTGCGGTTTGCGGACAAGGAGCGACACCAGATCTTCCTTGAACCGGAGGGGCTGGAGACAACGGAATACTATGCGAACGGTATTTCGACGAGCCTGCCGTATGATGTGCAGGTAGGGTTGGTAAGGAGTATCGAGGGTCTGGAACATGCGGAAATCATGAGGCCGGCCTATGCCATCGAGTATGATTTCGTGTTTCCGACACAACTGAAGCACAGCCTCGAGGTAAAGGGGATAGAGGGCCTTTTCCTCGGGGGACAGATCAACGGAACTTCGGGGTACGAGGAGGCGGCTGCCCAGGGATTGATGGCGGGGATCAATGCCACCCTGAAACTGAAGGGCCGTCCGCCTCTCCTCCTGAACCGCGACGAGGCATACATCGGGGTGCTGATCGACGATCTGGTGACAAAGGGGACGAATGAACCGTACCGCATGTTCACCTCGCGCGCAGAATACCGCCTGCTCCTCCGGCATGACAATGCCGATTTCAGGCTCACTGAAAAGGGGTATTCCATCGGCCTTGTTTCCGAAGAGACGTGCGAGAGGTATTCCGGGAAGAAAAGGGGAGTGGCGGCTGAAATAGGAAGACTGAGGAGGGAGAGGATCAAGCCTTCCGCTGCGCTGAACGAGGAGCTTTCCGCTCTCGGGACATCTGTTTTGGCTGAGGATGTATCTCTCGAAAAGCTCCTGAAGAGGCCGGAGATACACTACTCGCTGATAAAGAGGTTTGCTGCACCCCCGGGGGAAATAAGCCCTGAAATAGAAAATCTTGTCGAGATACAGGTAAAGTACGAGGGGTATATTCAGAAACAGGTGGAGATGGCGGAGAGGGCTGATAAGTTCGAAGCGAAAAAGATTCCACCGGATTTCGATTTCAAGGCTGTTCCCGGACTGTCCAGGGAAGTGGTCGAAAAGCTGATACAGATACAGCCCGAAAACATAGGACAGGCGAGCAGGATTCCGGGCATTACCCCGGCGGCAGTGTCGGTCTTGCTCGTTGCAGTGGAGAGGCAGTGGAGACGATCAGGAAACTCCTGACAGAAGGGGTCCGCACGATGGGGCCGGAACTCGGGATCGATCCGGGAGACTCCTTTGTATCCCTGTTTGCAACGTATCTGCAGGAATTGAAGAAGTGGAACCGCGCTTATAACCTTACCAGCCTGAAAAGCGATAAAGATATAGTTATCAAGCATTTCCTTGACTCCCTCCTTTACCTGGTCTTTATCCCGGAACGGGGCAGGAGCCTCGCCGATGTGGGCAGCGGTGCCGGGTTCCCGGGAGTACCGCTCGCACTAGCACGACCGGAACTGAATGTTGCACTTATAGAGCCATCCCGGAAGAAAGTGGCATTTCTCAACCATATAAAAAGAGCCCTCTCCCTTGACAATGTAGAGGTGCTCGGAGCCCGGGTGGAAGAGATACGGGACCGGCGGTTCGATATTGTGGTCACCAGAGCTCTCTTCGGCATAGGGGACTTTATCGATGAAGCGGGACACATAGTAAAGGAAGACGGCTTTTTTGTTCTCAGCAAGGGTCCCAAACTCTCAGAGGAGTTGAAGGCTCTGCCGCCTTCCGCCCGGTACGAGATACGAACGGTTCCTCTTCCTCTGACTTCCCTTGAGCGGCATCTGGTGAAAATTTTTCCCTGCCCGTCATCGTAGATTCTATTGGCAAAGCACTTCCTCTGCGAGGGGCCGTGCTGCTAGTCTCCAAGGAACGACATTACCGCGCCCGCCAAGGTATCCGGTGCCTGCGTACATGGCACGGGGTTTTTGGGGCCTCTTCAGGGCGTCTTCCGGTTCCATTTTCATTGCTTATTGTTTTTTGAGGAAACTTCTTCTGCATTTGACATATTTGTCTGCGGAAGGTATAGTAGAAATCAAGTTTTGTTCTTTGATTATTCCCCCTTCCCTCTTCTTTCCCGTGCTCCCCGTGCTCCATTGAGCCGGACAGTGAACGGAGCGGTATCCCGCCCGAAAGAGCCTGCCGGAAGAGCCCGGAAGAAAAGTGCTTCCTATGATTTCGCATTTTTCCGCCCGGCAAGAAGAAAAAAGAGGGGTTGACATCGGCCTTATAATCTGTTATCGTAGATAGACGCTCTTTGAGATTGTTCGACTTCTTTACTTTGCGGTTCCGCGCCATTTTCAACAGATGGTGGTAGAGGGAAGCGGCTTCTCCGTAACCGATTGTTTTCTAGGAATTCGGGATGGGGTTGACAGCAACCGTAGAATTTGTTAGAGTAAAGATAACGACGGTCTTTGAGTCGTAACAATTTGCTCATCACTCTGCAATGCCTTAAGGTTCAAGCGAGCGTACCTTATTACAGGCAAGTGAGCTTGGAAGCTTTCGGCAATGTGGAGCTTTTTGTTCTTTGAAAACTAAAGGTAGATTCTGTCAATGAGTTTGAGTTTAACAGGAAGAAAACTAATGAGAGTTTGATCCTGGCTCAGAACGAACGCTGGCGGCGTGCTTAACACATGCAAGTCGAACGGGGTTATATGGAGTAGCAATACGAGATATAGCCTAGTGGCGGACGGGTG
>NSJL01000026.1 GCA_002634385.1 Nitrospira sp.
GGCCGGATGGGCCGGACGGGAAGGAGCCGTGGGGGGCATCTTTTCGGCCTCCGGGATCCTGTCCGGAAGCCCCTTCATGAGCGAGGATACCACTCCGGCAAGCAGCGCGGATACGATGATACCTGCAATAATGAAGAGCGCGGCGCGCACTATCGCTGTCTGGGGTGCGATAAGAGGCACGAGAAAGGACAGTACAAGCATGAAAACGGTCAGAACAATAAAGAGTGCAGCGTATATCTTTCCCTTGGAAGGCATTCTCTCTCTCCTTGCCGCCAGCAGGGCGGCGTACTGTTATTTTCTCAATCCCATGAGAAAGTTTACCGAAAAAAAAGGGGGAATGACAACTCCATGAGGCGGAATGGGGGTGATTGGACGTAGCGGCCCTGAGAGATTCTCAGAGGAGAGGAAGTCTGAAGAGAGGAAAAGATCGATTCTGAGCAGGGGTCCTCTGGTAGGGGGGCCAGGGGAAGGACTCTTTCTTTGCAAGCGAATTCCTCCCTGCCCCTACCCTCCCCGAAAGAGAGCGCATTATTCAAAAGCGCATTATAAAGGGACGCAGAAATCTCCCGTGAGAGAAATGACTCTTTGCCGACTACCCGTTGATTCCTGTCATAAAGAGCGGCTCTCGTTGACTCTCTGTCTTTTTCGTGCTAAAAATGAAGAAAACGAAGAGAAAGGGAGGTGTTTGCCATGGCCGAAATACTGTGGGAGAGGGATTTTGCCAAAGCGGTGGAACGGGCGAAGGGAGAAGGGAAACCGATATACCAGGATTTCTGGTTTGAGGGGTGAACGGGCTGCGCTGCAATGAATACGGGTCCGTATTCGAATGAGATGGTACAGAACTTTTTGCAGGAACATTTCATTCCTGTCAAAAGCCAGTGTTTCTTCGATAAACCTACTGAATTGATGGAGAAATTTGGTATCAAGTGGACCCCGACCCTTATCATACACGACAGGTACGGAAAGGAGCATCATCGGATCGTGGGATATGTTCCCGTGGAGGATTTGATGGCTCATCTGGATTTCGGGAGAGGAAAGATCTTCTTCAATGCCGACAATCTCAAAAAGGCTATCGAAATTTTCAACGGTGTTATCGAATGTCACCCCGATACGGGAATTGCCCCTGAAGCGGTCTATTATCGAGGGGTAGCCGAGTACAAGATGACTCATGATGCCATTGCCCTGCGGAAGATATATGATACTCTCCTGCAGAAATATCCGCAGGGCGAATGGACGCGGCGCTCGCAGCCGTATGCGAGCATCCCCTCCTATGCGGAGGTATAGGAATATCCGGATCAATCCATTGAATTTTTATTCCAGTCTGCTATGATTAGGAAAAGAGCGAAATAGTCCGGCATATCCCGCCCGTGCAGGATGGCAGTATCAACCATATATGTTTCCGCATGCGCGATTTTCTTAAGAAACAGTGAGAGAGGCGCTGTATTGACCGAAAAGGAAACGACACCGGAACGGAATGGCCGAGGGGGGTGATTCGCCAATGCTTTTCTTCATGCTGGATAGAGAGCATTTTGTTCTGACAACCCTGAGTGAGGACTGTATCAGGGGAATCTGGAAGGATTTCCTCGTATACCGGTACGATATCATCTGCAGCTTCCAGAATTATCTCGAGGAACAGGGGTTCTATGTGCGCATTACCCTGCCTGTTCTCGATTCCTTCGGATACGATTTGTCCGATATAGAGATTGCTCTTAATTAGGGAGTGCAGGCAGCCGGTCGTGGTAGATAGTCCGCTTGCCTGAACATTCTGACGAAGAAGAGGAAAGCTTTTTGCCCCGGGCCCGGTCGCGACAGGTAATCTGAAAGGGAGACCCCCCACACTTCCCTTATGGAGGAATACGTAATGTGTGCACGGCGTTTTTCAAAACACAAGGTTTCGCGACGCTTCGGGGTGGACATTTACGGAACAGGCGGGGCCTCGCTCCAGAGGCGGATCAATGTGCCTCCGGGCGGGATACGCCTGAAGAAGGGCCGCTTGTCCGATTATGGTGTCCGTCTCCGTGAGAAGCAGAAAGTTAAATTTACCTATGGGATAAGCGAGAAACAGTTCCGCCGCTATTTTTCAATGGCCCAGAGTGCGGAAGGACCCACGGGACAGGCTCTGCTCGAGATCCTCGAGACGAGGCTTGATAACGTGGTGTACCGACTGGGCTTTGCCCGTTCGCGTCCCATGGCGCGGCATCTGGTCAGCACCGGTCATGTGCGGGTGAATGGCCAGCAGGTCACCATTCCTTCGTATCTTGTCAGTCCCGGCGAAAGCATCACTCTTTCCGAGAGGGCGCTCCGCATCCCCGACGTACAGTTTGAAATGCAGGCCCGGCAGCCGTCCCTTTCCTGGTTGAGCCGCACCGATGGAGTCGGACGGATGACCGGCCCTCCCCACCGCGCGGAAATCGATGCCGATATCAATGAATCCCTTATCGTGGAGTTCTATTCACGGTAGCGGCAGGTGGAAAAACGCGGAGCCGCTTCCCTATACAAAGGCAGGTAAAGGGAGAGGTAGAGAGAAAGACAGAAGAAAAAGATCGTTGTTTGCCACCTTTTTCTGGTAGTGAGCGCTCAGCGAAGCAATCCGGAGAGGATACGCACTGTCCGGACACGGTGATGCGATTGCCCTGGGGAACCCGCAGGCAGTCATTGCATTATTTTCTCATTCTGCTAAGATTGTTTTTAGGAGCAACAGAGCTGGTATCCGATACTCCCAGGCGCTCCCATACCCTGAAAAAAAGAGGCGTGACGTGTCCCTACCCAAAGTATGTGCCGGTATCCTCGCGGTATGCGGGATAGTACTGGCCGGAATTGTGCTGCATGCCGTTTCGCAACCTCCCGTCATCGATTCCTATGACTACGCAGTACAGGTAACATCCGGCGACGGGAAGCCCCTTGCCGAGTTCTACCGGGAGCGCCGCTATTTTGTTTCCCGGCATGGGGTACCCGACCAGGTAAAGAAAGCCTTTATTGCCATCGAAGACCGCAGGTTTCATTCCCACCATGGGTTCGATCTCAAGGGAATTCTCCGAGCACTCCACCGGAATGTTGCGGAACGGTCCATAGTAGAGGGAGGGAGCACCATCACCCAGCAGCTTGCCAAGATGATTCTCAGGCAACCGGAAAGGAGCCTTTCGCGAAAGCTCAGGGAAATGCTCGTCACTGCCCAATTGGAATGGAATTACACGAAGGATGAGATCCTGGAAATGTACCTCAATCTTGCTTTTTTCGGTGAAAGGACCTACGGTATCGAAGCCGCTGCCCGGACCTATTTCAACAAGACCTCGCGGGAGCTCACCCTTGCCGAGGCGGCGCTCCTTGCCGCACTGCAGAAAGCGCCCAACAAGTATTCTCCCCTCAGGAACCCCCAACGTGCGAAGGTACGGAGGCAGGTGGTTCTGAAGGAAATGCTTTCCGAGGGGTTTATCTCTTCCGAAGAGTACCGGGATGCCCTGGTCGTACCGCTTCCGCATAAGACGTACTTTCGGCGCAGGTATGACGCCCCCTATTTTGTGGAATATGTCCGGCAATCCCTTGCCCTGGTCTATGGGGACACCCAGTATACGAGCGGCTTCCATCTCGCCTCCACCATCGATACGGAACTGCAGCGCCACGCCGAAAGGGCGGTACGCAAAGGGGTCAGGGAAATAGAGCTGCGGTCGGGAAAGGGGGTGCAGGCGGCACTGGTGGCCCTGGATCTGAGAACGGGCGCGATTAAGGCGATGGTGGGGGGCACCGATTTCGGAGGATCTCAGTTTAACCGGGCCACTATGGCGGTGCGGCAGCCCGGCTCTGCTTTCAAACCCTTTGTCTATATGACGGCGCTCGAAGAGGGGATGTCGTATGAGGACCGGATCCTCGATATTCCTATCCAGATCCCCGACCCTGAGAAAGGAGGCCTCTGGTCCCCCAGGAACGCCAATTGGGAATACTACGGGAATGTGTCCCTGAAGACCGCGCTCTCCCTCTCCCTTAACGCCGCGACGGTACGGCTTGCGCAGGATATCGGTTTTGAAAAGGTACGGGACACGGCGGTCCGGTTCGGCATCAGGACCGATCTCCCTCCCCATCCCTCTCTGGCACTGGGCGCCTGCGATGTGACCCTCCTCGATCTGACCGCCTCCTATATCGTGTTTGCCACGGGAAAACGGATCACCCCCCATGCCTATACAGTAATTACAGACAGGAGGGGAAACGTCGTCGAGCGTATTTCCCCCTCATCCCGTGAAGTGCTCTCCCGGGATATGGTGGACAAGATAAAGGTCCTCCTGCGCGCGGTAGTGGAATCGGGTACCGGCGGAAGAGCCCTTGCGGTAAACCGGAAAGTGTATGGCAAGACCGGGACCACCGACGATTATTCCGATGCATGGTTTGTGGGATTTGACGACCGCCTGGCAGTGGGGGTGTGGGTGGGCAGGGACGACCATACCTCGATAGGGCCGGGTGAATCGGGCTCCAGCGCTGCGCTTCCCATCTGGGTCGACTTCATGAAGAAAGCGAAGGATTCCTCTTTTTCCCGGGGGAAAGAACGCGGGAAACGGGAGATCACTTCGGAGGGACACCCGTGACCCGGTGCTTTTTTCAGAGAGGGATCGGGATAAGGAGATCGTATGTTGAATAGGATGCGGGAAGGGAATATAATAAAGGAAGATCCAGGATAAGGGTAAGCGGTGCTTCGGATCGGTACAAACTAGCGCACAAGTTACTTTGTGAAGGGTGCGGGAGCGGGACATGGTGAGCATACCTCCTTGTGAGGAAGCCTAAATGCCCGTCGAAGCGCCAAAGTGAGAAGAAGGCTCATAGTTTGTGGTCTGGGGCACTCGCTTTTCGTGCAAAGCGGAGCTGAGCGGAGATGTATGTCATTCGGCCGGAAGCAGGGGTAAGTCCTCTTTCCCCTGCATAGGATGTCCGGTGACAGGTGTCCCCGCGGCGGCTCCGTTTTTTTATGCTGCTTCTTTCCTGCTTTCTCCCCTCAGTTCCCGCTTCTTACTTCTTATCAGAAAGAGACGTATAATGTAAGAAACGAGCAGGACATTCCCAGCGCCTCTCCCTCTGTACGCCGAAATGTGGCAATTATTAACCCGGCAGATAAGTATTTATATTTTTGCAGGGGCAGGCCAGTGTGCCTGTCCGCGTGAAAGCGACCTTTTTTGTGCAATAGTATGGTGCCGGTTTACTCTATGTGTTCCTGCCTCTTCCATAGGGGGTTCAGTGAGCAAGATCATCTCGACGGGGTATGGACTGGCGATAGCGATTTTCATCGCTATTTCCCTCTTTTCGTATGTGAATACCGCGCAGCTTATCCATCATATCGAAGTGCGCACACGATCCTTTGCCATTATCGAGAGGCTTGAAGTACTCCTGACCGATGTGATGAACGCGGAGATGGGCAGGCACGATTATGTCATTACGGGAGAAAAGCAGCATCTTGTCTTCTACCGGAACTCCGCTGCCGCGGCCGAGAGAGGCCTGCAGGAAGTACGCGCCCTCGTATCGGGCGATCCTGACCAGGAAAGGCGGCTCGCTGAGCTGGAGTATCAGGTGAAGCGTCGTATCGCCAACCTGGACGCATCGATCGCTTTTCATAGACAGCGAGGGTTCGATGCTGCTGCGCAGAGGTCTTTCACCGACGAGGGGAACCGGATATATCAATCCATCGAGAAGACGTTCAATGAAATGAAGAATATAGAGAGGCGCATGTTACGGGAAAGCGGCGCAGCGCAGAAAGCGTTCGCCACCCGTACCCTGTCCACTATCATTGCAGGTACGCTCCTCGGCTTTGGGATTCTCTTCTGGATTACGTATTCGCTGAACCGTGTGGTGATCGAGAAAGTGCGTGCGGAGAGCTCGCTTCGCGAATCGAGGGATTTCCTGGAAAAGATCATGCAGAGCGTCACGAACGCCATCTATGTGCTTGACCGGAACGATACCTTCGTGCAGGTAAACCGCAGCATCGGCTCCATTACCGGGTACGAGGGGAATGAGCTCGTGGGAAAGCCTTTCTCGGTCCTCTTCGACCCGGATACATTGCCCCGGATGCATGAATTGTTTGAAAAAGTCTGCGTGCACGGCCTTACCCTCTTCCACCAGGAAACAGAAATCGTCCGGAAAGACGGCAGCAGGCGCATCGTCAGCCTCAGCGCCGCTCCTCTTTTCGAGAACTCGACCGTTGTAGGGGTTATCGGGGCGGCGGAGGACATCACCGAAAGGAAACAGGCGGAAAAGCGGCTCTCCGAATATATCGGCGAGCTCGAAGCGAGGAACCGGGAGATCGGGATTCTTAGCGAAATGGGGAGTATGCTTCAGGCTTGTGCAAGCTCTGAGGAGTGTGTCTCTCTTATTGCCCGGTGGGCGGAGCGGCTTTTTTCGGAAGATTCCGGGGCGGTCTACCTTATCAACGGCCAGAGAGATATATTGGAGGCCGTTATCCTTTGGGGAGAGAGCTTGCCCGATGAGCGGTCGATCACCACACAGGATTGCTGGGCATTGCGGATGGGTCGCCCCTATTCCGCGGAGATTTCCCGCAAGGGAATGGTCTGTCCCCATATTAAGCACGAAGTAACTTCCGCACTGCTCTGCATCCCGATGGTCGCGCAAGGAGAGATCCTGGGGTTGTTGCACCTGGTGCCCGACGGTGGATGGTCAGGCGCTCCGGAAGAGAGGCGGGAACATATCATGAAGAGTAAAGAGAAGCTGGCGGAGACGGTTGCCGAGAGCATCGGTCTTTCTGTGGCGAACTTCAGGCTGCGGGAGACCCTCTTTCAGCAATCCATCCATGATCCCCTTACAGGGCTGTACAACCGGAGGTACATGGACGGGCTGCTGCAAAAAGAGCTGCACCGGATGGAGCGCAGGGGACTCCCCCTGGGGATCATCATGCTGGATCTGGACCACTTCAAAGGATTCAACGACACCTTCGGACACGAGGCGGGGGACATGCTCCTTCGGGAGTTCGGGGTCTTTCTGAAGAGGAACATACGGGAGGAGGACTATGCCTGCCGGTACGGGGGTGAGGAGTTCGTGGTCCTGCTGCCGGAGACGGGGCTGGAGAGTGCACGGCAGCGTGCGGAGCAGCTACGGGAGCGCATCAAGGGAATGAGGATCCCGTACCAGGGGAGGATGCTGGACCCGATCACCCTGTCCCTGGGGATAGCGGTCTACCCGAAGGATGGAAAGAGCGCCGTGGAGCTTCTGCGGGCCGCGGATTCCGCCCTGTACCGGGCGAAGGCGGAGGGCAGAGACAGGGTGATGACCCTCTCTTGACATCTTCCCGGAGTGGCGATAAGAGTTAAGTATACGGTCGCCCTTTCCTATTGTTTTGCAAAGGACAGGGCATTCGATAGTGCTTTCTTCCTCTCCCGGGAGCGCACGGTACCCGGCTATTAGAAGGCATCCGGCAGGAAAATGAATCGCGAGGAGGCGGGGAGAGCGGTATCCGATGCGGATAGAGAGCATGATTACCGTGTGCGGAAAGGCCGGGAGGTTTGCTTGAAGAGAGTGGTTCCCATAGGGTTCGGGATAGCATTATCGGTCTTCGTCATCGTTACGATCTTCTCCTACATGAATATGGCACGCCTTATTACCGTCGGCAAGACGCGCACCCGTGTTTACGATACCGTGGAAAGGCTCGAATCGTTGCTGACATACAGCAATGCCGCGGAAAGCGGGAAGAACGAGTACATAATAACGGGTGACACAGGATCTCTTGAGGCGTATTATGACGGGATCGATATCATAGAAAAGGAGATACAGGATCTCAGGAGGGTAATGGCGGATAATGTCAGGCAGCAGAGGAGGTTCGATACCCTCGAGCCGCTGATCGAACAGAGGTTTGCCAACCTCAGGGAAGCCATCGGCTATCAGCAGAAAAGGGGATTCAATTCAGCAGTGCAGGGCAGGCTGTCGGAGGAGGGGAAAAAGCTCCAGGAGTCTGTCAGGACGGTGGTTACCCATATGATCAGGGAAGAGAAGGCGTTATTAAGGAGGCTCGAAGTACAGATGGAGGCAGCGGGCCGTGGTGCGTTCGCCGCCATGACCCTCGGTACTCTCATGAGCTTTCTCATTCTCTACCGGGTTTTCTACCTGCTGGACCGTGAGATGGCGGAGAGACAGAGGGCGGAAAGTGCCCTGCGGGAGAGCGAGGAAAGGCTCGCTCTTATTATTTCCAAATCCCCGGATATGGTGTTCCAACAGGACCGTGAGCTGCGCTATGTATGGATCACCAACCTTCCTCCCCCCTTTCTCGAAGGGGAGGTTTTGGGGAAAACGGACTTCGACCTGTTCCCCCCTGAAGAAGCGGAACCGCTGGTGAAATATAAAAGGAAGGTACTGGAGACAGGCAGCGGCCTCCGGTTTGAGATGGAGGTAACCTACGGAGGTGCCGTGCATTGTTTTGATGAGGCAGTGGAGCCCTGGCAGGACCGCGAGGGCCATGTGGCCGGAATAACGGGGTATGCCCGTGACATTACCGAAAAGAAACGGACGGAAGAGGCGCTGAAGAAGAGCGAGCAGCGCCTCTCCATGATGGTGGAGAACCTGCCCGCCGGTGCTCTTCACCGGGAGGGGAACTCGGTCTTCTTCAACAAGGCGGTGGAAGAGCTTACCGGGCACACCCGTTCGGAAATCGTCACCCTCGATCAGTGGTTCGCCGCCTTGTACGGGCCCCAGGCGGACGTTGTCCGCGGGTACTACGAGGAGGACAGGGCGGCAGGCTTTCCGAGCACCCGGACGGTTCCCGTCACCCGGAAAGACGGCCGGACCCGGTACGTGGAATTTGCCGCATACCAGTACGGGGAGGAAAGGGAAGTCTGGCTCCTCCACGACGTAACCGAAAGCAAAAGGGCTGCCGATGCATTGCGGCAGAATGAGCAGCTGCTGCGGAAGATACTGGAAACTATCCCTGTAGGAGTATGGGTGACGGACGAGGAAGGCACCCTTCTCATAGAAAATCCGGCGGGGCGGCAGATATGGTGCGACAGGAGGGCTGAAGGCGAGGGGGCGACCGGCGAATACAAGGGCTGGTGGGCGGATACGGGAAAAATGATCGAACCCGGCGAATGGGCTCTGGCCCGTCTGTTGCTTACCGGAAGGCCCAGTCTTAATGAAGTGATCGATATCGAATGTCTGGACGGTACGCGAAAGACCGTCCTCAGCTCGGCGGTTCCCATCCGGGATGAAGAAGGGAAGCTTGTGTATGCGATTGTGGTGAACCAGGATATTACCGAGAGAAAAAGGACGGAGAGGGAGCTGGAGCGCCTCAGCCGCACCTATGAATTGATTTTGAAATCCGCCGGCGAAGGAATATTCGGGATGGACAGGGAGGGGAAGTACACCTTTGTCAACCACGCGGCCGCGGACATGCTCGGCTATACGGAAGAGGAATTGGTCGGGAGGAGTATGCATACACTGATTCACCACACGAGGGCGGACGGGTCCTCCTACCCGGAAGAAGAGTGCCTGATCTTCAAAGGCTTGCGGGAGGGCACCGTCCAGCGGAGCGACGATGAGGTGTTCTGGAGAAAAGACGGTACGAGCTTTCCCGTAGAGTACATCAGCACGCCGATTATCGAGAAAGGCGCCGTAGTGGGTGCGGTGGTTACTTTCAGGGAGATCACCGAACGCAAGAGGAGCGAGGAAAGCCTGTCAAAGTATATACGTGAGCTCGAGCAGCGCAACCGGGAGATAGAGATGCTCAGCGGCATGGCCAGTATGCTTCAGGCCTGCGTCACCGTCGAAGAGGTCTATACCGTGATCGGTACTTCATTACAGAAGCTTTTTTCCGGCGAAGCAGGCGTTGTCTACCTTTTCTCCTCTTCCCGGGATATTTTTGAGCCCGTGGTGTTCTGGGGAGAGGAAAGACTGCCGGGAGAGCCGCTGGAAGCGAAGGAGTGCTGGGCGCTACGCCTCGGACGTGCCTACACAGTGGACAGCTCCCATGAGGGAATGAGCTGTCTGCATGTGGCGAACGTACTTCCGGCGGGATATCTCTGCGTGCCGCTGGCCGCGCAGGGTGAGACCATGGGACTGTTGCATATGCGGTTCGGTGCGCACTGGCTTTACTCTCCTGAAGAGGCGCGGGAGCGGAGGAGAAGCATGGAGAGGCTGGTGGAAGCGGTGGCGGAGAGCATTGCGTTGTCTCTGGCGAACTTCAAACTGCGGGAGTCCCTCTATCTGCAATCCACCCATGATCCCCTTACGGGTCTGTGCAACCGGCGCTCCATGGATGAGCTGCTGGAGAAGGAGCTCCACCGGATGGCACGGAAGGGGCAGACACTGGGGCTTATTATGCTCGACATCGATCACTTCAAGCCCTTTAACGACACGTACGGGCATAAGGCGGGGGATATGCTGCTGCGGGAGCTGGGCTCTTTTCTCAGGAGAAATATCAGGGAGGAGGATTATGCCTGCCGGTACGGGGGAGAGGAATTCGTCATCATACTTCCCGAAACAACCCCGGAAAAGGGCCGGTACCGTGCGGAGCAGATACGGGAGCGCATCAAGGAGATCCGCCTCCATTACGAGGGGCAGGTACTGCCCGCGGTGACCCTGTCGTTGGGCGTTTCGTTTTTCCCCCTGAACGGGTCCACCATCGACGAGCTGTTGCGTGCAGCGGACGTCGCGCTTTATCACGCCAAGTCCGAAGGCCGCGACAGGGTGGCGACCGCATGACCACCCCGTATTACCACGGTGAAAGGATGAGAAAGACAGATGAGAGTGCTGCCGGAAATATTCAAGCCTGCCCTGTCGCTGATGAACCGCCTTCCGTTTCGGCGAAAGATGGCGCTGACAGCAGGTGTTATGGTCCTGCCCGTCGTTGTATTCACCTATCTCCTTGCTTCCGGGATCGGTAGGGAGATCGATACCTCCCGGAAGGAGCTTTACGGCCTGCGGTATATCCGGTTGGTGATGCCGTTTCTGCGCGATGTCCAGCAGCACCGGGAATTTGCGAATGCCTACCTGGAGGGGGATGCCTCCTACCGGATAAAGCTCAGGGACAGCCGGATACTGATTGAAGGCGATATGCGTGCGCTTGAAAAGCTGCACCATGAAAGGGAGGCTGATCTCAAGTCGAATGTCCGATGGGGCCTCCTGAAAGAGAAATGGCATGTCCTGAGGGAGAATGTACCTTCCATGAGCCCCGAGGAAAGCTTCATTGCCCACACCTCCTTCATCAATGACATCCTCGTCCTGATATCCCATGCCGCGGGAGCGTCCCATATGCTGACCGACTCCGACAGTGAAAGTTACTATCTCATTGATACCGTAGTGGATAAAATTCCGCTGGCGACCGAGTACGCGGGGCAGATGCAGGGACTCGGTACCGGAAAAGAGAGGGAGGGGCTCCCGCACGTCCGCGAAAGAACATACCTCCTCGTCCTCTCCGGGTTTGTCAAGCTGGCCGTCACGAACATAGAGGAGAACATGGGGAAGGCGTTCATGGCAGGTCCCGGGATGAAGGCGGAGCTGGAAATACATGTGCGTGATACGGGGGGAGCGGTGAGACAGATGGATGCCCTCTACCGGAAAATCATATCCGAAAGGGGAGTACGGATAGATCCCGGAGAATATGATGCAGCACTGAAGCGGGTGATCGATGCCGGGTATCGATTCAACAGTGCCGTACTGACGGTCCTGGAGAGAGTGCTGAAAGAACGCGAGCTGAGGCTGGTGAAGAAAAGAACGGGTATCCTGCTCGGCGTGGGCCTGTCATTCCTGGCTGCCTTTTATCTGCTTGCAGCACACTATCTTTCGATCGTGAGCCCCCTCTCCAAGCTGGTGGAGGCCGCGCACCGTATCGGAAAAGGCAACCTCGATGTGCAGATCCCTATTGTCGCCAAAGATGAAATGGGACTGGTTGCCGCGAGCTTTAACGAGATGGCAAAGAGCTTTGCCCGGCAGACGGTACAGCTACGGTCCGCTAACGATGAGGTGAAGCGGGAAGTCTCCAAACGGGAAAAGACGGAGAAGAGGCTCCGCAAGAGCGAGGCCATGCTGAAGGAATCACAGAGACTGGCACATCTCGGCAGTTATCGTATCAATGTTCCCGGGGGGGAAGTGTGCTGGTCGGAGGAGATATTCCGCATTGTGGGAAGGGACCCGGTGCAGGGAGAGCCCTCCCTGGAGGAATACATCGGGCATTTTGTCCATCCCGACGACCGGCATTTTGTCCGCTATATGGTGAGTCAGGCCACCAGGGAGGGAAAAGTATTCAAACTCGAGTACCGTATTGTCCTTCCCGACGGCTCAGTGCGGTATGTGCACAGTATCAACAGCGCGATGAAAGAAGATGACGGCCGGGTATCCGGAATTTTCGGGACCGTAATGGATATCACCGAGAGGAAGAGAGTGGAGATGGAGCTTGCACGCCTCAGCCGCCAGAATGAATTGATTCTGGATAGTGCCGGGGAGGGGATCTTCGGCCTGGATACGAAAGGAAATCACACCTTTATCAATCATGCCGCCGCTGCCATGCTCGGGTATGGGTCCGACGAGCTCATAGGAATGCATAGCCACTCGACATGGCACCATACCCGGACGGACGGCAGCCCGTACCCGGAAGAGGAATGCCGGATCTACGCAACCATGAGAGATGGAATGGCGAGGAGAAGCGACGACGAGGTGTTCTGGAAAAAGGATGGCACCTCGTTTCCGGTGGAATACACCGCTACCCCCCTCTATGAGAATAGCATTATCTCGGGAGCGGTGGTTACCTTCAGGGACATTACCGAACGCAGGCATATGGAAGAGGTACTGGTGAAGAGCGAAAGAAGGTACCGCCTGATTGTCGAGACCACCGCAGAATGGATATGGGAGAGCGATCCGGAGGGACGTATCACCTACAGCAATGCGGCGGTAAAGAATATTCTCGGGTATCGTCCGGAAGAACTGACTGGGATCAACTGTCTTCTGCTGATGCATGAGGATGACCGGAAAGAGGCGGAAAAGATGCTCCTCCGGTATGTGGCGGAAAAACGCGGCTGGAGCGATCTGGTGATACGGTGGAGTCATAAGAAGGGCGGTTTCAGGTACCTGGAGAGCAGTACGGTACCGCTCCTGGACGAAAGAGGGGAGGTTGCGGGGTATATCGGTTTCGACCGCGACATCTCCGAGCAAAGACGGGCGGAGGAGGCGCTCCGGCAGGCCAATGATACCCTTTTCCGCTCCGTAAGCGAGCTCGAACAGCGGAAAAGGGAGGTGGAGCTGCTCGGGGAAATGGGCAGCCTTCTTCAGGCCTGCGTCTCGCTGCAGGAGGTATATGCGGTAGCGGGCAAGTATGTGCAGCAGCTCTTTCAGGATGATGCAGGGGCAGTGTACCTGCTGGCGAGCCAGGGAAATCTCCTGGAATCCATCGCAATGTGGGGGGTGGATTTTCAAGGGGAGCAGCTAATGACTACCCATGAGTGCTGGGCATTGCGTCTCGGACGCACTTACGTTGCTGATGTTTTCCTCCCGGAGGTGCCTTGTTCCCATTGGGGTGCTCTGCGCACGGCCTCGCTCTGTGTGCCAATGGCTGCGCAAGGAGAAACCCTGGGGTTGCTTACCCTGCAGTTTCACCCGCAGTGGCTGAACCGCACGGAGGAGATGAGGGGACGGGAGCGGGAGCATAAGAGGAGGCTGGCGGAGACGGTTGCCGAGAGCATCGGTCTTTCTGTGGCGAACTTCAGGCTGCGGGAGACCCTCTTTCAGCAATCCATCCATGATCCCCTTACAGGGCTGTACAACCGGAGGTACATGGACGGGCTGCTGCAAAAAGAGCTGCACCGGATGGAGCGCAGGGGACTCCCCCTGGGGATCATCATGCTGGATCTGGACCACTTCAAAGGATTCAACGACACCTTCGGACACGAGGCGGGGGACATGCTCCTTCGGGAGTTCGGGGTCTTTCTGAAGAGGAACATACGGGAGGAGGACTATGCCTGCCGGTACGGGGGTGAGGAGTTCGTGGTCCTGCTGCCGGAGACGGGGCTGGAGAGTGCACGGCAGCGTGCGGAGCAGCTACGGGAGCGCATCAAGGGAATGAGGATCCCGTACCAGGGGAGGATGCTGGACCCGGTCACCCTGTCCCTGGGGATAGCGGTCTACCCGAAGGATGGAAAGAGCGCCGTGGAGCTTCTGCGGGCCGCGGATTCCGCCCTGTACCGGGCGAAGGCGGAGGGCAGAGACAGGGTGGCGACCGTGTGAGAGATGGCTTAAAAATGATAAAATGTCCATTGCATGGCTTTCCGTTGCAGAAATAGATGGGTCTTTCTTTCCGCTGCCTTCTTTGTTATTGCTGCCCTTTCCTTTCTATTCCTCATCCTCAATGTAAACAGGATCCTCAAGCATGAGCTCGAAGGGGTGCTGGGCAAAGACTTCACTGTTGAGGAAATTTCACTGGGACTGGAGGGGGTCGAGGCAAGGAATGTACGCCTTGCAAAGGGGGGCGAGCTTTTCTTCAAGGTGGACCGTCTGATCGTCCGGGCTGACCTCATCGGCTTCCTGAAAAAAAAGCATATCATTTCCCGCCTGGTCCTCGAGAGGCCCTTTCTTCGTATCTCGCTGAATAAAAAGGGTCAGGTAGAAAACCCGTTTGAAAAGGGCAAGAGGGAGAAGGGAGGCGCTTTCTCTCTTGTGCAGGTCCCTTCCCTCGTAATAGAAGAAATCCTGATCAGGGAGGGGGAGTTGTTCTATTGCGACGGAAAGGTAGCAAATCCTCCTCATCGGGCGCGTCTCGATTCCCTCTCTCTCTCCCTGAAAAGCCTTTCCTTTCCGCTTCGGGACGAATGGTCTCCTTATACGTTGACGGCCGGTATCCCTGGAAAGGAGAAGGATGCACATCTCGAGTGGAAGGGGAGAACCAATTTCAGGACATTGGACACCGATGCCTCCATCGTTCTGAAACAGCTCGATATCACCGCCTTCAAACCCTACTTTCAGAGGAAAGGGGATGCCGACGTCTCCCGCGGCTTTCTCGGGATTACCATGGACCTGCGGATTCGCGATAAAACAGTACGGGGGCCCGGAGAGGCGGTGATACGGGAGCTTGCATTCGGTCCGGGCAAAGGGCTTGGGGAGAGCGTGATGGGTATTCCCCGGGGGATGGTAATCCGTTTTTTAAAGAACCACAATAATGAAATCGCGCTACACTTTGTGATCGAGGGAAAGATGGATGACCCCACGTTCAGTCTTGCCGAGAATCTGACAAAGCGGCTTGCAGTGGGTCTTGCCCAGAATCTGGGCCTCTCGGTGGTAAATGCGGGGAAATCCGTAGTGGAGCTCGGCGCAAAGGGAGTGGGCCAGGTGGGGAAGGGGATC
Source organism: Nitrospira sp. (assembly GCA_002634385.1). Taxonomy (GTDB): domain Bacteria; phylum Nitrospirota; class Thermodesulfovibrionia; order Thermodesulfovibrionales; family Dissulfurispiraceae; genus Nitrobium; species Nitrobium versatile. The sequence continues at coordinate 15,301 of NSJL01000026.1, forward strand.
AAGGGCATAGGAGAGGGGCTGAAAAAGCTTTTTGACTAGGAATGCTTCAGACCTTTGTTCCCCGCAACCGCAGGGCATTCCCCACCACCGATACCGAGCTGAAGCTCATGGCGGCAGCGGCAATGATGGGACTCAGCAAAATGCCGAAAAAAGGATAAAGAGCACCGGCGGCGATAGGGACGCCCAGGGCGTTGTAGAGAAAGGCAAAGAAGAGGTTCTGTCTGATGTTGCTCATGGTCGCCCTGCTCAGGCGCCGCGCCCGGACAATTCCCCGCAAGTCGCCCTTTACCAGGGTTATTCCCGCGCTCTCCATGGCCACATCGGTCCCGGTCCCCATGGCAATCCCCACATGTGCCTGCGCCAGGGCCGGTGCATCGTTAATGCCGTCTCCCGCCATGGCCACAATCCTCCCCCCTTCCTGCAGCAACTTGATCTGCTCGGCTTTCTGGTGCGGAAGCACCTCTGCGATCACCTCGTCGATTCCTGCCGTTTTCTTTGCCACTGCCTCAGCAGTAGTACGGGTATCCCCGGTGAGCATTACGATACGGAGGCCCTCCTCATGGAGTTGCCTGATTGCCCCGGGAGTCGTTTCTTTTATCGGATCGGCTACACCGATGAGACCCGCCGCTCTTCCGTTCACCGCCACGAATATTACCGTCTGTCCCTCGCTGTGCATCCCTTCGGCCTTTGCCGCCAGCACGGCGGTATCAATGCGGAGATCCTCGAGCAGTCCGCGGTTGCCAAGGGCTATCGCGTACTCCTCTACCCTTCCGGTCACCCCTTTGCCCGGTATCGATTCGAAGGTTTCTGCATTGGAAGGGGTGATCCCCCTCTCGACCGCTCCCGCCACTACCGCCCCTGCCAGGGGATGCTCACTTCCCTTCTCAAGAGAGGCGGCAAAGCGGAGTACCGATGTTTCATCGAAGCTGCCGGCAGCAAACAGCTCCATTACTTTCGGTTTCCCAAGGGTAAGGGTGCCGGTTTTGTCCACCACGAGGGTATCCACCTTGTGCATCACCTCAATCGCCTCCGCATCCCTGAAGAGCACCCCGTCCCTCGCTCCCTTTCCGACAGCTACCATGATCGACATCGGCGTCGCCAATCCGAGGGCGCAGGGACATGCAATGATCAAAACGGCGACTGAATTGATGAGGGCGAGGGCCATCCTCGGTTCGGGCCCCCGCCATGCCCAGAGGACAAAGGTCAGGACGGCGATTGCAATAACGACCTGAACGAAGTATCCGGCTACGATATCAGCAAGCCGCTGAATGGGGGCACGGCTCCTCTGCGCTTCGGAGACCATACGGACAATCTGGGCCAGGAGCGTTTCCGCACCTACTTTTTCCGCCTTCATGACCAATGTTCCGGTGCTGTTTACCGTAGCGCCGATAAGGCGATCCCCTTTTCTTTTCCGCACCGGCAACGACTCGCCGGTGACCATCGACTCATCGAGGGAGCTTGCCCCTTCGATCACCGTACCGTCCACCGGCACTTTTTCTCCCGGCCGTACCCGGAGAAGATCGCCCGGTTGTACCCGGTCGAGGGGGATATCCTCCTCGCTCCCATCTTCCCGGAGCCTCCGGGCAGTCCGGGGAGCAAGGCCGAGAAGTTCCTTGACTGCTGCGCCGGTCCTGCTTCTGGCTCTCAATTCGAGCACCTGTCCCAAGAGCACCAGGGTTACGATGACGGCCGCCGCTTCGAAGTAGGTGCCCACCTCACCGCTTTCCCTGCGGAACCCTGCGGGGAATACCCCTGGAAAAAGCACCGCAATAACACTATAGACATAGGCGACCGCCACCCCGAGCCCGATAAGGGTAAACATGTTGGGGCTGCGATGGACGACGGAATACCATCCGCGCTCGAAGAAAGGCAGACCGCCCCAGAGTACTACGGGAGTGGCAAGGATAAGCTCGATCCATTGCATCAGGGCATGAGGGAGAACACTTTCAGCGGAAATACCCGGGATGAAATCACGCATTGCGATCACGACGAGGGGCACGGTAAGTACGGCGCCGGCCCGGAAACGACGGGTCATGTCGGCAAGCTCGGGATTTTCCTCCTCTCCGGGGAGCGCAGTCTTCGGCTCAAGGGCCATTCCGCAGATAGGACAATTGCCCGGCATATCACGGACTATCTCGAAGTGCATGGGACATACCCATTCCAACCGTGTGGACGATACGGGAGGGGGTACCGGCTCCAGCGACATTCCGCAGGTAGGGCAGGGGCCCGGTCTGGCCCGTCGTATCTCCGGGTGCATCGGGCAGGTATAGCCCGGCTTCCCCTCACGCACCCCTGAGGGGGTGGTTCCGGCAGTGGTCTCGCTCTGCATTAATAAGGTGCTCCTTAGGAAGGAAGGCGTTCCCCATTGGCCATTCTGGTCCTCTCCGCGCCCTTTTCGGAGTGCTACAGTTCGGTTACGCCCCGGCAAACACTTTCATGCCCGCCATTTCCCGGCACGAATTTGCAGTGGCTCTGCAGTTTTCGGCGCACATCCTCATCATTTGATCATCTCTGAATTGCTCACAGCTTGCAGCGCATTGGTCGCACACCTGGGCGCACAGATCGCAGGAGCTGTTGCTGAAGGAAGAGCTCCTGCCCATGAAGTCCGCGCTTGTTCTGCAGATTTCAGCGCAATCGATAAGAAGCGCGATGTGGGCAGGATCAGCGTGTTTCCCCCCCTTATCCAAACAATGGGTGATCGACGTGGTGCAGATAGTGTCGCACTTCAGGCAGTCGGTAATACAGTCATGGACCTTGGGATCCATCCCGGAAACCTTCGCATGGTGCATATCGTTAACCTCCCTTCTTTCTGGGATCTTGTGTTTTCATTGTTTGTACGGTCTTTGCCTTGGCCAATGGGGAAAATACTGGGGATGTTTACCTCTTTATAAACAAGTCTAGCATATCGGGAGATTATGTCAATGCTGCGCCGTCTTCCGCAGGGAGAGCGATTCTCCCTGTCTATTTGAATATTTCGTGGCACTGAACGCACTTGCTCCGGACGGGATTCAGAAGCGTGTCTGCTTTGTTGAGATCAGCTTCCGGAAGTGTTTCCCTGAGCTTTGTCATGCTTTCAATGAATTCCTTGCAATAGGTAACGAAACGGGAGTGGTGGCCGGCATTTTTGTGCAGAATGAAATCCTCCATCCCGGCGGAGGCTTTCAGAATCTCCCCCGCCGCCGTATCCGCACCATTCCTGTCTCCGCGTCCCAGTGCTCTCTTCAGGGCTTTCCACTGCCTGTCGATGATCATCATCGAATGGTGCTGCTTTTTCATCCCGGGTGATACTTCATGTTTCGCTGAATGGGCTCCGGCACGGTCCGCTCCGGCAATTGCCAGCGCGATTAAAAAAAGCAGGCTTGAAAGAATCTTTATCATTCTTTCATCTCCCTTTCTTTCCAGATGAGATAAATCGCAGGATAGATAATCAGCTCGAGAATCGTGGAGGTGACGACCCCTCCCACCATGGGGGCCGCGATCCGCTTCATCACGTCGGAGCCGGTGCCGTGGCTGAACATGATGGGGATAAGCCCGGCGAGGATGACGCTTACGGTCATGATCTTCGGGCGGATTCTTTTCACCGCGCCGTGCATGATGGCCTCTTTCAGGTCTGTCACGGTGCGGAGTCTGCCCTCCTTCTTCCACTGGTCGTACGCCAGCTCGAGGTACAGGAGCATGACGACCCCCGTTTCCGCGTCCAGGCCCGCAAGGGCGATAATGCCGACCCATACCGCAATGCTCATGTTATACCCGAGCAGGTAAAGGAGCCAGAAGGAGCCTACGAGGGAGAAGGGGACCGCCAGGAGTACGATGAACGTCTTGGTCACCGACTTCGTGTTCATGAAGATAAGCACGAAGATAATGAGTACCGTAAGAGGAATAACGATCTTCAGGCGCTCATGGGTCTTGACGAGATACTCGTATTCGCCGCTCCACTCGAGGCGGTAGCCTTCAGGGATCTTGAGGGAAGCAACCTTTTTCTTCGCTTCCTCCACGTAGCCACCCACATCCCTTCCGGAGAAGTCGATATATACGTAGGCGGTAAGCAGTCCCTCCTCGCTCTTTATTCCTGTGGGGCCGCGCACGATTTTTATATCGGCCAGCTCGCCGAGGGGCACCTGGAGGGCAGGAGCAGAAGAGGCGAAGGAGATGGGGCTTGTGGGAGACAGGGGACCCGCTCCCGGCCCGGCAGCCATTCCGCCGCCTTGCGGGGCAGCGGTCCCTCCTCCCATCATGACCGGCACGAGCACTCTCTTGAGCCTCTCTATGTCGCTTCTGAAATCCCGGGCATACCGTACATTGACGGGATACCTCTCCCTCCCTTCGATGGTAACGGTGAGGTTCATTCCCCCGATAGCAGACTGGATCACCTCCTGGACATCGTCCACGGTGAGGCCGTACCGTGCCGCTTCTTCGCGCTTGACCGTGAAGTCGAGGAAATAGCCGGTGGTAACCCTCTCCGCGTAGGCGCTCCGTGTGCCGGGAACTTCCTTGATATGATGCTCCAGCTCAAGACCGATCCTCTCCACCTCTTCGAGCTGGGGCCCCATGACCTTGATGCCCACCGGGGTTCGTATCCCGGTGGAGAGCATGTCGGTACGCGCCTTAATGGGCATGGTAAAGGAATTGGCGACTCCCGGTATGGTCAGGACGTCATTCATCTCGTTCTTCAGTTTCTCCACGGTCATGTCCGGCCTCCATTGGGATTCCGGCTTCAGGTTGACCACGGTTTCGAACATCTCGAGGGGGGCGGGGTCCGTCGCCGTCTCCGCGCGCCCCGCCTTGCCGAAAACCTGCGCCACTTCGGGAATGCTCATCAGCAGCTTATCCTGCATCTGGAGAAGCTTCGAGACCTCGCTGACGGAAGCGGCGGGGACGGTCACCGGCATATAGAACAGCGTCCCCTCATAAAGGGGCGGCATGAATTCGGAGCCGAGCTTGAGGAAAGGGTAGGCGGTCAGGGCCATGATGATAATGGCGGCGACGATGACCGCCCATTTGAAGCGCAGGACGAACCTCGCCACCGGCTCGTAGAGCTTGCGCAATAGAATGCTCACTGGGTGCCTGTCTTCCGGGAAGACGGTGAAAAGGTATCTGAGGCCGGGTATCCTGCTCAACAGCGGTGTCTTGTCATGGATAAGCAGGGTCATCAGCACCGGGGTAAGGGTAACGGCAAGGAAGGAGGAGAAGAGCATGGCAAAGGTCTTCGTATAGGCCAGGGGCTTGAAGAGCCTCCCCGCCTGCGCCTGCAGGGTGAAAACGGGGAGGAACCCGACGGTGATCACCAGCAGGGAGAAAAAGAGGGAGGGACCCACCTCCTTTGCGGCGTCCACGATCACATCGAACCTGGTGCACGTCTTGACCTCCTCGCACTCCCACGTCTCGATCTTCTTGTGCGCGTTTTCCACCATAATGATGGAGGCGTCCACCATGGCGCCGATGGCGATGGCAATGCCGCTCAGACTCATGATATTGGAGGTGACGCCGAGGTAGTACATCAGAATGAAAGAGATAATGATCGCGAAGGGCAGAGTGAGAATGACCACAAGGGCGCTGGGCAGATGGAAGAGGAAAACAGCACAGACAACGCTCACCGCCAGGGACAGGCGTATGATCTCCTCCTTCAGGGTATCAATGGAGCGGTGGATGAGGTCCGAGCGGTCATAGGTGGTGACGATCTTCATGCCTTTGGGCAGGCTCGGTTCGATTTCGGTCCTGAGTTTCTCCTTTACCCTATCGATTACATTGAGGACGTTTTCACCGAAACGCACTACCACGATGCCGCCCGCCACCTCGCCCTTTCCGTCCAGCTCGGCAAGCCCTCTCCTGATTTCGGGGCCGAGCTGGACCCGGGCCACGTCCCGCAGGAAGACGGCGGTCCCCCCAGCGCTCGAAGCGACCGGTATGGTTTCGAGATCTTTTATACTCTTGATATACCCCCTTCCCCGTACCATATACTCAATGCCGGAGAACTCGAGTACCCTGCCTTCCACGTCCTTGTTGCTCTTGCGGATGGCCTCCATCACCTTCTGGATGGGGAGATTGTAAGCCTGCAGGCGGTTCGGGTCGATAACCACCTGGTACTGCCTGACGAACCCGCCGATGCTCGCCACCTGCGAGACTCCGGGAACGCTCTCCAGGGCGAGCTTGATGCTCCAGTCCTGCACGGAGCGGAGGTCGGCGAGGTTGTATTTCCCCGTCTCATCCACCACCGCATAGGAGAACCCCCAGCCCACGCTGGTGGCATCGGGGCCGAGCACGGGGTTGACGCCCGATGGGAGCTTGTTCCTCACTGCCTGGAGGTACTCCAGGACCCTGCTCCTTGCCCAGTAGATGTTGGTTCCCTCTTCGAAGATGACATAGATGAAGGAGCTCCCCAGGAAGGAGAAGCCGCGCACCACCTGCACCTTCGGTGCGGCAAGGAGGGTGGACGTAATGGGATAGGTGATCTGATCCTCGATGAGGTCGGGGCTCCTCCCCTCCCACTCCGTGAAGATGATGACCTGGGTATCGCTCAGGTCGGGTATCGCGTCGAGGGGGGTTCTTTTGAGCGCCCAATACCCCCACGCGCTCAGGAAGAAGACCAGCAGGAAGATGATGAACTTGTTGCGGGCGCTGTATTCGATGACCCTGGCGATCATTATTGCACGATCCCTTTCAGCCGGGCTTCCGAATCAATGAGGAAGTTTGCGGAAGAAGCAACCTTCTCTCCCGCCTTCAGGCCCTTTGTGACTTCCACCATGCCCTCGGCGCTCACCCCTGTGGTGACCTCCCGGGGTTCGAAGTACCCTTCGCCCTTATCCACGTAGACGATCTGGCGCGTGCCGGTGTTGATGACCGCATCCTCGGGCACGGCCAGCTTTCTGCCGAGATCCATTTTCACTTCCACATTGGTGAACATCTGGGGTTTCAGCTGGCCGCCGGGGTTCGGGATGGTAAACCGCACCTTGGCGGTCCTTGTCTCTCCCACCAGGGTAGGGTAAACGTAGTCGACTTTTGCGGTGAACACCTTGCCGGGGAAATAGCTCAGGGAGATATTCGCCGTCTGCCCCGTCCTGATAAGGGGCAGCTCGTATTCATAGATGTCGGATACCACCCATACGGTGGAAAGGTCGGCTACGTCGAAAAGCCTCTCTCCGGGCATTACCCGCATGCCCTGCAATGCTGTTTTCTGGACCACATACCCGCTCACCGGGCTGAAGACCGCCAGGGTCCGTATGGGCCGGCCCGTCTCCTCGATTTTCCGTATCTGTCCCTCGGAGATATCCCAAAGTCTCAGCCTCTGCCGGGCCGCTTCCCGTACTGTCTCCGCATCTCTCGAGAACATTTTGTTCAAGGTGGAGGTGACCTCCCCCCCGGCAGGGGCCGTGCTGCTCTGCTTCGCCCATTTCAGTACGTTCAGGTACTCCTGCTGTGTCGCCACGAGCTCGGGGCTGTAGATCTCGGCAAGGGGCTCTCCCTTCTTCACATACCTTCCTGTATAATCCACATAGAGCCTTTCAATCCATCCTTCGATCTTGGTCGTGATAGTGGCGATTTTCCTCTCGTCATATTCGATGCGGCCGACCGTCCTGACGACTTTGTGAAGGGGCTGCACGGCTGTAACCGCTGTCCTGACCCCGATCAGTTGCTGCTTGTCGGTGGGGATCTCGACGGTCTGCGGCTCTTCTTCAGCAGCGGCCTCCTCCTGTTGCTCCTGGGACGGTGCAGGAGGAGTGCCTCCCCCATGGCCCTGATGTCCGGCCGGTGGAGCCGCCTGGGTACTAGCCGCTTGCGTCATCTTTTCCCGGGCGTTCTTCCGGAAAATACCGGAGCCGATACGGGTAAACCCCAGAAGGAGGAGTCCTGCGATGAGGGACAGTGCGACAGCGGTGATGATGATGTTTTTTTTGGTCATTTCGTGCTTTCTCCCGATCCGGCATCCAAATTTCCTGTCAGCGCTTCGATGCGCGCTTTTGCTTTTTCTTTCTCTGCTATCTGTACCCAATAGGAGTTTTCAAATTCGATGATGGCCCTGAGCCGCGATATGACGGTCAGGGCATCGGATTTTCCGGTAGTGTATCCGGCAAGGACCGCCTCGAAGTCCTGGTATGTCTTCGGGATAAGGCCGTGCTGATACAGCTCCATGAGCCTTTCCGCAGCCTTGAGCATGGAGTAGTTGTCCCGGATGCCCGAAGACAACATCAGTTTCGCAGCCTCCAGCTCACTCCTGGCCTCCGTCAGGGAGGCTTCCGCCTCATGGACCGCCTGTTTCTGCTTTGTTTTATAATAGAGGGGAATATTTATTGCAGTGGTGAAACTCCACATATCCGGGAATTCCCTGCCGCGCAGGCCGTAGTTGCCGGTGAGGGTGAAATCGGGGTAATACTCCTTTTTCGCCATGCGTATTTTCGCCTCAGCGGCAGCGACCATCTTTTCCCTTGATTTGATTTCCGGGGATCTGTCGAAAGCGACTGCCAGCAGCTCACTCATCTCTCTCCCGAAAGGGGTGTACTCCGGCTCCTCGGGTCTGCCGAGGGGCGCATTGACATCCCTCCCTACTACTGTATTGAGCATCGCTTCCGTGGATTGTATCTTCTGCCGGAACATCTCCTCCTTTTCGAGGAGCATGTATTTTTCGGTCTGCGCCATGAGAACGTCCTGCTGCATCCCGGTTCCCGATGAGTACCGTGCCAGTGCAGCATCCTCCAACCGGGAAAAGAGGGCTACCCTGTCCTTGATGAGATCAAGATTTTTATAGGAAAGGAACAGGTCATAATACAGCTCTTTGACTCTGGATACTGTTTTCAGCTGCGCGGCCCGGTACGACGCGGCCTGGCTTTCCGCATCCCGGGCCGCCATCTCTCCCTTCAGCGCTCTTTTGCCCGGAAAGGGAAACATCTGGGAAGCCGAGAACATGAACTGGGAATCGGGCATTTCATTGAAGGTGATTTTGTTCGTCCCCTCATTCTGGTATCCGAACATGACCATGGGATCGGGAAGACTCTTTGCCTGGGGAATCTTGAACTGCGAAGCGGCAGCTCTCGACTCCGCCGCCCTGATTTCCGGGCTGTTCTTCAGCGCTTCATCAATAAGGGGCTGCAAGGGAAGGGGCTCGGCGGCGGCAACTACGGCATAAAGGAGAATGAACAAGCCAGTGAGTAAAAGGTAGTGGAGAACGGAGGAGACGTCAAAGCGGCGAAAGCGGATGCGGCTCTTGGCCCCTGTCTCTTTGTAGTCCTGTCTTTTCATCTCTCCGTTCTTCCCTTTCAATTTCCTACCTCGCATCCACGGTGAATTTCATGGAGGATGTCTTTCCTGCGCGGGCTACCTTTACGATGACGTTCCAGGGACCGGCCATGGAAAGGTTCAGGTTTGTCCTGTATTCAGTTCCGCTCAAGGCAGCATCGCTCTTGTAGCTCATCGGGGGCATTCCCGGCATGGCGGGCATGGAATAGCCCACCCTTACTTTTGCATCAGTGACAGTATTGCCCGCAGCGTCTTTTACGATGATAACAGCGTTATTTTCACCGGTAACGGGGGGGTTCTTGTCCATCCGGACGGTGACCTGGAACTCCCCTGCCTTTTTGGCAACCTCGTAATCCTTTGCATATGCTACTCCTGCTATCAGCAACAGAATCAACGCGAGTACCGCAACTCTTTTCATGACAGTATTCCTCCTGCTTTTGTTGTGTGGTGTCCCGGTAAAGAGGACACATTGTTTGTACCAGCGTTAGGATAAATATCCCATTTTATCAGGGAGTTGTCAATAAAAGACCTCCCCTTCTCCTCTTCCCTGTATGCCATAGGCTTCCGCCTCCTTTCGTGCTTTTGCCCCCACACTCCCTTTACCCGTATCATAAAGGGTAACTTTGAAGATTTTATGAATTCGTTTTGAAATTGAAAGAGAAAACTTTTTTTTCAATGGTAGAAGCGAAGACAGTATAGAAATGAAATATGAAGGAAATATGAAAAGATTTGAAAGGGCGGTGGGGTCTGGCCTATGCAGTAGTTCTGAATAGATGCTTTTTGTTGTTAGAAAGAATACAGGATACCGAGCGAATAGATGTTATTTGAGTGGCCGGTTTCCGGCGCATTGGACGAAATGAACTGGCGGTGGTATTCCGCCTGTACATACAGGTCCTCCGCTACCTGCCGGCTGATTCCCGACGAGAGAGTATGGAAGACGGTGCGGGTCCGGAATTCATCCTCATACTTTCTGGTGAGAAAGGAATATCCGAGCTGCAGGACAACCCTGCGGGTAAGGAAAGATCCAAGGACCGCACCGGCCCGGTGCCCTTTATAGCTGTAAATGTCCGCACCGGCACTGTTCCTTTCGTACTCGTACTCGCCCGTCATCCAGTGCCGGAACGATATCCGGTGTCTCAGAGCGAGCGCTCCGCCGTATGCCCTGCCATCCCGCTGGCCGCCCGGAAAGTCCCTGATCCTGCTTTTCAACGAGAGAGAGGCTGCGAGAGAGTACCCGAAATTGCGGGTTATCCCTGCGGCGATGCCGAGAGTCGAGGCGTTAAGGTCCGAATAGCGACGGTACAGATACCGCGCCGCATCCCCCCTGAGAAACAGGGAGTAGGCACTCTCCGTCTGTGTATCGAGACTGAAAGAGGCACCCAGGATCGTATAGAAATCTCCCTGTTTTTCCGCATCCACTGCGGAACCGGAGAGATTGTCCTCGTAGACGCCCCGTGCTTCAAGATCGAAAGAAACCTCACCGGAAGAAGCCTCCCCCGTGAGGAAAAGAAGGGTCGGCAGAAAAAGAAGGAGCACGAAAACGAAAGGAGAGGCACTGGACGGTGTCATGTAAAAATGATAGCACAGGAGGAGGATAAGGTTGGAAAGAAAGGGAGGTACAGGAGAAAAGGATGCTCCGGATGCTGGTTATCGATGTCCATGATGCCCGGTACTGTGGACGCCGGATCCCGACCCATGGGCTCTCCCGGGGTCCATTCCTTTATGCAAGCTCCTGTCGTGTCCCTTGTCCATGGAGGAGTCCATCATGCGCGTAGCTTCTTCCATCTTCCATCCCTCCTGGAGGGCTAGAGACATATCCTTTTCGAGCATTATCATATCCCTGCTGGAATACCCTCTTTCCATAGCTTTGCCGATGAGTTTTGCGGCGTGATCGATGGGCATACCCATCTCGATGAGAGAGGTCATAGTGGAGATACCGTTACTGAAGCGGGACAGGGAAGGGTTCTTTTTTAATTGTGCAGCGCCCATTTTTATAAGGGTTTCCGCGGGAATCTCCCTTTCCAGTGCCCGGGCGACGTTCTGCACGGCATCGGTTTTCTCCGGGGGTGCTTCCGGTTTCATACCGTTCCCGATGAGCCCGGTGACGATCCTGTCGGCCTCGGAGAGCTTTTCCGTCAGGAGGACTGTGGCGCGGGAGACCCTGTCGGCAGGAACTCCCTTGGACAAGCCCTGTTGTATTCTGTCCAGGACCGGCCTGTACGGAAGTCCCTGTTTTTTCGCTTTTTCCGCCGCTGCAAGGGACTCCTCGAGGGCATTCCCCTGCCATCCCCGGGCGAGACCCCGTTTGACGATTACCGTAATGTCGTCGGAAGGGATTCCCGACTGCAGTGCGGAATGGGCCTGCCTGAGCAGGGACTCCTTATTCTCCCGGGGAAGAGAGGATTTCTCGATGAGAGAGCGCACTTCATTGCTCTTGTCCTCCCCTGCACCGGAAAGTCCGGGGCGTGCAACGGGAAGAAGCACCATCAGGAGTAAAAAGATCATATTCCTCAAGAGAAGGGGTTTCATAGGGTACTGATCCTCACTACGGAATTCCTGTTTCCAAAACCGTCATCCCGGTAGACGTCTGCACGGGGGTCAGGGACCCATGTCTTCCCGTCCACCACAAACATATACTGGTACGTTCCGGGGGGCAAGGGGATTTCGATGGTCCATAGACCGTTCGGCTCTCTCTTCATTGTCCCCTGCTCTTCGCTCCAGCGGTTGAAATCCCCTGCGATGGAGACTGTCTCGGCATGGGGAGCATGAAAAGTGAAGGTAACAGCAGAGGCGGATGAGGGAACAGGCGACGGGGAGAAAGAGGAGCGTTTTTCCTGGAAGAGGAGTGTAAAGCCCCCGGAAAGCACAAGGAGAAGGGAGAGGGCGACCGCCGCAGAAGCCACATTCCACCGTATGGTCCTCTGCCTGAAGAGGAAGTCGAAAAAAGCTGTTCTCCTCTTCGGTTTTGTTTCCTGTTTTGCCTGAACAGGTTCTATCTGAACAGGAAGTTTTTTCATCACTTCAGCGGTAAAGGACTCAGGAACAGGCTCTCTCCCGCACTCTCCGATAAGGGAGACCGTCTTCTGAAGGAGAGCAAGCTCTTCCTGCAACCGGAGATCGGAGGCCAGGGCGGTGTCTATCTTCCCTTTCTCTTCGGGAGAGATTTCTCCGTCGAGCATTTTATGGATGAGGTCTTTTGTCCCGCTCATGAGAGCACCCCCGTTTTCTGCAGAATATCTTTCATCTTTTCCCTGGCCCTGTATGTCCGGACCTTGAGAACGCCGGCAGGGACCTGGAGGATCTTTTCCATTTCCCGGTAGTCCAGCCCCTCCATGTGCTTCAGAATGATGACCTCCCGGTATTCCAGGGGCAGGGCATCCAGCGCTGCCTTAATGTGCTGCCTGCATTGCTTCCTATAGAGCTCGGATTCGGGGGAGGATACAAGGCAGATCTCGGGTTCTGCCACTTCATCGATCGGCACCTGCATCCTTTTATTGCTCTTCAGGAAGTCCCTGCACTTGTTCATGACAATGCTGCAAAGCCATGTGGAAAACTTCGATCCGTTCCTGAAGTCCCTCAGAGAGAGGTACGCGGAGATGAAGCTGTCCTGCGCCACATCGCGGGCCGTTTCCTCATCACCGACCATTTTATGTGCTATATTGTACACCATCATCTGGTACTTCTCCACGAGGGAAGCGAATGCCTCCGTATTACCGTCCAGGCACCGTTCAATCAGCCGGAAATCGTCCGGAACCATCATTCCATCTTTCTTATTCATATGACGAAAATAAAAGGAAAAAAGTTACACATCCTCGTTCATCTTTTTACGATCACCACGGAATTCTTGTCCCCCAGGCCGTCATCCGCCGAAGGGGCGTGGGGATCTCGCACCCACTGCTTTTCATCGACAACAAAAAGATATTCATGGCGGCCGTCTTCAAGGGGGAGAAGAACGCTCCAGGTACCATTGCTGTCCGGACCGGAAAGGGGATTTCTCTCGGGGTCCCACTGATTGAAGCTCCCCGCCACCGTCACTTTTTTTGCGGAAGTCGCTGACAGGGAAAATACCACCCCCTGCTCCACGATTTTCGGTCCGGCGGGAAGGGTACTGCAGCCGGGGAGAAGAACGAGAAGCAAGAATAAAATAAAACCCCCTGGACGGATAGGGACAGACGAGCCCTGCTCTTCCATAGCTTACTATAGGAGAGAGATATGAAGAAAATATGAAGAAAAGATATCGAGGGGAACGGATGGTCCCGTCCCCCTCCCTCTCTTACATCATGCTGCAGCTTTCCCTTATTTCGAGTCGACCGGGCGGTCGGCTTCCCGTCATCATCCTGCCCCGCGATGCTGCCATCATGCCCGCTACGCCGTTCTGCCACTAACCGCCCATAACGCTTTATGACGGGCCAAAAGGGGAAAAGTTACCTGCTTTTTTCATCCGGAACGATAATCTTTCCCCAGGTAACCTTTTTGCGACCGAGTCGTCCTATGTACAAATAAAATTTTTCCTGTGCTGTCCCGACAGGCAGGCATCGAAAAGCAAGGAGGAGTCATGAAGACAAAGAGGTGGAGAGGGATGCCTGCACTTTTTTCTGCGCTGGCTGCAATCGTTTTCCTTGTTTCCTGTGGAGGAGGGGGAGGGAGTTCCTCCGGTTCCGTATCGTCGGATACTGTCGTAAGCGGAGTCGTATCGAAGGGGCCGGTGAGCGGGGCCACGGTAAACGGATACGCCATTGAAGACGGGGCAAAGGGCAGGCAACTGGGAACGGCGACAACCGGGCAGGACGGGTCCTTCAGTATGAATGTGGGGAGTTACTCCGGGGCGATGCTTCTGGAAGCGAGCGGCGGCTCCTATATGGATGAAGCCACAGGGCAGAACATGCCGATGGGGTCGATGCTGTTCAGGGCTGCGGCAGGGAATGTCTCGGGCTCTTCCTCCATGTCCCTTACCCCCCCGACCGGGATGGCGGTGCAATACATGAACGGGAATTACTCCGGCCAGATGATGAGCACCGCCAACCAGGTCATGGGATCGGTTTTCGGAGTCAGCGACATTATCGGGACGAAACCGAAGGAGGTGCAGACCGCATCGAAAGCGGGCCAGGAGAACGAAACCTATTATGGCCTGATGCTTGCGTCCCTGTCGCAGTTTGCATCCACCACGAACAGCAATGTTTCCTCTATCATGCAGGACTTTCTTTCAGCGATGACGACGAACAATACCCAGATGCTCAATTACTATACGAGCATGATGTCCCAGTCTTTTACCGACTTTACCACGGGCCCGCGGAATATGACGGGAATGACCTTTTCTTCCGGTATGATGAGCACCTCGGGGATCACCGGCATGATGGGAGGCTCCGGCGGAACAGCGGGAAATACAATGGGTGGAGGCATTTAGGGAACAAAGGGTGTCCTTATTCGTATGCACGGCTTCCGTGCTGCAGTTTTTCAATTTAGAGAGAGGTTGGGTGGTGTATGAGAAATCTCTTGCTTGCTCTTGCGATCTTTTTTGTGCTTTTTGCAAGTTATGGGTGTTTTCCCATGATGGGAGGTATGATGACGGGAATGGGGAATGACCAGCGGGAGACCTATGAAAAAAAGACGGGAGAAAACAGTGGCTCTACGGGGGGAAGCTCCTCGCATAATCATTGACATCCCTAATTTTTATTCAGTAACACACTTTGCTGTTTTCCTGCTTGGAGGGCATCCGCGGCCGGATGCCCTCCAATGTAACTTCACGGCGACGGTTTTCCAGGTCCCGCTTTTTTCATCCACGCCCCGGCCGGCACAGCAATCCGCGCTTCCGGTAAGTGTAGGGCCCGCCTGTTATCCTGCGCATGGGCAGACAGGAACGGATATTGTAAAGGCAGCCGACGAATTGCTCTATAGTGCAAAGAAATCCGGTAAAAAAGGGTTGTTGCAGCAGATCAAATGTAGAAAGGGATTGCTTCATAATTCCTTCATACTTTTCGTTTATTCTCGAGGCGAGAAGACGATGAGAGGCGAACCAAAAGAGAAAGGAGTGAAAAACATGAAAAAAGGGAAGGCAGTATTGGCAAGTATTGCAAGCGTATTGGTTGTTGCGGCATTTGTGTCCGTTCCGTCATATGCCACAGACAGGAATGAAAAGTTGGTTCCTTCCGAATCCCAGGAGGTCGATGAATGTAACACCAGGTTCGTAGCCGCGCCGGCGAAGTACTATATGGATGTATCCGAATCTCAGGAGGTCGATACCAGCGGCCCCAGGTTCATAGCCGCGCCAGCGAAGTATTACATGGATGTATCTCAATCTCAGGAGGTCGATATCAGCAGCCCCGGGTTTGTAGCCGCGCCAGCGAAGTACTACATGGATGTATCTCAATCTCAGGAGGTCGATATCACTATATGCGCCAGGACATCGGGCAACTGATTTGACTGTACCCCGGCCGAAGAGGAACAGATCAACCCGGCAAAAAAGTATAGTGTCCAAGTTTTTGGTTCGTCTCTCACGCATCGATGGCCGCACCAACATAGCGTCAATTGTCCTCAAGAAAGGATACCGTCCCCCTCGATTTGCCTGGGTTTCGGAATATCGGGTGCTCTTCTGCACATGCACGGCTTCTGTGCTGCAGTCTTTAGATGAATAGATAAGGTTGGGTGGTGAAGGGGCGGGCGAAAACAGCGGCTCTTCGGGCGGCAGTTCTTCGCACAGTCATTGATTGAGGCCCTCGGAATAGCCTGAAATACACAGTATATCTTTAGGTATTTTTAGGGTGAGCAGGTAAACTGTCTCAAAACTGAGACAGTTTGCCTGCATGCGTTGGCTTTCTCGTGTTGATGCGGACCGTTCTTCTTGAGATGAAAGCTCTTTGTAATGCAAAGGGGTACAGAAAGGCCTGGGGGTAACCGGCGTTATCGTTTCTACAAAACAGGCGGATCCGTTGCAAGAAGGCTAAGAAATATCGGTCAGCTCGACATCGAGGTCTTTGCAGACCTCATAGAAGTCGCAGAGCCACTCCCGCATCTGCCTGATCTCTTCTCCCTGTGTTGCGGTAATGTCTGTTGCCAGTTCGAGCAGGTCTTCGTGGAAGGCCAGCAAAAGAGCATCTGAAGCCATTCTGATAGCGGTACGGTGATGGGTGGACATCTCCAGCATGAAGGCGGTATCGAAATCCGCTCCTTTCAATCTTTCCAGTTCGTTTATCATTCTCTCATCGGCATCGTTCATCCTCGGTTCGTAGGTGATTTCATACCAGCTCTGCAGCCACGCCTGCATCTCCTCTATCTCCTGCGACTGTGTAGAGGAAATAGTCCGGCACAATGTCTTGAGCTCGCTCCGCGCGGCCTGCTGTTCGCATAGCGTCGCCATTTCCACTGCCATTGCATGATGATCGATGGTAGCTTCGAGAAACCTGATTTCAAACAGCTCCGGCGACGGATGAGCAATTGCTCTCCCTGTCGTTGCATGGGCTACGGCAAACGCAAAGACGAGCGTAAGGGCAATGAGAAACACCGTTTTTTTTGTTATCACTGCTGCATCTCTGTCCATTTCCATTTGTCCCCTCCTTTACCGGCCCCCCCAGGCTGCTTTATTCTCAAATCGGATGCCCTCCTCTTTCCACCAGACCCGGCGGGTCATGGGGAAAGGCGGTTATGCTACCTTCATGACGTTTGCCATACCTCCTGCATGGTGGTAGAGGTTATGGCAATGGTGCAACCAGTCGCCGGGATTGTCGGCGACGAACTCGATGGCGCCGCTTCCCATGGAGGGAATGATAAGGGTATCCTTCCGTATCCGTATGCCTGTGGAGAGGCCGGAACCTGCCACCTCGAAGAAATGTCCATGCAGATGCATGGGATGGGAGGCCATGCTGAGATTCGAATACTCGAAGCGCACGCTCTCCCCGGGAATGACGGAAAGGGTATCGGTATCGGGGTAGACTTTGCCGTTGATTGTCCAGTAAGGCGACATCACTCCCCCCGAAAGGGTCATTCGGAAGGCCCTGTCGATGGTGCTTACCGGCATTACATATGTTTCCTCGACACCGTCGAAGAGACGGTACTCGCTCACTCTGAACCGCGAGAGGGTATCATTATTGAAGCTTGTCGCAGTTATTCCCTGGTAAACGAGGGACCCGAGCTGCCGTCCTCCTGCCGGACTGCCGTCTCTAAGGGTATAGATATACCACCTTCCGGGATTATTCGCCGTCAGCTCCGCATCGTACCGTTCGCCCATCCCGACCCGCAGGGCGTCCACCGTGAAGGGGACTACGGGTCTGCCGTCGGTGTGGGTGACGGTAAGGGAATGTCCCGCGATGCGGAGGGTGTAGAGAGTAGCTGCCGAGGGGTTGATAATTCTGAGTCTGACACGCTCCCCCCTCTTTACGGTAAAGGGGGGCGATGCTCTGAAAACCTTACCGTTTATCGTATATTCATCATAAAGGGGCTCAAGAAGCGGAGCCTCGGGGTCCTGTTGCCCGCTCCCCATCATACCCGTCCCCATACCCGACCGTACCCTTCCCTGTCGTGATGCTTCAGGACCGCCGCCGTCCACCGTTGCCCAGTCATCGAGCAGGAGAGTATATTCGCGGTCATAGCTCCGCTCCTCCTGCTTCGGTTCTATAATCAGGGCACCGTAAAGTCCCCTGTCGAGCTGGTAGGAGGCGTGGGAATGGTATACATAGGTTCCGGGCGGTGTCGCCTCGAATTCATAGATGAACGAAGCACCCGTTTGCACCGGATCCTGGGTAACATCGGGCACTCCGTCCATCCTGTTGGGAACGGGCAGCCCATGCCAGTGGATCGTTGTCCCTTCGGGAAGGTTGTTCCGGAGGGTGACACGCAGGGTATCCCCTTCCTTCACTCTGATTTCAGGCCCCGGCGCCGTGCCATTGTATGTCCAGGCCATGAATGTTCTTCCTGTCCCGATGTCAACGGGAGTAACCGCGGCGGTGAGGGACACTTCCCGTATCTCTTCCGAAAACACGTCTTCTACGAGGCGGAAGGGAGAGGCGCTGGAGAGGAGGAACACTCCGCCGATACCTGCATGCTTCAAGAACGATCTTCTTGTCAGCTTTCTCATGGTATACCTCGTGGTGTTCAAAGGGTTTTTGTGATCGCCGCACTTCTTTCCGGCACTTTCGGAAGGGGAACGTGGACGAGAGGAGGGAACGGGGAAAAGGGTACTCCTTACCAAGGGCTACTTCCTTTATAAAAGGAAGTCAAGCTCATGTATCTGATTACGTGGGATACCCTGATCCCCTTCAAGCAGATGCAGACACCTGCTTGATACAAGTGCCCGTCCCCGGGAGACCTGTGAGCGGCGCTCTTGTGCCGCAACAGCAGGCTGACTCCTTTCTACCTATAAGACGAAAGAGGGGGGAAAAAGTAACAGCTGAGTTCAGGAAATATCCCTGCGCGACAGGAAAGCGTCGCCCTTTCAGGGAAATAGTGCCTGGTGCTCAACCGTCCGGTAACTTTTTGAGCCGACCCTCGTCTTACGGATAAGACAGTGCAATATTACTATGAACGAAAGAGGGTTGAGAATTTACTGTATCCGGCATGTCTCTTTTGTGAGGTTTTTTTCAGGGCAACCTCTTTTTTTGTTCATAATTTCATCACATTTCAGTGATAGAGTGCTTTTACGCTGAGAATGCAGAAGGAGGAAGATGATGTTCTTGCGCGTCGTACGCCATCTGTCGGTTATAGTTACCTTCATGCTGTCCGTTGCAGTGGCCCTCCTTGTCTTTTTTCTCGTTGAGGAAATTACGAAATTCGATGAGAGTCTGTCGCAATTCTATGCGCCTACCATCTATGCGGTCAGGTCCTTCGCTGAGGCGTCGGGCAATATGGAAAAAAGCGCTGCGGAAAGGGGCTTGCCGGAAAGGATTGCGGTACTGCACCTGAAGGAAGCGACGGAAAGGCTGATAACGCTTTCCGGGAAGTGGCACCCCGAGTTCCGGCAGCATATGGAGAGCATGTTGCAACGCGCTCTCTCCCTGATCGGAAAAGTTGAGGAGGGGCATGCTTCAGGAAAGGATATTTTTCCGGAAATCTCCCGCCTGCACCGGGAGGCCAAGGAACATGAGGCAATGCATGAAGCCGAGCTGAAAGTGGCCCTGCAAGGGATCGGCGAGTATGCACTACTGACGAAAAGTATTGCTCCTCTTCTGCTTGTCCTGGGCATTCTCTTTTCAATCAGGGAGGCCCAAATGCAGCGGAGGAGAGAGCGGGAGCATGAGAAGTTGTCCGCTATCAAGGCCCTCGCGTATGCGCTGGACGCCCGGGATCCGTACACAAGGGGACATTCCGAGCGGGTTGCGGAATACGCCGTCGCTATCGGCGGGCAAATGAAACTCGGGAAAGACATGCTTGACCGGCTCACCATCGCCGCCCTGATGCACGATATCGGCAAGCTGGCTGTCCCGGACGATATCCTCCGGAAACCAGGAAAGCTGAGTGACGAGGAGTTTGCGGCAATCAAGGAGCATCCCGCCCGCAGTGCCCGGTTCCTTTCCTGCTTCGAATCGCTCCGGGATATCGCTTCCTGGGTCGCCAGCCACCATGAGCGCTATGACGGGAAGGGGTATCCCGAAGGCAGGATCGGAAAGGAAATCCCTCTCCCCTCCCGCATTATCGCCCTGGCGGATTCCTTTGATGCCATGACCAGTTCGCGCCCGTACCGTCCTGCCATGGGAGTGGAACAGGCGATCGGTGAAATAGAGAAAAACAAGAACTTTCAGTGGGATATCGATGTGGTTGACGCCTTTATGCGGTGTTATACGCAAGGCGCCATCGGAACGGCTGTACACTCGCGGGAGGAAAAATGCAACGGCCTGAAAATCTCTTTTCAATAACGTCCTTATCAAAAGGTGTAAGTATGGTTTGTTGTTGTGAGTAATTCAACGCAGGGGGGGCGCTTCAATGAAAATTCTTACACAGTTGCGAATCGGCATAGGAATATTTCTGTTTTTCTCATTGCTTAGTGCAGCTTCCGTTTATTTCCAGTTGAACCGTATGGAGCATGACGGGATGATTGTGGATTACGCAGGTGAACAGCAAACCCTATCGCAGCGGATTGCGGCTCATGTCTCGTTGAAATACCAGGGAATACGCGCAGAAAAAGAGATGAATGAAGCGATTTCCCGCCTGGAGACTATCATCAAAGGGCTTATTAATGGCGATAGGGCCCTCCATCCTCCCCGGGCGACCGATAAGGAGTTCCTTCTCAAGATGCGTGAAATAGAGGCTATTTGGGTGCAGTATAAAGCGACTATCGGAAAGGCTCTGGAGGGGGAGAATGTTCTGAACGGAATTCGCTCTGACAGCAGGCTCTTCCTGAATGCCGCAGAAGAGTCCGTCTTGCTTGCGGCAAAAAAGATGGAAAGGAATGTCCGCACTCTGAAGCTTATCCAGTCGGCGATCCTGGTGTCCAACCTGCTCTTGCTGGCGACACTCCTTTTGACCAGCCAGAAGAAGATCGCGCAGCCCCTTTCCGGGCTGACGAACGATGTGGACAGGATCTCGACGGGTGATCTTACTGTTGAGGTCGCCTATTCGGGTCGTGACGAAATAGGGATCCTTGCACGGGATATGAGGAAAATGGTTCGTTCCTTATCGAATGAACTGAGAGAGCCCACCAGCGGCTTTACCATCACTGAATAGTCAGCAAAAAAGAATGCAAGAAGTCAGTTCATATTTTATTCACACTTAAAAGGTAGTATGAAGCATAGTTAATAAAGTAACCTAAACAAGGTAAGATCACCATGAAACAAGATGCTTGTCACGCTGAGTTTTTCGTAACGGTACGTGCTGCTTTTCAAGGACGCTCCTCCACTCCCGTGCCCTTTTTTTGCGGAGTGTTTCTGGTGATGATGCCGCGCGATGATTTCAGAACGGTACAGCAAGACGGATGCACGGCGGTGCAAATCCGAAAAAGGAGGCAATCATGAGAGAAGCGCTCGTTATTATCCAAAGAGAAGAAAAAGCACTGAAAAAGACCAATAGAGATACCTCTGAATTCTTCTCCAATCATACCTGCAAGTATTTCCCGTGCCATGAGACCGACAGTACGCAGTTCAACTGCATATTCTGCTACTGCCCGATGTACTTTGTTCGTAACTGTCTGGGACGGCCCCGTTTTATTACTTCCGATAATAAGACAGTGAAAGACTGCTCGGGGTGCGATTATCCGCACCGCCCCGAAAACTACAGGAAAATTATCGGCTACCTTATCGAAGTGATCAAGGCGGGGGAGACGGTTGCCGTCTATCGCGAAAACTGACAGGGTCGTCAGGGCGGAAAGGCGCGGTACGCCGGCGGGAGTACTTCGTACGGACAGTAACCTTTCTGCTGCCACATCGTCAAATAGACAGAGGGAACAGGCGTATCTCTGTCTTTGGCAGAGTCGACGTAAACCTGAACTACGGGGGCAATGGAGAACAAAAAGGGGGAATCATGAAAACAACGGTCTTTAAAAGAATGGCGATGTTTTTCCTGGCAGGAGTAACCGGCGTGCTTCTTGTTTCATGCGGGGGAGGAGGGGGCACCACAAGTTCCGCTGAAGCGACTACGACGACCGGATCGGATACGATCGTAAACGGGATCGTATCGAAGGGACCGGTGAGCGGGGCCACCGTGAATGGGTATGCAATTGAAAACGGTGGAAAAGGAAGATTGCTCGGTTCGGCGATGACCGGCCAGAACGGAGCGTTTACTATGAATATGGGGCAGTACAACGGGCCGATGCTTCTGGAAGCGTATGGCGGCTCGTATGTGGACGAGGCGACAGGGGTGAGTACCGATATGGGAACGATGATATTCAGGACCGCTATGGAGAATGTCTCGGGAAATACTACAATGGCCCTGACCCCTATGACGGAGATGGCGGTGCAGTATATGAACGGAAATTACTCGGACCAGATGATGACGACGGCGAACCAGGTAATGGGATCGGCCTTCGGCGTTTCCGATATTGTCAGGACACTGCCGAAGGAGGTGGGGACTGCATCAACGACAGGACAAGAGAACGAGACGTATTACGGACTGATGCTTGCCGCGATGTCGCGGTTCTCATCGACCACGAACACCGATATACCGGCCCTCATGCAGGGCATGCTCGATGCGATGACGACGAACGACACCCAGGCTCTTGATTATTATACAAATATGATGTCCCAATCCTTTACCGATTTCACCATGAGCCCGCAGAATATGACGGGAATGACCTTTTCTTCCGGTATGATGAGCACCTCGGGGATTACCGGTATGATGGGGGGATATAACGGAACATACGGCGGCACAACCGGGGGAGGAGGCGTTTCCGGCGGCATGATGGGGGGAAGCTACAGCGGCGGAACCACAGGAGGCACCGGCGGAGGGATGATGGGCGGCTGGCTCACCGGCGGCCGGTGATGGAAAAGGGACGGGGGCGGGTTGAAGGGGTGCCCCCATTCCTGACTTGGCTGTTATGGACGGGGAATTACCCCTGTACAGAGGAGAGTGCATGGACAAGGAAACGCATGTGTATATTTTCATTGCGTTTGCAGTGGATAACAGCGGAACTATACTTCGCATACCAATAGCAAAGCGGATAATCGAGGGATATAGTGATAGACTTAATATAGCAAGCGGAGCGGGGGGCCAGAGCGCAGGGTTGATGCCAGGGCTGCCTTTACTAATGAAGAGAAAAGGAAATCCTCCTGTACCGTAGAAAGAGTGCTCAATGAGGAGGTATATATGCACTGGTGGGATTACGGATGGAGTATGGGACTTTGGGGATGGTTTCTGATGGTTCTCATATGGGTATTGGTAATTCTCGGAATAGTGCTCCTTGTGCGGTCGGCTCTGGGCACGGGAAAGAAGATCGAAAGAGAGACGGCGCTCACTCTTCTTGAAAAGAGATATGCGCGGGGCGAAATAAGCAGGGAGGAATTTGAAAGGACGAGGAGCGATCTGATAAAAGATTGAGTTGTTCCTGTCAAGAGCGGGGATGCCGGAACTGCGACAGGATCGTGCGCCTGCCAATCCTCCGCACCTGTGAGGGGTTCAAGATTGCCGTAGACAGCTTGTCCTTTCGCTTAAGCCGGTTCTCGCGCGATTTCATCGAAGTCAACCGCAGTATAACGTAACTGTTAAAAGCCGGATGGAGCTAGGACATGTTCAACAGGAACTGGTGGTATATCGCCTTCATTGTACTATCAACATTTGCAATACTATACTCGCACTTTGCCACTGCACGGGAAGCGCACGCCCTCCACAGTATTTATAATGAGCTGCACTATGTGCCGCTCATAGTGGCGACAGTCGTATTCGGCCTGAGAGGCGCCCTGTTCGCTTTCTTGTTTATCTCCGCATCATACTCACTGTATATATTATTTACCTTGAACGGTGGGTTCCTGTCCGTAGCAGAAAAGACCGTTCATCTCCTTTTCTCCGGGCTCGTCACTTTGCTGGCAGGTTCTCTTGTAGACAGCGAGAGGAAACACCGGGCGCAATCGGAGAAAGACCGGTATCTTGCAGGGCTTGGACAGGCCTCGTCGGCTATTGTCCATGATCTTAAGAATCCACTTATTACCATTTCAGGCTTTGCGCAGCGCATCCGGGAAAGGAAGGGAGATATAGACGCATCCCTCGATATCATAGTGGATTCCGCTCAAGTCATGCAGAGAATAGTTCATGATGTCCTCGATTTCGCCAAGCCGGTTCAACTCACCCTACAGAAAGAGGATATACGGAATACGCTCGAACGTGTCCATAGTTTCTGCAAAGTGAGAGCAGAGGCTCAAGGGGTAACACTGACGCTACGTTTACCCGGTGAACCGGTCAAAGCGCTGGTCGAAAACTACCATATGGAGAGGGCGTTGATAAATCTGGTGAATAACGCTGTTGATGCATCAGATCACGGGCAGAGGGTAGAGATCACACTGCGATGTTTGGACGAGAAGTTACTTGTCAGCATTAAGGACACGGGAGCGGGTATGGACCGGGAGACGCTGGAGAATATCTTTCTTCCTTTCTATACAAAGAAAAGCACCGGAACCGGTCTCGGTATGCCTATAGCGAAGAAGATAATCGAGGCGCATGGTGGTACAATTACAATATCAAGCCAAGAGGGCAAGGGAACAGAGGTGATAGTAGAATTGCCTTTTGAACGAAAGTAGAGGAAAGTTTTCCTTTATTTGCACGGTGTTTCCGCCGTATCGAGGTGTCTATCAGGAGAAAGGGCGTCAGAGGAATACGCTGTGTTGAGCGACGTGACCGGTGTGGATACAGTATAACAATACAGCAGAATGGAAGGGGGCTTCAAGAGAAGAACCTGCAGAGGCAGTACCGACCGAGGCGCAACGGAGATAGGCAAGAAGGTGCCGTATGAGGGAGAAGGTGTTTGAGGCGGGCGGGCTGCTGCGGGGCAGTTCCGCCCCGGCGCTTGAAACCTTTCTTCGCCGATACCGGGGCATTCACCATGCCGGGGCGAATTATATAAGCGAGACGGTCACCGTCGGCTATGACGAGCAGGTGATCTCGGAGGAGCGGATACGCGACCTCATCGAGCAGTGCGGCTATCATTGCCGCGGCGAGGTGCTTCCGCGGCATGTCTGTGCGCGGGAAACCGGAGCGGCTGAGCACCACCCTCCTGTAGTGTCCCTTGAGCATGCCCGGCATACGAGGCGTGCGGGGAAAGAGGCGGTCTCCGGTGAGATGGCCCAGATGGCCCATGAGATGAGGCATGGCGCCGGAATGAGTATGGAAGAGATGGTGCGCGATATACGCAGGCGTTTCTTCGTCACTTTTGCTCTGGCTCTTGCTGTTACTCTTTACTCCCCCCTGGCGACAGATGTATTCAATATCCGTTTGCCGACCCCCTCGTGGTTACCGAGCGATATCCTGATGTTTGCCCTCTCAACACCCGCAGTGCTGTGGGGCGGGCAGATGTTTTTCGTGGGAGCCTATCGTGCTCTGAAGAATCGACTCCTGGACATGTCGGTGCTGGTGGCGCTCTCGGTCGGTGCGGGCTATCTGTTCAGCGTCGGGGCGACTTTCCTTTTCAAAAGTGAGGTGTTTTACGAAGCGGCAGTGGTTCTGTTGGCGTTTATTCTGTTCGGCCACTGGATGGAGATGCGCGCACGTGCCGGAGCCTCGGACGCACTGCGCGCCCTGCTCGATCTTGCACCACCGAAAGCGACAGTGGTCCGTGACGGTCGGCCTGTTGAAGTGCCCACTGCGGAAGTTCTCATAAATGATACGGTGCTTATCCGTCCAGGAGACAAAATACCTGTTGACGGGGTTGTTCTTGATGGGGAGTCCAGCGTCGATGAATCGATGATAACCGGGGAGAGCCTTCCTGTTACTAAAAAGCCGGGAGATACCGTCACCGGAGCGACAATCAACAGGACAGGCACCTTCCGCTTCCGGGCGACCCGCATCGGCGCGGACACTGCCCTGGCCCAGATTGTCAAGCTGGTGCAGATGGCGCAGAACTCGAAGGCACCGGCCCAGCGTCTGGCTGATAAGGCAGCGCAATGGCTGGTGGCTGCAGCGGTGGTCTTCGGGGTCTCTACTTTTATCGGGTGGTATTGGATCGCCGGGGCATCCCTGGTCTTTGCGGTGACCCTGGCGATTACCGTGGTCATTATCGCCTGCCCTGATGCCCTGGGTCTTGCAACCCCCACGGCGGTAATGGTCGGCACCGGGCTTGGAGCGGTCAACGGCATTCTTTTCAAGAACGCGATGGCACTTGAGCAGGCATCCAAGGTGCAGGCGATTATCTTCGATAAAACCGGTACGCTCACCATAGGGGAGCCGAGAGTGGTTGAAGTAGTGGCAGCAGGGAACCCGTTTTCAGAGGAAGAGCTGCTGAAATTCGTGGCGTCAGCTGAGCAGTCGAGTGAGCACCCCCTTGCGCAGGCGGTAGTGGAGTACGCCCGGAAGAGGGGAGTGCACCTTGGCGAACCGACTGAGTTCGAGGCAATCCCGGGGCATGGGCTGAAGGCGCGGGTGGACGGCCGGACCGTGCTGGTCGGTAACCGCAAGCTGATGCGTGACAACGGGATCGTGCTGAATGGTTTGGGAGAGCGGGCAGCGGGGCTGGAAGGCGCGGGACGCACCGTAGTATATGCAGCGGTGGACGGAGAGCCGGCAGGCATTGTTGCCATTGCCGATACGATCCGGCCCACGTCCCGGCAAACGGTGGAGGAGCTGCGGAAACGGGGAATCCAGGTGGCGATGCTGACCGGTGACAACCGCGGTACCGCCGGGCGCATTGCCGATGAGCTGGGGATCACTACTGTCTTTGCCGAAGTGCTGCCGGGACAGAAAGCCGACAAGGTTAAGGAGTTGCAGAGTCAGGGAAAGCTGGTGGCCATGGTGGGCGACGGAATCAATGATGCACCCGCACTGGCGCAAGCCGATGTGGGTATCGCAATCGGCGCAGGAACGGACGTAGCCATGGAAACGGCTGATGTGGTGCTCATGAAAAGCGATCCCTTCGACGTGCTCGGAGCCATTGCCCTCAGCCGTGCCACCGTAAGCAAGATGAAACAGAACCTGTGGTGGGCGGTGGGGTACAATCTCATCGCCTTTCCCCTGGCAGCAGGAATCTTTTATCCCGGGTTCGGACTGCTTCTCCGCCCCGAAATCGCTGCCCTTTCCATGTCCGGAAGCTCTCTGCTCGTTGCACTGAATGCCTTGTTGCTCAAATGGACCAAACTCCCGGGGATACGGCGGTCGAGGGCGGGGAGGGAAAACGGAAAAACGCCATGAAACCCCGTGATTGAGGAATAAACTCTGTATTTTTCTGAAGTATTTTGGGAAATATTCATAATTTCTTCAAAATTGTGTCCTATGCTGTTGGCAGGAGGGGGGTGAGCAAATGAAGATAAAAAAGGTTGCAAAGGGGAAAGCCTCAGCCTGCAAATGCCACGGCTCTTGCTGATGTCATGAAGTGAGAGAAAGAGGTAAAGAGCGTATCAACCTGCGGTTCAGAGGGGAGTTGGATATGCGACTCAATGCAAGAGCATTCGCCTTCGCTGCAGCGATCATTGCGGGAAGCCTGAGCCTGGTTCTCAATGTCCTCTCGGTCCTCACCGGATTTGCAACTGCATTCTTTGCTGTTATCGAACCTTTTCATCCCGGTTACAGCCACACACTTCTTGGCGCATTCATCAGCGCTTTCTGGATGGTCATTTACGGATACGTGATCGGAGCGACTTTCGCACTCATTTATAACGCTTTTACAAAGGGATAGGAGGGTACGGTATGGAATGGGTGCAAGAGAACTGGGTATTTCTCCTCTTTTTCATCCTTTTTCTAGCCATGCACCTTTTCGGCCACGGTATGCACGGTGGGGGGTGCGGCGGGCATGGAGGTGCAGAGGGGCATAAAGGGCACCCGGAAAAGAAACCTTCCGGAAAGGAGGAGCGGCAAGGAGGCACGCATGCTGAACAGTAAGGTGGTGAGCTGGTCATTGGGGCTTTTTACCGCGTTTTCGTTCGTCTTGTGCGTGCTTTATGGATTAATCGTACCGCAGAGGTTGCACGGCATGTCAACATTCCTTGAGGCAGTGCTCCCCGCTTTTCAGTGGCTTACCCTCGGAGGATTTCTTCTCGGTCTTGCAGAGAGTTTTCTGTATGGAGTGTACAGCGGCATTGTCTTTGTTCTGTTCTATAACTATATCAATCGAAGGTGGGGACAGAGAGAAGGAGGATAGCCATGCACGGCGAAGATATCCCGTATGCCTACGGTTTCTGGTCGCTCGTTATAGTTAACGTTGCCTTGTTTGCCTTTTTCATTTTGAGCTTTCTTGCTCCCATAAAGAAAAGGGAGTGGCGGTCCATGGGTGCAACCCTCGCTTTTTTTGTTGCGTTGTTTACCGAGATGTACGGTTTCCCCCTCACCATTTATCTGCTTACCGGCATATTGGGCAGTAACTATCCCGCGCTGAACCCTTTCTCGCATGCCAGCGGACATCTCTGGCTTACCTTTTTCGGCGGCGGGGCCGCCCTGATGACGGGTATCCACCTGATAAGCAATCTGTTCGTCATCGCCGGGTTTGCGATCATGTGGAAAGGATGGAAGCTGATCCATGGTGCAAAGGGCGGCCTTGTCACAGAAGGGCCGTATGCATACGTGCGACATCCCCAGTATTCCGGTCTTTTTCTCGTGATGGTGGGCATGCTGATTCAATGGCCTACCCTCATCACGGCTTTGATGTTCCCTGTTCTTGTGTATGTCTACTACCGCCTTTCAAAGAGAGAGGAGAGAGAGATGCTCGGGCAATTCGGGGATGGGTACAATCGTTATAGGGAAAAAACACCGATGTTCCTGCCGAAATGGGGGAGACAAGGCATAACAGAGCGGAAAGAGGCATAAGAATAAGGATGAGAAACGATCTGGTAAAGGGTTGAGTTGCTCCCGTCAGGAAGGGAGGGATACCGGAACTCCGGCTGGATCGTGCACCTGTCAACTCAGTAAGGGGAATCCCATGAAAAGAGATCCGATTTGCAATATGGAAGTGCGGGAGGAAGGTGCGGTTACCGCCGAATGCAACGGTGAGATATTTTGTTTCTGCTCTGAGGGCTGCAGGGAGAAGTTCCTGAAAGAGCTCGAGTGCAAAAAACGGAGAACGGAGTATGACCTGATTATCATTGGCGGAGGTCCGGCGGGTCTTACCGCTGCCGTTTATGCGGCGACCCTCAAAGTGAATGCTTTCCTGATAGCAAAAGATCTCGGCGGACAGGCTGTTGACAGTACGAAAATAGAAAACTACATGGGATTCGATTTCATTACAGGACCGGAGCTCACGGAGAAGTTCCGCTACCAGTTGATCCATTCGCACTATTTGGACCATTTGATAAGCGAAGTGGAAAAGATCGAGCCTGTCGAGGGCGGATTTCATGTCACGACATCAGAGCTGAATAAATATTTCGCCAAGGCATTAATCGCGGCAACGGGCATGACGAGGAGGAGGCTGAATGTGCCGGGTGAAGAGAAGTTCCAGCGGAGGGGTGTTTTTTACGGAAATGTGCAGGACAGCTCTTTTGTCCAGGGAGAAGACGTAGCGGTTGTAGGAGGGGGGAATTCCGCGCTGCAGATTGTCGAGAACCTGCGTTCGGTAGCCCGGACTATCCACCTTATCTCCGATACTGCTCTCACAGCGGACGCAGCAGTAATTGAGCGCGCCAGACGGTTTGAAAACCTCTGCACCTACGAGGGGTTCAAGGTCGTCGAGTTCGGAGGTGAGAATGCAAAGCTTTCCTCTGTAAAAATCAGGAGGATGGCGGAGGGCGGGGTGGTCTGTCTTCCCATCAAAGGCGTATTTATCGCAATAGGCCTCCAGCCGAATTCCGCGGCCTTTTCCTCTCTTGTCAGGCTCAATGACCGCGGAGAAATCGTTATCAATCCCGACTGCTCCACCAGCCATCCGGGCATCTTCGCCGCCGGCGACGTAACAGACGCCTTCGGCAAGAGGATCATTATCGCTTCCGGGGAGGGGGCGAAGGCGGCCCTGGCTGCACGGCAGTATTTGCTTCATCTCAAGAATAAGAGCGTCTAACAAAATGACGTGGTACTCTGAAGCGCTGTCATTCCCGCAAGCGGAGCGGAGCCTGTCCTCGCCTGTCGAGGATCACGGGAATCCCTCTTACAGCAGGAAAAGATTCCGGACGAGCCGGAATGACAAATTCATTTTGTGAGACGCTCTGAGAGGGAATAACCAGTATGCCGAATCCGGGAACTCTTTGCACGGTCTCGCTACGAATACAGTCTGCATACACACCCTGGCGTATATTTGTTGAGTAATGAATCCGGCTCAAGGAGGAAGCCATGAAAGTAAAATTGCTTGAAATTTCCGTTGTTGCGTTAGTTATCGTGTCAGCCTCTCTCGTGTCCGCTGCTATGCATGGTGGAGAGCATGGAAGACCCTGGGAAGGGTGGATGGGGAGCGGCGAATGGGGCAGGGGATCGAAGTATCAGCGAATGTACGACCCCGCGCATGTCGAAACAATCCATGGGACAATCACCGCAATCGAACGGATCGTTCCCATGGAGGGAATGTCCGGGGGGATTCACCTCCTGGTGAAGACTGATGGAGGGACACTCCCCGTCCACCTGGGGCCTGTTTGGTACATAGAGAGACTGGATATCAAACTGGCGAAAGGGGATAAAGTCGAGGTGCGGGGTTCGAGGGTGACCATGGCGGGAAAACCGACAATCGTAGCTTCCGAGGTCAAAAGAGGCGATACGGTACTGATGCTCAGGGATGAAAACGGAGTTCCCGTCTGGTCGGGCTGGAGGGGCTCCAAGTAATCGCTTGAAGCCCCGCCGTGAGCCGGGGTGGGGCTTTTTTGCCGCAAGTAGACAGAAGAGGCGCAGGCTCCAACGGTGGGAGCAAGGCCGAACATAAGAGATCCAAAATGAGAACGATACTCTATACGGTGATATATCTTCTTCTAGCCTCTTCTGTTGCGTATCTGTCGGTTGTACCTCTCGGCATGGCGGGTGTGGGGAAAGCTATGCTTCTCCTAATAATAGGATTTGTGTTAGTCGGCGCCAGCGCCTTTACCGCGGCATATTCCCGCTGGTGGGGTCAGATATGCGCGGGATGATGATGAAGGGGATGATAGGGTCTGCACCTGCGGAGCCCAGGAAAGAGGAACAGAAAGAGGCGCCGGCAAAGGAAGAAGCTCCCAAGAGCGATCAGCATAAACACTAAACAGAGGAGAATAGTATATGAATATTCAGCAGATCAAGGCGATTGCCAGGGACAAAGGGATTAAAGCCGGTACCATGAAAAAGCCGGAACTTATACGGACCATCCAGAGGGCGGAAGGCAACTTCGATTGCTATGGCTCTGCAGTGTCCGGGCTCTGTGATCAGCCCGATTGCCGGTGGCGTGAGGATTGTCTGGAAACCTCTGTGGCGAGGTAGCAGTTTGGCGGAGACTGGCTTGCCTGCATAGGCGGTTTGAGGAGAGCAAGGAGGGTGCCGTGGGTGTCGTAGATCCCGTTTGTAAGATGACCATAGAGGAGAGGAATGCCGTTGCCGCTTCGAGCTACAAAGGCACTACGTATTATTTCTGCTCGAAAGCATGCAAGGAGAAATTTGACGCCAACCCCGGGGCCTTCATCGTGGAGAGGGAAGCGATGCCCGATGCAGAGGCAATGATCTCTTTGACTGCGAAGGCGGTAGGGGAAATGGCAAAAGACCCTGTCTGCGGCATGGTTGTTCCCAAAGACCGCTCCCTGAAGAGAGAGGTTGCAGGAAGGACATATTATTTTTGCAGCGAGAATTGCGTCCGGACTTTTGAGGCGCCTGAAACGGAATTGAAAGCAATGAAGAGGCGGGTCACCATCGCTCTCACCGGAGTCCTGGTACTGGCGATTTTCAGGGCGGCGGTGTTTCTCGGGCTTGCGGCGGGAGCGACGATCCTCACCTGGGTCCCCATCCCCTGGCTTCCCTGGTTCACCTGGGGAGTCTGGCTGTTTATCATTACCACACCTATCATGATCTTGGGGGGCAAGGGGTTTTTTGTGGGAGCATGGCATGCTATCAGGAACCGTACGGCGAACATGGACCTCCTGATTGCCCTTGGTACTTCCACTGCGTATATTTATAGTGCTTTTGTCGTCTTCTTCCCGGGAGTACTGCCTGTGGAGGAGAAGAACGTCTATTTCGAAGTATCCGCAATAATCATCGCCTTTGTGCTCCTCGGAAAGTATATGGAAGAGATCATCAAAAAGCGCAGCTCCGCGGCGATACGCAAGCTCCTCGACCTGAAACCCCAGACGGCGAGAGTCATACGGGAGGGGAGGGAGGTCGAGATACCTGCTGAAATGGTGATGGTGGGTGAGACGGTTGTTGTCAGACCGGGAGAAAAGATACCCACTGACGGTACGGTGGTGGAAGGGCATTCCTCCGTGGATGAAAAGATGATAACCGGAGAGAGTGTTCCCGTCGAGAAGAAGGCGGGGGATGAAGTAATCGGCGGCACCATGAACAAGGTCGGCACCTTCAGGTTCAGGGCATCGAGAGTGGGTGCCGATACCACGTTAAGCCAGATTATAAAGATGGTGGAAGAGGCGCAGGCATCGTCCTCACAAATTCAAAGACTTGCCGATACCGTGGCGTCTTATTTTGTTCCGGTGGTTATCGGAGTCGCATTCCTTTCCGCCGCTGCTTGGGTTCTTCTTGGCAATGCTACGTTAGCGCTCCTGTCCTTTGTCGCGGTCCTTATTATCGCCTGCCCGTGCGCCCTGGGTATCGCTACGCCTGCCGCATTGATGGTGGGAGTCGGCAAGGGCGCCGAACTGGGCGTACTGATACGCGGGGCGGAGTATCTTGAGAGAGCGGAGAAATTGAACGCCGTGGTATTCGACAAGACCGGTACCCTTACCAAGGGAGAGCCTGAAGTCACTGAAATAGTCCCGGAACCGGGAGTGCGCGAAGAAGAGGTAGTACAACTTGCGGCGATAGCGGAGAAAGGCTCGGAGCATCCTCTGGGGGAGGCTATCATACGGAGGGCGACCATGACGGGATTGAGCATTCCCGACGCCGATGCGTTTGAGGCGATCCCCGGCCACGGGGTTCGCGTCGAAGTGCAGGGCAAAGAGATCGTTATCGGCAACAGAAAGCTTATGAGGGACAGGGGTATCGATATAGGCGGGAAAGAAACGGAGATTTCATCCCTCGAGGAAAAAGGCAATACGGTAATGATTGTCGCCAGGGAGGGGGAATGTATCGGCCTGATCGCTGTTGCCGATACGCTGAAAGAGCATGCCGCGGAGGTCATCGCAGGACTGAAAAAAGAGAAAGTGGAGATCGTCATGCTCACCGGAGACAACGAGCGTACGGCGAGAGCCATCGGCTCCACGGTGGGAATCGAAAGAGTGATAGCGAACGTCCTGCCGGGGGATAAGGCAAAAGTCATTAAAGAGCTTCAGGCGGAGGGCAGGGTCGTGGCGATGGTGGGGGATGGAATAAATGATTCCCCCGCTCTTGCCCAGGCGGATATCGGAATAGCCATAGGCAGTGGTTCCGACGTGGCCAAGGAGACGGGCGGCATTATCCTGGTCAGGGACGACCTCAGGGATGTTATCAAAGGGATCAAGCTCAGCAGGGCGACGATGCGCAAGATCAAACAGAATCTCTTCTGGGCCTTTATCTACAATACGGTGGGCATTCCCATTGCCGCCTTCGGGCTTCTCAATCCTATCATTGCGGCGGCGGCTATGGCGTTGAGCTCTCTTTCCGTCGTCACCAACTCGGCTCTCCTCAAGGGGGTGCGGATATGAGTACGAAAGGCATTGCCGTCTTCATGGCACTTATCGCTCCTTTACTTGCAGTAGCCGTTCTCGCGGTATTCGGGATAACGTTTACTTCCTGGGTCTACCTGGCATTTGCCCTGGTCTGTCTGGTGGTTGCTGGCATCGTACTGCTTGTTGACAGAGGCATGAAAAAAGCGTTGGATACCGCCCGGAGGGGATTGAAAGCGAAAAAAGACTGACAGGAGCGTGTGGAGCGCGTATCGCTATTTGCTTTCTTCAGAGGAATAGCTTTAAGGATGCGTCAGCCGCCGCGTCAGCCAGAATGCCAGAAGACCGGTGGTACCCAATTGAAATAAAGGAGAAATACCGATTCCTCCTATGGTGGGCATAAGGGGAGTATAGCTCCACACGTTGAGCACAAGGGCCTGCCGGAATTCTATGATCGCGGCAATGAGTACCCCCGCCATGAAAGCGGTGAACACCTGCTTCCCGCTCATTTTTCTGATCCAGAAAATGTTTCTCCAGAGGCAGGAAACGATACAGTAGATTACGAGGATAAGGGCGCTATCCACCGCCGAAACATAGCTGACCATCGGAATGTATTTCCTGGCATAGAAATTGTGGCCCTCATAAAGGTAAACGGCATGGAGCGATTCCCACACATAGTTGAATAGGAACGAAAATGCAAAAATCAAAATAAAATATGTGCCTAGTTGTGCAGTCTTCCTCCCGGCTTCCATGTCCACCTTTTCTTGTGCATCGCCCCAACAAGAGGACGCATCGTGTGTACCGTAAATATCCCATTTATCAGGGACTTGTCAAAGAAGATCTCCCTTTTGCCTCTTCCCTGTATGCCATAGGCTTCCGCCTCTTTTCGTTCTTTGTTCCCATACTCTTCACTACATTAAAAACAATGATTTTGAATATTTTATGAACCCGCCTCGAAAGTGAAAGAAGCTCTTTTTCCTGCACAGTGCAGCATCCCTCTTTGATGCTCACGATACCCGTCCGCCATCAGGGGGGGATGCCGTTGTTCAGCTGCTGATGGCGGTGATCAGGTGGTCTACGATCTTAGTATAGTTTTCCGGCCGGTGCGGGTAGTCGCATCCTGAACAGTCTTTGATAATCAAACCGCCATGGAGAAGATACCGGGGCCTGCCAAGACAGACATGCAGGAAATACATGGGGCAGTAGCAGAACAGGCAGTTGAATTCCCTGCTGTCGGTTTCATGGCAGGGGAAGTAGTCGCACCGGTAATTGCTGTAACATTGCACCGCTTTTTTTGCGGGCTTCTTTTTGTCTTCTCTATTTCGTATGGAAGTGCTTATGTGCATAATTACCTCCCGCAACGCACCGCATGGTGCATCGCTGCTGTTTGTAAAAAAGCATGGCAAGCGGTCAGAACAGGGATGAATATCAGTGTGACCGGAGGGGAAACTCGGCAGTGGTGCCAGAAGTCGATCTGTTTCCCTATGCGGTTTCGTGGGAAAAGGCTTTTTGAATAATCTTGAAGCTTCCCGGGGGAATCTCAACACAAAGCGGTATTTCTCATAGTACAGGGATAAAGTCGGGAGAGTCCGTGGAAAACCTCTCCGTTCATTTCAAACGAATCTCTCCGGGAAATGCTTCTCTCTGGGATATGCTTGCTGTCACGATTGTAACCTGCATAAATCCGTATCTTTCAGTAAAGATACGGTACTCCGTGTCTCTCCTGAAACGGCGAGGGGAAGAGGACACCGGACGGATGCAGGGATAAATCGGCTTGGAAAGGAGCGTATACGGCATTACCGCACTATTTTTCAATGATACCACATTTGCACTATTCCGTCGAAACGAAGGTACCTCTTTTTATTTTTGATTCGTCAAACAGGCAGAGAGAATATCGATCCTGCCCTGTGCGAATTAATAGTAATATGTCCCTTTTTTTGCTTTGCAGGGAAGGGAGGCGTGACCGGCAAGATCGTGCTCGTGCGCAACGGGTCATCGCTTGAATCAGGAGCGGCGTAACAATGACATGCAGCGGATGGCGCTTCTCGCCGCCACTGACACCGAGCGTTAGGTGCTCAGTGGCAATAGATTCCCTCTTGCATCGGCGCTCCGGCAGCATCGTAAGCGGGCAGGCTGGAGAGGGAGGACCTCCAGCCCGCCTGCGAGGGAGGGAAGAACTCCTCTACACTCCCCTCAACATTACTTGTACATCATCGGGCGTTGCTGCCCTCTCCAGAGAGGGAGGCAGGTCGCCTGGTCCCTCAACTGGATCGTCTGGCCTCCGATCGTCATGGAGATGAGGATATCTCTCTCCGTAGAGCCTACCGTCGCCGTTTCTGCGGTGACTGTCACTGTTTCGCCCACTTCCGGGGTATCCATGTTATTGCTGTTCCAGTACCAGAAAGGTCCGACTCCGTACAGTTCCTCGATTTCCGTTCCGGTGTCAATAGTAATGCCTCCTCCGGCGTTCCCATAGCTGACCAGGGTGCCGGTAAGGGTTTCCACCGTCCCGCTGCAGGTCAGGCCGGGGGAGCCCACCCCATATCCCGGACCATACCCCGGCCTGACCTGCAGCGGGACGGTGGAAACCCTTACCGGCACCCTGG
>NSJL01000027.1 GCA_002634385.1 Nitrospira sp.
GATACGTCCGGAAAGCCTGCCTGAAAATCGTTGGCTCGTTCAAGTCGTTAACAGTGATAAAAGTCATAAACTCCGCTCCAGTGCTGGGTTTGCAGCTAATAGTCCTAAAATCTGTCGGACACTACTGATTTGCTGTAATTTCAATTAGTAACCCGGCACTTACCCATCGGGAAGTATCATTCCCTCTATTCCGGTCCGACCTTACCTTCGGGTTTGCGCTGCATTGTTTGCAGGTATTGCATTCATGTCCCTTTAAGGGCACAATTGAAATAGGGGTATACGGAAAAGAGAATACACGATGAGAAAAACAGTGCCTCTTCTGCTCATTATTCATTTGCTCGTCTTTGCCTGCTCCCAAAAGGTCGGGGGGAAATCCCCGCAGCCGGAGGATGTCTTTCTTCCCGAGGGCGACAGAGTCAGAGTGGCAGTATGGGTGGAGAGCCTCGAAATACCCTGGTCCCTCGTTTTTTTGCCGGATGGGAGGGCACTGGTCAGTGAGAGGCCGGGAAGAATACGGCTGATACAGGAAGGAAAGCTGCGGGAGACGTCCTATGCGGAAATCGATGCAGCGCATACCGGAGAAGCGGGACTCATGGGACTCGCTATCCATCCTGATTTCCCTCGCAAGCCCTATATTTATGCCATGCATACCTTCAGGAAAGATGGCGGCCTCTATAACAAGGTGGTCAGATTGAAGGACAAAGGAGAGAGAGGGGACATCGACAGAATAGTATTCGATGGAATACCGGGGGCAAGGCTCCATGACGGAGGAAGAATCGCCTTCGGACCGGACGGTATGTTGTATATCACCACCGGGGAGAACTTCAAGGCTGATTTCGCCCAGGACCTTTCCTCACCGGCCGGCAAGATATTGCGAATTACTCCTGAAGGGGAAATTCCCTCCGATAACCCTTTCAGGGGCTCTCCCGTCTACTCTTACGGACATCGCAATCCCCAGGGGATTGCATGGCATCCGCGGACCGGAAAGCTTTTCGCCTCCGAGCACGGGCCTTCCGGCGAATTCGGCCGGTTCGGCTACGACGAGATCAACATCATCGTCAAAGGCGGCAACTACGGCTGGCCTCGGACCGCCGGAGGGCCGGGAGAGAAACCCTATGTCGATCCCATACTCGTATGGAAGAAGACGACACCTCCTTCGGGGATCGCCTTTTATCGAGGGAACCTCTTCCCGCACATGAAAGGAGACCTGTTTGTCTCAACGCTGAGAGGCAGGGCATTGATACGAATACGGCTCGACAGGGCTGCCGGAAGAGTCGAAAGAATCGAGAGGTGGTTTGCAAGCGACCATGAAACGGGAACGTACGGAAGGCTGCGGGACGTGGTCGAGGGTCCCGACGGCGCGCTCTATTTCCTCACCAACAACAGGGACGGCCGGGGGAACCCCCGCCCGGGAGATGATAAAATCTACCGCATTGTTCCGAAATAACGGCTTCATTCAGTTTGCCTGCAGACGTCTCCGCCTCTTTCCAGGATATAAGGCCGATCCCATACCGAAATATTTCGAAGCAAAAATCATTAAAAAGCCCACTACGTTGTATCCCGATCTCATTTAGCTCTTGACATGAACCGGAATTCACTGTTTAATATGAGCAACAGCTCATATGAGCGGCTGCTATTATAAAGACACGGGAGGTGGTAACATGGCTGAAAAGGTACTTATTTACGGAAAGGCCAGCTGACCCTTTACCATGAGGGCAAGGTCTGCCTATGGGGATACTGCAGAGTACTTTGATGTTCTGCGTGACAAGGCCAGATTCAAGGAGATGCTCGCATATACAAAAGGAGTTTCCCAGGTGCCGGTGATCGTCGAAGGGGAAAAAGTAACCATAGGGTATGGTGGATCGTGAGCCGTATGACCGGCCGATAGTTCATCGGCATAATGACAGTCCGTTCCCTTTTCAGGGAAAAAGCAGAGGAGGGTTTACCGCATGGGTTTAGAAGAGCGCATCAAGTCCCTTATCGCTGTCGGTGCTTCCGTGACCTCAAACTGCCAGGAATGAGTGAAATACCACGCGGGCAGGGCCCGCGAAGCCGGAGTTGACGAACAGGACATCCTGGAAGCGATCGAAGTGGGCAAATCCATAAGAACGGGGTCAGCGACCAGAATGGACCAGTTCCTTTCCAAAATGTTCAATACATAGGAGAGCCGCGAAGTGGAGGGAGGCAGAGCGCATCAACTCTGTCTTCCTCCACTTCCCGCAGGGTTTCTTGCCTCTTAGACTGCCGCAAACATCTTTTCGAGCAGCACGAGGCACGCGTGCAGATCGGCTCCGGGACCGAGCACTCCCTTCCACAGGTCTCCCGTTTGTCCCACCCTTTTCATCGTCGTCTTCATGGTAAACCGCATGGGGTCGAGTTCTTCATTGACCTCGTCCCACTGCAGCGGTGCGCAGACCGGCGCACCTCTCCGGGGCCGTACGGAATACGGGGCAACCATGGTCTGCCCCCTGCGGTTCTGCAGGTAGTCGAGGTACACCTTGTGATACCGTTTGCAGGGAGTGCGCTCGATGCTGGTGGTGTCGGGCAGCCGGTAATTGACCAGCATGTTCACGATCTTTGCGAACTGCTGCACCTGCAGGTACTCATACTGCGCATCCAGGGGGACATAGACATGCAGGCCGGTGGCTCCCGAAGTCTTGCAGAAGCTGGCGGCTCCGGCACCTTCCAGGATCTCCCGCGTGACCGCCGCCGCCACGACGCTGCTGCTGAAATGACTCTCTTCAGTTCTTCGGTGTAGGTATCATGGTACCTCTCGGGAAGGAACACATCATCCAGCGCCCTCTCCTGCACCGCGTTATACATTTTTACCGGGATATTGATAAGCCCGAAACTGATTGTTCCCGACCAGATCACACGCATGGGGCACCTCCTCTCCTCTGGAGGGTTCTTGATTCAGGCCTGCATCGGCTGCAAGCCACCCGCACCTGTAGTGCCCAATTAAATTGTAGCAGGGCCTCGGGTGATGTCAACGCACCCCCCGGAAATACGCTCCGTATGGGTATGCACCGGGGACGCTGCCGGAGACGGGCAGCAGAGCGGAAAGTACCTATTGACTGTACACAGGAATGATGATAAAAGATGAGTAGGAAGAACGATCTTCAAAAACTGATGTCCAGTGCTCAGAGCCCATCGCAAGGCCGGGAGAGGTGGGACACCCGGTGGTTCAGCCTGTTGCGCCGACTGCAGCATGCCGGCGCAATCGAGTTCATTGTTTAAACGATGCGATGCAAGAAAAGGAGGGAGGATCATGACACAGATGCTACGTGCTGCATTGGTAATCAGTCTTGTATTCATCCTGTCCGCCTGTGCAAGCATTACGGGAAGGACGGCGGGCCAGTCGATAGATGACGCGAGGATCACCGCCTCCATCAATACCAAGTTAGTTCAGGAGCCGACCCTTAGTGCGTTCAAGATCGATGTGGACAGCTTTGAGGGCCACGTAACGCTTACCGGTCAGGTCCCGAGCAGAGAGGCGGAGCAGCGCATGATCTCTTTGGCCAGGGAAACGCAGGGGGTGAAATCAGTTACGAGCAATGTGATTATTCAGCCCCCTCAGTCGCGCACACCCGACAGAGCTCCCTCCGGTGCCGGCTCGACCCGCGGAGGATCCTCTCAATAAGGTATTGCTGCGCTTCGACCTTGAGGAGTGCATTCCGCTGTATGATGGATGAAATGAGCACCCCTCTGCAGGATTCCATATATACTGCAGAGGGGTGTTTATCGGAGGGGAAGACCTCCCCTTGCGCGGACTCCTCGTGGGGCTCTGCTGCGTGGAGAACCGCGCACGGCAACCCATGATATTCGTTTCAGTCCCTCACTCCTCTGTCCCAATGACCCCTCACGTCTCCACACGCAATCCGGTGCTGTCCATAAAGCAGACGGGGATAATCGGGAGGCAGCTCCCTGAGGGCATAAGGGACCCTGTCGAAGCGAACATGTATCCAGGGGCCGTCAAAATGTCTGGAGCGGTACCAGTGGCCCCGCACGGGACGCCACCAGAAACCATCATAGAATAAAAGCCTCCCTGCGCTATCGGGCACAGCATACACGTAGGTCCCGGGGATCAACACCACCGGAGGGGGCCCGGGCACCGCATACGGCGGAGGAGTCTCTTCATAGGCAAGGGGAGTCCCGTACCCTCCCCCTGTCCTCACTCCCTCGCACACCTCCCTGACCGTATCCCGCACGAGGCGGCCGTTTTCCCATGTCCTTTCATGCACCTTTCTGCACTTCGTGTACCTATCCGGGTAATAAAAAGCGCCCACCGGCTCGGCCCGGTACACGCCGCGACCGTTCCCGGTCGTGTATTCCACCGGTCTGTCCGTCCGGGCCGCTTCCTGCGAGCCGCGTACCGAGATATCCGCAAGGGTCGCCCCTGCTATGGCGCCGAGTCCTGCCCCGATCACCCCTCCGCGCCACGGGTTTTTGTGATCGAGCAGTGCCCCTGCTATGCCGCCGATGAGTCCCCCGGCAGCACCGCCCTCCCATTGCGGTGTCGCATATGCACTGCCTGCAAGCAAGAGGGAGATCATAGAGATGATTACCGCCTTCTTCCACCGAAACATCCTACCATCCTCCTTTTTCCTGTCTCATTTGAAGATTCTACTTCACGTTTCCCGCCGGTTTTGCGTTGGGTTGGTTGCCCTTTTGGCCTTCTTTGCTTTCTTGTGGTGAGAGACTTTCTTTCCAGCCGTCTTGCCGTCCGCCTTTTTCTCCTGCACTTGCGAAGTAGAGGGCATCCCGGTTGTCGCCGTTTCGGCTGCAAAAGAGGCGCCCGTCATTGCAAACGTAAAAACAAGTGCTGCGATTGAGGCAATGATCTTCTTTTTTTTGTTTTCTCCCGGTTCCTGTTTCTCACTTCCTGCCCTATTTATTGCATACGGCATGCCTGAAGTGCCGGAAGAAAAAAACCCCAGAAAATCAAATGAGCAGAAGAAAAGATGGATAGCAGAAAGGTAAACGCACCGGTCTGATGTTTCTCTTTTAAGGCAGTTCTTCCTTTTTCGGGGAAAGATGCTGGGCATTGGGGGGCTTCCCCCTTTTCCGTACCGATTGAGTGAAAAACCTTCATTGAGCAGACCCCGTGCTGGGTGCTGTGGTGCGGAGAGCTACACACGACACCTATTGATATTCATATCATGTCATAATGATTAGAGAAGTATACTTGTCAGCAAAAAAGTATTATGTCCCTCTTTTCACGCGGGGATTACC
Organism: Nitrospira sp.; assembly: GCA_002634385.1. GTDB lineage: Bacteria > Nitrospirota > Thermodesulfovibrionia > Thermodesulfovibrionales > Dissulfurispiraceae > Nitrobium > Nitrobium versatile. Next base: position 5,233 of record NSJL01000027.1, read on the forward strand.
GGAGATTGGGCAGCCGGTCGCAGCAGAAAACAGTTTTCAGACACACCCCAGTTCAGCATGGCACCCTGCCTATCTGCTCACATGACTTCTCTTTGCTTAATTTCATTTCATTCTAAGAGGATAATCCCATTCCAAACAACCTCCTTCACCACCGGAATATCGAAAGGAAGGCCGGCATTCTTTGCTATAATGGCTGCATCCATACCTATGTCAGGGACGATATTCCCTGGCTGTCTCAAGAAATATCTTAATATTCTCAATGGGAACTGAATGAGGCAGGTCACAGGCCGGCATTGCCATGTACCCTCCCCCTGATGCAGCACTGGATATACACGCGAGAACAGCATCTCTTACGACTTTGCTGTCCTTATCCATTAATACTGCTGTCGCGGAGACATTCCCTGCAAGAACACAATTCCCGTGGAAGGCCTCCTTGGCCTTTTTCATGTCCACCATGGCATCAAGGCTTATGCAATTGGCACCTGAAGTACTTACCAGGTCAAGCCTGTCGCTCATCTCACCGCACATATGCAGCAGGCTTTTTGTGCCGGTCGCTTTCAGCTCCGAAAAAACGGTTTTCAAGGGCGGCAACCCCAGTTCTCCAAACCGCGCCCTTGAAATAAGACTTGCAGAACTCAACGAATCAGCCATTGAAATCATCTGAATAGTAGTATCGTCAATTAAGGGTTTATAGAAACGGAGCACCATCTTTGCGGCAAACTCGGCAACGGCCTTCACCAGGTCCTTGTTTTTGTGGATAGCTCTCATAAGTTGTTCTATGCCGCAGAGTTGGCCTGCCAAAATGAAAGGGCCCCATGTTGTCGTCGTCACGACATACTTATTCCCCACATTCTTTGAGACGATCCTCGTTGCCTCTCTGATGTTGTTGAGAACAGGGTCGGTATCTATTCTCGACAGGTCAAGTTTTTCAAGATCAGAGATAGATCCTACTATCGGTTCCACGTCAGGCGCCCCCACCTTCCTGTAGGTGATGGGCGCCCCCAATGCTGCTACCAAACAGTTATTCAGCCCTGATCCTACATAAACGATATCAGATTGCAGGATGTCGGCCATTTCTGTTTGAATTTCTGCCATCCGTACGGGATTCCTTACCAACTTTTCCGGCTCTTCGCCGTAGTAACTGTAAGTCCAGACCCCTCCTCCGAAGATCGAGGAGGGCATCCTATCGGTCTTCACAAAATCATAGGCCGAGAAAACAATCTCTTTTCCGTTCATGGTCTCACCTCCATGCAAGAGTCTTCACATAGGAAATGCATTCGCGGTTCATTATGCAGCCGGCCCCAGGATAGCCTTGAGGTCTGCATCAGGTGTGGTAATGGCCATTACGTTGAAGTTTTTGATAAGCACTCCCAGCACCCCCGGACTTATGAAGGCCGGCAATGACGGACCAATACGGATGCCCTGGATCCCGAGGTGGAAAAGCGAAAGCAGGACGGCCACGGCCTTCTGCTCGTTCCACGAGAGGACCATGGAAAGGGGGAGATCGTTTACTCCCACGCTAAAGGCCTTTGCAAGGGCGACTGCTATCTGAATAGAAGAGTAGGCGTCGTTGCACTGGCCTACGTCCAGGAGCCTCGGGATGCCGCCGATATCGCCCAGCTTCTTGTCGAAGAAGCGGAACTTGCCGCATGCCAGAGTCAGCACAACGCAGTCCTTGGGCACTTTTTCGACGAAATCAGAGTAATAATGCCTTCCCTTTGTTCCACTGTCGCAGCCGGCAACAAGAAAGAAATGCCGAATACTCTTGTTCTTCACCGCCTCTATTACCGTGTCGGCAGCACTGAGGATCGCATTCCTTGCCGCACCGGTCAGCACAGAGCCCAGGTCCTCATCTTTCAAAAAGCCGGGCAGGGAAAGGGCCTTCTTTATAACGGGGGCAAAATCATTCTTTGTGATATACTGTATGCCGGAACTCCCAACAACGCCCGTCGTAAATACCTTGTCTTTGTAGGAATCGAGGGGCTTCTGGAAGCAGTTGGTGGACAGGACGATAGCTCCGGGAAACTGCTCAAACTCCTTGTTCTGGTTATGCCAGGCTGTCCCGTAATGGCCGTAAAAGTGAGCGTATTTCTTCAGGCCGGGATAGCCGTGGGTGGGGAGCATCTCTCCATGCGTGTAGACATATATTCCCTTTCCCTCGCTCTGTTTGAGTATCTCTTCAAGTTCCTTAAGGTCATGTCCGGAAACGAGAATAGCCTTTCCTTTCTTGCGCCCAAGGGGTACCGTGGTAAAGACGGGATCACCGTAAGTGCCGGTGTTGCCTTTATCGAGCAACTCCATCGCCCGTATGTTTATTTCTCCGCATTTCAGGGCCAGCCCTACCCAGGCATCCAGGGAGAGATCCTTCCTGGTCATGGACGCCAGCATTTCGTGGAAAAAGGAATATATGGCGTCGTCGGTCCGTCCCAGGGTCCGGGCATGGCCAGTGTACGCTGCCACGCCTTTTAAGCCGAACAGCGTAGTACTCCGCAGGGATAGGACGTCAGGGTCCAAAGAATCGGGATTGCCGGGTCGATGTACCTGACCTTGCCAGGGCAGGACGCCATCACTCGAAAAGAGGCCAAGGTTTTGAGCCTGCTTGAGCATTCCCTCGCGGCTTTTTTCTGGCAGGAAATTCGCCGGACCCTCCGCAAACGCGGTTTTCAGACTCGCGGCCCGCAGCTTTTGTATCAGGCCGTCCTTGAGCTCGGCGCACCTTTTTATACATGAAACAAAAAAGTCAGGGTTGAAATTGACATTTGTAGCCGTTGAGAAAAGCGCATCCACCGTGTATTCATCCACTTCCCTGTCGGTTATCCCGGCTTTCCTGCCCTCAAGCGCAACCACCGAAAGTCCCTGCAGCGAATAGACAAGCAGATCCTGAAGATCTGATACTTCCGGAGTTTTTCCGCAGGCCCCGGTCGTCGTGCATCCCGTTCCATTTGCTGCTTTTTCACATTGATAGCAAAACATTTTATTTCCTCCCGATACCCTTTGTTATCTGCAGGCTGAGCAGATTAGGAAAGGGAAAGTTACGCTTTGTACAGTGTGAACATAGTCACTTCAATTGAGGTGATTATGCTCACACAGGCTCATTTTTGAGCCTTCACCTTCATTACCTACTGTTGCCGATTCCCTTCGACGCTCGGACCCTTAACGCTTTCCTTAGTAAGCTCCATACAGGGCAGCCGCCTTCACGAGGGCCTTTATGTTCTCGGGCGGAACGTCGTGGTGAATTTCACATCCGGCCGATAATAGATATCCCCCTCCCGGCATACCGATCTCCAGGCATTTCTTCGCTTCTGCCATTACCTGCTCAGGGGTTCCGAACATGAGGGCCGCATTCGCCTTTGACACGCCGACGTTCCCTGCAATAGCCACCTGTTTCCCGTATTTCTCTTTTGCCCATTTCAGGTCGACCGAGTCGTGAAAAGCAACGCATATCGGCTGGATTTCATTGACGATCAAATCCAGGAATGGAGTAGCGTTTTCACACTGATGGTAAATATACGGGGCCCTTATGGCGTCACGGATTTTTCTGTGGTAAGGGACGACGAACTCGGCATACTGAGGCACGCTGACCGCCTCATCAACCATCCCGCCCTCAACAGTCGCTATTGCAATGGCCCCCGCTTCGAGCATGGCCTTGGCAAAAGCGATCGATGTCTGGGTGCAGAGCTCAAGCAGGTCATGGATAAAAGACGAATTTTTAGCCATCTCCACATAAAGCCGCTTATAACGGCCTTCGAGAACATCCGCCACCGTATCCGGAGGTCCGTTCACGAACCCCACGATGGGCACATCGGGATAGTTCTTCTTCAGTTTCCTGATCACGTCCAGGATGACCGGCATCCTTCCGGCCTTGGTGGGATCGGGGACTGAAAGTTTGGCAAGATCCGCAGGGGTCTTGACGGCCCATTCGCTGACCACGCCCATGCGCATACCGCCGCCGCACTTGAGCATGTAATCCAACTTCGAGCCCAAGGCCTCGCCCTCGACCCGGAAATCCACGGGCAGGAAGAAGTTATCAGCCCCGTACACCGTATACTGCTTCTCTATCGACTGATAGAGCTTTCTCGGATGGCTAAGCCCTTCCTTCCACGTATAGTCCAGATCCACGAAGTCATGCTGGGCGGCACTCTGAAAATAAAGGGCGACGGGTACCCGGTCCGGTGTTTTAAACGTAAGGGCTGCAACAACACGTTCTAACGGAGTCATTGTGGACATTGTTCTCACCTCCTCCTTATTTTTCCACTGCGGATTCTACCCACTTCAGGGCTTCCTTTTCATTGTCACCATAAAAATCAGCCCCTATCTTCTTGCAAAACTCCCAGGAGATCGGTCCTCCGCCGACGCCCACCTTGATCTTGTCCCGGAGGCCTTCTTCCACGAGTCCCTCCAGGGTCCGCTTCATACTGAGCATCGTCGGCGTCATGAGGGTAGAGAGCATCAGAAAGTCGGGCTTCTCCTCAGCCACCTTCTCAAGATAATCCTCGATGGGCACGTCACGTCCCATGTCTATACAGGCAAACCCATTTGCCTCCAGCACTATCCTTACGAGGTTCTTGCCGATGTCATGGACGTCGCCTTCGACAACGCCGATCAGTACCTTGCCTTTCCCTGCCGTTTCGACCTTCATCTTTGACTTCAGGATATTGAAGGCTTCATAGAAGGCTTCGGAGCTGAGGAGCATCTGGGGTAGATAGTACTCCTTCTTATCATACTTTTCGCTGACTATTGCCATAGCCGGGATCATACCCTTTTCTGTTATGATCATCGGGTCGATATTGTCAGCCAAGCCCTGTCTGGCCAGCCTTCCCGCTTCGTCAATGTCGCCTACAACGATGGCGTGGTTAAGGTCTTCGAAAATTTTTTCAGACATTGTGTACCTCCACCTTAGTAAAAAAGGTTTATACAGCTATCACGCCTCTGCCTTGTCTTCTTTCACCTTTACATTGCCACTCCTTTCTCTTTTAGTGAGCAGGCTTTTGGCCTGTTCAAATGTGCGCTCAAGAATGTTGAGCGTCCCCTTGGTTTCGTCCACATAAAACCCGAAGGTATCCGCGAACTTTTTCGTTTCGGCGCTGAGCGTCTCGCGGTCTCCGATTCCCGTGTCAACCATCAGTACCCGCTTATAAGCCGCTTTCTTAAAGATCCATTTGACCGTGGCGATATCCGGACAGTGAAGTTCCTTTAGCAGCAGCGTATCAGAGTGCTTAAGCCAGCCGGGAGTCACAAACCATGTGCCCGCCTCACGACGGACCTGATCCAGGTATTTTTCGGTCCCTCCCAGCACCAGGCACACGCAGTCATCGATCGTACTGCCATCTTTATTCTGCAGCAGTACGATAGGGCAACGGAGATCGACCAATTGTTTTTCGATATCGAGGAGTCCATTGCCGCAAAGTCCGTAGCCCAGCACGAGGACGTCACTCTTCTCAGCCAGAATCCTGGCCTGCTCTGCAACCCCCTCTCTCAGCATAGTCTTGTCCATGTGAAGAGCGACGCGAAGCACCGCAGCCAGAACCTCGAAAGAGAGTGCCGAGTCCGGCAGAAACTCAGCTGCATCCTTTATCCTTTTCAGCCTGTTGCCCAGCAACCCATGCAGGGACGCAATGCTGTCTGTCGCAGGACCGCTCTCGACGAAAGTGACTTTCCCGATATCAGGATCATGGGAAAGCATATGCGCCATCTCATCTTCGAAAATTTCGCACGTTAAGAGCCCGATTACCATGGCATCCTCCTCTCTCCTCACCCCGCAACCTTGACGGACTCAAACAACAGACCGTTAGGGCATTCCGCTTCACAACGCCGGCAAGCGGTGCCGTTACAAAGGTCGGAGCGGATTACAATGCGTTCATTCTCACCCACCCTCTCGATGCGGGCGGCGGCCTCCGGACATTCATTGAGACATTTGCGGCAATTATCACCCAGGCACCCCCCTGCAGGGAAATCAAGAGAGAGTTCGGTGCCCACGCTGTCCACGACAGTCAGTCCCATAGGACCGATTTCGATGATGTCCCGCTTTGAGATGTGAATCAACTCCGGCGACGGGTGCGGCTGAGGAAATTCCTGAATGCCATAGAGAGCGAGCATGCCATTCATCATATGCATCGGCATTCCTTCATCCCAATAGGCCAACTCACAGACATAGGCATTCTTAAATACCTTTGAATCTGCGAACATGATGTGCTTGGCGGTGATCGTATCGGCCACTTTCTGGAGCATGTCCAGGAGCTCCGGACGTCTGACGATTTCAGTGGCAAGACACAGGCTCGTGTTCCCTGCCTGTATTATCCTGCCTGCCGAGTTAGGAATCAGGCCGACTTTCCGGGCCTTTAAGGGGTCCACGTATGTGCCCGAGGCCCCTGTCATGTACACAGCGTCCAGTTTCGGCAGTTTTATGCCGACCTCTTCCACGAGTGTCATGTGCCCGGCCCGTATGGCGCCGATAGCCTTCCCCGCCTCTCGCACATCTTTCTCTGTCAGGTAGATCCCTTCGGTCATGTGCAGTTTTCCGTCGGCAGTACTGATCTTTGGCGGGCCTACCAACCCCGCATCGATCCCTTCGGCAATCGCGGCGACAACACCCGTGCCGGTAATCCCTTTCGGCTGGCAGTTCGGGGCGCCCTGCAGAACAATCACACCGTCCTTGACCCGGATGCTCGAACCGGAACGTGCGATGAGATCTGAATTGAGCACACGAATGTCCCAGACTCCGTCGCCGGAGACTAAGTCCGCAATGGCGCCCGGCTGAGCCAACATGCCGCAGGAGACGTGCTGTCCTTCCATGGCAGGGCCTGCTGCTGCCGAACCCGTCAGTATGTCACCGCCGACCTTGATGGCCATTTCCGCGTTGGTACCATAATCTGTGACGATAGCCACCTCATCCTTATCAAGGAGGCCGGTGATATACATCATCGCCAGGGCATCCGCACCGATTTCATGCCTGACTGCCGGCGGCACAAGGAGTTCCGCCTTGTCGGGCAACTCCAGTCCGATATCGGCAGCCCGGATGACACGGGCAGGCCGCTTGACCGCCTCCGTGATTCCCAGCTTTTTGAGTCCCCGCTTGCCCGCAAAGGCCAGATCCCTGATTTCCATCCTTTGGAAGAGAGAAAGCTGGATGGGATTTCCGCAGATCGCCACACGCCCCACCTCTTTAAGGTCGATCGGGAGGGCACGGATGACCTTGTGCACCGCATTGAGAATCAACTTGTGAGTAATGTCATATCCCATTTCAAGACAGAAGTGAAGATGGTCCATAACATTTGCCCCCGGCAGAGGGTGGCGGGTCGATATCGCGGTGGCGATGACCCTGCCATCCTCATCAATAGCCTGGGCCCGGAACCCGCTCGTCCCCAAATCTATTGACAGGCTTTTCATAGTTTTAAACCCATACCTTCCTGAAGCCGTGTTTCTTACCGGTTTCGACCATGGTCTGCAGGTTTATCGTCGAGGTCTGCGGGGGTATTCCACAGCAGGTTGTGAGGACGTCAGTCCCCTTCTCAATGCACTCTATGACGGCTTGCTTGACTTCTTCCGGCTCCCCGAACAGCAGGACCCCGTTCACATTAATATTTCCACACATGGCGGTGTTTTCTCCCACCGTCTGTTTGGCATAAGCCATATTTACCATGGAGTCAACCGAGATACCCGGCGCCACCTCCGCCATCCTCGTCAGAAGCAGGTCGTTCTTCCCGCAGATGTGAAGGATTGTGGGCACTGAAATGTTTTCGGTGATGCTCCGGGAGTAGGGCTTGGCAAATTCGTCAAACTGTTTTGGACTGATCAGATCGCAGCTGGCAGTGGCATCAACGATCACTACAACATCCGCCCCTGCCTCGACCTGGGCCTGGGCATACTTCACGCAGACCTTCTGAGCCCTCTCAATGAGCTCCTTGGTAACGGCAGGCTTCCTCATAATTTCGCGCATGAAGGGGTCTACCCCCCTGACCTGAGCCGCTACCATGAAGGGTCCCACGACCATCGAGAGGACGGGTATGGTATCGGGAACCCTCTTTTTGAGGAGCTTGATCGCTTCGAGGACCACCGGCATCCTGCCGTCTTTATAAGGGTCGGGGTCCTTCACCCTGCTGAAGTCGCCCGTTTCGGACACGGGGGGTTCCTTCACCGGGGGTTGTATATCCAGGCCCTTGTTGCGCCCTGCGTGATACTCCAGCTCGCATCCCATGGCTTCGGCTTCTATATTGATATCGAAGGGGACACGAACGCTCTCAAAGCCGATGACCCGATGTGCCTCATACGACAGGGTAGCCATGAGTTCCGCGTTGGAATGCACTTCCGGCCAGAAAGCCCCGCATGATTTCATCAACTCTATCGTTCCCGTATGCAACGGCTGCGCTACCGGTATGCGGTCTACGGGTTGATGGGCCAGGGTGGCAAAAAGTCTTTCCTTCGGAGACATGGTTTCTTTCATGAAATCCTCCTTTTCGGGGTTCTTGCTTCTCTCCCTAAGATGAAGCATTGAGAGGACCCTTCTTGTGTTGTGGTTAAGCATTCCTGATTGATCAGCAAAAAAATGATCACTCTTTTTCCTCTGTCCTGCACATTCCAAAATCGTATGCACCTGTTCCCGGAGGCATTCCCGGCATAAGATTGACGGTGCCGGTCAAGGCACAAAAATACCCCGCACCGGTAAACGGCACAAAATCAACGATTGGCAGTGTATATTTTCCGGGCACATTTTTTATCCGCGAGTCGTGGGAAAGGGACAGATGGGTTTTTGCGATGCACGGACCGCAATTCTGACGGCTTGAATGAAGAGCCTCCTGTCTTTCCATCCCTGTCAGGATCCCGGATGCCCGGGAAGATTGTGTTATCCCCTGCGCACCGTATATCGTGGAGGCAACTTTCGCTATTTTCTCTTCCGTGGAAAGAGAATCATCATAAAGCCTGCGGAAGCTGAAGCGCCTGTGGGTAGCCTCCACCACTGTTTCAGCGAGTTCGTCTCCCCCCCTGCTTCCCTTCTGCCATCCCCTGTGTGCAACGGCGAAATCGGCGCCGAGATCAAGTGCGGTCTTTGCAATCTTTCTTATTTCTTCATCGTGATCAAAGGAAAACCTGTTGACGGCAACGACCAGCGGAAAGCCGAAGATCTTAACGTTCCGAATATGTCTTTCGAGGTTCTTCATTCCCGCCATCAGGGCGGCGTCATTCCTTCCTGCCCATTCGCTTTCTTCAGAAACCCGGCCCCTGTCCAACGTGCTGAGACCGTGCATCTTGAGAGCCCTGGCCGTTACCACCAGGACGACGGCATTGGGCAGCCTCTGAAGCACGGGGGCTTTGATAGCCATGAATTTCTCAAAACCCGTATCCGTACCGCCTCCGCCTTCGGTAACAACGAAATCGGCTGTCCTCAGCGCCACTTCGTCAGCCATGACGGAACAGTTGCCGTGGCTGATGTTGGAGAAAGGTCCGCAGTGGAGAATGACCGGGGTGTTTTCCGAAGAAAGAACAAGATTAGGCAGAAGGGCCTTCCGGAGGATCCGTATCAGATCCGATTCTATCCTGATAGCGGACATCAGGACCGGATTGCCGGCCTCGTCAAAGCCCAGCGTTATTCTTGATAGCCTCTCTCTCACCTCTTCATGGGTTCTGGAGAGGGAGAGGATTGCCATGAGCTCCGACGCCTGGGTCATGATAAAGCCGCTCCTCAGGGATCTGTCACATAGGTCAATAGCCCTGTTCCAGAAAATCCTCTCTTCATCCAGGCCAGGCGGATTCCCCCAGAAAAAGAGGTTATCCATATGGGCTGCAACAAGATTGTGGGCCATGGTGACTGCGTGCGTGTCTCCGGTACAGTGAAAATCGATTTCCTCCTGAGGAAGAAGCCTTGCTTTGCCCCCTCCGGAGCCGCCGCCCTTGCGGGCAAAGTAGAGGCCCATCGAGGGTTGTCTCAATGTGGCTATCGAGCTGCTGCCTCTCCTATTAAGGGCCATGCTCAGCGTTATTGCCGTAACCGTTTTCCCTTCTCCTCTGTAAGTGGGGGTCATCGCGGTTACAAAGATATATTTGCCGCCGGGCCTTCTCGGCAGTCTTTCGGACACTTCGGGAGAAATCTTGGCCATAGACTTCCCGTAAGGATCGATTTCCTTCTTTTGAAACCCGAACCGTGCGGCGATGGGAAGAATGGATCGCATCAGCCCGTGATTCTCCCGTTGGCCTTCACTGTTTCAACCATGATACGCATATTTTCTGCGGGAATTTCAGGCCACAGGTCACAACCGGGCCATACTGCGCTCACTCCGTCCTCAAGTGCTCTCAGTACCTCCTTCTCGACATCCTCGGGGCTCCCCAGACAAAGTATCTGGTAAGTATCGAGATTCCCGAAGATGAGGGCATCCTTTCCGAGAAGCTGCCTCGCTTTGCTTACCTCTGTCTTCTTTTCTACGCTTATCGCGTCGCCTTTTGCGTTTGCCATATCTCCCACAATCGGATTCGTGTTGCCGCAGATATGGAGCACCTTGTGCATCGGTATTCCCGCCATAATTCTGTCCAGATGCGGTTTCACGAGGGATCGGAACATTCTCGGACTCAGGACATCGGTGCTGGCGCCCATCTCTCGTATGGTTATGTAGTCGGCTCCGGCATTCCTGTATACGTCGGCCACTGCAATGATAAGGTCTGCAAACAAGCCAAGGACCTCATTCACGGTCTCCGCATTCTTGAAAGCCTGCTTCAGGAGCCCTTCCAGGTCCATCACCTGCCCTGCCAGAAGAAAAGGGCCCAGTACATAAGTGCCTACAGCTACTTCTTCACCTATTTCTTTTTTCAGTATCCGTATCGCTTCGGTGATAACGGGAAGCCTTCCCTTTTCCGCAAGGTTCCCCGGAATCTTTATGTCCGCCGGCCCCTTGACAATCTTGTCCTTTATCGTCGGATACAGGATTCCGTCCCGATGGGAATAGGTATTCATCGTGCAGCCCAGAATTTCAGCCTCAACCGCAATGTCGTACGGGACGACGGCGCATTCAAGGCCGAAGAGCCTGTACGTAGAGGAAGAAGTCGCTGCCATCAGCTTCGGATCGGTGTGGACTTCAGAGAAAGGTATGCTGCTTTCTTTCAGTCCGTGGACAGTCACATTTCCCATACCGCTAAAGACCGGGACACGGTCGATCTCCTCCTTTCTGAATAGCCTGAGCACTCTCTCCCTGGGGCTGTACTTTTCTCCCGTCATTTATTCCTCCTTAACCATGGTTCCCGCTTTCCAGGTTGTGTATGCAAAGTGGAAACATTTTGCATACACAACCTATAGTCTTCCCTCTTTGTACGCGGCCAGATACGCAGCACAGTCCCTATCTCTTCCAAGCATCGTTTGTGCTGCCACAATAGTAGCCATGAGTTCTCTGTCGAGCGGGTTGAGGAGGACCGCGTCAAGGTCTGAAGCCATCAGCATCGCCTGGAGAGTCCTCGTCGCGAGCGAGCGCTTCGGGAGATTCCATGTACTGGCGCTGACATTCACCATGGTCTTCACCTGGGGGAGCTCCTTCTTTATCAGCCTGAGGGACTCGAGGGAGGTGAGAGATTGCCTGTACCAGTTCGGCGCACTCACCGGGAGGCACATGAAATCGATATAAAGCAGAGAAAGATCGATTCCATACCTGTCAACCGTTTCAGCAAGTCTTTTCGCTATTTCGAGCCTTCCTTCCGCATGATCAGGCATCCCCCCCTCCTCATCGATCGTTACACCGACAACTTTGCACCCCATCTCTTTTACAAAAGGGAGTATTCCATTGATCCTGTGCTTCTGCAGGGTTATAGAGTTGGCGATGCAGCTCTTTACCTCCCTGCATCGGCGCAGGCCCGCCTCGATCGCCTTCGGATGAATACTGTCCACCGCGAGGGGAATATCGGTCACTTCCTGGACAATATCGACGGCCCATTCAAGCCTCTGGACATTGTTTTCAAGCTTCAGCCCCGCATTGACATCGATTATGTCCGCTCCTGCCTCGACCTGCTTCGTGGCTTCCTCCTGAATCACCCTGGCATTCTTCTCCTCATACGCCTTCTCGATATACTTGATCGATGTGTTGATCCTCTCTGCAATTACTTCCATTGTCCCTCCTGTTTCAAATCGATTATTAAAATCCAGCCTTATCCAGAACGAGGGGCACTTTGTCCTCCCAGTGAATGGTATAGATATGAACCCCCCGGGATAGATCCCGTAAATCCCTGATCAGACGGGCTGCTATTTCGATACTTGTGTCCACGGGATCGGTGCTCTTTTCAAATGCATCGAGTATGAACTTCGGAATAGTAATCCCGGGGATATTCTTGTTCATGAAATGTGCCATCTTCGCGGATTTGAGCAGAAAGACGCCCACAAGGACAGGCACGGATAAATGCCTAGTTTTTTCAACGAAACCGGCAAACATCTCGATGTCGAAAACAGGTTGGGTCTGAAAGAAATCGGCACCTGCCGCAACTTTCTTCTCCATTTTCATTATCTGAAGTTCCAGCGGAGCGGATGACGGGTTCACCGCCGCTCCCAGGCAAAAGGACGGAGAGCCCTTGAGGCGATTGCCCGCCATATCCGTACCGTCCTCCAGCCCTCGGGCCGCTTTCAAGAGCTGAACCGATTCAATATCGAACACTCCCTTTGCGCCGGGATGGTCCCCCAGGGACTGGTGGTCTCCGGAAAGGACGAGGACGTTATTTATTCCCAGGGCTGAAGCGCCTAACAGATCGGATTGCAGGGCCAGCCTGTTCCTGTCCCTGCATACCATCTGAAGTATCGGTTCAAGTCCCTCTTCTTTTATCAGGAAGGAGGCGGCAAGGGAGCTGAGGCTCATGACGGCGCTCTGATTGTCCGCCGCATTTACGCCGTCGACCCTTCCCCGCAGGGGATGGAGTATCTTCAACTCTTCTCTTATATCCGTCCCCTTAGGCGGGAGAAAATCCGTTGTAATGACAAATCTTCCTGACTTTAATGCTTCCCTCAATGCCATGTTACCCTACGGCTCCTGCGGTGCGGTTTTTTCTTCCCGTAATTTCTGCTTCGTCCAGGATGCGGGGAATCCGGTCGTGCCACGGCGTGGTCATCATGAGGTGAACCCCGGAGCAGACAGCCGCGAGTTCCCTTACAAGCCTGACGGTTATATCGATGCTTCTCTTCTCAACATCTCCTTTTTCGAGCTCCTGTAGTATCGATTCAGGAATATGCACACCCGCGACGTTTTTATTCATGAAGCGCGCGGAGGCTGCAGATTTCAGAATGAATACCCCTGCAAAAACCGGGATATCAAGAAAGGCCACCCCCTCCAGGAACCGGACATATCTATCGACGTCAAAGATGGGCTGAGTCTGCAGAAATTCGGCTCCTGCCTCAGCTTTGAGACGCGCCTTCCCGATCTCTTCCTGAGGTTTTGCCGCGCCGGGGTCGAGGACAGCGCCGAGACAGAAATTCGGTATGCCGTCAAGGCGCTTTCCACCCATGTCAAAGCCCTTCTCGAGATTCCTCGCTGCCGCCAGCAGCTGGACAGAGTCAAAGTCGAAGACCGGTTTTGTGCCCGGATTGTCCGAATCCGTCGCCTCGTCACCTCTCAGACAGAGAATGTTCCTCACTCCCAACGCATAGGCGCTCAGAAGCTCTGACTGCAGACTGATCCTGTTTCTGTCGCGACAGGTGATCTGCATTATGGGCTCTATCCCCATCTCTCTTATCTTCACGCAGGCCGCGAGGGCGCCCATCCTCATATTCGCCCCGGGCATATCAGCGACATTTATCGCATCAACCCTCCCCTTCAAAAGCTCGATACCTTTTACCGTTTTGTATACAGCTGTGCCTTTCGGCGGGATTACGTCTGTCGTTACAACAAACTCTCCGGATCTCAGCTTTTCCTTGAATGTCATCTTTCCACCTCTCATCTCTCGGGAATAACCCACTTCTTGCTTCTCTGTATATTCTTAAGCCTCATGAGCTGTTCCTCGGCTATCGTAAAGGTATGTTCGGGGGCAGGGAATTTGAAGGCTTCTACCTCATCCTTGAAGGCTTTGACCGCTTTCGTAGTCTCAGCCCAGAGATTCACATATTTTTTTACGAATTTCGGAACAAAGTGTTCATAGAGTCCGATCATGTCCTGAGTGACAAGGGCCTGTCCGTCACAGTGGAGGCCGGCACCTATTCCTATCACGGGGATTTTCAGCGTTTCCGTAATGATACCGGCGACGCTCGGAGGCAAACATTCTACGGAAAGAGCAAAAGCCCCGGCTTTCTCGCATTCCATAGCGAGGTCGATGAGGTCTGACGCCTCTTCAGCGGTCTTCCCCATCACGGCAAACTTGCCGTATCGTGACACAAACTGGCGTGTAAGACCGATATGAACCATGGTAGGGATTCCGGATTCCACTATGGCCCGTGCGATCTTTACCACTTCCGGACCGCCTTCGATCTCTACACCGTCAGCACCTCCTTCCTTGATAAATCGCCGGGCATTCCTCCTGGCATCCTCTTCGGTGTTGTAATCCATAAAGGGCATGCAAGACAGGATAAACGCCCGTTCTACGGCATTGGCGACAGCCTTGGTATGATGAATCATCTCCTCCATAGTCACCGGGAGGGTATTCTTATATCCCAGTCCGGTCATGCCCAGAGCGTCGCTTACGAAGATGATGTCGATGCCGGCCTGATCGATAATCCTGGCAAACGGATAATCGTAGGCGGTCAACATGCTTATTTGTTCGCCCTTTTTCTTCTTGGCCGTGAGAGAAGAAACACTCACCTTGTTTTTTTCCATTTTTTTCTCCGCTCCTATATGATTACGCTGCTCAGGCTGCTGTGGGGTGCAGGTATAATGGTCGTCATTGTCAGCATGCCGGACTCTTCGATAGCAGCCGTCGCAGCATCAAGTGCCGCCTCGACGGAATAAAGCTCACCGGTCAGGGTTACAAAAGCCTTTCCCCCCAGCCCTCTCGCCAAACGTATCTCTATTAGCATTATGTTTGCCGCTTTTGCCGCCGTATCTGCGGCGATTATGCATGAAGCGATCGAAAAAGTCTCAATAACTCCCAGAGATGCGACTTCCTTCACCTCGGTAGTTCCCCGGATGGCCGGGAAGATGCCTTCATGGATGTTCGGGATCAGGAGACGATCGACAATTTGATCTCCACCGATCTGAACTCCAACTTCGATGGATGCTTCCACCGGGGCGACCAATCCGCAGATGACAACACTGTATTTTCCAGGACAGGTAGGCGTCGCCTCCAATAACTCTATAGGCGCTTTCTTCATCATATAATCACATGCCATAATTCCGCGTGCAATACTTCTGAATTCTATGAGGCCCAGGGCCTGTCGCGCTTCCGTCATCCGGCTTTCCCCTTACGCTGCTTCGATAACAATCTCACCTCCGCCAATCCTCTGAACCCTGCCCGAGACCGATGCGTGGTATTTAGCACCCATATATCCGTCGGGTATATCGGCGATCAGATCGCCCTGCCGGATAACATCCCCCTCCTCAACTACCGGGACAGCCGGAGCGCCGATGTGCTGTCGTAATCCTATCTTCACCTGCCTGACCGAATAGGGCGTCTCCTTGAGCGGTGCAATCTCCTTGTACTTTTCCAGTCCCAAACGGCTCAGCAGTCGTTCTGATGGCACTTTACGATGCTCCATTTCCTGCCTCGCCTTCACTTTGACTTTTTGCGGTTCATGCCGGTAGCCTCTCTTGGCGAGTTCAGCCCTGATTTCCATGTTTACCTGCCGCGGGGAGAGACCTTGAACACAGGCATAGGTCTCGCAAAGGCCACATCCGGAGCATGCTGCCGCTGAAGTAACGACATCAGGAGCGACGACATTCCCATAATCAAGAGACCTCATGATTTTGTGGGGCTGAAGACTATGGCCCAGCAGATACCGTGGACAGAGCTCGGTACAGTAACTGCACTGAGTGCAGGCCGACTTGATCAGACGGATATTCCGCTGTAAGGGTCTGGTCTTTAAGGTGATGAGGGGATGGTTCTTCGGCAGCACGAGAAGCATTCCCAGGGTTTTATTGACCGTACCTGAAACATCGAACGTAACCCTGCCCATCATCGGGCCTCCGGCGATCATCGCATATTCCTCGACTTTTGCACCACCGGCCATCGCTATCACGTCACCGAAAGCAGTCCCGACCGGAACCCTGAAAGTCGCCGGATGTTTCACCTCGCCAAGAACTGAAATATGGCGGTGAGTAACCGGAATGCCCCTCTCGGCTTCCGAGATGTTGAAAAGAGTTCCGACATTCTGCACAACCACTCCCTCGGAAAGAGGGAGATTCCCTTCGGTAATGACCCTGCCCGTTACCTCGTGCACCAATACAAACTCGTCCCCGGCAGGATAGAAATCCCGGAGCAGGAAAAGCTCGATGTTCTCCTTGCCCGAGATTGCCATCGAGAGACTATCGATGGCGGTTTTATAT
Source organism: Nitrospira sp. (assembly GCA_002634385.1). GTDB lineage: Bacteria > Nitrospirota > Thermodesulfovibrionia > Thermodesulfovibrionales > Dissulfurispiraceae > Nitrobium > Nitrobium versatile. Next base: position 21,657 of record NSJL01000027.1, read on the forward strand.
TTCTTCTTTAGAGCCACTATGCCTTTTGAAGCGCCGACAGAGTCCATGAGGAGGGCAAGGCCGGCGATTACCGTATCGGCGTGTTTCACCATGAGCTGCTGGTCGGCCTGTGCCAGGGGTTCACATTCCGCCCCGTTGGCAATCACCATTTCCGCTTTTGATCCGGATTTGATATGACTTGGGAAGCCCGCGCCTCCCGCACCGATTATCCCGGCGTCTCTCACCCTCGTCACAAGGTCTGTCGTCATGCTGAAACCGTTCTCATAGTATCCTCATATATCCCGAAAGCACGCAACGCCGTTCCCTGGTAAAGTGGCGTGCAGAGGTCATGCCCTCTCCGGTAAAACTCGCGATCGTCAAGGATGCACATCCTTCACCTTCGACTCCGAGGCCGTCATAACAGGGTCCGTTCTTCACAAAAAGCGTACAGTCCGCTTCCTTTGCCATTTTCGTAAGTGTTTCCACGCTCAGGGAATGCATCACCGCTGTATGTCTGAACCCATGCTCCGCCCTGACTGCCATACTAATGGCCTGGTCTACGTTCCTGGCCCTGACGACAGGCAGCACAGGCATCATCAACTCGCTCCAGACAAAGGGATGATCATAGTCCGTCTCGGCAATTACCAGTTTTATATCGTCACCGACCTGAACCCCTATCTCCGCCAAAATTACACTTGCATCCCTTCCTATGAAATGCAGGTTCGGGACTCCGGCTTTGCCCGGACCCCGGTTCTCACTGAAAAGAACTTTCTCCAGCCGTTTGAGCTGCCATGGGCTTAGCTCATAGGCGCCGAGCTCTTTCATATGGAATTTGAGCTCATCAGCCACCGCCTCGACTACGATGAGCTCTTTTTCGGCAATGCACGGTATGTTATTGTCGAAGCTTGCACCATTCACAATGTCCTGCGCCGCTCTCCTGATATCTACTGTCTCATCAACGACAACAGGTGGATTTCCCGGGCCCGCCGCTATCACCTTCTTGCCGTGCTTCATCGCTTCTCTTACTACCTTCATCCCGCCCGTGACCACAAGGAGCCTTACATCACGATGGTCCATAAGGGTCTGGGCATTGGCTATCGAGGCCTCGCTGGTCGACGTGAGAAGGTTGGACGGTCCTCCGGCCGACCGTATTGCTTTATTCAGCAATCTCACGGTTGCCAGGGAGACTTCTCTCGCTGAGGGATGGGGGCTGAAAACCACGCTGTTGCCGGCCGCCACCATCCCGATTGCGTTGCAGGCAACAGTGGCAGAAGGATTCGTCACTGGCGTTACCGCTGCAATCACGCCCCATGGTGCACGCTCGCCGAGAGTGAGTCCGTAATCCCCGGTATAGGCAGTCGTTGATACATCTTCAACACCGGGGGTCTTTTCCGCTATCAACTGGTGCTTGATGCTCTTACTGTCAAGCCTGCCCATCCTGGTTTCTTTTACGGCCATCATCGACAGGACATCGCCGTTTTTCATGAGTGCGTCCCTCATGGCGTCTATTATCTTCCTCCGTGTACTTAAGGAAATATCCTTCAGTTCACGCTGGGCCTTTTTTGCCGAGGCCACCGCTCCGTCGATGGTGGCAAAAATTCCGCCTTCTTCCCCGTCGGGGGCGGAAAGGACATGGATGTCGCCCGACTGCTGAACCGGGGGCGCGGCCGTACCTTTGGCGGGCGGCACAAAATCCTTTTTCCTGCCTCCATTCAGAGGCGCGTCATCATAGGCCAGGCTCCTCCTCTTCTTCCACGTAAAATCTCCTGAACTGCTTACGTGAGAAGGAGCGTGCACGTTGGACTTGAAGGTAATTCTGTCCAGAGCCTTTTCTACAAGTGACTCTACAGGACTCTCCTCATCATCAGCCATCTTTCACCTCCCTCTCAAAATCTGACAGGCGGAGCCTGCCAGATGGGAACTTTCTGGAACTGCGCCTCGCCCGAGAGCTCCACGGTGTCCACGATACCGATGATGACCGCGTCCACCGGCCTGTCCTTGGTGATCCCCGTTTGCCGGGCTGAGCTCTCCAGGGTATAGAGGACCACATCATTCGTTCCCGCTCCAACGGCATCCACGGCTATTTCATATCCTCCGCACGGCTCCCCTTTGTAGTCCACTTTCTCGACAATCAGAAACTTTGAACCGGCCATGGTCTGTACCCGCTGGTCGCACACGACCGTTCCTACAACCTTTCCTAAGAGCATCGGACCGCTCCTTTCCTTACCGCGTTATTTTCTTTGATTCTTTATGTTCAATAGCCTTTTGCTCGTTCTGCTCGATCATCTCCCAGTAATCCCTGCCCCTGCCCAGCGGCAGTGCGATGTCCACATTATCATGCGGCCGCGGGATCAAATGGACACTCACTACATCGCCCACCTTTCCGGCCGCTATGCCCCCTGCCTCAAGAGCGGCCCTTACCGCCGCCACGTCGCCCCTGACAATTGCAGTCACATAACCGCCGCCGATCTTCTCATAGCTAACCAGTTCAACCTTTGCAGCCTTCACCATTGCATCAGAGGCCTCCACCATTGCGGCAAATCCCCTTGTTTCGATCAGTCCCAAAGCTTCCGTCGTACGCATTCGTATTCTCCTTTCCTTACCTGTTTCAGGTTATGTATGCACGCTCTGCAGAGCGGCGAGTAAATGTTTTTCCTGCCAATGCCCTATGACTCTTTTTTCGACGGGGAATTCTCCCTGCCTGTTATCGACTCAAGAGCGCGGTGAACCGCATCCATGCCGACCTCCACGTCCCTCTCTTCACCACAAAAGTAAAGCCTGCCGAAGGCACCGAAATTTCTGACCTCTATCAATTTGATATCAGCCGCTTTTTCAGCCTCATTCGCCGCGAAGTTGGCATATCCGGCCGGATGCACCTCAAGAATGTACAGCGTTTCTCCCGGCAAAATGTAGTTTGCACTTCGGCTCGTACGGTTTATCAGCTGGCACTGATAATCGTGAACTCTTCGTATCAGTTGACTTGTCAGTATTCTCGGCTTAAGCCTGTCCATCTCCGTTTTCTTCAAGGCTTCAAGAATCGCGTTTCCGGATTGGAGTACCTGGCCCTGATCGCTATGGTGGAACTCCAGCATTCCAAACGCCCTCTCCACCACCTGAGCGCCGGGCATCACGTCTGTGGCTTTGACCGCTACATCTGTCAGCCTGTTAATCTCGATGCCCGGCGCTATCTCAACAATTATCGACGCCTGCCCCACTATGGGAAGATATCCCCGTGCGGTTGCTGCAACCTGCGATGCCAATTGCGGCTGCATCTGGTCAATAAAGACATATACCCTTAATTCAATGGCACCTCCATCCGGCTGTTCGGTACTTATGGCGGACTGATATTTTGGTATCTCCGCAGCACCTTTCGTACTCGATTCAGTAATCTTTATCCCTGACGTGGGATGTGACTTCGAAACTGCCATAATCTCTCAACCTCCTTCCTATTGAATAATTGCCATCATCGTGTCAACATGCAGATGTCTTCTGCTCTACGTCCTGTAAATACCCCCGGGGGGGTCCTGAAGATTTCGGATCTTCCGGTTCAACCGTTCGCTCCGGTAATAAATTACGTATTGGGTGTTCAAGCCGCTTGTAGCGCCATTTTTATCCATTTATTGCTTTCATCTTACAGCCCATGAATATTTGTGTCAATAAAAAAACCAATTATTTTTTTATAATTCACTTGCCTTACAGCGCACTAATTTCGATAATTAATCATTAAAATCAATATTATATACGTCTTTTAGAGTTATATTAATTGGTAAATATTATTGCTTTTTATCAATTATGAAAGGGGGCTAAGAGCGTCTAACAAAATGAACAAAAGCTGCTCCTGTGGTAAGTCTTTCTTCTGTCATTCCCGCGAGCGGAGCGGAGCCTGTCCCCGCGTGTCGGGGATCGCGGGGATCCTTCTTACAGCAGGAAAAGATTCCGGACGAGCCGGAACGACAAATTCATTTTGTCAGAGGCTCTAAATGATATTCTCGGCAAATCCGGAGCTCTTGCCATACGCTGAAACATTACGAAACCGTCTTTCCGGACTTCTACGGAAGACCTCCTTGTCTTGACTTTGAATTTTATGCAAAAATAAAAAAATGACTAAAACGTTGCAGAATGAAGAAGCAACCAAGCTCGTTACTCTGATAAACGGCACTGATGCTACTTACATAAACGCGATTCTAAACGACATCTCCGACGGCCTGGAAATAATTTCCGGGTTTCCCAGAAACCGCATCTACTTATCACTTCCTCCATGGTATGGATCTATGAAACAGGTTCTCGAACCGTTCCATGTAAGGGGATACTCACAACAGCTGGTAAAGACCACCCTCATCGCTACAGACGATGGCGTAAGTGAAAATAGTTTCTCATTGTCCCGACCATTGCAGAAAACCCAGGAAGCGAAAGCTTTCAGATCGTCGAAGCCCCTAATGGCTGTGGAGTATGCGGAGGTAGATATGGAAGGCTCTGTACTTCTGGGCGAAGCACTGGATATCAAGTCGTCGTTGCTATTTCCCCTTATAAGCGAGGGCAGAGTTCTCGGGGTAGTTGCAATAGACAGCCCGGAGCAAACCGGGCAGGATGTTTTTTTGTCCTTCAAAGATGTTCTTGCCAAGTTCCTGGGGGCAATAGCACGAAAGTTGTCTGAAGTCATTGATTATTGGGCGCCTGTCATTCAAGAGAGAAGGGCTGAAGAAGTCATGAAGGCATATAAAGCTTCATTGATTTTGGAACTACCGATCCAGGAGGGGATGGCGGACCTTGCCGTATTGATGGTGTCTTCCGTAGATATTATGTGCGGCGAAAGAATAGAATGTCTTGTCCCATTTTCCCTGGCGTCCCGGGAGGAGAATGACAGAAAACTATTTGACGAAACCTTGAGGGACCATAAATACACCGGGAGAATGATCCTCGGTTCCAGGTCTTTCGTGCTCACGTCTGAATTAATGGAAAAAGGGCATGACAAGGTGAAATTTACGTCTGAAGCTTCTAATACACCGTCCTTTTTTTCCTTAAGGGATTTTGCATGCTCCTTCGAGATAGAGCTCGAGAAAAAGGCGGGCTTTACCGCCGCCATATGTTACCCCGTTGTAGACAGACAAAAGAATCTGCTTTATGCAGTTATCTTCTACCTGAAACAGAAAGCTGTTAAAATGGTCAAAGCGATGCTTCCAAAGGTTGAAGGAAAGTCTCTCCTGAAGAGCAAAATGAAAGCTCTTGAGTCCAGGATAAATGCGGTCCTCTACGGCCTTTCAGCAAGCAGCCTCGTTACAGATCACCTCATAAAGATATGCCAGGTCAACAAAAGATATGAAGATTTTAACAAGATGAAAGACATAAGGAGGGGTCTTACCGAATTTCTTCATACCATTCTTTACAATATTATGGTGGTGAGCGGCGCTGACTGCGGGACAATCGGTGTTCTGGGAAACATTAATGGTAAGAAATACGTCATTGTCGAGAGAGAGGGCGGCATAGTAGTGGGCGCGAAGGCGGGAGATATCCACAACTATATACGGCCTGTCAGGGTCGGAACCCCCGGAGAACTCCTCACGAAAGAACTGTCCTTATCGGGAATGTCCGCTGCGCAGGGCAAAATCAAGGTGGCTCACGGGATAGAGGGAGTAGAGAACGACAGGTTTATGCCCTGTCCCGGCATGAAATCAACCATTGCAGTTCCTATTCGGGTAGGGCAGGAAACGATAGCGATGATTAACCTTGGATCAAGGAAAAAGTATTTTTTCTCAGAAAAAACGCAGAAGCTTCTTGAGATGATTTCCGAAATCGTGGGCGCGAATGTTCATAAACTCATAATGAAATATGAAGTGAGCGTCGAAGTCCTCAAGCTTTATGGCGGCAGATACCCCTACATAAAGAATGACGCATTGAATTATCTGGCGGAACTGTATCATTCCTATTTCATCGATCTGCCCAAGTTCCTGGACGATATCTTGAAGAATTACAAGTCCAGGCGCAGGGACAGGAAGGATAAGGATAATCACATAACGCTGAAAGATATCAAGACGACATACCTTGACAGCAGCCTGGAACGCATAAACCTTGAGGAATATCTCGAAAAGGCCGACAACGATATTGCCAATTATATTTACCTGATGCTCACGAATCGGAAGGCTTCTTTTTTCGACGCTGTTCAGGATGCCTATTCAAGGCACGACATTTCGCGGAACGTAGCGCTGCTCGTTTACGAAAAAGCCAAGCTTACCTTGGCAAAGCCCCTGGTAACGAGAATCGCCGTTCATCTGAACGTCTGTTCAGAGAATTACAAGGGCAACTATGACGAAAAGAAAAAAATAGAGAGATTCCGGCAATTCTATAAAAAAACCATTGGAATAAAAATTTAATCTTTCCCTAATAGATTCTGTTTTCGAGTAGTGAGGCCAGTTCCTTCGGATAGTGGCCTTCTTCTTGTGATTTTCGTGTTACTGCCGCTTCAGTCTTCAGTGGGCACACCCTCCGCCCTGCGCGTGTCCTCCGCAGCTCTGCCGAAGGGTATACTCCGGCAACTGCATTGCGAGAAACATGTCCATGTTCTCCTTTATGCGTGCCGCGCCTGCCTGAAATACTCTGATCCCCGACTGGTTGAGCCGGGTCAGCGCTCCGCCGCCGATGCCGCCGACTATGACGGCGTCAACCTTGTGGCTGTCAAGCGCCTTGAGCGGGTTGCATGCGCCATGCGCATGATGCTGGTCCCGGTTGATAATCGTCAGCGTATCTCGTGTCGCCGTATCCACCATCACAAACATCGGCGCTGAGCCGAAATGGCCGTAGACCATGCTCTCCATTCCCTCATCTTCCTGAACAGGAAAACATACTTTCATCGTGACGCCTCCTCCTTGAATATAGTTTCCTCAAACACCAGGGCCTTGCACTCAGCAAGGGCCGTTGCCACCTTCTTTCGTGCACTTGAAAGAATTCGCTGCACAGTTCCCCGCGAGATGCCCATCCTCAGGCCCGCCTCCTCCTGCGTAAAGCCATCCCTGTCGCAGAGCCTCAGTGCCTCAAGCTCATCCCGGTAGAGAGGGATCTTCTCTATCGAGGGCATAGGGATGCCCGTCGGCTTGAAAGCTTTCCCTTTGAGCGGACAGCCACACTCCCGTGGTTTCCTGGGTCGTGGGGACATCTATATCTTTCCGTCAATAATGTGCATATGCACATTATAGGCAACTGTGAAACGAGTGTCAAGGTGCCGACATTGTTTGGTCACAGTCCAGCACTCTCTATTCGGTTAGGTGCGAATTATGTAGTGACAGACAGTTTTCCTATTAAGTATATCGGTAAGATCGCCTAGTGAAATACGCTGCTTACAACCAACTTTAAAGGTTGAAGCGTTCGAATAGAAAATATCGAGATGATCCAATGGGTGAAAATGATCATTCTCGAGTTTGGGGTCATGTTCGTAGCGAATGTAACCTTCTTCGGATAACATCAAATCGCGAAATAGCCCCCAAATGCTATTATCTGTATCGCATAAGTCATTTATCGGCTCGGCAAAATCTAATACATGCGTTTCAGCAAATACATCATCCGTATGAAGTAACGACAAAATATCGGATGTAACTTTGTTGTCTACGGAGGGGCAACTCAGCATACTAAAAGCTAATTCGCCTCCATCATTACTTACGAAGAAAGGGAAGTTTAAAGAAAATACTTTGTCGTCTGTAGCAAAAAAAATACGGCTCATCTTGGCAACAATTAGCTCCATTGCTCCTACTGTGTCTTCTTTGGAAACCGGCACATAGGCGAGCATTATTTTTATCGCGTTCATCCAAAGCATAATGACGTCGGCCTTAGTCCTTATTGGAGAAAATATCTGGTCCGCTTGAAACCTGTCTATACGGAATTTGAACTGCTTCATTCGACCCCTCGTGGCATTTTTCTATATAGGAAGTCGGCAGTTTCCTTTACATTGTCATAATCAAAATCCTCGCCCACAGTCTTCTTCAGTGCTTCAAGCAGATTGGACCGGAATGCTGGGCGGACATCCAATTCGTTAAAAATCTTCTCAGTAAAGTCGAAGAAAGACATATTGCTGTTCGAGGACTTAATGGCGGTCCTGATTCGATCCTTTTCTTGATCGGTCGGGGGCGTAACCTTAATAAGGCCATCGCGATTGATTATCGAAAGTCCCTCTTGAAGAGACGGGAGCACTTCGGCATTGCGCTCTACCGAAACAATTACGAAAGACTGAAGAAAGGACCGGGTTAACGTCATGTAGAGCGCATTACGGTATGTATAGGTCCTACCCACGTGTTCGGTGATGCATATTACGAATGGAAACTCGAGGCCTTTGACGTTGTTACGATTGCTCACAAACAAACAACCGGGCATTTTCTGTTTTGATTCGTAGGCCTTATTTACGTTCCAACCCGTTGCACGCGGGATTACCTGCTGAAGCTTGTCAGCCAAGGAATATGTTTGCCTGTTGTTATCGAGCAGAATTATCCCAATATCGTCGGGCGTAACAGTGGGGTTATCTCTTGCGATTCTGGAGACAATTTCAACGACCGAGTCTACAGCACAATCACTAAAATTACCCTCAGTTGGCACTATTTCAACGCTCGGTGTTTGTCTATCATCGATGTCCTCGAATCGTCGAAGAGGCTCTCGTTTGAGATTATATTCACCTGTCGCAACGTCTTTGTCGACAATGTAGCCGCATCTCTCCCATTCCTTATCCTCAAGCCATCGGAGCTTCTCTCTTTCGAACAGCCCCATTCCGACTGCATGAGCAAACATCAACGTCTTCGGGTCGGTCCGGTAGCACTTGCTGAGGAGAAAATCTGGGAAAATGCTGGGTGCAACAGATTCGTCGAAAATGCTTTGGAAGATGTCTCCTGCGATGTAGACTACATTTCGAGTAACTGCCTTGCAAAGTTCAAAAAATGATTCAGGAAAATCCTGACTTTCGTCAATTAGGACGTAATCGAACAAGGGATGATGTTCGGGTATGATCTTCAACTCAGCTAGAGCATCGGAACACGCCTTATCAAAAGGAGTCGTCACGCTCCATCGCTGAAAGGTCAGTCCATACCTGCTACAAATATACCTATAAATGCCGGAGTTTTCGTTACTTGCAGAACCCCAAGCGTGTACGCACCACAGACGCTCGTCCCACTTAATCTGCTGTTCAACCTTCATGAAATTGAAGAAGTCCGGAATGCGCCGACGCAAATCGGCAGCCAGAATTTTGTTGTGACACGTCAAAGCAATTCTCGTGTCTGGTCGCTCAACGTAGAGCTCCTTTAGTTTGTGCAAGAGCAGCTCGGTCTTGCCGGTACCTGATAGCCCCTGGATTCTTATTTGGGGTTTTTCTAAGCGTTGGTATACAAACCGAGTTTGATCACCATCAAACAGTTGAATTTTGCGCTTAACTTTATCAAGGCGGCATTCAGGTATATCGACGCCAACGCGTTTGATATCATTAATGCTGCCAATAAGCAGCGAAATGAGCAGTTCGGAGAGGCGCTGTTTCGCAGGGTCCTCCAGCGTACTGGCCGTCATAATCGAATCGACATTGAGTGCCGCGCCATCTCGCAGAATTTCTACTAATTCGCTTTTCCATTTCCGGGGGCGTCCGATTGCGTCCTTGTATCGGTACTTATCTGATATAGAGCCGAGATCTTCGACAAAATCCTCAACGAAGGATTCAAATGATTCAGCATCGCCCGAGAAGTCGATAAAGGTGAGCTTTCTCTTCGGAATGAGGAGAACCATTGCTCCCCTATGTGCGTAAGAATATTTGTTGTCGCCGAGGGGTCTGTCAATTACATAAGCTTGAGTCTTCGTTGTCGCTGACCATTTCTGAAGTACATCGAGAAGACAGTGATTTGTTTCGTTCTTTTCGGCTTGAAGGAAGAAAAAATTACTATCCATAAGGGTCCTCATTCTATAGGTGATCCATCAGCTGACTCAAAGGTTCCATTTCGATCGCAGAAAGGCAATATGGGCGAATCTTGAAATGGTGTCCGAATATACTATAATACTCGTCCCTCCCCTCCGCGCATAAATTCGGTGCACGCCATGCGCTGCAACTCAATTACAAGCGATGTCTAATATAAGGCGTGGTTAGCACGAACGTTTGAGATTATCATAAAGGAAATGCACCCCGCAAGAGGGGACGTTTATATGTAAAAGGGGGATTATTTTGCTTCAACTATTGCAATGGGTGCTGATGGATATGTACCGGATATAGTTACGGTAAGTGAACTGTTAGGGTATACTATTTGAAAACTACAAAAAATACCTTTATCCGGTGAAAGAGCGAAGAAAGTTAGCTGTGAAAGTTCTTGATTGAGTAGACCAGATTAGCACTGAGATTAGCGCGGAAACGGGTATTGAAGAAAGGGGTAATGGCTCAAATCCAGGAAAGAGTGAGTGGCGGTGCAGGGAATCGAACCCCGGACACTGCGGATATGAGCCGCATGCTCTAACCATCTGAGCTACACCGCCTCTTGAACTATTCATTATAGCAAAGGGGCAGCTTTCAAGGCAACACGAGCCAGGTCTCCGCAGAAAACGTCGTCAGCTCAATCAGTTATCCCTCTGCATCTCCCAGAGCTTCAGATATTTCAATAAGGTATAGAAGCTGTAGAGCAGGGCAAGGATAAGGCCGTAAAAGCCGTCCCTTGCCCCCTTCTGCAGCACGAGCATCCGGAAGAAGGTAAAGGGCGGCTTGACGAGAAGATGCCATGACCGGAAGCGCCGTCCCGCCGCATGCAGCTCCCGTGCGGCGAGGGTGGAATAGGAGTCCATCTTCTGCAGGTAGTCCGAGAGCGTCCCGTACGTGTAATGCTCCAGGGGGTTCCGCAGGTGCCCCGTCTTCCCCTCCGCCACTATCTTTTCATGCACCTCCCGTTGCTCCATGGAGGCAGCGCCCTTCCTGAAGAGCCGCAGGGTGTAGTCCGGCCACCAGCCGCCGCCCCGTATCCACCGGCCCAGGAAGAAGTTCCTGCGCGGGATGAAGTAGCCCGCATAGCCGGAATCCGCAACAGCGGAGCGTATCTCCTGCAGCAGCCCTTCCGTCACGCATTCGTCCGCATCGAGGACCAGGATCCACGGCTCCGTCGCCCTGTCAATGCCCGTCTGCTTCTGCCGGGCATATCCCTGCCAGGGGATCTGGAATACCTTATCCGTATAGCTCCGGGCGATGGAGACCGTGGCGTCGGTGCTGAAATCGTCGATGAGGATGATCTCCGCACACTCCCGGACGCTCCGGAGGGCCCGCTCGATATTCTTCTCCTCATTTTTTGTAACGATGACCACGGAGACGGGAAGGGGCGGCGCGGCGGATTCGGAACGCATCAATACTTCCCTCCCACCAGGACCGCCTTTACTGACCCCAAAACCACCCGCGTCTTCAACTGTACCGGCAGCCGCCTTTCATCGTCGGTAAGCCAGATGAGAATATCCCCCTTCCGGTGAAAGATACCCTCCGATTGCATCAGCGGTTTTACCACGAGGGTAGGGAAGGTGCCCGCAGGGGTCTTGACGGTCTCCTTCCGCAGCACCCGCACTTCGAGGGCATAGGTCTTCTTATTATCGAACAGGTCGATGGAGACCGACTTCCCCACGGCCAGGGGGAGGCTCCTGAGGTAGTAGAAGCTCGAGAGGGGATCGAATACCATGCCTTTCAGGGGGAATTCCCGCACCTCCCTTCTGAGATGGTTGATGTGCGTGATCTTTCCCGCCGGATAATCGAACAGGATCTCCTTGTCCCGCCGGTGCTTTCCCTCCTGCAGGGTGATCCGGTACCGGTACGGAACCCCGATAAAGGCCCCAAAGGACTCCTTCTCGCCCTCCCTTTTCAGGGTGCTGGTCACCGTATCCTCGACAGCATAGAAGAGGGATACCCATTTGGCCGATTCAGCCGTCGAGATGAGTTGAATGTACTGTCCGTGGTCCCGGGCTTCGAGAATCGCTTCCCCTGTCTTGATGCCGGTCCAGGTTAGATCGTACTGAAGCCGCTCCGGGATGCTGAAGGGGAAGGCAGGGGGGATATCCATGAAAAAAACGGGAAAGAATAGGCAAAACATTCCGACGAAGGGAAACAGGCTTCTGAATTGTATAAAAAATTTTTTCATTCCGGTGTTCAAAATGCTGCCGTCAGGACCGGGATTTATGGCACCGGTCCGTATTTATGGTATATTACTTAATGCTCGTAATTCCTGCAATAGATTTGAAGGACGGACAGTGCGTACGGCTCCTCCAGGGGAAAGAGAAGGAGAAGACGGTCTATTCCGATGACCCCGCCTCCACCGCGAAAAAGTGGGAGTCCTGCGGTGCCAGGCTTCTCCACGTCGTCGATCTCGACGGCGCCTTCACCGGCAACCAGCGGAACATCGACAGCATCCGGGCGATACGGGAAGCGGTTTCCATGGAGATAGAGGTGGGGGGCGGCATCCGGGACCTGGCGAGGATCGACCTGCTCGTTTCCCTCGGGATCGACCGGGTGATCCTGGGCACGGTGGCGATCGAAAAACCGGACCTCGTACAGGAGGCATGCCGGAAGCACCCCGGGAAAGTGCTGGTCGGAATCGATGCGAAGGACGGCTTTGCCGCGGTGAAGGGCTGGGTCGAAGTGACCCGGGTGAAGGCGCGCGAGCTTGCCCTGTCCATGCAGGGGTACGGCGCCGCGGGAATCATCTACACCGACATTGCAAAGGATGGCATGATGTCCGGTCCGAATATCGAAGCGACGCGGGAGATGGTGGATGCGCTGGAGATCCCCGTCATCGCGTCGGGAGGGGTGTCCTCCCTCGGGGACATCGAGAGACTGATGCAGATTGAAAACCTCTGGGGCACCATCACCGGCAAGGCGCTCTATTCGGGCGCCCTGGACCTGAAAGAAGCGATACAGCGTGTACATTCCAAATAACCGACCATAACGGAGTTTAAGTCACTATGCTTGCAAAACGGATAATACCCTGTCTCGATGTGCGGGACGGCCGTGTCGTGAAGGGAGTGAACTTCGTAAATATCAGGGACGCAGGCGACCCTGTGGAAAACGCCATCTTCTACGATGAGCAGGGCGCCGATGAGCTCGTCTTTCTCGATATCACCGCCTCCCACGAGAAGAGAAGGATCATCCTGGATGTGGTGGAGAAGACCGCCACCGACGTCTTCATGCCCCTGACGGTGGGCGGCGGGGTGCGGGGACTGGACGATATCCGGAACCTGCTCAATGCGGGATGCGACAAGGTCGCCATCAACACCACCGCGGTCCACACCCCCGAATTCATCGGGGAGGCCGCGGAGAGGTTCGGCAGCCAGTGCATCGTGGTCGCCATCGATGCCAAGCGCTGCACCGGAGCCTCCGGCGAGGCCCCGACATGGCTGGCCGCTTCCCGCGAGCTCCAGGACAGGCTCCTGGTGACCTCCGACCCCTCTGCCGCCGGAACGGGCTGGGAAGTGTACACCCACGGCGGGAGGAACCCCAAGAGGATCGATGCGGTGCGCTGGGCGCAGTACATGGAAGAGCTGGGCGCGGGGGAGATTCTTCTGACGAGCATGGACAGGGACGGGACAAAGGACGGCTACGATCTGCCCCTTACCCGGGCTGTTTCCGAAGCGGTCTCGATCCCGGTCATCGCCTCCGGCGGCGTCGGCACCCTGGAGCACCTCTACGAGGGGATCGTAACCGGCAAGGCGGACGCCGTTCTTGCGGCATCGATCTTCCACTACCGGGAGTATACCATCAAAGAGGCAAAGGAATACCTGAAGGCGAAAAGGGTCCCCGTCAGGCTGTAGCCGGCAGAGAGCCGCCAAAGAACTGGTAACACGACTTACGCACATGCAATAAATGACTCTGCAATGTAAGGATTTCCCCTCTCCGTCATTGCACCCCAAGGAAGTCTTCGACTTCTTGGGGATACCGTCATTCCGGCAGATCCTTTGAGCCGGAATCCAGAGTTTTCAAAAACTTCTGGACTCCGGTTTTCACCGGAGTGACGAAATATGCGTAACTCGTTCTGGTAAAGCGTTCATTTTTTCAGGAGATAGTCGTCCGCTCCCGCGAGGGCCCTTTCCACTGCATCCGCAAGGGCCTTGTTGATCAATTCTTCGGCCTTCTCCTTATTGAAGGAGACGGTAACATAAGAGCTCGAAGCCTCCACCCTCTCCTGGTGCAGGATTCTTTTTGCGGCGGCATCCGCATATACCACAAAGAGCCGTACAGTGGTGACGTATTCCATCTTTACCAGGCTGCTGCTCCTGACGGTGAGGGAGAATTCCTCCACGGCACCGCCGACCACCCGGTCGCCCCATTCGGGCTTCAGCGTCTGCACCGATCCATCCCACCGCTCATTCACCCTCCCGGCAGCATACCCTCTGCTCTCCAGATAGGCGGCAACCGCCTTCGAAACCGCAGCTGCGGGGTCATCCAGCAGGGCGATGAACCGGGCCTCGTCATTCTTTATCCCGATATACCGTGTATCCGCTACTTTTCTCTTGTCGACAAACTGCGGCACGGCAATTGTGCCCTTCCGCATCTCGTCCCCGCCCGCCGCCTTCGGCGCATAGGAAAGGGTGAGCGGGTAGTCGGAAACCGTTGCACAGGAGACGAGGAAAGCGGCCATCGCCAGCAGAAAAAAGATTCTTTTCATGGGAGAACACCTCGCATTGTCATGGATTGGTGAGGCTCTCTTCGGATCCGTCTGAATTATACCAGATCGGAATTTCCTCTCTGTATTCGCAAAGAAAGAGGGTACTCTATGCCCCTTTCCTGCTTTTTCAAATGAGCGCGTAAGCGCGCCCCTTACGTCCCCGCAGGCCGGATCATCAGAGTGTCGATAGTCTCTTTCGGGGCCGGGGCAACCTTCAGGATGGAGCGCGTCCCGTTCTGTGCAACCGTGACCTCCACCGCGGGCAGCTTCTTCGCATCGGAGTAGCGCGCGCAGAGGGAAGCCGCCAGTCTCACCTCCTCTTCCGTCGCAGTGCCGCTCAGGATTGTGAGGGGACTCCCGTACCCCTCCACCCAGAACCGGTATTCCCCGTCCACAGCCAGGGAGTGGAGCGCGTTATTGTCCGCCTCGTCCCTCCCCACAATGGCTTTCTGCGCGATGGATACCCTGAAGTGCCGGCCCACCCGCAACAGATTGATATCGGTCAGGGACGGAGCGGGGGTATGCTTCAGCAGTTCCTTTAACCGGTACGAATAGAGGGGGTCCGTCAGAAGGCACCCGCCCGCGGGCGCGGGATACTCCCTGAGGCCGAGCTCCTTTGCCAGGGCCATCTGGGGCTTCCTCGACCTGCCGTTGAAGGCGCACAGCCTCTCACGGTCCACCAGCCCCTGCTGCTCGGGAATCGTCGGCTTCAGCAGCTTTGCACTGAGGGGACGGAGGATATACCCCGCCAGCCCCGCCTCCCGGTCAATGCGGGGAAAGGTGTCCCGCCTCTGGCTCATGGGCCGCTGCCCCAGCACTTCGCCGGTGATCACGAAATCCGCGCCCCGCATCTTCATCAATTCCTTCGCCTCCCGCAGCATGAGGATCCTGCAGTCGATGCAGGGGTTCATGTTCTTTCCGTGCCCGAATTTCGGATTGATGACGATTTCGGTGAATTTGTCGGCGAGATGGCAGAGCTTCACCTCGAATCCGAACTGCTCGGCAGCGGCGAAGGGGTTCTTGGAGCAGGACGACCTGTCCGAGATATCGCAGCCGAAATGGGTGAGAAAGGTCACCGCGGTCACCTCGATCCCCTGCCTCATGGCGACCAGGATGGCAAGGGTGCTGTCGAGACCGCCCGAATATAATGCTATTGCTTTCGCCATAGATACACTCCACTTTATTGTTAGGGTGTGTCTGCAAACTATCTTTTGCTGCGACCGGCTGCCCAATATCTGATAGCCCCCGGACTTCGTTCTCCCGGGCACATCATCCTCAATGTAGCTCTGCTCGGTATCATCTTATTGGCGGGCGCTGTACCCGTGACGCCTTCTGCCCCAAAAAGTCTTCGACTTTCCGGGGACCCCTGTCTTGCCCGGAAACTTTTCGCTCGGTCTCGCTACAAACACAGTGTGCAGACACACCCTAGCCAAATCCCGAATACTGCACAGAAAAATTTGTACGCAGGGTGTTTGCTGGCGCCTGAAAGGTGCCCGGATTTTGAGGGTTACTTTCTTTTTGTTCCGTCGAGGGACCGGAGCAACGCCTCCGGTGTCGCCACTGCAGTCCCCACCTCGCCAACCACGATGCCGGCGGCATGGTTGGAGATGATCGCCGCGTCTTCGAGGGTGGCCCCGGCAGTCCGGGCAAGGGCAAAGGTCGCAATGACCGTATCCCCGGCCCCGGTCACATCGAAAACCTTCTTCGCCACCGTGGGGATATGCGTCGCACTGATCTCCCGCGGTGCCGTGCGTTCGAACAGACTCATCCCCTCCTCGCCGCGGGTGATGAGCACCGACTTGCAGGAGAGCCGGTTCATCAATGTCCTCCCCGCCTTCAGAAGGCTCTTCCCGTCCTTGATCTCCACCCCCGAGCCCTGGGAAGCTTCCAGGAGATTGGGGGTAATCAGGGAAACCTGCTTATAAAAATGAAAATGCCCCACCTTGGGGTCCACCGCGATAAAGGTGTTGTTGGGCTTCGCGTACTTCACCAGGGTCTTGATCAGGGCAGCCGATACGATTCCCTTTTTGTAATCCGAAACGATCACCGCATCGTGCTCCTGCATCGCCCTTTTCACATACTCCAGAAGGGCAGCCAGGTTCCTGCCCTCCAGCCTCTTCCTGTCCTCCCTGTCGAACCGGACCACCTGCTGGTTGTGGGCGATGACCCGCGTCTTCACGGTGGTGGGACGGTGGTCCTCTATGATGCCGTCCACCGCAATGGCCCTTTCTTCCAGGAGCTCCCGGAGCACCTTCCCCAGGGAGTCCCTCCCCACGATTCCCGCAATGGAGGCCTTTCCGCCCAGGGCGATGATATTGCTCGCCACATTGGTGGCGCCGCCCAGCAGGAAGGACTCATTCACCACTTCCACCACCGGAACAGGGGCCTCGGGGGAGATCCGCTGGACCTTCCCGAAGATATAGTGGTCCAGGATCAGATCCCCGATGATCAGTATTTTCTTGTTCCTGAAAGAGCCGATGACTTTGGAAAAACCCATACGAAAAAAATAACCTATTCAATCCCGAAGTTGCAAGTTACCGGCACCGGCCATTCATGCGGCAGCGGAGCGGCGTGCGCAAAAGATTATCTCTTTCTGATGAGAAAGGTAAACACCTCGTCGTTCCTGCTCGCCGCGACAAGCTCATGCCCAAGCCTCTTCACGAGAACGGGGATATCGGATTCGGAGCCGAAATCCGTCGCAATCACCTTGAGTATTTGCCCGGCCTCAATTTTTGCCAAAGCCCTTTTCGTGTTCAAAACCGGCATGGGGCAGGCAAGACCCCGCGTATCGACAACAACCGCCGCCTCTCTTTCCTCCATATGATTCCTCCTTCGTGCTTTCTATACGTGCCGTTGTTGCATAGCAAGAGGAATGCCAGTCAAAGAGTCCAGCTTCCCGCTCTTATCGATGAAAATGGCATACAAATTGCTCCTGGCCGTACAACTGTGCTGAAAGTGAAAAGGAGGACCGTATGAGTGAACCATTTGTCAAAGATTCCGCGCCCTCTTCCCTCAGCGAAGAGGAGGATATCTTTATTGTCCTGTGCACTTCGGGCTTTGAAAATATACCGAGCGCACGTTCTGCCCTGATGTTTGCTTCTCTGGCGGCTTCGGCCAATTATAGGACAATCCTCTTCTGCGTACAGGGAGCGGTGGATATCATGATAAAAGGCGCCATAGAGAAAAACGAAAAGCCTCAACCGGGTGTTCCCACCCTTGCGCAACGGCTCGATGAAGCAAGGGAACTGGGAGTGGAGATACAGTGTTGCTCCCAAACCATGGCAAACAAAAAAATCACCGGGGAAGACCTCATACCGGGGGTGCAGGTTGCAGGGGCGATGAGCCTTATCGAGCTGGTGAACAGGGCGAAAGGAACATTGAGCTTTTAAAAGAGAGGAGGCGCGTGGCAGATGCACCCTGCGTGAAAATAATGGGCTTATGCATGTCTCTCCGTACGCCGGCTGCGATGTCTTTTCCCTTCGGAAAGCCCGTACTTTTGCAGCTTTCTGACAACGGTGGAATGATCAACGCCGAGCATATGTGCGATCTCCCTGGTCGTTCGTTTCATCTCCACGGCCTGAGCGAGCATCGACCGTTCCACCTGCTCTTTGGCGGACGTGAGAGAGGGTATTTCGGAACCCTCCTTTTTCTCGAGGAGGTCTTCCGCCCCCTGCAGGGACATGCTGCGCGGCAGGTGTTCAGGCCTGAGCACTTCCGAATCGCTCGTTACGATTAAACGCTCGATGATATTCTGCAACTCCCTTACATTTCCGGGCCAGTTATACGCCTCGAGTATCTCTATCAGCTCCGAAGAAATGGTCTTTGATTGTTTGTATTTCTGGTTGTACATTTTAAGGAAATGCCAGGACAGGGGGAAGATATCCTCACGCCTTTCCCGTAAAGGCGGCACCTCGATGGGTACTACATAGAGCCGGTAAAAGAGGTCTTCCCTGAACTTTTCTTCCCGTACCAGGTCCAGCAGGTTGCGGTTGGTTGCGGCGACAACACGCACGTCGAATTTGACCGGCTTTACTCCTCCCAGCCGGTAGGCCTTCATGTCCTGCAGGACCTTGAGGAGCTTTACCTGAAGGCTCAAGGGCATTTCTCCAATTTCATCGAGAAAGATAACCCCCCCGTTTGCCAATTCGAACAGACCCGGCTTCCCATCCTTCCCCGCACCGGAAAAAGATCCCTTTTCATAGCCGAACAGTTCCGACTCAAGGAGATTTTCCGGGATGGCACCGCAATTGATCGATATGAAAGGCCCGTTGCTCCGGGAGCTCAGGCTGTGTATCAGCTTCGCAAAAACCTCTTTACCGGTACCGCTCTCCCCGAGAATCAGGACGACCGAATCCACTTTTGCGATCCTCAGGGTCAGATCCAGAACCCGCTTCATCACAGGACTCTCCACCACGACATCCCCCCCGATGATCTTGTCGAGCTGGTTTTCCTTCGCCGTCGAGAGGTAGAGTGCCGTGAGCCGCGAGACCTGCTCCTTCAAATGCTGCAGCTCGGTTACATCCCTGATATTCACCGCGACATGCTCAACCCCGCAATCGCACTT
Source organism: Nitrospira sp. (assembly GCA_002634385.1). Taxonomy (GTDB): domain Bacteria; phylum Nitrospirota; class Thermodesulfovibrionia; order Thermodesulfovibrionales; family Dissulfurispiraceae; genus Nitrobium; species Nitrobium versatile. The sequence goes on from NSJL01000027.1 coordinate 40,827, forward strand.
TATGGGGGTCCCGGTCACATAAATCTCGTTGCCCTGGTGCATCGTACGCATGATGGTCACGCTCTTCTTCTGCTGGCGGGCCATATCGGAAACCTCGTAGATCGACTTCAGGCAGACATGGGGGTTGTCGGCAAGTTGCGCGATGGGCTTGCCTTCCGCATATTCCTTCCTCAAACCCGAAATCCTCAGGAAGCTGCTGTTGACCTTTATTATCTTTTCATGGTCGGTCAGGATAATTCCGTCGTGGGAGCCATCAATAAGTACTTCCAGATTGCAGTATTGCAGCCCTCCCTGTACTTCAGCCGCCGAGAAATCCTGAAGGAAATAGAGGGTCCCTTTCATTTTTCCGCCGGAAAGCAAGGGGCCTTTCGCTATCAGGAGTTTCTGGTCGACGGATTTGTGGAGAACCGCCTTATTGCATTTATTCAGATGCTGCGACACCTCTTCGTAACAAGGCAGCGCAGACAGCGTCCGGCCGATTACGTTTTCCCTTTCTATGTTCAGCAGCGTCTCGGCCTTGCTGTTCATCATAATAATGATATCCCGGGGATCCGTTGCAACAATGCCGACGGAAGCCGATGCCACAAGATCGGACAAACTGATACTACCCGGAAACAAACTTCCTTCTTCCATCCCGTATCGTAGCATTAAGCATCCGCAGCGTTCAAGAAGACCGGCCAACAGCTTCCCCTCCTCTCAGGCACCCCCGCTGACCCCTTCGGAGGCGCTCTTCAAAAACGAAAAAGGCGATGAGGGACGATACCCCGCCTCGGTGGAAGATCCATGGTGCATACCGAAACATACTCTCCTTGCCAACATCTGGATCATTTGGTGCGTTTTTGGTGCATTGTAGCACCATTGTTGCAGATTGCGGTGCTGTTTTGCACCACGTCTTTCCCTTTGCAGGGCAGGTGAACGAGAAAGGCCTCTATTTATCATGGGCTGAGAAACAAAAAAGGAGGTGGCACACAAGATGCTTAAGACTGCAGGAGGCAAGGAAAGAAGGAGGTGAAGAATAACAGCGAAAGCTGCGGGAGGGAATGCGTGTTGTGAAACGCTGCGGGAATTTTTACCGAGATGCTCAGAAGAGCACAAGAAAAAAGGAGGCAACGAGAATGGGAGGGATAGCAGACGAGGTGCGCAAAGGAAAAGGACAAAAGACTAAAGGCTTTCGTCTCTCAGTGGTTCTCCTGCTGGGGATTGCATGTTTTCTTTTAAACGCCTCCGCTTCTCCTGCGGAGGACCTGAAAGGGTGGCTTCCCGCCAAGCCGATGCCCGATTGGCTGCTGCTCTATAGTAATGTGGATAAGCCGGGACCCCATCCATCGGCTGCGCTTATCGGGCTCGTACAGGGGGGGTTCGTCGACAGCAGCAACAGCCCGAGTCAGTTCAAAATCTTTAAATTCCGCCCCGGCATTGTGGGGACGATTACCGATTATCTGAGCTTTTACACCCTGGTGGAATTCGCTTCGAACGCGGTGACCTCGCCTACTTCAGGCGGAGGGAGACTGCTCGATGCCACGGTGACCCTGAGCCTGAAGCCGGTACGGCTTCAGCTCGGGCAGACAGTGATGCCTTTTGCAACGGATGCAACACCTGCCGGTGCAGTGCCGTGGATTGACTATGCCGATGCAGTGAAGAACATCTATTTGAAAACGCTTTCCACCGATACGGGAACGACCGCCGGCAGGGATCTCGGGCTGATGGCCTGGCAGGTATTCAGAAAAGGAACGGTAAGCTATACGTATTTTGTATCGGCAACCAATGGGAACGGGCTCTCCCAGAACGACACCAACGACAGCAAAGATGTGATGGCCCATATGAAAGTCGCCTACGGTCCGCTCTATGCGGGCGGCGCTTACTGGTCCGGAAAGACGAGTGTCAGCGGGAAAGACCTGGATAAAGACAAGTATAATGTACATGCAGGATTCGGTGACTATACCCCCGCCTCGAAGGACAGGATTTGGGGGCTGGTCGAGTACCTGAGGACAAATGAGGAGCAATCCGCGGGTGGGGAGCTCACAGCGGACGGATGGCAGGCGGCACTGGGAGTCCGGCCGGTGAAAGACATTATGGCCGTATACCGCTATTCCGTATACGAAACAGAGCCCGTGACAGGGACAGGGAATAAAATCACCATGCACTCGCTTATCGGGCAATATTTCGTCCCGAACGGAAAGGGCAGCCGCCTGATGGTGCAGTATGATTTCCGCGATAACAGGCTCACTCCCTCTGACGAGAAAGCATTCTATGTACAGGTGAGTGTTCCTTTTGCCGTGCCCCTCTTCGGCGGCAAGTAAGCAGACAAGGAGGCAACAATGAGAAATTTTGATGAACTGGACGAGATGATCGGCGAGTACGAAAAAGGGAAGATGGACCGCAGGACGTTTCTCTCCAAGGCTGTCCTGATGGGGTTGACCCTTTCGAGTGTGAATGCATTCCTGCTTTCCAGCGGCACTTCAGCCAAGGAAGCGTCCGCCCAGACGCCGCCCGCCGGGAGGCCGGCGGACATTACCGTCGGTTTTTTCCCCAGCTGGGTGGGAGGGTGGTCGGGCGCCGTCATCAGGAACCGGGAGTTGTGGAAAAAGCACCTCCCTGCAGGAAGCAAGGTGGACTGGGACGTCCATGTCGTAGGGGCACCGGTGGCGAACAATCTGATGGCGGGCAAGCTCCAGATAGGATATCTCGGGGATACGCCCGGCATGATCGCCACTACGAAAAGGGATATTGCAGACCTGAGGATCGTGGAGTTCAACATGTTTTCGAATACGGGCCAGATATGCGCCTGTCTCCTGGTCCGGAACGACGCGCCGCCGTTCAAAACCCTCGATGAGGCGCTGCAGTGGCTGGTCGGCAAGAAAATAGGAGTCTCGGGGAAAGGTTCCTGCGGTGACCGCTTCGTTTCAGGGCTTCTGAAAAGGCACAACATAAAAGCCGAAGTGCAGTACCTCGACCCCACCATCGTAAAGACCGCCCTCCAGTCGAAAAAGATCGATGCCGCGCAGAGCTTCCAGCCCCACGTCGCCCAGATCATGAACGAGGGACTGGGCAGGCTGGCATTCACCGGAGCCCGGTGGAACTGGCAGGAGGGGAATGTCATCCTGATGAGAAAAGATTTTATCGACGCCTATCCGGATGCGGCAAAGGGATGGATAAAGGCGGACATCGAGGCATTGCAGTTCATGCTCAAATACCCGTACGAGACGGTGAAGATCGTGGCGAAGGAGCTGCCCGGCTACAGCACCAGGGATTTATGGATGTCGCTGTACGGCCAGTATCCGAAAAACGTCGATTCGATGGAAACGAACGCGATCGCGCAGGTGGGTTTCGATGAGCCGGTGATGCGGTATATTTCGGAAGCTTTCCAGTTCCTGCATTCGATAGGCGTCATCAAAATCGACAAGCCGTTGCCCGGAGCGGTCTATCCTGACCTGGTGAATGCGGCAATACGGGAAATGGGCGTCAAGATACCCCTGGGTACGTTCAAGGGCCTGCCTCCTGCCGCGTTCAAGGGATAAAGAAGGGTTTTTACAACACTATCATGGAAGGGGTTTATGAATACTGAGTGCATGAATAAAACCACTACACTGTCAGAAGATCTGGAAGGACTCAAGGAGGTGAGGGTTGTCTGGGACGTAACCATAGGCGACGCGAGAATGTTCGCAGACCGGATCAACCTCATCCGGCAGACCGCGGAAAGCTTCCGTAAGCGGGGGATCACTCCCTGCTTTGTCGTCGCCATTCATGGTCCGGCAACGAAATTTGCGACGCAGTCCCTGGCCGGTACGGTGTTCGAAAAGGAAACCGCCGAGAACATGCCCGACATCCGGAAGATCCTTGAGGAGCTGACCCAAAGCGGAGCGCGGATACAGCAGTGTGAGATAACCCTTCTGCGCGGCAATATCCCCAATGACTGCATTCTTCCTTTCATCAGCACGGAAGAGAACGTACTGGTCAATATTGCCGCGCTTCAGAACAAGGGCTATGCATACATGCCCTTTCACATAGCCGAGCCGCTCATCAAGCCCGGTGGGTAGAATTTCAAGAAAAGCGCACCTCCCCCTCCCCCCATCTCACCTCCCTCCTTTTGACGGGAAGGAGAGTGAGGTGGGAGAAGAGGCCGACGCTCCGGCGGAGGAAAGGCCGGTGGGGAGCCGCATCTGTTTCGTTCAGGAGGCTATTAGATGATACATCAACCGAGAACCAAAATACTGTCTCCGCAGTTGTTCAGAGCGGTCGCCGGGGCACTGATTTTCCTGTCCCTCTGGTACCTGCTGACCGAAATACTGAAGCTGCCGAGATTCAAATTGATCCCCGACCCCGTATCGGTCATCAAGGAATGGGTAAGTTTCGAGCCCATGTCGGGGCGCTCCCTGTTCACCAGGGAATACTATATCGATATTGCCTACAGCGTGGGACGGACAATGGCTGCCTTCACCCTCGCCACCGTGCTGGGTGTCACCCTGGGTCTTCTCATGGGCTGGAACCGCATCCTGTACGATTTCACCTTTCCGTTGGTGGAGATCCTGCGCCCCATGCCCCCGCTGAGCTGGATTCCGCTAGCGGTGCTCATCCTCCCCGGCGTCGAATTTGCGGTTGTCTACGTGACATTTATTGCCGCGTTCTTCGCCACCGTACTGAATACGCTGCTCGGAGTATTCTCCATCGACAGGAATTACTTCCTGGCCGCCCGCTGCCTCGGCTCCAAACCGAAGGATATCTTCCTCAACGTAGTTGTTCCGGGCTCACTGCCGTTCATCTTCACGGGGCTGCAGATCTCCATGGGGATCTCGTGGATGTCCCTGGTGGCAGGGGAGATCATCTCCGGGCAGAGGGGCCTCGGCTATGCGATCTATGAGGGCTATTTCCTCTATCAGTTCCCGCAGGTGATCAGCTACATGTTCACGCTCGGTATCCTCGGCTACATAAGCAGTGCTGCAATCAGGGCCGTCGGCAGAAAACTCATGGCATGGGAAGCAAGACGGAGGGGGGCATAGATGACAACACACGGCAAGATCGAAGGAGCGATTTCCATACGAAAGGTAACAAAGATTTACGATCCTGAGGGAGCCCGCGTGATGGCGATGAAGGACTGTTCGTTCGAAATGGGAGCGGGAGAATTCACCATCATTGTCGGGCCGTCGGGGTGCGGCAAAACCACTCTCCTCAACGCGGTAGCGGGGTTCGATACCATTACCTCCGGGGAGATCCTTCTGGACGGGGATACCCTCTCCTCCTCCCTGAAACAGATCAAACCGAATGTCGACCGGATGGTCGTCTTTCAAAATGGTGCCCTGTTCCCCTGGAAGACGGTCCTGGAGAATATCATCTACGGGCCTGTTGTCCAGGGCAGGATGAAAAGGCCCGCCGCAGTCGGGCACGCACGGGGAATGCTGCACCAGGTGGGACTGGGGGAGATCGAAGACAAGTACCCTGAAGAGCTTTCCTCGGGAGTGCAGAGGAGAGTAGAGATATTGAGGGCCCTTATCAACCAGCCGAAGGTCATTATGCTGGACGAGCCCTTCCGGGGCCTCGATGCGGTGGCCAAGACCGTGATGCACGAGTTCCTGATGGAAGTCTTCTGCGCCTCCCCCCGGACGATGTTTTTTATCACCCACGACCTGGACGAAGCCATATTCCTGGGCCATAAAGTAGTGATCATGACCACCAGGCCCGCGCAGGTCAAAAAAATCGTTTCCGTGGACCTTCCGTGGCCCCGCGAGCACCACATCATGAACTCCCGCGAGTACCTCAAACTGAAGCAGGAGGTGCTCGAGGCGGTGCATGAAGAGGCGAAAAAAGCCTTCGAGGCGGGAGAACGGGAGCTGGCATGACAAAAAAAAGAACAAGAGTCCATTGCACATGAAAAAAATGAAAAAGGTCTTCACGGTCAGGACGCTCAGGGGACTGCTTTCCATTGTCCTCCTTGTCGTTCTCTGGCAGCTTGTCGTCTTTGCGAAAGTCCCTTACCTGGAGAACCTGCCCTATCCGAATGAGGTTACGGTGCATGGCGTTGAGGCGGTACAGTCGAAAACATACTGGCTCAATTGGGAAGTCAGCCTTATTCGTATATTTGCCGGATTCATTGCGGCCCAGGTGATCGGAATCCCTTTCGGCCTCGCAATGGGTGCCAGCAAAGTTTTCAGGGACTTTACCTTCCCCGTTTTCGAGATGCTCAGGCCGGTTCCTCCCATCGCATGGATACCCCTCGCCATCCTCTTCTGGCCGACACGGGAGCTGTCTATCTACTTCCTGGTCTTCGTCGGGGCGTTCTTCATCATTGTCATAAATGTCCTGCAGGGTGTATCCAATATCTCCGCATCCCTCAAGTGGGCTGCCTATTCACTTGGGGCCCGACCGAAGGATGTCTTCTGGAAGATCATGGTGCCCGGCTCGCTCCCCTCTATCGTTACGGGAATGACGGTAGGCATGGGGGTAACCTGGAATGTCCTTATCGCCGCAGAGATGATCGCGGGGCAGGGGGGGCTGGGGAGGATGACATGGGAGGCATATACCAACCACAACATACCCCTGATTGTTGTCGGTATGGTGAGTATAGGGGTGGCGGGCTACCTGTGCAGCATGGCGATTCGCTGGCTCGGAGAGAAAGCGATGCCCTGGAAAAAAAGATTTTGACAAGGAGCGTATCATGGCAGGCAATAACGGCAACAGCGTAATGAGCAAAGGGAATTTCGGCGAAGTTCGCATAGAGGACGTAACGAAGGTATATGAAAAAGAAGGGACGCGTCACATGGTACTGCAGGACTGCACGCTGCATGTCCCGAGGGGAAAACTCACCGTCCTCATGGGCCCCTCCGGCTGCGGGAAGACCGTACTGGTCAACCTGATTGCGGGATACGAGAAGCCCACGTCAGGGCACGTGCGTATCGATGGCACGGGGGTAACCGGGCCGGGACCCGACCGCCTTGTGGTGTTTCAGGAGACGGCCCTTTTCCCCTGGATGACCGTTTACTCGAATGTGGTCTTCGGGTGCTCAGTACAGGGAGTTCCCAAAAAGGAAATCAGGGAAAAAGCGGAGCTCATCCTGAAAAAAGTGGGGCTCTATGAGTTCAGGGATAAGTATCCCAGCCAGCTCTCCGGGGGGATGCAGAGAAGGGCCGAGCTTGCGCGGGCGATGATCAATGACCCGAAGATCATGATACTCGACGAACCCTTCAGGGGCCTGGACGCCATGACGCGGCAACTGATGCAGGAGTTTTATGTCGGCCTTTTCGAAGAGGTCGGCAGAACAAACCTCTTTATCACCCACGAGATTGACGAAGCCATCTTCCTGGCGGACAGGCTCGTTATCATGACCTATCAACCCGGGAAGATCAAGGCGGAAATAGAGGTCGACCTGCCGAGGCCGAGGGAGTTCCACCTGCTCGCCTCGTCGCGCTTTATGGAGATACGCGAACAGGCAATCGATCTGCTCTATGAGGAGGCGGCAAAGGCCTTTTCCGCAGGAAGCAAGGCGGCCTACGACCTCGTCGGAGCTCTGGTAGCACAGAAGGGGGCTTGCAAGCCCACATGCAAGCCCCGGTAAGCAGGGCGGAGACAATGGCCGCATCCGCCGGCAGGGTAACGTACAATTCCCTGCTTTCCGGCAGGAGAGCGGCTTTCCCCTCTCCCGGAAGCCGATACCGTGCATGACCATTGATACGATCTGGATCGCCGCCGTAATATTCCTCGCCTCCCTGCTCCAGGGGGTTTTCGGATTCGCTTTCATGTTGATTGCGTTACCGCTGCTCTCCTTTCTCCTCAGCATGAAAGTCGCCGTTCCCTTGTTGTCCTTTTTTCTCGCACTTCTGTCGGGGATTCTTGCATTTCAATTACGCGACAAGTTCGATTATCGGGGCGTTGTCCCGCTCCTTCTCGGCGGAATTGCCGGGATACCCGCGGGGATCTTCTTCCTCCTCAAATTCAATGATACGCTGATAAAGGCGATCCTCGGCATTGTTCTCATCCTCTATTCTGCATATTCCCTGTTTCTCAAGCGGGTACCCTTCAGGTTCCCGGGATGGGCAGGATACCTGTTCGGTTTTTTCGCGGGGGCTCTCGGCGGTGCATTCAATATCACCGGTCCCCCCGTCGTCTTTTATCTGTCTGCCCGGGAAGGCTCGAAAATCGATATAATCGGTTCCCTGAACTTTTTCTTCTGCGTCACCAGCATACTGGTACTGGCATTGCATACAGCGGTCGGGAATATAACGTACGAGATTACGATGACCTTTCTGGAGCTTATCCCCGTAATGCTGGCGGGAATGCTGGCAGGCGGACATATCCTGAAGAAAATGAATGAGGACATATACAGGAAGGGATTGTTCCTTCTCCTCTTTGTTATGGGGGTAATGCTTCTCCTGTAAGCCGGAAAAGGCTTCCCTGTTTGACATTTGGGAATACTTTTTTATAAAGTTAGTGATTATGGAGCATTCAGCGATTCAACTCATCCTGCAAGCAGGATACGTCGTAAAGGCAGTCCTCATTGTCCTCCTCTTCTTCTCGGTGATGTCGTGGACCATTATCTTTTTTAAATGGCGCCAGTTTTCGAAAGCCGACAGGGAGAGCTATGACTTCATGAGGGTATTCGATGCAACCCACAATCCCCGGGATCTTTTCTCGTCCTCGAAGAAGTATCCTTCCAGTCATCTGGCCGCCCTGTTCAAGTCCGTCTATTCGGAAAAGACCTACACGGAAAGGGACGAGCTCAAGAGGATGCTGCGGAGGTACAGCGCTCTCGAGGCCGCAAAGCTCGAGAGGTATCTCAATTTCCTCGCCACCACCGGCTCCACGGCCCCCTTCATCGGGCTGTTCGGAACCGTCTGGGGGATCATGAACGCCTTCAGGGGAATCGGAGCGGCCGGGTCCGCATCCCTGGCGGTGGTCGCTCCCGGCATTGCGGAGGCGCTGATCGCCACGGCGGTGGGCCTTGCTGCCGCCATTCCCGCGGTCATCGCCTATAACTACTACCTGAGCAGGGCGAACCGCATGATCATCGATATGGATGACTTTTCAGAGGAATTGGTCGACTACCTTCTGAGGCAGTAAGAGGCATGAAAGTATCCCGAAAAAGAACAGCCCTCTCCGAGATCAACGTTACGCCCCTGGTCGATGTGATGCTGGTGCTGCTGATCATCTTTATGGTTACCGCGCCTCTCCTCCAGCAGGGAGTCGATGTGAACCTGCCCAAGGCAAAGGGGAAAGACCTTCCCCCCGAGGAAAGGATCTCCATCGTCATCAAGAAGGGAGGCGTCCTCTATCTGAACGACAATCCCCTCCCGATGGCCGAGCTTACGAAGAAGCTCTCCGCCGTCAGCCAGCGGAACCCCAATGTCTTTCTGAAGGCGGATAAAGAGGTGCCCTACGGGCTTGTGGTGGAAGTAATGGGCGAAATAAAGGAGGCAGGGATTGAAAAACTCGGCATGATCACCGAGCCGAAGATTTCGCTGCCATGAAAGCACAGAGCTTTCAGAGCGCCCTCCTTTCCTCCCTCTTCCTCCATGTCCTCCTGGTAATCGCAGCGGTCTTCGGCGTCCGTCATTCGAGCTTCTACAAAACCCCTGCCCCCTATGTGGTCTCCCTCATGGACGAATCGTCCTCTGCCGCACCCCGCAGGAGCGGAGGGGAAAGCCCGAAGGAGGAACTCCCCCGGGAAGAGAAGGAAACACAGGAGCCTGCCGTAGTCGCTCCCCCTCCCCCGGAAAAAGAGAAACCAAGTGCGAAGAAAAAGGAAGATGAATCCCTGGTACAGGACAGGATCGCCGCGCTGGAGGCGAAGAGGAAGATCGAAAAGCTGGCATCCCTGAGAAAGGTCATCGACATCGCCCCCCCCGGGAGCGCCGCCCCCGCCGCAACGAGGCTCCCCGTCCCCCCGTTGAAGGAAAGCGGACCAGGGGGGAGCGGCGCAGCGCCTTCAGGAGGTGCGGATTATTATTCCCTTGTGGTGAGCAAGATACG